>NZ_JAJKFT010000010.1:1266719-2003617 GCF_020966755.1 Blastopirellula sediminis
ACGCTTCGGCTTGTTTGCGTTTACCAGTCGAACTTAAGCGAATCGCATCGATCACCACCACGTCCAACTCGTGCTTTGTGATCCAATCACGGAGTTTTCCCAAGGTCTCGGGATCGGCTGGATCGTCGGTGGTGAGCATCCACATCAGATTGTTTCGACTTGGCGCCGCTTGCCGAGCTTCGCCCCACCGCTGCGTAAGATCGGTCAGCGCTCGCTGTTGATGGCTACTGCACGCGAAGCCGACTCGCAGTGGTTTTTCCGCGGCGAAATGACCGAGGAATTTGCCGCCGCTGGCGAGCGCCGCACAAAGATCTACCGCGAGCGAGCTCTTCAGTGTTTTGCTCGGGCCGACGAGGACCGCCGGTTCGTTACGCGTAAGAAAGTTGGCAATCAGCCACTCGCGCGGCTTCTGTTCGGCGAAGAGTTCTTCCGTGGTCAGCGTGCGAAACGAACTGCCGCCGCCCAATTCGAGTCGCACGATTTCGCCATCGGGCGGCAACTCGACCGGCTCCGGCGTCAGTCGTTTTCGTAAGGCCGCTGCGTAGTCGGCAATGTTGTTCATGTCGCCGCCGGAATGTATCACCGCTTGAATTAGCGCCGACGCGGTCAGCTTGTCGTAGCCGTAGGTGAGGAGGTCGGCGAGCAGCTGCTGGTCGTCTCGATCTTCGTCGCCAGTGAGGTGCAGACCGAGGAGGGCCGAGTAGATGTCGCGATGACATGGCACGCGAAAGACTTGCAGCGGGAGGGCGTCCTCGCTGAGCCGTTCGGGGTACATCATCATGCAGGCGAGCCATTGGGCTTCGATGAGCTCTTCGTGGGCCGCGGTGCTATCGGCCTGTTTGCTTGTCTTCTTTTGCTTCGCGCGCAGCAGGGCGCCGAGGCGCCGAATTCGGGCCTTTCGCATTTGGCGTTTTCCTCAAACAAGCGCGCACGGCCATCCCGGCGAGAGTTTCGCGCTTTGGAAAAAAGAGGCCTCGGTCCGATCTCGAGGCGGAGAGAAAAAGGGACGCTGGGCGGTTGATCAGACGCCCGCATCTTGAGGGGTGTAGTATACAAAACGCCAGTGCGTTTTGCAAGTGAGAAAGTTGCTCTGGGTAGGGTGCGTCGGGACGCACCAAGAGGCGCCGAACGATGTCGATTTGTCATCGCGTGGTAACGCAACGGCGTCGCAGAGTTGCGTTGCCACGCGAGGTGCGAAACCGGCGGTGCGGCAGGTTCGTGGTGCGTCCAGACGCACCCAACCTGGACTTGCGGCCGCATACCCTCGGCTTGCGCCTTGGGCTAGTGTTTTGCTTCTTGTCCGCTTTCGGCTCTCCGCTTTCCGCTGTTCTTTGCGGCCGCATTTCCCTCGCTTGCGCTTCGGGCTACTATTGGGCGCGGCGGGCTAGTGAAGCGTGTGGCTTAGCGGCGTTTCAGGTTGGTGACGTACTTGCCGGGGGCGACGTCGTCGCGGGTATAGCTAACGTCGTCGATGATCGTGCCTTGCGGGTCGACCAGGCGGAGTTCGTCGCCGCTGTTGCTGAGCCAGCTTTGGCCGGGGTTGTGAATCGTGATCACCGAGCAGGGAGGGATCTCGCCGGAAAGTTTGATTTCGCCTCCATCGTCATCTAGCAGTTTCCAACCGTCGAGCGAGAGGGCGCGGGTCGAACTGCTGGCCAGCACGACCGCCTCTTTGCCGTCGTCTTGCGAGTAAGGATCGGGGAGAACGGCGAGGATCTGCAAGTCGGTCGACTTTTGGGGGCTGGGCCGCGGCATTTGCGGAGCGACCGACGCGGCCGGCGGAGCGCCTCCGTCGTCGTCATCGGCGCCGACCAGGATCTGGAACGAAATCAGATAATGGTCCGAGAGTTTGCGCTCGTAGTCGCGACTATTCTTGGCGGTGTGAACGACCTCGCGCGAGTTGGCGAACTCTTTTTGATCTTTGGGAACGAAGACGCGATCAAACGGGGCGTCTTTGACGTGGGTGTTTTGATCTTCCGCGTTCAGATCGCGGAAGCCGGCCCCGACGAATTTCTTTTCTCCTTCTTCTTTGGCCGACAGCATGTTGGTGTCGCCGATCAGGATGATGTCGTCGTCGCCGAACGTCTTCTTAATTTTGGGAAGCTCGACGATCAGGGCGCTCGCTTCGGCGGCGCGATGTTTGGCCATCTCGCTGGTCGAAGAACCGTAGTTCGATTTCATGTGGAGCGGGATGATGACGAAGTCGGTCTTCCCTTCGCCGGCCGAGAACTTCGCCGCGTGCGGTTGCCGATCCCATGTGTAGTAGTTGTCGCCGAGCAGATCGACCGGCTCGATCCGCATCGCGCCGCCGACCCGTTTGACGCGCGCTTCATTCCAAGCGACGCCGGTCAGTTGCGCTTCGGCGTAGACGTCCCGTTTGGGGAAGAGTTCGTACTTCCAATCGTTCCCTTTGCGGCGATTCAAGAGGGCGACGACTTGATCGAGCGTCTTGTTGCCGAGCCGGTCATGCTCGGGGTAATCGTCACAAATCTCTTGAAGTGCTAGCACGTCGACGCCGGCAGTTTCGATCTCGGCGGCGAGGTCTTCCGGTTTCTGCGGCGGCGAATTGCGCATTTCCGGCTTGCCGAGCCATTCAATGTTCCAGGAGCCGACTTGAATAATATCGGCGGCGGCCGGCGTGCAAGCGCCAGTGCACAAAAGACTTAGGGCAATTAGCAGGGAACTGATCCGCATTCGGCATCCTTTGGCAGTTTTTTAAACCCGCAACTTAACGTAATAGGGATCGCACGATCTATTAGATTGTACGAAACTCTACCATTAAGCCTGGGTTAAATCCGAGTCATTGCATTTTCTACGGTTTTCTCCGTTGCGGCCTACGGTTTGACCCGTAGAATAAATGGGCCATTGGACTAAGTGAGGGGCAAGCACGATATGCCAAGACCAAAGCAGACGACGCCTACAGCGGGTGAGCTGGAGGTGCTGAAGATTCTCTGGGATCGCGGACCGTCTACCGTTCGGGACGTGATGAACGAACTGAATCAAACTCGACCGCGGGCTTACACGTCGGTCATGAGTTTGATGAACGTGATGGCCGACAAAGGTCTGCTGTTACGCAAGCCGGAAGGGCGCGCATTTATCTACGAGGCGAAGCGGACTCGTGATAAAACGTTGGGAGGCATTCTGCACGACGTGCTCGGTCGTGCGTTCGGCGGATCGGCCAGCAGCCTGGTCGCCCACTTGTTGGAAGAATCGAAACCTTCGAGTGAAGAGCTGGACGCGATTCGACGCACCTTGGAGCAGTACGAAGATACCGACCAGGCGCCAGGAGATGGTTAATGTTTTGGGAGCCTCTCTCCAACCCGATTTATTTTCAGCTGACGATGGCGCTGGTTCACTTTGTGTGGCAAGGGGCGCTCATCTGGCTGGTCTGGGTCGCGGTAATGCGATTTTCGACCCGGCCCGAGACGCGCTATAACGCCGGGGTCGCCGCCCTGGCGGTGATGCTCGCATGTCCCTTTGTGACCGCGTGCGTCTCTCCGCAGCAATCGCCGGCCGTCAGCGAAGAACCGGCCGTCGCCGAAGTGGCCGAAGTGATTGACGAGACCGGTCTGCTCACCGCTGCGGCGGTCGAAGAGGTCGCGACGACGGTCGAGGCCGATTCGTCGCTGGGAGTCGATCTGATCTACCAGTTTCAGCCGATCCTGCTGTTCGTCTGGCTGTTGGGAATCGTCCTGTTCGGCGGACGCTTGCTGGTCGCGTATGCGGCGACCGTTTGGCTGCGGAGCGAAGGCTCGCGGCTGGAGCGTTCGATTCAAAACATCGCCGATCAGATCAGTCGCCGCATGGAATTCATCGTTACGCCGGCGATCGGCGTCAGCTCGCGAATTGGCGAAGCGATGACGGTCGGCGTGCTGCAGCCGATGATCCTGTTGCCGACCGCGTGGCTGACCGAGCTGTCGCCGGACGTGTTGGAAGCGGTGATCGCGCATGAGCTGGCGCATGTTCGCCGCGGCGATCTGTGGGTCAACGCAGCGCAGCGCGTGATCGAAACGTTGTTCTTCTATCATCCGGCGGTTTGGTATATCTCGCGGCAAGTTCGCGTCGAACGCGAATTCTGCTGCGATGAGCTGGCGATCCTCGCCACCGGCCGCCGCGTGCAATACGCCCAATCATTAGAACTTGTCGCACGTCGGCAATTTGAACCCGCCGCCGCCGTGCTCGCCGCCCCATTCTTAGGAGATCGCACGATGAATCTGTTGAAGCGCGTTCGGCATGCGCTGGGCATTCCGCTCGGCCGTGAATCAGGCCGATTGCTGCCGGTCGGTTTGGCTTTGTTGGTCGTCCCGGTCGGCCTGTGGGTCGCCGTTGCGATGCTCTCTTCTCCTCGCGTGATGGCCGAAGACGAAGCGGCCGCGCCCCGCGAAGGAGAACGTCCTCGTGATGGAGGCGAATTTGGTTTTGGACCTCCCGCCCATGGCGATCGCGACTTCGTTCGTCCGCCGCGCCGCGAAGGAGATCGAGATTTCTACACCGGCGCGCCGCGTCGTGAAGGAGAGGCTGGAATGCCGCCGCGTCGGGAAGGAGACTTTGGTCCCCCGCCGCGCCGTGAAGGCGATTTCGGACCGCCGCCGCGTCGCGAAGGAGAGGGAGACCGTCCCGCTCGTCGTGAAGGCGATATGGCGCCCCGATCGCAGCAAGAGATGATTCATCTGCTGCGGGAAGAGATGCAGATGCTTCGCGTTCACATGGAACGTCTGCAACGTCGCATCAACGAACTGGAAGGGGTTCCGATGCGTGAAGGGGATCGTCCCCGTCCAGAAGGTCTGCGCGGCGGCGATCGCCCACGTCCGGAAGGCATGCGTGAAGGAGATCGCCCGCGTCCGGAAGGTGCGCGTGAAGGGGATCGCCCGCGTCCGGAAGGTGCGCGTGACGGAGATCGCCCGCGTCCGGAAGGTGCGCGTGATGGCGACCGTCCGCGTCCGGAAGGTGCGCGTGAAGGGGATCGCCCGCGTCCGGAAGGTGCGCGTGACGGAGATCGTCCGCGTCCGGAAGGTGCGCGTGAAGGGGATCGCCCGCGTCCGGAAGGTGCGCGTGAAGGGGATCGTCCGCGTCCGGAAGGTGCGCGTGACAGTGATCGTCCGCGTCCGGAAGGTCCTCGTGAAGGGGATGCGGCGCCGGCCCCACGGTTGGACGCTGAGTAAATCGTCGTCCATGAAGACGATGGAAATTCACCGTAGCCGAGTGCAGTTTGCCTCGGCTTTTTTCGTGCGCTGATTAGTGGCGACGAAAGCTTGATAGCAATCGATTCTAAAGAGAAATTAAGGACGATACGCAACTCTCTTCGCGAAACTTTCTCGGCCGCGCCTGGTTAGATCGATTACAAGGCGGATATCTACGGAAGAGGAAGGAGCCCTGGCGATCGCTCGATTGTCGCCACGATGCGGCTCCCGCTTACCGGTCCGCGCGAAGCGTTTTTGAACCTGGTTGCGCGGTTCAAGATTTATCACTGGAGTTGAGTTAGTTATGGATTGGTACGTGCGAATCGCCCCTCTGTCGCGTCATGCGATCGCCGCTGGGGCCTGTCTGTTCGGCACGCTTGGTTTGTCGTCTTTGGCGCTGGCCGATGAAGCCCCCGTCGCTCCGCTGACGGCCGAAGAGCTGATGCTGCAAGACTATCAAGTCGACTTCAAGCCGCCGGCTCGCGGCGAGAAGGAACATGGGGACAAAGAGAAAGGTGAACATCGCGGTCACGGCAAGCCCGGCGATCGCGGCCCGCGCAGCGAACATGGCGACAAGGGCAAAGACAAAGACAAAGCGGAGCATCGCGGCGGCCCAGGCGGTCATGGCATGCATGGCCCGCGCGGCGAACATGGCGATAAAGCGAAAGGCCATGGCGAACATCGTGGTCCCGGTCGCGGCGGCATGGCGACGCATCGCGGCTTCGGCCCGATGAAGGGTGGCCCGGCTTGGGGCGGTCATGGACGCGGCCATGGCATGGCGATGGGTCGCGGTTTCGGCCCGATGCACGGCGGCCCAATGCATGGTCGTCAAATGCACGGCGGTCCGGGACGTGGCGGCTTTGGCCCTGGTCACGGCATGGCGATGCACCGCGGCTTTGGCCCGATGAAAGGTGGCCCGGCTTGGGGCGGTCATGGCATGGCGATGGGTCGCGGTTTCGGCCCGATGCATGGCGGCCAGATGCACGGTCGTCAAATGCACGGCGGTCCGGGACGGGGCGGCTTTGGCCCTGGTCACGGCATGGCGATGCACCGCGGCTTTGGCCCGATGCATGGTGGACCGGGACGCGGCGGTTTCGGCCCGGGTCATGGCAAGCCGGAAATGAAGAAGTCGGACGAAGCGAAGAAACCGGAACGCGCTGTGCCGGAAATGCCGGAAGGTATTAAGGAACCGGCCGTGGCGATCCGTCGCTTGATGGCGGAGAACGCTTCGCTGAAGCAAAAGGTCGCTCGCCTCGAAAACGCGCTGAAGTCGGACAAGAAGCCGGAAGCGAAAAAGGAAGAGCCGAAGAAAGACGAACCGAAGAAGGATGGCCCCGGTCGTCCCGACTTCACCGGTCCTCGCGGTCCGATGATGCGAGGCGGTTTCGGCGGCGGCTTCCCAGGTCGCGGCTTTGAAGGAATGGATGGCCAGCGTGGCCCGATCGCTCGTGGTCCTCGCGACGGCGAACGTCCGGAAGCTGGTCCCCGTGGCCCGCGTGACGGCGAACGCCCGGAAGCTGGTCCTCGTGGTCCGCGTGACGGCGAACGTCCGGAAGCTGGTCCTCGTGGCCCGCGTGACGGCGAACGTCCGGAAGCTGGCCCTCGTGGCCCGCGTGACGGCGAAGGTCGTCAGCGTGGCGGAGAACGTCGCACCGAAGTCGAAGGTCAAACCCGCGAAGGTTTCGTCCTCGACACCAACGGCGACGGCATCAACGACGCTCCGGCCGCCGAGCCGCAAATCGCCGCGGTCGACGCCGAATAGTCGCTGACCTGCGAACAGAAAAACTGTCCTGGCCCGTGATGGGATCCGACGAAGCCGAGCGACGCGTTGCTCGGCTTCGTTTATTTCTTGCTACTCGTTTTCGTCCTCTTCCAACTCTTCCTCGTCGTCGTCGGAAGCGGTCAGCGAGGTTTGCCACGGATCGATCTGATCGTGGAGATGTTCGATGTCGAGCGTCTTTTGCGGAATGAAGAGGGCTTCCTGCTCTTCGTCGTCGCCGCCGAAGTGCCGACGTCGTTCGATCTTCATCACTTCCGCTTCCAGCGCGACCAGCCACGCCGGAACGTCGAGACCGACGCCGCTCGGCTCTTCGACCAGGACGTCCGCTTCTTTGCGGAGCAGTTCAAACGCGGTGTGGGAATCGCCGCCCGCTTCTTCCATCGCCTGTTCGACCAGCGAGCAGACCCGATCGACCGCCAACGGCTGCAAAAAGCGTTGATGGATGCGGTCGGCGATCGTCGGCATTCGCATCGAGTACTTCTGTTGCAGTTCGCCGAGCTGAGCGACGAACTTGTTCGCTTCGTCCCCAATCCGTTCGGCGAGCGCGCGACGCCAGAGCTGGGCCGCTTCGGCATGTCCGCGGCGAACGAGAATCTCATGCGCCAAGACGACCGGCTTCAGGTTCCACTCAATCCGCTCGTACATCGTTTGCAGGCGGAGGAAGTCGAGGAACATGTACAGGAGTTCGCCGCGATCGCTTTGCGTAGTGGTGCTGTTGTAGTCGCGGTATTCGGGGTAGTTCTCCAGCACCGCTTCCAGCGTCATCGTGATGCATTCGACGGCGCGGCGATGATCGCGTTCGTCTTGGATCGCCGTGACGAAGGCGGGCCATTCTTCCTCCGGCATTTCGCTCCGGATCCGTTCGATCCAGACGTTGACCCCTTGGTGCAGGATCGAGCGAATGTTGCCGCGGTTGAAGAAGTACTGCGTGAAGAGATCGCCGCCGTAGTTCTCGATAAACGTTTTGATCTGCGTCCAGCGCGGTTCGTCTTGGAACTTCTCGACCGCCGATAGCCGCAACGTCCGGCTATGGTGGAGCCAGACGATCAGCATGTGTTGCGTGATCTGCTCCAGGCACTCGACCAGTTCGGTCTCGACGGTCCGCGTCTTCTTTTCGCTCTTGGAGCCTGCCTTCCATTGCTTCGACGAGTCGGAAAGGGCGCTCACCAGCGACGTGTAGGCGGTTTCAAACAGCGAATCGAACTCGGTCACGGCGCTCGGGCCGACCGGGTTGTCCCGTTCCATCGCTCGGGCCGTTTCGAGCAGTTGTCGCGAGCGCTCGAACAAGCCGAGTCGCGGCAGCCAGGCGAGCAGTTCCCGAATGGCGCCTTGGCGAACGCGAGCGGCGACGATCTGTCCCGGCGCTCCCCCTTTGCCGATCGGGATGTAGAGGAGCGGCTTGGAGGTGAGGGCTTCGATGAATTCGTACCAGGGGTCGCCGTTCTCGCCAACGCGGTCGGCCAACAGCGACGTCAGGACGAGCACTCCTTGGCGATGTTCGTCGGCCAGTTCCGGCGGCAATTGCTGCCCGAAGGTAATCTCGGCTTGCGACGTTCCTTCCATGCTCCGCATGGCGGCCGCTTCCAGCAGTCGCGCGGAGGAGGCGGCGGCGGCGGCGGTGATGATCGTCCGTTCCAGCACGAACTCTTTGATCGCCCGCTGACGGTCGAAGTCGACCATCGATTGATGATCGCCGGCAGGGCGGGGGAGTTGGTATTTGTGGACCGACGCGAGCAATTGCAACAGGCCGCCCAGATTCGAGACGGACCGCTCGCGCATTTCGATCAGGCGTTCGCCAACTTGCTGGCTCGGCGGTTGCGACGCCGCTTCCATCGCGGTCAGGCGCCAAAGCCGCGCGATGCATTCCAGGAAGAGGAGCCGCAAATTGACGCGGCGCGATTCGGCGTGCAGCTCTTCTTTGCTTTCCTGGGCGGCCGAGTCGCCCCCTTGGACGTCTCCCTCGACTCCATCGTCGGTGCTGTCGACGTAGGTCACTTCTTCGTAGGCGGCGCCGTACAGATCTTCGTCATCGCCATGCGGTTCGGCGAAGAGAGCGGCCAGGTCGTTGCCGTTGCCGTTCTGCTTGCCGGAGAGCCACGACGGCGGACTCCAATAGGCGCCGGCGTTCGCTTCCAGGAAGTCGAGCATGCGGCAAGCGAGCGCCCACCGCTTCTCCGGCGAAGTCTCGGTGCCGCGCATCCGCCGCATCCACTCGCGGGCCAGCGGAAAGAAGGAGGCCTCGCCGAGTTGCAGCGGGACGTGATCGGCTCGTTCGAGCCAGTGAATCAGCAGCGAAAGAGCCGCGACAAAGTCGTTTCGCTCCAGCAGCGCTTCGATCACCAGCGCGTACGCTTTCGGCGAGTCGAACATCGCCGCGTGGGGCGCCCAGAAACCGACGTCGCCGGTCGCGGCGCCACCTTGGTGCCAAAGTCGCAAGGCCGACGCGACGTGCTGAGCGGCGTCGAACGCTTCGGCGGCGTTGATCGCTTCGACCGCCGAAACTTCGTGCGCGGCGAATTTTCCCCACCACTCCGAAAAGGTCGAGAACCGCTTCTCGATCTGGGCGGCGGCGTCGGCGTCGTTGATCGCCGCCGCTTCGCTCCAGATGCGAGACATCAGGTTCATGATGATTTCGATCATCTGCAACAGGTCGTCGACGCGATGATCGCGGACGCTGTTTTCGATCGATGGGAAGAGGCTGAACTGCGCCTCGAAGCCGAGGATGTTCCACGGATCGACCAAAGCGCCGCAGGCGATGCCGCGATGAAGTCGGTCGATGATCTTGTCGACGTATTCAATCGCCGGCGCGAGTTCGCGGCGATCGACCGCTTGATTCGAGAGGGTGACGAAACAGACGATCCGGCAGCTCATGCGGGCCGAAGCGGTCGGTACGACGTCGACCTGGTTGCCGGCCTCTTCGGGATAACCCATCCGCGCGAAGAGTTGGGCCAGGTGGACGTGCGCCAGTTGGCGAGCGCGGCGTTGGCTGAGGACGCCGTTGAGATGTTGGCGGGCGGCGCCGAACGGTTGCCGGCGAACGATCGCCTCTTGCTGGAGACGCTCGCCATGTTCGCCGGGGATCTTGTTGACCAGTTCGGCATAGAACCGATCACGGTAGCTGGCGATCTGCGGCAACAACTTGGCGAGGGTGATGTCGGAAGCGTACGAATCGGGTCCGCGGCCCGAGATCCCGGCGCCCATCAGGATTACGCCGGCCAAGACGGCGGCCGCTTCGACTTCCAACTCTTCGAGCGGGGCTTCCTGACCTTCTTCGACCCGTCGCATGAGGGCGTCGAGCGTCACTTGCTGCACGATGAAGCGGCGGTAGCGTCCCGAGGTGTCGATGTGGTCGGGATCCCATTGGCCGAACTGGTAGTTCGGTCGTTTGTTGACCGGATGGTCGAAGTCGTAGGCGCGAGGATCGAACGCCAGCTCTTCCAACATGTCGGGATCGAAGCAGGCGTCCTGCAGAATGTCGGGGCTGGTCGCTTGGATCAGCTCGAGCGCCTTGGTCGTCACGCGGTAATAGCGACCGATCGAGACGCCGGCGCCGGCCAGGAAGATCGGGACCGGGCGACAATACTCATGATCGTAAGGACGCATCCGCCGCGATTGGAGAGCGGCGATCGGACGGTGGCCGATGTAGTCGTTCAGTTGGTTGATCGCGCCAGCGCGAACGCGTTCCACTTCGTCCCACGGTCCCCCTTGCTGCAAGGTCGCCTCGGCGGCGCGGACCAGGAAGAAGGGGAGGAAGATCGCTTCGTCGACCTGGTGGAACAGGAGGTCGCGATGGAACTCGAGGTAGCCCGGTAAAACGTTGCCAAATAAGCAATTAAGAACGCCGGACGCCTGTTCGGCGTCGGCGAAAGCGGGAGAATTGCCGGCTAGACGGGACAGTTCTTCCCGCAACAGATCGCCCAAGCGAGCCCAAGTGGGGCGCGAGCGAGGTTCTCCTGGCGCCACGGCGGCGAACAACTCGTTCAGCGCGGCAGCGAATTTCGGATCGTAGGCGCCGGAAGAGAAGTTGAGATAGCCCAGCGTTTTTTCGATTTGAGTCGAGAATTGGCTCAACGAGGGCATGAGGTTCCGTTCTGGTCTGGACCGGCGTACAAGGCTATTTCGTGCGGGGAATCGCACAGGAGGTGGGCGCCCAATTGGCGCCAAAACGGCTTTTCGAGCCGTAAACCCTTCATCCTAGGAAGACCCAGGCAGATGGTCTAGGCGACAGACAATCCGCGTAGGCGGGGCGGCAGTTCGTAACTGCTTGAAAATTCAGGACTTGTAGGCGTTTCGCCCACCTCCCACTCTAGAGAACGAGGTGAAAAGTTGGCTCCTTTTCCGTGACTTAACTACCCTATATTTCACACTTTATCCGCGCTTCGCCTGGGAGCGTTGACTATGATAGAGACTGCTTTTCCCAACTCTCGATCTGACGTTCTCGACTCACTTCTGAGGATTTCGATGACGCTCCGTTTTTCCCGCAATATCGCCGTTCTCCTTCTGATGCTGACGATCTCGTCCGCCGCGCTGGCCCAAGGTCGCGCCGTGCTCGACGACGCTCGACTCCAGCAATTGGGGCTGCAAAAGACCTGGTCGACGCAACTGCCGATCGGGGCCCAAGGCGCCAAGCTCAGTTCGCTCTCTCAGGCGATCAGCCCGGACGACATGCAGACCATCTTCGAGGTGGTCTATCAGGGGCGTTCGACGATGTTCTCGTCACGCGATCTGAATCCATTCGGCAAGCCGCTCGGCGACGAAGGCGCCAAAGCGAAGGCCGATCAATTCATCGCGCGGTTGGATCAGACGAAGGAAAAGCCGGAACTGATCGAACACCATGTTCCGCAGGTCCTGTTTCTCGCTCAAAGCACTTCCGGCGTGCTGACCGCGCTGGATGGTCAGACGGGACGCAAGCTCTGGTCGCAGTTGCCGGGTCAGCCGTTCTATCCGTCGCAGAAAGCTTCGGCCGACGCGAAGTACGTTGCGACGGTCAATGGACTGACGCTGTACGTGCTGCATCGTGAAAACGGCGAGCTCTACTGGAAACGTAATCTGAGCAGCGCTCCGACCACCGGCGCCGTGATCGGCGAAGGTCACATCTACGCGCCGCTGATGAACGGCATCGTCGAAATCTTCGACCTGAACGACGCGACGAAGCCGGTCGGCCGCTTCCAGTCGTACGGCCAGATTTTCGCCAACCCGACGATCACCGAAGCGACGGTCATGTGGCCGACCAATCGTGGTTTCGTCTATGCCGGCAATTCGTTTGACGACAAGTTCCGCTACCGGATCGAAGCGACCGGCGAAGTGATCGCGTCGACGACCCATCTGGCGCCGAGCCTGAACTTCTTCGCCACGACCAGCGGCTACGTCTACTGCATCTATCAACGGGACGGCCGCATCGAATGGCGTCGTTCGTTCGGCGAGCCGATCATCGATTCGGTCCCGGCCATTGATAAAACGGCTTTCATCATTTTGCAACGCGGCGGCATGCATGCGGTCGACGCCTATACCGGCGAAGAAAAATGGTACGTCCCCGGCGTGCGTCAGTTCCTGTCGGCCAGCTCCGAATACATTTACGTGCTCGACAACAATCAGCGTCTACTCAAGCTGGAACTCGCGACCGGGGCCTTGATGGGGCAGTTGAGCGTCCGCGAATTCAATTACTTCTACAGCAATCTGGAAACCGATCGCATCATTCTCGGCACCTTGTCAGGCGTCCTCTACGTCTTGCAGGAGACCGGCAAGGAATTCCCGGCCGTTCATATCCCGATGAAGACCGGCGAAGAAGAAGCGGCCCAACCGGAAGACGAAGAGAAGAAGCCGGAGAAGCCGATGGAAGAAACGACCAAGCCGGCCGACAGCGATCCCTTTGGGGGCGGAGCCGATCCGTTTGGCGGCGGCAATCCGTTCGGCGGCGGAGCCGGTGGAAACAACGATTCCAACGATGCCGGCGGAAGCGATCCGTTTGGCGGCGGCGGGAGCAATCCGTTCGGCGGCGCGATGGATAACCCGTTCGGAAACTAACGCACAACTTTGGGGCGGCGCGAAGCGACAGCCATGTTGCGACGAGCTGCCCCAATCGGACAGAAACGCCGGCCAGCATGCCGGCGTTTTTCGTTTCTTGACCGCTTAGGAAATAGTACACGGAGGCCACGGCAGGAGCCGCGGATGAACGCGGTAAGAAAGGGGAACGGTTCAGCATAGCGCTTCCGCTTGAGCCATGACTGGCGAGGGGGCGAAATGCTCGTTCATTTTTCTCTTTTTCCAGCGTTCCCTTCTTTCGGCCGCATTCCCTTGCTTGCGCTGCGGGCTAGTGATTTGCTTCTTGGCCGCTTTTGGTTTTCCGCCATTCGCCTTTCTTCCTGCCGCATTTCCCTCGCTTGCGCTTCGGGCTACTATTGCGCGCCGCGCTCTCTTTCTCTTACCGTGTTCATCCGCGGTTCTTGCCGTGGCGTCCGTGTTCCATTCTCCTCGAATCGCATCCCGATTTTCGCCAATCTCGACGCCTGGCCGGCGAATACCCATTTGTAGCAATACGAAGCGGAGAGCCTCTTTCTTGTTGCTGATGCGAAAGGAGCCGCCGGTGCGAAATCAGATGATCTGTCTCGCAAGTCTCGTCATCCTGTCAGGCGTCGTCGGGACGACGGCGGCCAAGAACGTGACGCTACGCCCGCGAGTGAGCCAACCGCGGCGGCTGCCGCTCTACTGCAACTGCAATCCTGGCCGCGATGCGGCGGCGATCGACATTTTCACTCCTTGTCGGTCGGCCCAGCCGATCGATCAGCCCAACCGGAAGCAATTGGCGATCAAGGCGAAGCGGGAACTGCTGAAGGTGGCGATCTCGTTTGAGCGATATCGGATCGCGCAGCGCAAGTTTCCGCTGAAGCTGCATGACCAGGTCGAGATGCTCGCGATCCGCTCATCGGACGCGACCTGGAGCATCCGCGACGTCGACTATTCGAAGTGGCTCACTTCGGCGGTCGACGACTGTCGCGTTTGACGCGCGAAGACGACGTCGATCTCGGCGAGCTTCCGCTTCGGCTTGGATCGCGGCGTCTGGTTCCGGCGCCAAAGCGACTGCAACACGGAGAACCGGCTCTGCTTCTTGCGATGGATTTCTTTTAATGTCGTGACCAGGCGAGAGATACGCGAGGAGGCTGGCTGAATCTCGCGGAATTCAATGAATTGGCGGGACAAGGGGAAGAGTTCCTTCGGCGAGATGGATGAGAGGAGGAAGTTCTTATTTAAGCGTCAAATCTGCCAACGACTATCCCCGAAACGGGCGATATTCGAGAACCCGCCAAAAAATCGAGGAATGCAGTTTGCTAGCGATAGGATAAGTCGCGTTCGATGGAATGTTCGCTGTGAAAGTAATTGCCAAGTCGCTCAGCAAAACGAACGGACGCTTCGCGCGCCATTGCCGCCGAACTCCGCGCCGGACCGCCGCTGTTTCTTCGGAAAGAGGGGTGGTCCTCTCTTCTTGGACTACTCGTCCGGAGTCGCGGTCTCTTCCGCCGATTCGACTGGCGCTTCGGGGGTGGAGGCTTCTTTTAAGGTCGTCGCATCTTCCTCGCTGAGTGGTTCTTCTTCAACGGGCGCGGTCGCATCGCCGTCAGCGTCGGCTGGTTGATTCAAGGGGAAGAAATCGGCGAGCGATTTTTTCGGCATGGGGATGCGAATGACGAAATCCCCTTTCTTCCAATCGCTGACCGGGGATCCGGTGATCCACTCGCCGGCGACGATTTCTCCATCATGCGAGTTCCCGCCGTTGTCGATCCGATCGCGGGAGACGCTATAGACCAAGAATCCTGGCGGACGCTTTTGGTAACGCAACTGCGCTGGGGAATAGGGATCCTTGAGGAGCGCCGGATCGATCCGATTTTCGAGCGGCGCCAGGGTATCAGGATAGTCGCCCTTTTCCAGCTTGTACTTTTCCAGGGCGACCGCTACGCGGGTCATCTGCATCTGCAAGTTGAGCCGCTCTTCGGCCCAGACCGCCTGGGTGACGGCCGGCAGCAGCAGTCCGGCCAAGACCTGAGCGATCAGTTCGCCGCGGGCCGTTTGATTGAAGATGGCGCCGGCGATGTTGCCGGCGGTGACGGCGCCTTGCGTTTCGGCCTGGAGATCGATTTCCAATTGCTCCATCGCCTTTTGGCGTTCCTCGAGATCGTCGATCTCGGCGGTCGCGGCGATGCGATCGTACCAGACGTTGAGTCGAGCGAGCATCGCGTTGCGATCGAAGGGGGCGTAAGTTAGCGTGCCAACCGCAGCGTCGTTGCCTCCTCCCAGCATTTCTTGGGCGTCGACCTTATGCGTGCTGAAGGCGATCGCCGCGTCGAGCCCCGCGATGCGCTCCATTGTGTCGATCGACGGCGCCATTTCGTCATACGGCTGGAGACCGGCGAGGTATTTTTCAATCTCATCCAACAGCGCCGCGTCGCACTCTTCGCTGCTGAGCAAAACCATCAATTGTTGAATCGCCATCCCGCGGATCGCGTTGCAAACGAGCAGTTCGATCAAGAAGCCGGGCTGCGAGTAACAGTTGCTGAGCCGGAACGAGGTCTTAATGTCTTCCCAAGCGTCGTACGGACGATTTTCGCCGATCGCCAACATCGCGCGGACCGAAAGCGAGCGAGCCGCGTCCCGCTGATGCTGGACCGTCGGCAAGAGGGAGGCGAACAGATAATCGTTTTTGTGATCAAGCAGGCTGGGAGAAGGGAGATAGAACTTCGGGCGATCGTTCATCTCGTGCAGCTTGGCGAAGTGGGGCTGCTGCTCATCGAGCCAATCGGCGACCGCCGGCAGTTGATCGCGGGTCCAGGGAGTGTTGTGGGCCGCGGAAATGATTTCGTGGACTTCCGGCTGCGCGAGCGGTTGCGGCGGTGCAGTCCCCGTCTGCGGCGCCATCTTGCCAAGTTGTTCGCCGACGAGCGAGCGTAGCTGTTCGTTGTAGAGCGATTTCATCCCGTCGACCGGCGGCATCGGCATTTGCAATTCGTCGCAGACAAGCGGCTGGTGTTCGGGGGAAAGCTCGCACGGCCAGGTCGCTTGCAGGAACGGAATCGCGGCGTTCTCCTCTGGCGAGACGTTCTTGCCCTGCATGTTGAGAATCGCCTGCGGGTAGTCCACCAGACCGTCGGATCGGAGCGGTTCGGTTAAAAACGTCGTCTGCTTCGAGACGATGATCGGTCCCGATGGTCCCACGACGATCCAGACCAGCAACAAGACGACCAGCAGCGCGACGACGCCAAAGATCCAAAAGTAAATCGTCGACTTTTTCATGAGGGCACGCGGTGGGGAAGAGAGGGGCACGAGGGGTCTAGCGCGATTCTAACAGCGCAGCGGCGAGCGGGCCAACGTTTGGCGACGACTGCGGGCTATTGGTTCTCGTCCGCAAGATCCGCGTTGAATTTTTCGAGGAGCTCAAGAATCGACTTTTTGGGGAGCGGAAACCGCAGCACCAGATCGCCGTCCGGATAAGAGGCGGGGCCGTCTTCCGAGAGCCATTCCCCACCGACGATATCGCCGTAGGCGGAAGTGCCGCCGTCGTCGACGCGATCGATGAACAGCGTGTAGAGCAGATAGCCAGGCGCACGCCGCTCGTAGCGAAGTTGGGCGGCGGCGTAAGGATCTTTCAAAAGCGCTCGATTGACCGAGTCGGCCAGCTCGTCGAGCGACTCCGGATAGTCGCCGCTTTGGAGCTTCCACTTTTCTAACTCCACCGCGACGCGCAGCAACTGGACTCGGACGTTGACCCGTTCTTCTGGGGTTCCGACTAGCATGACGGCCGGCATCAGCAACGCGCACAAGAGCTGCGAGATCGCTTCGCCGCGCGCTTTCTGGCTGAAGATGGCGCCGGCCAGGTTGCCGGGCGTTTTGAAATTCTCGGCCATCGTTTCGAGATCTTGTTGGACCTGATCGGTCGCTTTTTTTCGTTCTTCCAGATCTTCGATGGCGAGCGCGGCGGTCATGCGGTCGTACAACTCGTTGATGCGAATCAGCATGATGTTGCGATCAAAGGGAACCTTGGCGAGCGACGCCATGGCGCCATCATCATTGATGAGCTCACTGGCCGCTCCGGCATCGGTGCTGATCATGATCGCCGCGTCGAGTCCCATGTATCGCTCGGTCGTGTCCAGCGCACGGGCCATATCGTTCATCGGCGGAAGCTTGGCGAGGTAGTCGTCAATTTCGTCGAGCAGTTGGGAGTCGCACTGGCCGCTGTCGAGGAGCTCGGCCAGCGCGCTACACGCGACTTCGCGCAGCGCGATGCTGACGAGGAGTTCCACGATCATCCCGGGCCGGTTGTGCCGATCGCTGAGAGTGAAGGCCGTTTTGATGTCGTCCCACGCCTCGCGCGGTTGGTTTTCGCCGATCCGCAACTTCGCCCTGGCGATCAAAACCCGTTGTGCGTCACGCTGCGACTGGACCGTATCAAGGGATAGCATCAACAGCAGCCCCTGCTTCGGCTGCAACAACGAAGGAGAGGGGAGAAAGTACTTGGGGCGATCGTTCATCTCGTGCAGCTTGGCGAGATGAGGAGCCTGTTCGTCGAGCCAATCGGCGAGCGGCGGAAGTTGTTCGCGCGTCCAGGGATGAGAGTAGGCCTGGGTGATGACGTCCAGCGCATTTTCGTTGGCGAAAGGCTCGATCGTGCCGGCTTTGATTTCGGCGGCGAATTGCTGATTGAGCCACGTGACGATCCGCTCTTGACTGGCGTCCCCATAGATCGAGGACATCCCAAAAGACTCTGGCATCGGCATCTGCACCGCGTCGCAAACAATCGGTTGGTCCTCGGGAGCGAGCCCGGCTGGCCAAGTCGCCTGAAGATACGGAATCGCGGCGTTCTCTTCCGGGGTAACCCCTTTCCCCTGCATCTCGACGAGCGCTTGTTCGTAGTCGACCAGTCCATTGGATCGGAGCGGCTCGGTCAGATGGGTCGTTTGCTTGGAAACGACAATCGGACCGGAAGGCCCGGCGATGAACCAGACCAGCACGCAGATCACTACCAAAACGGTACCGCCGATGATCGACAGATAGAGCGTCGTCTTTTTCATGCGATGCAAATGAGAAGGAGACCGAGAAAAGGCGTTCAGCGCGATTCTAAACGGCGAGTCGCCGGCACGGCAACGTTTTGCCCAAGAAGATCGCCAAAAAACTGGGGGAGTCCTTACGGCCACATTTCCCGCAGTTCCGCTTCCAGCTGCGACTTGAAGTTCGAAGTCGGAGTCGCCAGGTAGATGTCCAGGTTCGGCGTCGTTTGTCGCGGCGGCATGAACGACAGGGGTTCTTCCGGCCGTTCGCCGTGCAGATCGTCGGTCTGGTTTTCAAACAGACTATACAGCAGATAGCCGTTGGCGAAGCGATGATAGCGGAGCGAATCGTCGGTGAACGGATCGCCGGTCAGTTGCGGATCGATCGCCGGATGGAGCGCCGGCGGATAGTCTCCGTGTTGCAGACGATGTCGCTGGAGCCGGATCGCGACGCGGAGCAACTGGAGACTCGTGTTGGCGCGCGATTCGCCGATGCACAACTGCATGATCGACGGCAGCAGGACGTAGGTCGCGTTGTCGGCCGCGCGTTTTCCTTCCGCGGAAAACTGCACCGTGCTCATCAGATCGCCGACCAACGTGCGAGGCCCCGTGGCGGAGGAAAGTTCGTCGTACATTTCTTTCAGCGCCGCATGGCGCTGGGTCGTACTGGAATGCGACAGGATCTCGGTTATCCGATCGAAGTTTTTGTTCAGACGTACCGCCAGGGCGGTCGAATCGACCGACGGGATGTCGACTTCGCCGCTGGGCGAGTCGGCGCCGCTGCGCAGCGCCGTATCGAGCGATACCAAACGTTCGTAATTCGAGACCGCATCGGCGATCAAATCGAACGGCGCCATTTCATCGAGGCTCGTTTCGATCTCATTCAACAGCGCGGCGTCGCATTGGCCGCTGGCGAGTAGCGCGTGCGTCACGGAAATCGCTCGCTCAAAGACGGTGAACGAAGCGTTGAGTTCAATCAGCGACGGCATCTCCGGGTGAATGCGACCGAGCTCAAAAATAATGGAGGCGTCGCGCCACGCCGCTTCCGGCTGATCATGCCCTACATGGTACATTGCCCGGATCGAAAGGGCTTCGGCCGCGATTCGCAGCTGTTGACTGGCCGGGATCCGAGTCGACGCCAATTCGATCCGCGGATAGTCGATCATCAGGACCATCGGGAAATAGAAGCTCGTCTTGCCGCGAATCTCATGCAACCGATCGATATGGGGCGATTGCTCTTCGACCCAAGCGGCGAGGGGAGGAAACTGCTCGTCACGCCACGGCGCGTCGGCGGCGACCATCGTCAGATTGCGGATGCGCATCGTGAAAGGGATGTTGGACGCATCCTCGGCGATCATCTTATCGATGATCCACTGTCGAAACGGTTGCTCGCATTCGGCGTGGTACGGCATCCGCAGCCCGTTCGCGTCCGGCATGTCGAACTCCATTTCGCGACAAATGGAATTCCATTGATTGGGGGGCATGTCGCAAGGCCAGGTCGCTTGCAGAAAGGGAATCGCCGCGTTGTTTTCCGGCGTCACCAACTCTTTGCGCTTCAGCAAGACCGCCAGCGCGTAGTTGACGCGACCGTCAGGGAGGAGCGGTTCGGTCAGAAAGGTCGTCTCGCGCGAAACTGGAACCTGGGCGCCCGATTTCCAACCAAACCAGCTAGCCAACCCAATCGCCGTTACGGCGACAAGCCCATAGATAAAGCAGGGTGGAGATGGTGATCTTGCGTTCATTCATCGATTCCTCTGGTTCCGAGAAGCGAAGAAGAGACGTCTTGGATCATCGCCAACGAGCTGGCGTAAATCGCTTGGATCTCGTCAACAAGACGCGATCAACGCGAAGGTTGTTCGCCGCTGTCATCATGTTCTTGTCCCCGATTCCACAGAATTTGACAAGCGACCGGTCAAAACATGTTCGCTATTGATGAGACGATGCTTAAGCGAGGGGGGATTCGAAGAGGGGTAAGAAACGTGTCGAACCATACTGCTGCGCTAGTAACCGCAGCGGTGCACTAGAGAATTGCTGCGGTAAATGGGCGTTCCTAATCTCTAGCTTGCGGCGTTAGCTCGATCCGTCGAGAGATTTCGATGGAACGAAGAAACGATTCGTCATGACTGACTACAAGCAGTGCGCCGTCGTACGCGCGCAAACCGGCCTCGATCGCAGCGATGGATTCGAGATCCAAATGATTGGTCGGCTCGTCCAGAATCAGCAGCGGCACAGGAGCGGCGCCGCCAAGCACGCAGGCCAGCGCGGCTCGTAAAAGTTGCCCGCCGCTAAGCGTGCCGGCGATCTGCAGAGCGGCATCCGCGCGAAATTGAAACTTGGCGAGCGCCGCACGGCTTTCGTTTTCCGTCGCCTGTGGATTAATCCGTAGAAAATTGTCACGGATCGAGAGCGTGCGATCGAGAAGGCTCCCATGTTGATCGAGCGTCGCCGCTGGCGTCATTCGTCGTACGGCGCCTTGTTGCGGTTCCACTGTTCCTGCGATTAACGCCAGCAACGTCGTTTTGCCGCAGCCATTGGGACCGGTCACGGCGACTCGCTCGGGGCCAATGATCTCGAAGGTCAAGTCGCGGATCACGGGAGGGTTGGTTTCGTAAGCGAAAGAGACTCGCTCGACCTTCAGAACGAGTTTGGCGGAGGGAAGCTGAGTTGACGCGAGATTGACTTGAAGCGTCTGCAATCGTTCGATCTGCTGACTTGCGACTGCGGCCGCCGTTTCGGCTTCTTCCTTGCGCTGTTGATGAATTCGAGCGCTAGTGCCGCTGGTCTTTTCGCTCTGGTCCTTTCTGGCGCCAAGCAATATCCGCGGAACGCCCCCTTGCGCAGCGGAACGTTTGCCGGCGCTATTGCGTCGCGCTTGGCGCTCGGCGGAGGCCTGCTCTCGTTTGGCGATGTCCGCGGCTTGCTTTTCGGCATGGGCCAGATCTTGTTCGGCGGCGGCAAGCTCTTGCGATTTTCGCTCGCGATAGAAACTCCACGGGCCGCCATAGCGCGCAGCGCCCAACGCAGTCAGCTCGACGATCGCATCCATCGTCTCCAGCAACTCGCGATCATGACTAACGACGATCGCGCCGCCGCGCCAATCGGATAGTAGTTGGCTAACGGCGGCGCGACCGTCGCGATCCAAATTGTTGGTCGGTTCGTCCAGCAGCAGAAAGTCAGGCTCGGCGAAGATCAGGGCGGCGAGTCTCGCCCGCGTTTGTTGTCCGCCAGAGAGAGAAGTGAGCGTCGTCTCGGCGGGAACGTCGAGGCCGACGCGCTGAAGGGCGACGTCGATCTGCGTCAGCAACATCCAGTCAGCGTTCGCCAGGTCCGATTCGGAGCCGGCGCCTTGTTCAATCCGGATCAGCGCCGCGAGTTCAGCGGCAATCCCAAATAGATCGGCGATCGTTTCGCCTGGCGTCGGACTGACCGCTTGGCGCAGCATACGAATGCGGCCGGAAGCCGCGACATTGCCCGCAGTCGGTGCAAGTTCGCCAGCGATTAGTTTCAGCAGCGTCGTTTTGCCGACGCCGTTACGCCCAACCAGGCCAACTTTTTCTGGGCCGAAATGGAAGTTGAGATTGGCGAACAGCGAGCGGCTATCAGGCGTCGACCACGCGAGATCGTGGAGCGAGATGGAAGCGGGCATGCGGAAATCCTGCGGCGGAATATGCGTTGACGGTCATCGCGATGAACAATTCCGACAGCAGGTACATGTCTGATTCCTTGAGTTGGGGATTCGATGGACGCTAGGACAAGCGGAGCGTTATAGAGGTTCGCGCTGATTTGGACGAACGTTGACGGGGGCGCCATGGCCACGGCGCCCATTAATTGCCCCAACGAAAAAGGCCCTCCTAGCCGAAGCTAGCAGGGCCTTGTTTTCAATTTTGAAAATGATCGCTTAGCTGCCGCGCATCTTGCGGAAACGATCTTGCAGCGACAGGACGTTCATCTCGCCGTTGCGGAGCGCTTCCATCGCTTTGGCGGCCGCTTCGGCTGCCTGGATGGTGGTGATGCACGGGACGCCATGTTGCACGGCGGCGGCGCGGATGCGACCTTCGTCGGTACGAGCTCCCTTACCGCTGGGCGTATTCATCACCAGCGAAACGGCGCCGTCGATCAGCAGGTCGATCAGGTTCGGATGCCCTTCGGCCAGCTTCTTGATCTGTTCGACTTGCAGACCTTCTTCGCGGAGACGCTTGGCGGTTCCTTCGGTGCAAACCAGTTGGAAGCCGAGCGAGTCGAGTCGCCGCGCGATCTCGACGATGTGCTCTTTGTGCCGCGGCGAAACGCTGAGGAAGATCTTGCCGTCTTCCGGCTGCGGCAACAACACGCCGGCTGCGAGCTGGCTCTTGGCGAAGGCGATCGAGAAGCGTTCGCTGATCCCCATCACTTCGCCGGTCGAACGCATTTCGGGACCGAGGACGATGTCGACGCCGCTGAACTTGCGGAACGGGAAGACCGATTCCTTGATCGAGACGTGCGCCGGGATCGGCTCGGTGGTGACTCCCAGTTCGGGCAGCGTCATGCCGGTCATCACCTTGGCGGCGACCTTGGCGACTTGCATGCCGGTCGCTTTGGCGACGAACGGAACGGTGCGGCTGGCGCGGGGGTTCACTTCCAGCACGTAGACGTTCATCTTGCCGTCTTCCTGCTTGACCGCGAACTGCACGTTCATCAGCCCGATCACCTTCAGCTTGAGCGCCATGGCGATGGTCGCTTCGCGAATTTCTTTCACGACCGGACCCGGCAAGCTGTAAGGAGGAATCGCACAAGCCGAGTCGCCGGAGTGGACGCCCGCTTCTTCGATATGTTCCATCACGCCGGCGACGACGACGTTCTCGCCGTCGCAGATGCAGTCGACGTCGACTTCGGTCGCATCTTCCAGGAAGCGGTCGATCAGCACCGGCTGACCTTGCGCGACGAGGAACGCTTCGGCGACAAACCGCTCGAACTGCTTGTCGTCATAGCAGATTTCCATCGCGCGGCCGCCGAGCACGAAGCTGGGACGAACCAACGACGGATAACCGACCTTGGCCGACTCGGCGCGCGCCTGGGTCATGTTCCGTGCGATCGCATTGGCCGGCTGCTTCAAACCTAGTTGATGGAGCAACTGTTGGAACTTCTCGCGATCTTCGGCCGCTTCGATCGTGTCGACGCTGGTGCCGATGATCGGCACGCCGGCGGTCGCCAAAGCGCGGGCCAGGTTCAGCGGCGTCTGACCGCCAAACTGCACGATCACGCCGTCGGGCTGCACCTTGTCGCAGATGTTCAGCACGTCTTCGGTCGTCAGCGGCTCGAAGAAGAGGAGGTCGCTGGTGTCGTAGTCGGTGCTGACCGTTTCCGGGTTGCTGTTGACCATGATCGATTCGATCCCCAGTTCGCGGAGTGCGAAGCTGGCGTGGCAGCAGCAGTAGTCGAACTCGATCCCCTGGCCGATGCGGTTGGGACCGCCGCCGAGAATCATCACTCGCTTCTTTTCCGGATTCTTGGCCGGCGTTTCGTCTTCGTCTTCGTAGGTCGAATAGAAGTACGGCGTGTAGGCTTCAAACTCGGCGGCGCAGGTATCGACCGACTTGTACGTGGCGACCACGCCCAATTCTTTGCGATACTTGCGAACTTCCAACTCGCTGCTGCTCAACAGCGTCGCAAGTTGGCGATCGGAGAAGCCGTACTGCTTCGCCTGCTTCATCTTCGGAGCGTCGACGGCGTCGAGCGAGCCGAGCGCGGCGAGTTCGTCTTCCAGCTCGACCAGCTGTTGCATCTGGTCGATGAACCACGGATCGATGAACGTCAGCTGGAAGATCTTTTCCAGCGACATGCCTGACTTGATCGCGTACCGCAGATACCAGGGGCGATCGGCGTTGGGGGTGCTGAGCTTGGCCCGGATTTCGTCGTCGGAAGGCTGCTCTTCGGTTCCCCAAAGGTCTTTGCCGTCGCAGCCGAAGCCGAAGCGTCCGACTTCGAGCCCGCGCAGCGCCTTCTGGAACGACTCTTTGAAGGTGCGGCCGATCGCCATCGTTTCGCCGACGCTCTTCATTTGCGTCGTCAGCGTGGCGTCCGCTTCGGGGAATTTCTCAAACGCGAACCGCGGAATCTTGGTGACGACGTAGTCGATCGTCGGCTCGAAGCAAGCGAGCGTCTCGCGGGTGATGTCGTTCGGCAGTTCGTGCAGGTGATAGCCGACCGCCAGCTTGGCGGCGATCTTGGCGATGGGGAAGCCGGTCGCCTTTGACGCGAGAGCCGAGCTGCGGCTGACGCGGGGATTCATTTCGATGACGATCATCCGGTCCGATCGCGGATCGACCGCGAACTGGATGTTCGAGCCGCCGGTTTCGACGCCGATTTCGCGGATGACGGCCAACGACGCGTCGCGCATCCGCTGGTATTCTTTGTCGCTGAGCGTTTGGGCCGGAGCGACGGTGATCGAGTCGCCGGTATGCACGCCGACCGGATCGAAGTTCTCGATCGTACAGATGATCACGACGTTGTCGGCGACGTCGCGCATCACTTCCATCTCGTATTCTTTCCAGCCGATCACCGACTCTTCGATCAACACTTCGCTGACCGGAGATTGATCAAGGCCGTTCCGCACGAGCGAGTCGAACTCTTCGCGGTTGTAGGCGATCGCCGAACCGGAACCCCCCATCGTGAAGCCGGGGCGAATCACCGCCGGCAGTCCGATCTGGTCGAGCACGGCGCGGGCTTCCTGGATCGTGTGAACCGTGCCGCCGCGGCAGACTTCGAGCCCAATCTTTTCCATCGCCGCTTTGAACTGCTCGCGTTCTTCGGCCTTGGCGATGACGGCGGCGTTGGCGCCGATCATTTCGACGCCGTACTTTGCGAGCACGCCGTGCTTGTCGAGATCCATCGCCAGGTTGAGCGCGGTCTGACCGCCAAGCGTCGGCAGCAGCGCGTCCGGACGTTCTTTGGCGATGATTTTTTCAACGACCTGCCAAGACAACGGTTCGATGTAGGTGCGATCGGCCATTTCCGGATCGGTCATGATCGTGGCCGGGTTGGAGTTCACCAACACAACCTCGTAACCTTCCTCCCGCAGCGCCTTGCACGCTTGAGTGCCGGAGTAGTCGAATTCGCAGGCCTGGCCGATAACAATCGGACCGGAACCAATGAGCAGGATTTTCTTGATGTCGTCGCGTCGCGGCACCGTCGTCCCAGTTCTGTTGAAAAAGACAAAGTGGGAAAGATCGCTCCACCCTCTGGGGGCGGTAGTTTGGGAGTAAAATCCCTCCAATTTAAACCCAGGAAAGAGCCGGGTACAAGCGGGAGGAGGAGGGGAATCTGTCGGGAATTCCCGCGAAGCGAAACTTCGCCTCCCAGCGACTCGCGCCGCTTGATCGAGCAAAGCGGAGTTAAGTTGGTTCTAGAAGCCATTGCGTGCGCGTAACGGTTTGCGGCGGCGAACATCAGAGGTTGCGACGCGGCGCGTGCGGAATACGTACCAAACGCCAAAAACGCCTGAGATTTTCCGGAAGGTCGAGTCTGTGCCGAAACGATGCCAATGGGCCGAGAGCCATCCACTGCTCAGCGCGTATCACGACCAAGAATGGGGCGTCCCGGAATATGACAGCCGAGCTCTCTGGGAAAAACTGTCGCTCGACGGCTTTCAGGCGGGACTTTCGTGGCTGACGATCTTAAGCAAACGAGATGCGTTTCGCGCCGCGTTCGCCGGCTTCGATCCCGAAAAAGTGGCCCGTTTCGGCAAGCGAGACGTCAATCGACTTCTGGCCGACGCCGGGATCGTCCGTTCGCGCGCCAAGATTGAAGCGACGATCCAGGGAGCTCGCATCTATCTAGAGATGCAAGAAGTAGGGGAGAACTTCTCCGATTTCGTCTGGGATCTGGCCGGAGGGAAGCCGATTCGCAACACCAGCGGCGTCGTACCGGCGAAGACGCCGCTCTCGGAAAAGATCTCCAAGGCGCTCAAGCAACGCGGGTTCAAATTCGTCGGACCAGTGATCGTTTATGCCTGGATGCAGGCGACCGGCATGGTCAATGATCACGCGGCCGATTGCTTTCGCCGGAAAGGGGTCGGGAAGGGATCGGATCGGCGTGGGGCGTAAAATGGCGCCTGGCGAATGGTGTTTTCTCGCCGTGGGGGTGAATTTTGTATGCGAAATTTGCTCCCAAGTTGTTCCTTCCCAACACGTTTCTTGCTGGTAGTCTGGTGGAAATACGTGATCTATTTGGGGGCGGGATTTGGTGAAATTCACCAGAAAAAGCTGCTTAAGTGACGCATTTGTCCCAGTTTTGGAGGTGAGCACCATTAGGCTGCCTCGAAGGGCGTAGTTGTAAGAATTTCAAGAATAATGATACCCGACCGTTTTAATCCCCCCACGTTGTACTTATAACGGAATGAATGGTCACAGGATGAGGGCAAGCGCGGGCCACAGACCTCCCTGAAACCTCCCACCTCGGCGTACGGATGGAACACCGGCGCCTCAGGCAAACCACCTCAATTTCGGGCAAGCAATATCGCCATGCGGCGACTTCAAGGCGGACATACTCTGCGTCTTCGGCGTCTCTACGTACGTCGCGAGGCTTCTGTTGAGTCGCTCGAAACTCGGGCGATGCTCGCCGCCGATCTGTTGCCGGAAGCGGAATTTGGTCCGCTGGAGGAGTCGAACGATTCATTGGCGCCCGCCCCGCGCCCTGCATATCAGCCTGGCTCGTTTTTGCTCGAAGGAGAACAGGTCGACCCGCCGCCGGTTTTGCTTCACTTCGCCATCGTTACGAACCCGACCGAGTTTTCCGATCCTAATCTGGGAAGCGTAGAGCAGTTGCCCGAAAGCATGCTCCATACGCACGAGTGGGATCGTTACTACGTTGAAGTTTGGGTAGAAGCGGGCGATCAAGTCCGCGATCTGTCGGTCGACGTCAATTATCAGACCCAAATCGCGACGCCGCGCAACGTGATGTTCGGTCCCGCATTCGCCGATGGTCACTTCTCGCTGGACGACGATCTGGGTCAGCTGCGCGACTTGGCGGCCCATGCCGAACCGCCGGCTCCGGTTGAAGGGGCGGAACCTCCGACCGGTCTCGTGCTGTTCGCGCGGATTGAATTTGGCGCCGACGGACCCCGCGACAACGTCAGATTGGACTTTGCCAGCGGAACGGTCGGTCCTCATTCGCTCGAACTCGACATGATTCGTAGCGCCGGCATGACGGCCGAAGGAAATACGCTCGACGTCCACGCCGCCGAAAAACCCGAATTCGGCCTGGTACCGGTGATCTACGATTTGAACGACGATCAGTCGATTTCGCTGGTCGACTTGACGATGATGATTCGTTCGCTCGGCAGCGACGCCAGCGCTCCGAACGGTCAGGCGAGTTGGTACGCCGACGTCAACAAAGATTACGCCGTGTCGTTGATCGACATGAGCTACATGCTGCGGAACATCGGCAGCAACTACAGCAACGAAAAGATCGAGTTCCCCGCGAACTATCCCGAAGCCTGGATTCCCAAATCCGATGAAGGGGGCGGTAGCGGCGGAGTGGGTGGAACCGGCGGCAACGGTGGAGATGGTGGAGACGGTGGAGCGGAGGATCCGCCGCTACGTTTCGTGCCGATCGACGTCGGCGGCAACGCGCTCGCGCCTGATCCGGCGATGATTCTCGCGCTGCAAGCGCTGTTACAGATCGAAATCGTCTTCCCGGTTGGCTTCGACTTCACGTTGCTCCAGGGGAACGTCTCCTATTCGGATAGCGACGGCGACGGCGACAAAGAGACGATGCTCGAGATCGAAGTCGACGATCAGCTCTTTGAGACCGAAATCGAAATTGAGATCATGACCGAACTGATCGACACCGATCAGTTATGGGCCGATTGGTCTGGCGCCATCAGCAGCTACTTCGGCGAAGTGATCGCCGACCTCAAGGACCTGTTCCTCAACGAAGAGGAATAGCGTCGCCGGCGGCGAAGTCGCTTTCGCCGCGGCGAATCTCTCTCTGCGGCGTCGCTTTTTCCGTCATTGCGGGTCGCTGCATTTATCCCACTTTTGGGATTCTACGCTTCGTGAAATCGGTTGCGGGAGATAGACTTCGGCAATCCAGGGTTTCACACCGCGAAGGTATTGATCTGATGGAAGAGTCCGAAGAACTTCGGCGTTTGCGCCGTTCGGATACGATCGTACGTACGACGATTCAGCAGCTTGGCGATCAGTCGGGGTTTCCTTATCTGCAAACGCTCGTCAATTCGCTGGGAGCCGGCATCGGTTGCAAGTTGTCGATGGTTGGCCGGATGCTGCGGCATGACGCGACGAAAGTGCGGATCTCGGCCCACTGGGAACGGGGTGAACGGGAGATTCCTGACAATCTGATCTACGGTCTCAAAGATACGCCATGCGAGCAGATCGCGCGCAACTGTCTGGCGATTTTCCCCCACGCGCTCCAAGAGCAATTTCCCAAAGACCTGATGCTGCAAGAGTTGGGATACGTCAGCTACGCTGGGGCGCCGCTGACCGACTCGCAGGGAAAAGTGATCGGCTTGATCGCGCTGTTGGACGACAAGCCGATGCAAGAGGAGGAGATGATTGCGTCGTTGCTGACGCTATTCGCCTCGGGCGCCGGCAAAGAGTTGGAACGGCAATCGGCCGAGTCGGAACTGGAGGAGAACGAACGTCGCCTGCAAATGTTGGTCGACTTGTCGAGCGACGTCGTCTGGGATTGGGACATCGTCACCGACCGGCTATCGCTTTCCGACCGGCTATACGAAATCTTGGGCTATGGTCCCGGCGCGTTCGCGTCGACCCGCGATGCGATTCATACGCTGATGCATCCCGAGGATCTGGCGAACCATGGCGTCTGGCTAAGGGAATATCTGGCGAATGGGCAAGGGAGCTATTCGCACGAATGGCGTTTGCTGGCCAATGACGGCCGCTACAAATGGTTTCGTTCGTCTGGGACCATCATTCGCACGTCGCAGGGAGAACCGATTCGCATGATCGGCGTAATCACCGACGTTTCGGACGCGAAAGCGGCGGAAGAGGAGCGGGAACGGCTGATCAGCGAACTGGAGCAAAAGAACGCCGAACTGGAACGCTTCACCTACACCGTCTCTCACGAACTGCGCAGTCCGCTGGTGACGCTCAGCGGTTTCGTCGGCGTGCTGGAAGAAGATATCCAAGCAGGGGACGCCGATGCGGTTGCCGCCGACTGCCATGAGATCATGTTGGCGGTCCGCAAAATGGGGACGCTGCTCGACAATCTGTTAGAGCTCTCCCGTCTCGATCGCGTTTCGCATCCGCACGAAGATGTGCCGCTGCTGGAATTGGTGGATGAATCGTTGTCGCTGTTGCAGTCGCGCATCGAAAGCGCCGGAATTGAGATCGCAATCAACGGCAACTTACCGATCATCGGCGGCGATCGCGTGCGCTGGCAACAGGTGATTCAAAACCTGCTGGAGAACGCGGTCAAATATCGGAGCCCTGAGAACCCGCGGATCGAAATCGGCGCAATCACCGACAAAGACCGCCCGCCGACCATCTACGTGCAAGACAACGGAATCGGCATCGAACCGAAGTTTCAGCAGCGCGTGTTCGGGCTGTTTGAAAAGCTCGATCCTCGTTCGGAAGGGACCGGCGTCGGGCTGGCGCTGGTGCAGCGCATCGTGCAGCTGCAGGGAGGTCGCATCTGGCTCGATTCGCTCGGTAAAGGATATGGGTCGACCTTCTACATCGAACTTCCGGTCGTCGACGAGACGCCGGTCGAAGCGGAATAGCCGACGGCTGCGACTACGCACGTTTCGTGAACGCTTCAACGTTCAGCAGGCGATTGTTCGATTCGCGGACTTTCGGTTCGGGATAGCCGTCGAACTTTTCGTTTAAGAATCTCGCCGCACACATCGGGAGCGGTCCCCAGAAACGGTGATCGGCGTTCGCTTGGGCCGCCGTCTGCACGATCTTCACCAAGAGGGTCTCAACGTTGCGATTGGCCGGAGCGATCTCGCATCCCTTTTCGAGCGCTTCGTAAGCGACGACGGCGTGGGAAAGCTCTTCCCGTTTGCGACCGACCTGGGTGAATTCGTACTTCTTGGCCCACTTCAGCGCGAGCTGCAGCGCCGGCAAGGCGCTCGCTTCCCCCAACTCCGCAAGTTGCTCTCCATATTCGCTGACGGTGAGATAGAGATACTCTGGGGGCGGTTGTTGCGCGAGCTGATCGAGCGCGCCAATCCAAAGTTCGATTTGTTTCTTCTTGCTTAGTTTCTTCGCCTTCTGCTGCAGAGCGGCGAACTGCAGTTCTTCTGAGGACTTCGGCTCATCCTCTTGATCGCTGCGCCAACCGAAGGCGCCGTCAAAGTCTTCGACCGTCAGCAGACAAGAATCGGAAAGTGGAAGCGACTTGAAGAGCCCGCGCTCCACTGCCGAACAAAGCGTATCGCGGAGAAACGCGCCAAGCGTCTCGACGAAGTCTTCGGCGGTCGAAACGGTTTTGGCGGCGCGGCCGGGGATCTGGAACTTCACCTTTTGGCCGTCGCAACAAGCGGAGTGCGCCTTGCGCCAGTTGGGGAGCGAGAGGATGTTCTCTTCGCGGAACCAACGGGTCCACTCGCCGTCGCACTTCGCGCTTTTGCGAGTATCGAAGACGACGATCAGATTGCTTTCCTGCTCGACGGCGAAACCGAAGGTGATCTGCGTGATCGGATCTTCGTCGTGACCAGGTCCAGAATTGATATAGACCGGATAGTCTTTGACGCGCTCGCGGAGGTAGGCGTCAATTCGCTTTTGGTCAGCCGACAGATTCAGTTGCATCCCGGTGATCCATTAGTAGTGGGGCGGGCGTTCTTCGTCTGGATTACGCTTTTCCGTAAGCTGATCGCGGACGTCTCGCAGTTCGGAAGAGAATTGGTGGATGTGTTTCGTGATTCTATCGAGTTGGTTGGCCTGTTCAACAACGACGTCGTTGAGGACGCGCAATGTTTCTTCGAGGTAGGTGACCAACTCTTCGAGGCGTTCGATACGTTGTTCCATAGGATCGGCTCGGTGGGTGGAATGTTTTCAAATTCGCGCGCGAATAATACGTATTGGCCCCAAAAATAGTGGCTCGCTCGCTCCGGTACAAAGGGGCGGGAAGTTAAAACTCCGTTTTTGCTGCCATTAAGGTCTAAAGAAAGCCTTCTTTTGGCGGGTTCGGCATCGTTGACGCTTTGCTTTCAAGCTCGGTACAATGGCCGGTTTGCGAAAGGACTGCGTTATTGTGCGCTCCTTTCGCTACCGCGTCCGCAATCATTCAGGGCGGTCGCTTCTTATTTTACTGTTACGCGAGAATTGAAGCCGAATGTCCGTTTCTACGACCAGCATCGAACAGCTTACGATCAACGCCATCCGCACTTTGTCGATGGACGCCGTGCAGGCCGCCAACAGCGGTCACCCGGGCACGCCGATGGCCCTGGCTCCGGTCGCCTACACGTTGTGGTCGAACCATTTGAACTACGATCCCAACTATCCGCGTTGGGCGGGTCGGGATCGCTTCGTCTTGTCGTGCGGTCACGCGTCGATGCTCATCTACTCGCTGCTGCATCTGGCCGGCGTGAAGAAGGCCGACGGCAGCGACGAACTGTCGGTCAAGATCGACGACATCAAGAAGTTCCGTCAGTTGCACAGCCCGTGCGCCGGTCACCCGGAAAGCTACGAAGTCACCGGCGTCGAAACGACGACCGGTCCGCTGGGCCAAGGGGTCGCCAACAGCGTCGGGATGGCGATGGCCGGCGAGTTTGAACGGACTCGCTACAACCGTCCCGGCCACGAAGTCTTCGGCTACGACGTTTACGCTCTCTGCAGCGACGGCGACTTGATGGAAGGGGTCGCTTGCGAAGCGGCTTCGATCGCCGGTCACTTGAAGCTGTCGAACCTCTGCTGGATCTACGACGACAACCACATCACGATCGAAGGGGACACCGACCTGGCGTTCAGCGAAGACGTTGCGACGAAGTTCGAAGGTCTCGGCTGGCACGTCGTAAAGGTTTCGGACGCTAACAACCTGGGTCTCTTGAACGCGGCGTACGATTCGTTCAAAGCGACCGAAGACAAGCCGACCTTGATCATCGTCCGCAGCATCATCGCTTGGGGCGCTCCGACGATGGCCAACACGCACGGCGCTCACGGCGCTCCGCTGGGCGAAGCCGAAATCACCGCGACCAAAGAAGTTTACGGCTGGAGCTACGACAAGTTCGTCGTCCCGACCGAAACGACCGATCACTTCGCCGAAACGCTGGGCGACCGCGGCGAAGCGGCTCGCACCGAGTGGGAAAAGAAATTCGCCGCCTACGAAAAAGCGTTCCCGGCCGAAGCGAAGGAATGGAAGCAGATCATGTCGGGCAAGCTGCCGACCAGCTGGGACGCCGATCTGCCGACCTTTGAAACCAATCCGAAGGGAGTCGCTTCCCGCGCTTCCGGCGGTCAGGTTCTGAACGCGATCGCCAAGAGCGTGCCGAGCATGCTGGGCGGTTCGGCCGACTTGGAACCGTCGACCAAAACCGGTCTGAAGTTCCCCGGCGCCGGCAGCTTCCTGGCTGACGACCACAGCGGTCGCAACATGCACTTCGGCATTCGCGAACATGCGATGGCCTCGATCGCCAACGGCTTGTGCCTGTCGGGCTATCGTCCGTTCGTCTCGACCTTCTTCGTCTTCAGCGACTACCTCCGTCCGGCGCTTCGTTTGTCGGCGATCATGCAGTTGCCGGTGATGTACATCTTCACGCACGACTCGATCGGCGTCGGCGAAGACGGCCCGACCCACCAGCCGGTTGAGCACCTGTCGGCCCTGCGCGCGATTCCGAACGTTGCGATCTTCCGTCCCGGCGACGCGAACGAAGTTTCGCAGTCGTACAAAGCGGCGATGGAACTGACCGATCGCCCGTCGATCATGGTCCTGACCCGTCAGAACCTGCCGACCTTGGATCGCGAAAAGTACGCTTGTGCGACCGGCACGGCCCGCGGCGGTTACGTCTTGGCCGATTGCAGCGGCACGCCGGAAGTGATCCTGATGGCGACCGGCAGCGAACTGTCGCTGGCGGTGGAAGCATACGAAAAGCTGACCGCCGACGGCGTGAAGGCTCGTTTGGTCAGCATGCCGTGCGTCGAGCTGTTCGAACTGCAGGATGCCGAATATAAGGAAAGCGTTTTGCCGAGCAGCGTCGCCGGCCGCGTTGCGGTCGAAGCGGGCGTGCAGCAGTCGTGGGATCGTTACCTCGGTTTCCGCGGCAAGTTCGTCGGCATGAAGGGCTTCGGCGCCAGCGCTCCGGCCGAAGAGCTATTCCCGTACTTCGGAATTACGGCCGACAAGGTCGTCGAAGCGGCGAAGGCTTCGATCGCCGGCTAAGCCCTGCTGGAGCAATCGTTAAAAACCTAAGAATCCTCGGCGAACGCCGAGGATTTTTTTTCGCGCATTTCGCAAGCAGTTTTCGCCCGGCGCAAAATCGGCGGCTAAATTCAAGGTATCGGTTGTAGGAAACAGTCAAACAATTTCCCCCTCATTGTTGCCGGGAGTACGCGTACCATGTCCGATCCAACTACTAATTTGCCGTCTGAAATTCGCCACGAACTGCATGAACTCCGCAAGGATTGGTGGTGGTTCCTGTTGCTCGGTATTGGCCTGATCGTTTTGGGTTTGGTCGCCTTGGGCTCGTGTTTCGTCACTTCGCTGGCGGTCGTCGTCTTCTTCGGCCTCTTGCTGGTGATCGGCGGCGCCGTTCAAGTCGCGAGCGCTTTTTGGGCGGGTCGTTGGAGCGGCATGCTGCTGTCGCTGCTCTTGGGCATTTTCTACATCGTCACCGGCGTGTTGATGATCGACGCTCCGATCGAAGCGATGCAGGCGATCGTCCTGTTGATTGCGGCCTTTTTGATCGTCGGCGGTCTGTTCCGCATCGTCGCCGCTTTGGCCGTTCGTTTCCCCGCTTGGGGTTGGCAGTTGCTCTCCGGCGCCGTCAGCGTCTTGCTGGGCTTGATGATCAACAAGGGCTGGCCCGATAACTCGGTTTTCATCATCGGTTTGTTCCTGGGGATCGAGTTGATCTTCAGCGGCTGGTACTGGGTGATGTTGTCGATCGGGGTCCGCAGCCTGCCGGCCGGTTCCGATTCGTAATCCATTTGCAACGGCTTATTTAAAGGGCCGTTTGTAGCGATCATAACGGCGTCGTCAGTTGGCGACGCCGTTTTGCTGCGCGTGCGGGTCTCCGTTGTTGCCGGAAATCATCAGTATCGAAACCGCACGCATGCGAATGACGACCTAACCTATAGAAGCGTAGACGAATTTGCGCATTGAGACTCGAGGCGGTCGCTTCCTGGGCCGAAGCGCCGAGTCACCCGAATCCTGTCGTGGAATCATGGAAGACGTAAATCCCCAAGTAAGTAACTCTCCCCTCGATGACCTGGCGACTGCCATTGGTCGTCAGCGGGATCGTGCGCGAACGGTATTGGCCGAACGACGTCAGTCGCTCGAGCAGATCGAGAGCCGCATTCTGCAGCAATTGAAGACGGTCACCGACGGTCTTCAGCTCAAAGAGCATTCGCTCGTCGGCGAACAGGGAGAGCTCTCGCAGTCCGCCCAGAAACTGCAAAGCGATTCCGCCGAACTCTCCGCTTCCGTCGACGCGTTCCGCCAAGAGCAAGCCGATTGGCAGGCCGAATGCCAACGGCGTGAGCAAGAGCAGCAGAACCGCCAGGAAGAGCTCAGCGAACTGGCGACCCAACTCACCGAACGTGAGCAGTCGCTGCAGCAAAGACAACAACAGTTTACCGAGCAGTGCGGCGAGTCGGGCGAGTTGCAGAAGTCGCTCGCCGAAGCGAACAGCCGCGCCGACGATCTCCAGGCGAAGCTCCACCAGGCCGAACATGAAATCGGTCGCATCAAGGTCGACGCCGAGAGCCGCTCAGAGAGTCTCCAGACCAAACTGCATCAGGTAGAGCAGGAAGTCGCCCGCATCAATCAAGAGGCGGATGGCCTCCGCGGCGATCGAGACGCGCAAATCGCCCAGCGCGACCGTCTGACGGCCGATTGCAACTCGCTCCGTACCGAGCTGGAAGTTGCCCGCAATACCGCGACCCAAGCCGAAACCAAACAAGCCGAACTCACCGCTCTTCGCGATCAGCTGCAAGCGGAAGCTCAGTCGCTCCGGGGCGAACTTGAAACTGCGCAAAAGACGCTGAAAGATCGAGACGCCGACGTCGCTCAGCTTTCGAATGAGTCGGACTCGATTCGCGCGGAACTCGAAACCTTGCGGCAAGCGTCGACCGCCGAAGCGCAGCAAGCGGGCGATTTGGCGGCCAAGCTGTCGGCCGCCGAAAAGTCGCTGGCCGACAAAACCGCGGAAGCGGGAAGCCTGTCGGAGCAGCTCGCTTCGCAAAAGCAACAGCAAGCCGCCGCATCTGCCGCCCAGAAACAAGCCGAAGATTCGCTCGCTGCGAAAGAGAAAGAGCTGGCGACGCTCGCCGAGCAACTGAAGCTGGCCCAATCGGATACGTCGGCCCACGACGAACTGGCGGCGAAATTGCACGCCGTCGAAGTGGAGCGGGACGAACTGCGTCAGCAAGTGGAGAGTCGCGATAGCGAACGAACCGGTCTGAACGACGAAGCCGACAAGCTGCGAATCGAGAACGAAAATCTTCACCGCCAGGTGAAGGAAATCCAGGAAGACCTGAAGAGCCAGCTTGACGCATCGCAGGTGGCGCTCTTCCAGGCCCGCGGCGATTCCGAACAAATCCGCGAACAGGTCGGCTCGCTCCGCCGACAGTTGGAAGCGGAACAAGAGAAGTGCGCCGAGCTGGCGAAAGAGAACGAACAACTCCAATCGCAAGCGGGCGACGGCGAATCGAGCGAACAGCTGACCGAACTGCGTCACGAACGAGAGGCGCTGCTCGAAAAGATCGGCGATCTGCAACTGCAATTGCAGGAAGGTGGCGCCGGCGGCGCTGACGCGGAAGAGGTCGACGGCCTCCGTCGCCGTCTGCAAATGACGCTGGACGACCTGAAGGAAGCGAAGGCCAAGTGCACCGATCTGGAAGCGAAGCTGAAGAAAGCCGGCTCCAGCAACCAGGCGGCCGCCAACGACGACGGCATGGACTGGGAAGCGACGAAACGCCGTATGCTGGCTCAGCTCGAAGCGGACTACAACGAAGAGCTCGACGAAGACGAGCGTCGTGAGAAGATGAAGATCGAAGATGCGATCGCCAGCACCGATAAAGCGATTCAGGTCCGCGAGGAAGAGCTGGCCGAACTTCGCAAAAAGCTGGAAGAGGCGCAGCAATCAGGCGGCGCCGGCGGCCTGGCGATGGGCGCCCATGCGATCGCCGAAATGCTCGATCAAGACGAATTGGTCAAGCAGGAACGAGACAACCTGAAGAATCTGCAATCGCAGTGGAAAGACAAGTTGCGGAAAGCGGAAGTCGACATCTCGGTCGAACGAGCCAAGATCGCGCGCGAACGCGCCGAGTTGGAAGAAAAGCTGCAACGTCTAGAAGCCGAACGGGAAAAGCTCAACAAGCTGAAGCCTCCCAGCCCCGGCAAGGGAGACGAAAAGCAAGCGAAAGGGAATTGGCTGTCGCGACTGGGGCTGAAGGACGGCGACGGTTAAGGCGACGAGATTTTGGGTGAAAGCCGGGGAGGAACCTGATAGCATTTCGCTGTCTGGATTCGTTTCGTTTCTCGTCCCGTCGCTCGCCTTGGTGAATCGCCTGTGCTTGTCTTTTTACTTCTGATCGCGCCTGTCCTTTTGTCGATGGTGGCGATCCAAGTTTTCTCGTATCGCGCCGCTTTTGGACTGCTCCGATTCGAGAAAGGATCGTGGCTGACGGCGCTCGAAGTCGCTTTGGTCGCGCTGATCGTGTCGCTGGGGTCGGAAGTAGCTCTGCACGTTTGCCGTCAAGCGGGAGTGGACGTGCCGAATGGGGCGTACATCTTGGTTCCCTTGGCGGTGCTGGCCTTCATCGCCATCTATATTCGCTGGCGCCTGGCGACGGAAGCGCGATGGGCGATCGCGGCGATGTTGATCGGCATTTCGATCGGCGTCATTCCGGCGCTTTCGACCGCCTATTTGCTGCGGGCCGTTTGGGTGAACGCCTACATGACGTCGAGCAGTTCGATGGCGCCGACGTTGTATCCGAGACGTTACGAATTGACTTGCGAGAATGGATCGCAAATCGCTGTTGCGGAGCGAAACGCAAACATCTTTTTGGATAGTGGAACGGAAGTGACGCTTCGCTGTCCGTGCGATGAAACGAAAGTAGTATTGCAGCCGGGCCGGGTCGATTTACCGACGATATCCGCCGATCGATTCGTGGCCGAGAAAATAGGGCTGTCGCAGCGACGTTGGGATATGGTCGTCTATCGAAATCCTGATGAGCCGGAAGTCGAATACGTTTCTCGTCTGATCGGCATGCCTGGGGAGAAAATCTCTCTCCGGGCCGGGGACGTTTGGCTCGACGATCAAATGCTCGTCAAACCTCGGGCGATGGAAGACGAGTTGTGGTTTCCGGTCTATCTGGTTGACCGCGATCTCCCTGAGGAAGAGTTTGACAGTTGGCTTCATACGACCGCGAGCGGCGGGAGCGTCTGGGGGCAGCGAGCCTGGACGATCAGCGAGGATGACGCAGGTCTCGAAATGCGCGGTCCGGTATGCGATCGTTGGTCCTATATGCCTATCGCGAGAGATGCGAACCACGCGGATGGCGAGAAGCCTACGCAAGCCGTCGCGGATATGCGAATCGACTTCACGATGTCGGATATCGGGGAAAAGCCGCTGGAAGTCGCCGTTGACTATTATGCTCGCTCGATCATTTGGCGCTTCGCGAAAGAGAAGAAGATCGAAGTCGCGATCGGCGCGGCGGACGATGACGAGCCTGTTGCGAAGGAGTCGGAAGGGCCCGTCGTCCAACCAGGAGATCGCATCCGTCTGGTCATGCGTGACGGAACGCTCAGCGTCTGGCAAAACGGAACGACGGTTCTGGAGTTGCCGGCGATTGCGGCGCCTCCAGTTGATTGGGACTCGGCCGCAGTCGACCGACAATTGACCTGGAAGGGGAACGCCGGATGGCGGATCGCCGACATCCAGCTCTATCGCGACATTTACTATCTCAGCGGTGACGAGCTGGCGAATAGATTCCGGGTCCGTCGTACTTTTCAGGGCTCGTGGGATCTGGGCGTCGACGAGTTGGTCATATTAGGGGACAACAGCGGCGGCTCCCTCGATTCGCGGACGTACGAGAAGCGGTTGAAGACCAGTGACGTCGTCGGCCGCGTCGTCGCTCGCTACTGGCCGCCGTCACGCTGGCGGATCTTCCCGTAGCTGCGCAATACAAGAAATAAAAAACGCAGGCGACGCCCCAGTCGCCTGCGTCTTTTGAATCGCCCAGTCTGCCCCTGGAGCGATCAAGTGCTTTGCGTCGCGAGTTCGTAGGCCCCTTGGAGCGGCCGTCTTGCCGAGCGACGCGTCTGCGTCTGATCGACGAACTCACGAAGTTGTTTTGGCGTGTACGGTTTCCCTAAAAAGTCGCTGCATCCGGCGGTGCGCCAATCGTCAATCAGCTCGGCCTCGGACCAGGCGCTGACCGCGAAGATCGGCTTTTGGAAACCGAGATTTCGCAGTCGAGCAGTCGTCTCAATGCCGCTAATCGTCGGCAGCTCGTAGTCGACCAGGACGACGTCAAACGTCTCGTCGGACGCGACGCGCTGGATCGCTTCCAGCCCGTCTCCGACATACTCGACGGCGTATCCGCTTTTGCGCAACACGGTCGTCGCCAGAAGTTGATCGAGCGGATTATCTTCAACGAGTAAAACGCGTCTGTCCAAAATCGAATCGCTGCTGGTTTGCTTTTCGGGTCGCCCGCAACAATACACGATGTATCGTGCTTGGTTACCGCAAACCTAGAATGTTTTGCTTTGCACTTACCAGTAAACGCAGGGAATTGCGGAGAACCGTGAAGAGGGGGGGCGGGTTTCCCGCGAGATTCCCCGAGTTTTGCCTTTGCAGCGGGTAAAAATGGCGGGAGCTAACTAGCTGTTCGCGCCGGTTTTGCAGCGGCCGCCGCTGCGCTAAAACGCATCTTCGCCGTCAACCGAGTGGCGGAGAACGAGCGGGTGCTCCAGGAAAGGAGCCTTCGCGCCGGCCAACTGAAAGACGCCGCTCGAATGGCTCGTCGCTTTGAAATGTTCGCCGCAGAGAATCAGGCCGACGATCCCGGCAAGGAACAGAAACAAACAAAGGAGTCCCAGTACGCCGCTTTCCCAGGCCAGCGCCCAAATCATGCATCCCAGCAGCGCCAGCCAGATGAGCGAAACGGCGGCGAGCCTGATCTTGCGGCGGCCGTTGCACGCTTGGCAAAGGGCGTAGTCGATCTTCAGCGGCTTACGGACCAGCATCGAGCCGATGATCACAAAAATCGGCCCGGCTAGCAGCAGCAGGAAGATCCAGGGAGGAGTCCAATAAATCGTCCGGGCAAAGCTTCGCCCCTGGTTCGCGTCTTCGCCGCAGTGGATGCAGACCTTGGGCAACTGAACCGGCGTGCGAGCCTCCAGCTTGTTTCCTTGGATGCGATATCCTGACTCTTGGGTCCCGACGCCGGAGTCGGCCATTGGCGAAGCGAAAGGATTGATCTCAGGCACGATGTACGTTTCGTCGCTGTCCATCGACTCGCTCGATTGGGCTCGGTGAAGGAAAAGCATCGGATTGACTTTCAGAATAGCCTGCCGGAGCAGCGAAATTCAACTCTCTCCTCCAGCGGTAGAAGTTCGCTCAGGGAGCGACTCCCTGAATCGTCAGCATCCACGCGGCGAGATTCTCGAACCGCGCTCGATCGTAGTTCGACTCCTTGGTCGAGTTCATCCCTTTGAGCAACTGTCGCATGCCGGGCCCGATCACCGCGTTGACGCAGCGCTCCTGCAACGTCTCGACCAGGGTGCGAAAATTGGTTTCGCGACTTGGGACGACCGGGATGCCGGCTTTGCGAAACGCAAACGCGTTGCGGTCGATCCGCATTCGAATCAGCGGATCGCGGCAGAGGAGTTCGAGATAGACGGTCAGCGACGTGCGGGCCGCCGGCTGGATGCGGGTCTGGTCGGTGTTCGCTTCGGCGAGCAGTTGCGACTCGTGCGGGTCGAGCTGCATCGAGCCGGTCTTGCGGACGAACTCCGGTACGATGTCGATCAGGAAGAACTTGTCCCACGGAATCCGCCCGGTCCAGCGGGGAACGTCGACCACAAAGGCGTCGTCGGCCAGGACGGCGCTCTTCAGCGGATAGCGGGGAGGCGCTGGGACTTCGACCATGTCCGACTCGGCGACGACCTGAACCGGAATGTCGGCTCGGCCCAAGGCGGCGGCGGCGTCGAGCGCGTCTTTCTCGGTAAGGTCGCGGAGCAGCACGCCGGGGCGGCGGTGGAGCGTTTGCAGGAACTCGGCCGGGATTACGCCGGCGAAGGGCGCCAGAATCGGAGCGGCGTCCTGAACCGAGAAGGGAGCGGTTGGATCTCGCAATAAGGCGAATTTTGATTCGTCGTTCATGCCAACCTCTGCGCTAGCGGAAACTCCTTTTGGTTGTAACACAATTTCTCCCGATCAGCGCACGTAAAGTAAGTGAATTACCCCACCGTTTCGTATACTAAATTGGGTAACGACGCCCAGGATCTTCCGATGGACGAAATCGCGTATGATGCGGCGACCGCGCCAGCTGCTGAGAAACGGGGGGATGTTCCCTGGAGAGCGTTGGCTTTTACGGGAGCGTATGGCGCCGCGATCCTCGCCGTGGTCGTTACGCTCTCACATTGGCCCGACGTTTATAGTTGGCTGATTTGCATCCCGGCGATGGGCGCGGGGTTGGCGATGAGCGTTTACCTGTTGACGATGTCGCCGCGGCGATTCGCCGGGATCGCGATTCTCTTGCTCGGCTTGACGGCGGCGATCGTCGGCATGTGTTATCTCGACCTGTCGAGTCGTGATCTGGCGCTGGCGAAGATCCAGTTCTCGTACCTGAGGTTCTATGGGGCGTCGGTCGGCTGCGTTGCGGCGGCGCTGGCCTATTGGAGTCGCCGGCGATATTGGCGGATTCAACCGGTCGACGGCGAAGGACCCGAATCGCCGAAACGGATTTCGATTCCGATGAGCGTGTGGGATTACGTCTATCTGGCGACGTGCGTCGGAGCGCTGATTCTGTTTCACAGAACGACCGAGTCAGTCCCGATCAGCGTGATCGTCGTCGGCCTGTTGCATTTGTTTGTGCGCGTCGGTCTGGCTCCGGCGACTCGCGGATTTTCGCCGCCGGCGTTGATCGTCACGGGACTGGTTTGCCTGGCCGCGCTCTTCCAGGCCGTCTGGCTGTTTTACCCCGTACAGAGTCCTATTTTGATCGCGTTGGTCGGGATCCCGTCCTTGTTGTGGGGCGGAATTTTGCTGTCGCTGCGGGGGGATGGCTACCGCCGCGTGCAAGACTTTTCCGCCTATGCCGAAAATGTCCCCATCGCCGAGCCAGATCCGCTAGCATGATGGGTGCTAGTCGCCCTTTACAGCGGCATTTTCCTTTGCCACATTTGGTAGGTTCGTTCGTCTGACGCCTCGTTTCTCGGAGAGACCAAACATGTCTCAGAACTTCTCGAAGCACCAACAAAACATCATTCGCAACTACTACGAGAACCGGGACTCGATCGCGATCCAAAAGTTGCAAGAGAACATCACCGAACTTTTCCTGGCCGAAGGAAAGAAGCGGGCGACCGTCTGGAAGCGAATCATCGGTCACTTGGAAAAGCTGAAGGTTCCCAAGGCCCAGATCGACCACCTGGTCGCGAAGGATGACGCGGCGCTGGTCGCGAGTTACTTGGAAAAACTGATGGCCAAGCAGGAGGGTTAGTCCCTGCCATGGCTGACGCTTGGAGCTTCTACTCGGCTGGCGAGCTGACCTTTGGCGTCGGCGCGAGCCAGCAAGTTGGTAAGTTGTCGGCACGTCGCGGTTGGTCGCGCGTGCTGATCGTTACTGACCCGACGCTTGTTCGCCTGGGGCTGGTCGACAAAGTGCGCCGGCCGCTGGTCGAAGCGGGCGCAACGGTCGAAGTCTTCGATGGTAGTTGTGCTGAGCCTGACCTGAGCGTCGCGATTGACGCCGGCGCCGCGGCGAAGAAGTTCGCTCCTGACGCCATCTGCGGAGTCGGCGGCGGCAGCAACATCGACCTGGCGAAGATCGTCGCCATTCTGCACGCCCATGGCGGAGTTCCGGCCGACTACTTCAGCTGGGACAACGTCCCTGGTCCGGTGACGCCGCTGATCGCACTGCCGACGACTGCCGGAACCGGCAGCGAAGTTTCGCAGTCGGCGGTGCTGACCGATTCCGCCAACGCGATGAAGGTCAGTACGCTCAGCCAATATTTGCGGCCGACGGTGGCGATCGTCGATCCGCTCCTCAGTTCGACTTGTCCGCCGCAGGTGACCGCCGACAGCGGCATCGATGCGCTGACCCATGCGGTCGAAGCGTACACGTCGACCACGTTCGACATGCTGGAGCAAGATGGCGACGGTCCGGCGCCTTACAGTGGATCGCATCTGCTGGTCGATGCGCTGGCCGAGAAAGCGATCGAGCTGGTCGGCAAGCACCTGGTGCAAGCGGTTCGCCAGGGAGACGACTTAGAGGCGCGAACCGGAATGGCGCTGGCCGCGACGTTGGCCGGGCTCGCGTTTTCCAACGCTGGAGTCGCCGTGGTGCATGCCCTTGAATATCCGATCGGCGGCGCTGTGCATTGCAGTCACGGCGGCGGCAACGGGCTGCTGCTTCCCTACGTGATGCGCTTCAATCTGCCGGAGCGGCAGGAGAAGTTCGCCAAAATCGCGCAGCTATTGGGCGGCGATGCGACCGCCGAAGGGGCGATCGCCCAGGTCGAGCGATTGAAAAAAGCGATCGGCATCCCCGAGCGACTGCGCGAGTATGGCGTGACGCCGGAGATGCTCCCCGGCTTCGCCGCCAAATCAATCACGATCACGCGGTTGATGCGAACCAATCCGCGTCGCCCGAGCGAACAGGATCTACTGCAGATTCTGGAGTCGGCTCTTTAGCCGATTGATCGCCTGCCCGAATCGCGGGTGCTCTTCTTCCAAATCGTCGAGAATCGAGAGCGCCTTTTCGACGACGCAGTCGACGATCGTCGAAGCCTGCAGCGCCCAATCAGGCAATTGCTCCGGCTGCCAATGGTGAGCCGGGAAGGAGAACGCCGTTTCGACTTCTTCCTCTTCCTCCTCCTCGGTCGGCGCCTCCCAGCATTCTTCAAGCAAGCTGAGATTGCCGAAGGCGGCGTCGAAGTTATTCTCTTCAGGCGTGGGAAGCGGCAGCGGAATCGCTTCCCCTTCCAACAGCACGCTGGCGGAAGTTTGAATCGCCAGCGATTCGGTTTCGACCAGCGGATTCGGCGGGACGAAAATCGTGGGGAAGCTGATCGGGGCGTCGTTGTCGCGTGTCGTACCAACGTTTCGAATCATGTAGACCAGGTCAATCAGCGAAATGTTGCCGTCTTGGTCGAAATCGTACGGGTACAACGCGGGATTTGACGCGACCGGCGTCCCCAACTTGCTAATCAGCTTGGACAAATCGATCAGGCCAATCACGCCGTCGTCGTCCAGATCATAGGGAACGACCTGCATGGTCGTTTCCGGAGATTCCGTCGGCAGCCCGAACTGGTCGGTCACTTCGTCGGTGCTGAGGAGGATGTTAGAAAGTGAGAATTGCGAATCGAGCGGAGTCGGATAGGCGCCGAAGAGGTTATTGGCAACGCCGCCGTGCGGGTTGGGGCGGAAGTGGAAACTGCCGACCAGCAAATAGGCGTCGAGCGCCGCGTCGTCGAAGGTGAACTGACTGGCGTCGATCTTTAGCGTGTCGCCGACGTTGTTGATCTGCAACTGGCCGACGCCGCTCCCGGCGACGAAGCTTTCCAGTAGGTACCACAAGTTGCTGAAATGGAGGTCGAGCGTGACGTTGGTCAACGAACCGCCGATGCGAGCCGGGCGGCGGATCCAGACGTTCGCCGTCAACGAGTCCCATTCGTCAATCCGCGCGAAGCTCGGCGGCAACGTCGCAACTTGTCCCTGGCCGTCGGTGACGGGATTACCGGCGTTGAGCGTCAGGGCCGCTTCCGGGATCGCCAACACGTCAAGCGTGAAAGTCGTATGCACGACGCCCCCAGCGCCGTTGTCGGCGGTAATCGTCGCTTCATGCTGACCGACTTCGTTGAGGCTCGGCGTGTAGCTCCAACTCCAAGTTCCGTCGCCGTTGTTGATGACCATGCCGAGCGAGGTGGAGAGAGCGACCTGATCGTCGCCGAAGTCGGCATACCTGCCGACGTTCTGCGCTAACCGCGTGGGCTCTTGGGCGACGAGAGAATGGTCGACCGTCAGATTCAAGACATTCAGGGTAAAGCTCGCTTCCGTCATGTTGACGCCGTCGGTCAGAGAGATCGTAACCAGTTGGCTCTCCAGCGGATTGTTGACGGCGTCGTAGCTCCAACTCCACGTACCGTCGCCGTTGACGACGACGTCGCCGATCGAAGCGGTCGCGCGAATGATCCCTTCCATCAGGTATTGGTACGTTCCGCCGGCGCTGGCGATGTTCCCTGCGGGAGTCGTCACGATCGGCTGATCGGCGGCGGCCGTAGGGTCGGCGATCTCGATGAACCATGTATCGAGAATCTCGGGGGAGTCGTTGACGTTATAGACGCGAGTCGTCACCCGATTTCCGAGCAACTTGAAGTCGAAGACGGCGTCCGCGTTCTGTAAGACCTGATCGTTATCGGGCACGATTTCGGTCAGACGCTCCGTTCCCGCCGGCGTGCCGTCGGTTCGCCACAGTTCCATGCCGTACGTCGCGTCGTAGGCGCGGAAGTAGAGGAACTCGCCGACTTCCAGGGTCGAATATCGGAAACTATACGGGCCGACGTCAGCCAGATAGACGGAGTTTCCCGTCGTCGCATCAAGCTTCCAGACTTCTAAGGTTTTCTTCTCCGAGCTGTAAGAAGTGAAGTAGATTTCTCCGTGGAAGATGGTCACCAGATCACTGATACGTCGACCGGTGGGGAGGTTGAGCGGAATGGTGGTGGAGCCGTTCGGCGTGCCGTCGGTGCGTCGCAGTTCGAAATAGTAGTCGTTGGCGACGTAGTAGACGTATTGGCCATCCGTAAGTCGCTTCGTGGAGAACGTGACGTACTCCGAGGTCTGGCCGTGAGCCGGTTTCGTACCTTCGGCGGTTCCGTCCGTTTTCCAAAACTGTTGAGCGGCGACGTCGGTCTGGGCAGTGAAATAAACTTCGCCATTGAGTTCGACGAACCGAGTCCCTCCCCAGACGCCGCTTTCCGGTCCGTCGTAAATGTCTTTGATCAGCATCGTGCCGTCGACGGTACCGTCCGACTTCCACATTTCCAGCCCGGTCTCTTCGGTCGTCGCGAGAAAGTAGAGCGTTCCGTCGCTGGCCTGAAAGGAATGATCGTTGCCGATTGATCGTTCCGAACCTTCGTTGACGTCAATGAAAACCTTGGTTCCGTCCGTCGTTAGATCGGACGTGAAGGGCTCGTAGCCATGCTCTAGATCATCGGCGAAGAAGAGCAGCGTCCCGTTTACGTCGTGGAAGGAGTTTGCGATGACGCGGATGTTGCGGATCCTCTGGGTCCCGGCGACAGTCCCGTCCGATTTGTAGAGGGAAGACGCGGTCGAAATGACGAGCGTTCCCTGGTAGTCGAACAAGCTTTGGACGTTCGACGATGCGGGAAGCAAGCGGATGGTCCCTGCCGCGGTTCCGTCGGTTCGCCAGAGCGAACGTTCCGAAATGAAGTAGTACAAGTCGCCGACGAGAAGGTAGTCGGAGATCGGCGCGTTGATGGCGAACGGCGCGGCCGAACCAAGTCGCGTCGCTTGCGGATCCCAGCGATCGATGGTGAAGGTCGTTTCCGCTTGCTCGTCGCCGTCATCCGCCGTGATGGTGACGCTGGCGGGGATCTCTTCCAGCGTGCTGTCGAGCGACCAGCTCCAAGTGCCGTCGCCGTTGTTGATCACCTGACCGGCCGAAGCGGATAGCACGACCGCGTCTTCGCCGGGATCGCTCAGCGTGCCGCTGTTCTCGGCGACCTGACCCACTTCGGCGATGAGGTAATCCAGATCTGCCGCGACGGTTGGCGCCACGTTGTCGATGATCAGATCAAACTCGACTTGCTCCGCCATGTTTTGGCTATCGGTGGCGGTAATGATCACGTTTTGCGCAGCGACCGGACCATTTGGTGCGAGGAAACTCCAGCTCCACGACCCATCTTGATTGTCGACGACGGTACCGAGCGATGCGGTGAGCGTGAAAGAGCCCAGGGGAAGCGTTCCGGAGTTTACGGCAACAGCGCCTTCGTCGACGGTCACCGTCTTGTCATTTACGTCGAGCGTGCGAGGATAGTCCGCCTGAATCGTCGACACGGCGTACGTGGCGGCGCCTTCTTTGTCGGTGACGCGCAGGCCAATCCGCTTCAGGCCAGGCGTTTCGATCGGCAGCGAGAGTATCAATCCGCTGGCGTCGCCATAGTCGCCGTCGCCGTCGACGTCCCACTCGAACGTCAGGTCTTGTTGCGCATCGATGGTATCGAACGTGGCGCCGGCGTCCAGCTGCAAGACGTCTCCGACCAGACCATTGCTCGGGGCGCTGATGTCGACGGTCGGACCAGTTTGAAAGGTGTAGATTTCGTCGCCGTATTCCGCCGAAACGCTGAGCCCCATGATCAGTCGTTGGCCGACCGACTGGAATTCTCGAATCGGAATACTGTTGTGAGAGGGCTTCCACTCCGTGGTCGGATAGGTCCCGGCGACCGTTCCGTCAGTGGTCCAAAGCTCATAGCCGTTGACGGCGTCAGCGATGAGCATGAAAAAACCAACGTCGGTCGCGTAATAGCCGTGAACGTAGAAGTCGGTCAGCTCGCTCTCGCCGATCAGACGGAACGTCCCTGCGGGCGTGCCGTCGGTTCGCCACAGGTTTTGATCGTATACCTTGGTGGTCCCCGGAACCGTTTCCCGAACGTAGAGGAGCCCGTCGTAGGTGCTGACCGAGCTAACTAGATTGAACCCCAAGTCGATGAGGTTCGCCACCAGCTCCATTTCTTCGGTCGTTTCATTCCAGCTCCAAACGTCTCCCGTCTTGCCTTGTCGATTCATCGCAAACAGCAAATGATCTCCGCCGGTACGCAGGCCGCCGAACCAATTGGTCTCTACCGTCGGCGTCGTCTGCAAGATGCGGGAGACCCCGGACGCATCAATGCGCCACACCGAGCTGGTCGCTCCATCGTTTGTGACGAAGAAGATCGAGTCGTCATATTGCGTAAATTTCGTAACGTAGACGCCTGGGGTCGATTCGACTTTATACGTTCCCTCGGCGGTACCGTCGCTGCGCCAGAGCGGGCCGTCGCCATCGTTGGCGAAGAAGTAAACGACGTCGCCGACGCTGACCATCCGACTGCTGGTGAAATAGGGGGAGCCAGGCGTGACGTCGGCGACCTTGTCGAATTGACCCGTTTCGACATTCACCTTCCAGAGTTCGACGACGTCGGACGGCTGCAGATTTCGAAGGTAAATGTAGCCGCCGGCGTAGGCCATGCTCCTGAATACGAAACTCGAAGCGTCCCCCCAAGGGAGATCGGCGATCTTTTCGGTTTGTCCGGGAGTACCGTCGGTCTTCCAAAGGCCGACCGTTCCTCCCGAAGACCGCGCGAGGTAGTAGAGCGTGTCGCCGACGACGACCAGCTTCGACGCGTTATAGCTGTAATCGTCACCGGGAAGGTCTGAGATTTGCTTCGGCGCCGAGACGCCGTCGGTTCGAAACAGTTGACGAGGAGAGTTCAGCGGAATTCCGGTGAAATAGACGTAGTCCCCCTTGGTTACGAATTCAACCGAATTCACTCCATCTTCGCCGGTGTGGACGTCGAACAACTGCAGCCCATAATTGTGCACCGTCAGCGAAAAGGTTGTCGTCGCTTCGTTGGCCAGCGCATCGGCGGCGGTGATCCTCACGTCGTACGTGCCGACGTTGGTTAGACGCGTATCGAAACTCCACGACCAGGTTCCGTCGCCGTTGTCGACAACTTCTCCCAGCGATGCGGAAAGAGTGGCGACGTCGCCGGCGTAGACGCCGCTGTTGTTCGCTGCGGTTCCACTTTGTCGTGCTACCAGCTTGGCGTCGGCATCGACCGTCGGCAGGACCGCTTCCCCTTCGACTAAATCGGCGAGCGGCGACAGGTCGGCCGCCAATAGTTGACGGACTTCCAATTGTTCGGCGTGGAGCGAGGCGTGTCGGCGACGTTTATGCGAGGCGAGGGCGCGATCATTGCGCACGGGCTTCTGGCTCATAGAGAAACGGCAGTCCTGCGGTGGCGTATGAATCAGGGGAGTGGAATCAGGCACGCGTCGGAAGCTACTTCAGATGGGAATTCGCTCCCCTCTGCAGCATTAGTAAAGATGGGTCGATTGTAGCGGTTGCGACTGGCGGATACACGCGAGATTGGGGGGTAATGCCAGCTTTTCTCTGAAAATTCAACGCCCGCCAGAATCGGCCGGTTTCCGCTCCGGCGCAAACTGCAGCCGGAGGCTGGGAAAGGACGAAATCGCCTAGAAATCTTCGAGCCGGTTCTTCAGCCAACGAGCGGCCCGCTCAAGCCGCGGGTGCTCTTCTTCCAGTTCTTCCAACACGTCGATCGCCTTCTCGGCGAAGCATTCGACGATCGAGGAAGCCTGCAGCGCCCAATCGGGAAGCTGCTCCGGCTGCCATGAACCGGTGGAGAAGGAAGCGGCCGCTTCGACCAGCTCTTCCTCCTCTGCGCCATCGGACGGAAACTCCCAACACTCTTCCAGCAAGCTGAGATTGCCGAACGCCGCGTCAACGTTGTGCTCGTCCGAGCTGGGAAGCGACAGCGGAATCGCTTCTCCTTCCAACAGCACGCTGGCGGAAGTTTGAATCGCCAGCGATTCCGTTTCGACCAGCGGATTCGCCGGCGGAGAGGTTGGCGGCAACTGAATCGGAGTGCCGTTCGCCTGCGACGCGCCGATGTTCCGAATCAAATAGATCAAGTCGACGAGCGAAACGTAGCCGTCCCGATCGAAGTCATACTTGTACGCCCCAGGCACGTCGGCGACCGGATCGCCAATCTTGCCGATCAAGTAGGTCAAGTCCGTCAGACCGATCACGCCATCGTCATCGACGTCGTAGGGGACGACTTGCAGCTGGGTGGTTGGAGCGCCGACTTGTTGGCCAGGGACTACGCCGAACCAATTGGTCGTGATTTCAACGTCGGTTAGCGAGAACGACAGGGCAATCGGCTGAGGATAGTCGCCGGAAATATTGTTGGCAATCTGGGAGTTGGTATCGGGTTTGAATCGAAAGCTGCCGATGTGCAACAGTTCGCCAAGTTCGAAATCGGAGTTGTCGAAACCGCTGGCGTCGATTGCGATGATGTCGCCGCTAGTGTTGACGTCCAAGCTGGCGACGCCCCTGCTCGGAGAAAAATCCTCCAACCGAAACTGCTCGTTATTAAAGTGGAGATTCATCGAGACGTTAGTTAATTGATCGATTCGCGGTTCATCACGACGCACCCAAACGTTGACAGTAAAGGAATCCCATTCGGTAACGATTTCGAGGTCGGCGGGAAGCGCGTCGACCTCGCCGAATTGGTTGGTTTCGGGGCTAGACCCGTTGATGGTTAGATAGGCCTCCGCAGAAGGGATCGTTTGAATTGATATCGAATAGACGCCGCGTGCGCCATCGGAGTCGATCGCTGTGATTCTGGAGGCTATATCTCGTCTGGCGCCTTCCAGAATCGTATAACTCCAATCCCAAGTGCCATCGCCGTGATCAATCAATTCTCCCAGCGATGCGGTGAGGGAGACAACGTCGGCGGATGTATCCGAATAGAAGCCGGATGTCGTTACGGTGTCGCCAATTTTGGCGAAAAACTTGGCATTCTCCATTTGAACGACTGGCGGCGGATTCGTTACTTCCAGGATGAACGAAACTTGTCGCTGGTGCAATCCGTCGCTCGCCGTGATGACTACTTCGTGGTTCGTTGAAGGGCCAGTTGCCGGAGCGGCGTAGCTCCAGCGCCAGGTTCCGTCGCCATTGTCGATGATTTCGCCAAGCGAAGCGGAAAGGGAAACCGTTTCTCCCTTTAAGTCGCCAAACTCACCTCCGTTGACGGCGGTCTCTGAGAGATCAATCGTGCGTTCTACCAAGTCGACCGTAACGTACGGCGTTTGCGTGTCGATGTTACGCGAAGCGGTGGCGATCACGTTACGAGTATTTGTCACTTGCACGCTGATCGCCCAATCGTCCGGTAGCTCCAACTCGGAAAGGGGCAGCATGACATTCATCCCTACCGCATCATCGTACATCCCGTCGCCATCCAAATCCCAGGCGAATTGAAGATCGGACACCGGATCTTGAAAATCGAACGATCCGTACGCGCTGAGGAGAAGGCTTTGCCCATCAGGGGATTGGCGTGGGTCGGCGATGCGAGCGACGGGGCCAGCAGTAAACTCAAGACGATGCGGTTCATAATTGGCGTCGCCGGTCTCGGTTCTGAAGATCAGTTGGTCGCCAAGTTGGGTGATCCACGTAAAGTTTGGACCGCCAGGGACGTCGGTTACACGAACGGTGCCTTCCGCGGTTCCATCGGTTAGCCACAATTGGAAACCATGATCTCGATCGAATCCGCGAAAGTAGGCTTTCCCGCTCACATCGACGAGTAGATCGAATATCGTCGAGGAGGTTGTCTCCGCTAGTCGCAGGACTTTGCTCGCGCCGTCAGGCTCACCGTTGGTTTTCCAAAGCTCCCACGGTTGATCGGTCCGGTAATAAAGCGCGTCGGCATAAGAGACGGTGAAGTAGACATCTCCTTGGAAACCGGCTTTTGGCTCGATCCTTGCGCGTTCGGTGAGGGTGATATCAGTCAGGCGAACGGCAAGGCCTGTGGCGGGATCAAACTTCCAGAGCTGGTCGCCATGTTCGGCGGTAGTCGCTTGGAAGTAGAGGGCGCCATCGATTGCGACAATTGCGTAGGGATCGGAAGACGCCTCTCCTGGGGCGATGTTCGCAACCAAGAACGTTCCTTCCACCGTACCATCGCTTCGCCAAAGTTCTCGTCCATTCGTGCCGTCACTCGCTGCGAAGTACAGGACGCCGTTCACTTCGGAAAGCGACCTGGGCCTTTCCGGAAGATCGGTTAACGGGATTGTTCCGGTGGGAGTGCCGTCCGATTTCCAAAGCTGATAATCGTGGACCCCATCAGTTGCAGTAAAAAAGAGGGCGCCATTCGACGCGACAAGATTCATGGGGATGGATGCGCCGAGCGGATTGATGTCGGCCACCATCGCAGTTCCGACGCTGGTACCGTCGCTTCGCCAAAGCTCTTCGCCCAAGAGACCATCGCTGGCGTTAAAGAATACGGCGCCATTCAGTTCAGTTAGACTTTGAATCCTAGACGGAAGGCTGACGATCGGAACTGTTCCATCGGTCGTTCCATCCGATGTCCAGAGCGTTCCAATCGAGTTTTGATATGTGGAGAAAAAAAGTGTTCCCTCAACGTTCAGGATGACGGTAAACAGAGGTCCGGTCTCTTTGATAAGAGCGGTTCCTTGCAGCGTACCGTCGGTTCGCCACAGTCCGAATCCAAAGTCGTCCGACGGCGCATTGAAATAGATATAGGCACCCAGTCGGATGAAGCCGGCGGGGTTCGAGCTATATGACGAGATAAGATCCGCGATCAAATCGACCTGCGGTTGGGGTACGACCGCCAGGGAAAACTCCGTTGTGCTGACGACGCCATCCCCATCGCTCGCAGTAATTGTGACCGTCTGAGCGTCAGCGACCTGCACGTCGCCCAGCGACCAGAACCAGGTTCCATCGCCGTTGTCGACGACGGTTCCGACCGAGGCGCTTAGCGTGACGGGAACGCCGTCCTGATTGAGGAGGGCGCCTGAGTTGGACGCCGTCGATCCGGTGACGAAGTTCACCGAAGTAGCGTCAACTTCCAACGCAGGCGGTGCAGGCTCGACTTTCAAATGAAATGCAGCACCAAAAAAAGCGCCAAGCTCATCGTAGACGTAGATCACGACCGTTTTGCTTCCGAGTGGAGCTTGCGAGGTGTCGTAGCTCCAGGTCCATGTCCCATCATCGCGGACAATAATTTCGCCGACCGAAGCGGTTCCGTGCACGACGTCAGCAGGAACGTCGCTATACGTTCCGCTATTGACTGCGAGCATACCATGGGACACGGTGACGCTGGTCTCCGCGACTGTTGGAACAGGGCCAACGTTGTTAACGCGCAGCTGAAAGCTGACGCTTGCGCTATGTTCGTCGGAACTGGCGGTGATGGTGACGGCTTGAGAATCGTCGGGACCATCTTCGGTCTGATAGCGCCAAGTCCACGTACCGTCGCCATTGTCGACGACTTCGCCGATTGATGCGGAAAGCTGAATCTCGTTCCCGAGAATGTGGACCAGTCGTCCTGAGTAGACGGCGACTTCACCTTCATTCACGCTTATGCCGTCATCGTCGTTGACGGAAATAAGCGGAACGTTCGGATCGATGACGAATGATCGGGTCGCGATGTTTCCATCCGTATCAATGACGCGGAGCGAAATATTGGCCATACCAATCGTCGCCAGGTCGGCGATTGAAATTGATGCGTTCAATCCGCTGGCGTCGTCATAATTGCCATCGCCATTAAGGTCCCAGTCGAACTGCAACTCACTTAAAGCGTCAAGAAAGTCAAACGTGCCAAGCGCACTGAGAATCACATTTTGCACGTCAGCGCTGATCTGAATCGGCTGTAGACGGATTACTGGCGGCGTGTCGAGTTGAACGAAGAATGATTCACGACCAACCTGTTCAGTTTCTCCCTTGAAGAATAACGTACCGTTCGGACCTGCGCTCGGCAGCCCCTCAATCGTTCCGGATTGAGTTACAAAACTGGTAATGCGCGTCGTTCCCTCGGGCGTACCGTCGGTGCGCCATCTTTGAAAACCGTATGTGTCATCGTAGCCGCGAAAATAGACGGCGCCTTCTACGACGAGTAGCGGCAATGGGTAACTCTCGATCGTCGTTGGCGGGAATGAGGCTAATAGAATTTCCTCGCCAGTTGATTCGTCTAGTTTCCAAAGTTCGTCCGAAACGGGACCATAATAGGAATCTTTAATGAAATAGAGATCGTCGCCGATCCTCGCTTGGGCGACGAGTTGACTGCCGAAAACGCCAATCGCGCTAGTGATTGGTTGAGTACCGGATAGAGTTCCATCGCTGGTCCAAAGTTGGTTCGCAAAACTAAAGTAGAACTGACCGTCGACGACACGCAGACCGCCCGCGTCGGCTATGGGAAGAGCTCCTGCCGGCGTATTCACGTAGAGCTGCGTCGTTTCGCCGACGGTTCCGTTGGCCTTCCAAATGGTGTCGTCCGGCCCGAGAAAATAGACGACATTGCCGACGGCGGTTGGAAAGTACGGTCTTTGCGTCGATTCAGATGAGTATAAGTCCGTGACCATCAGCGTTCCTTCCGCAGTGCCGTCAGTCCTCCACAACTCATTCCCATGAATGCCGTCATTGGCGACGAAAAACAATAAGTCATCGGTCGCTGTTAAGTCTCGGATTTCGGTTCCGGTCGAACCTGGAATAATATCGGCGACAAGATGAGTTCCCTCCGTCGTTCCATCGGAGACCCAAAGTTCTTGTCCGTGAATTCCGTCGTCCACGTTGAAATAGAGCAAGTTCCCTGCAACCGCGGACGCTACAGCGGAACCGGGGCGAAGGTTCGTTGTAAAATCGTAGATCAGAATCGCTTGGTCCGTCGTTTCGTCGTATTTCCAAAGATCGTAGCTTTGGTCGTCAAAGTAGTTTCTGCGCCTTAGAAAATAGAGTTCATCATTAAAATCGACTAGTTCCACGATACCAGTGAACGTTGATTCGATGATCGTCGTCCCATCCGGGGTTCCATCCGTCTTCCAGAGCGTAACGGGAAAACTACTTGGATAGGTCGTGAAATAGCCCACCTCTCCAATCCAGACAATTGGCGAGATGTAATTGAAAACGTTCCCCGGTTCCGTATCCTTCAACAACTGAAACTCAACGCTCTCGACCGTCAGCTCAAACGTCGTCTCTACCGACGCGCCAGCGCCGTCATCCGCGGTGATCGTTACCGTTTGCGTGTCGCCTACCTGTACGTCTCCCAGCGTCCAGGTCCACGTGCCGTCGCCGTTGTCGACGACGGCGCCGACCGAGGCCGAGAGGTTGACCGCGTTGGCGAACGTGCCGCTGTTGGTGGCGGTGGAGCCAACCGCGTAGACCAGCGCGCTCGCGTCGGCGGCGATGGTTGGCGTCGGTTCTCCTTCCAGCAGGTCGGCTTGCGGCAGCAGGTCGGCGGCCAGCAGGTCGCGGACTTCCAGTTGTTCGGCTTGCAGAATGTAGGGGCGTCGACTGGGTCGAGCGTGGGCGCGATCACTGCGCACCGGATTCTTGCTCATGACGAAACGGCATTCCGGCGGGGGAGACTAGGAACGGAGGAGTCGAATTAAGCTCGGAAATCAGCCGCCGGAGACGGGAAACGCATCCCTCTGTGGGGCCAGTGGATGGCCTGATTGTAATGCCTGGGAGGGATAGCGAAACGCAAGAATGCAGGCCCCCGGCCCCATTTCGGCAAAAAATTAACGCCCGCCCTGTTCGCAAGAGGTGGGCGGGCGCATTTCGGGTGAGAAATCGCCATCGATTGGCGAGATTTTGACGGGAACGACTAGAAGTTCCCGAAGTGGTGCTTCAGCCAATCGGCGGCGCGGCCCAGTTGCGGGTGCTCTTCTTCCAGGTCTTCGAGCAGCGAAATCGCCTTGTCGATCACGCATTCGACGATCGACGACGCTTCGATCGCCCACTCCGAGTCGAAGTCAGGCTGCCACGGGAAATCAGGAAGGGCGAATTCCGCTTCGATGTCGACTTCTTCTTCGTCGTCCGACGGCGACTCCCAACACTCTTGGAACAAGTTGAGATTGCCGAACGCGGCGTCGATGTTGTGCTCTTCGGAAACGGGGAGCGACAGCGGAAGCGCTTCTCCTTCCAAGAGAGAACTTGAGGTTGACTGGATCGCCAGCGGTTCGGCTTCCAGCGAAGAGGAAATCGTTGGGAACTGAATCGGAACGCCGTTTCCTTGCGTTGCGCCGATGTTGCGAATCAAGTAGACCAGGTCGATCAACGAGACGAAGCCGTCGCGATCAAAGTCAAACGGGTACGACGCCGGCGTGGTGGCGACCGGATCTCCAATCTTGCCAATCAAGTAGGTCAAGTCGACCAGTCCAATCGCGCCGTCATCATCGATGTCGTACGGAATGACTTCAACTTGGGTGGTCGGCGAGCTGGACTGCACGCCGGGGATGTCGGTGTAGAGGAGCGTCGTCTGTTTCAGGTCAATGATCGAAAAGCCGAGATCGACCGGGTCGGCGTAAGCGCCTTGCGTCGTATTCGGCACGCCGCCATTGGGATTGGGGATAAAGCGGAAGCTGCCGATCAAAAGGAAGTCGCCGTTGCCGCCGTTGAGGTCGGCGAAATTGCTCGCCGAAACTTCGATTTGGCCGCCAACATCGTTCACCGTCATTTGACTGAAGCCGGCGCCGGACGCGGAACTGTCAAGCTGGAACCAGGCGTCATTGTAGCCAAGCGTATAGTCGATCGTTTGCAGCAGCGAACTGGTGGTCGGGTTGCGCTCGATCCAGACGTTGACGGTGAAGGGATCCCACTCGTTGATGGCGCCCAAATCGTCGGGCAACGTCGTGACGACGCCTGTTGCGTTGGTCGTCGCCGCCGCATCGTTAATCGTCAAATGGACCTGGACCGGGTAAACGGTGAAGAGCGATTCGTACAAGGTCATCGAATTGCCATTCACGTCGGTGATCGTAATGTCGACCGACTGGTAATCGTCTTCATTGATGCTGGTCTGATAGCTCCAGCTCCAAGTTCCGTCGCCGTTGTCGGTGATGTCGCCGAGCGTCGCCGTGATCGAAAGGATGTCGGCCGAACCGACCGTGTACGTGCCGAACTTCGTCGCAAGTTCCCCTTTCAAGGCGAACTCCGGCGATTGCGGGTCGGTCTCGATTACCGGATCGGCGTAGAGGACGGTCAGATCAAACGAGAGCTGCGACACTTGCACGCCGTTGTCGAAGTCGATCGTGACGGCGGTCGTGCCGATATCGTCCGCATCGGGAACGTAGTTCCAAGTCCAGGTTCCGTCTCCATTGTCGATCACGTCGCCAAGCGACGGGGTGAAGACGATCGTGCGACCGAAGGCGTCAAAGTATTTGCCGCCGTTAACCGCGAGATCTCCATCGGACACGGTGAGGGCGGCGTCGTCGAGCGTCAGATTGACTTCGTCGGCGCTGAACGTCATCGTTGCGAAGCTGGAGTTTGCGTCGAGGTCGGTGACCTTCACGCTGACGTCCCAAGAGCTGATGAAGGTCTGATCAGCCAACAAGACGGTGGGATTGAAGCCGGCGGCGTCGTCGTATTGTCCGTCCCCATCCAGATCCCACTCGAAGGTCAAATCGGCGACGGCGTCTTTGAAGTCGTACGAGCCGAGGGCGCTTAGCTCAATCGAGAGGCCGCTATTGGTCGTTTTCGGCAACTGAATCATCGCGATCGGCGCGGCGTCGATATTCAGCACGCGCGGCTCGAACCCGCTGGTCGTATCCTTGGCGATGAAGAGCAGGTTATCGCCAAGAAACGTCAGGCCGAAAGGAAACGAGTCCCCTTCCATCGGCGTCAGATCAGTGATGCGCACCGTGCCTTCCGCCGTGCCGTCGGTCTTCCAAAGTTCGAGACCGTGGTCGACATCGTAGCCGGTGAAGAAGAGGGCGTCGCCGTAGACCGCATACGGCAAGTCTTGGAACGTGAACAAGAGGGGGCTGAGCCCTGTTACCAGTTCAGGACTGGAGTTGACGTCGGTCGCTTTCCAAAGCTCGAACAGGTCGCCGTTATAGAGGCTGAAGTAGATGTCCCCTTGAAAGACGAGCAGCGGCTCGGTGGCGCCGATGCCAAAGTTTTCCGCCGTGATCGCGACGGTTCCGCCCAGGGTTCCGTCCGACTTCCAGATATCGCCGGTGGTGTTGGAAAAATAGAGCGTGCCGTCGATGTTGCGCAGGCCGTTGTAGTCGGCGCCATTTACGCCGGGGACCAGTTCAAAGGCGAGCGTCGTCCCCATCTCGGTACCGTCGGTCATCCAGAGCTCTTCGCCATGCATGGCGTCACTGGCAGAGAAGTAGAGCGCTCCGCCGAAGTCGGTCAGATAGGAGGGGTCTGCCAGGCCTGTCCCGATCCGAAATGTTCCCTCGTCCGTTCCGTCGGTTCTCCACAGCTGCACGCTGGAAAGCTGCTGATCGTAAAGCTGGAAGTAAAGGAGATTGCCGGAGGGGGTCAGTTCGGCGATCAACGGGGAAGTCTCGACCGTCGTTAAATCTTTGACCAGCATCGTTCCCTGAGCGGTCCCGTCGGTCTTCCAGATTTCGGTCGAGGAAAAGCCGTCGCCGCTCGTGAAGTAGACTGTATTGCCGACGGCGACCGGATCGAACGAAACCAAGTCGAAGAAGTTCTGAAAGCTGGTCAGCTGGACTGTCCCTTGAGCCGTACCATCGGTCGCGTAGAGTTCGTAACTAGATCCGTTCAAGCTACCTTCGAAGTAGAGGAGATTGCCGAACGTTTGCAGCGAGCGAATATCGGCGAATGCCGGAAAGCCGACCACCTGTTCGGTGCCGGCCGTGGTGCCGTCGGTCTGCCACAGGCTATAGAAATTGGAGTCGTCGATACCGGCGAAGTAGGCGACGCCGTTCAGTTCGGCGTAGCCCAAAGATATGAACGAGAAGATGTCGCTGGGATCGCTGCCGGGGTAGACGTCGACCAGCAGATAATCGGCGACCGCCGGCTCGGCTTCGAGGAGACTTGACTCGATCATCAGATCGGAAGCCAGCGGGGTGCGTATCTCGAGTAGTTCGGTGCAGCAGGTTCGCAGGCGACGGCGACGAGAGGAGGAAGGAGCGAGGTCAAGGCGCAGTGACTTAGTGCTCATGTCGATTCGGCGTGTTTTGGGTTGATTGGCGAGGGGGAGAAGATCAAACCAGCCCGCGTGCAAACTGCCGTGATCGGGGAGCAAGATCGTCGGCAGTATCGATAAGGTGGCGCGATTGTAACGCGCGTCGCCGAGCGAAGGGACAGCAGAAACGGAGGGTTTCCGACATTTCCCGGAAAAGCAAGAACGCGCGGCTCGACTGTTTCACGCCGTGAAACGCCGTCTAAGAGCGGATTCGCCTCTAGCCAGATAGGGGGCTCGCGTGCCGTACTAGTCGGCGTCTGGCCACTGGTCGAGCCAATGGATCAGCCGACCAATGCGCGGACAATCGTCTTCCACTTCTTCCAGGAGCGAAATCGCTTTTTCTACGACCGACGCATACTTCGCCGACTCTTGCAGCGCCCAATCGGGAAGGTGCGGCGAACTCCAAGCGGCGAGTTCCGAGGAGATCCGCTCCAGCAGCGGTTGCTCCACGTCGTCGTCAGTCGGCAACTCCCAGCACTCGGCCTCGAGTGCGAGATTGCCGAACGCCGCGTCGATGTTGCCGGCGTCATCCGACTGCGGGAGCGCAGGCGGGGGAAGAATCGCTTCGCCTTCCAGCAGGGTCGACGTCGATTGGATCGCAAGCGATTCGCTTTCTAGCGGAGCCGGAGGCGGTGGCGGCGGCAGAACTACGCCATCTCCATTGCTGGCGTTGCCGCCGATGTTGCGAACGAAATAGGCCAGATCGATCAGCGTCACAAAGCCGTCGTGATCGAAGTCGTAGCGATAGACGCTAGGGTTGGAATCGACGCTATTCCCAATTCCGCGAAGGAAATAGGTCAGATCGATCAAGGTGATGTAGCTGTCGTCGTCGACGTCGTAGGGGACGACTTGCATCTGGGTTGTGGGGAAGCCTGCCTGAATGCCGGGAACGTCGCCATAGACGTCAAACGACAATTCGAAGTCGGTGGCGGTGAACTCGAGATCGGAGACAGGCTCGGGATAAGAGCCGTCGGCGTTATTGGAAAGACCGCCTTGGGGATTCGGTTGGAATCGAAAACTACCGACCAGGAAGTACGCCTCTTTTCCGACGACGCCCGACGCCAATTGAGCGGCGGTGATCGCCAACGCGTCGCCGTTGTTCTGAACGGTCAATACTCCGACGCCGCTGCTCGCCGAGTAGTCAGCCAACTGAAACCAAGTGCTGTTGAAGTTCAGGTTCAGCGAGACTCCCGTAACGTCATGAACGTACTGCTCGTCGTAGCGAACCCAGACGTCGACGGTAAAGTCTTCCCATTCGTGAATCGATTCCAAGTCGTCTGGAAGAACGTCGACTTCGCCGGCCGCGTCAGTGACGGCCCCGTTATCGCTTGTCGTCAAAAAAGTCTCGATTTCTGGCAAAACGGTCAGCGTGAACGTCACTTCGTCCGATCCTCCGTTACCATCTTCGGCCCGGATCAAGACTTCCCGACTGCCAGTAGGCTGAACGCCGGCCAGCGACCAGGTCCATGTGCCGTCGAGATTGTCGACGACGGTTCCTTCCGACGCCGTGAAGGCAAGGATGTCGTTGCCGGGATCATGATAAGTGCCGGTGACTTTGGCGGTTGATCCGAGCGAAGCGTACGGCGTCGAGTGATCGGCCGCAATCGTCGGCGGCAGGTTGTTGATCGTCAGCTCAATGGTGACGGTCGACTCGCCGCCGTCGGGATCGGTGGCGGTGATCGTGACCGTTTGCGGGCCGGCCAAGCCGTCGATCGCATCGTAGGTCCATAACCACTTGCCCGTCGCCTCGTATTGCGCGATCGTGCCGATGTTGGCGACTAACGTAACCACATCGTCGCCGGGGTCTCGGAACGTGCCGCCAATGGAGACAAATCCACCTTGGTCGACGGTAAGCGTCGTCGCATTTGCATGGACGACCGGGGCCAGGTTTTCGACGACAATCGTCTGACGAACTTCCCGCGTCATCCCAACTTCCGCACTGGCGGTCAGTACGATTTCGTAGCTGCCTTCGTCTGCAGGAGTAAATTGAAGGTCGAACAGTTCGCTATCTTCGATGCGGATTAGCGGCGTCGAATCGCCGTCTTTGAAAACGAAGTAGCGGAAGGTGAAGGGATCGGCAGGGTTGACCGACTCGGTCGTGCCGCTCATCACTTCGATCGGGGTTCCTTCCTGTCGCGGAACGCTGATCGATTCGAGGATCGGCGTTGGCGCCGCGGTGATCATGCGGACCGTCGTCGCCGCATCGCGGAAGAACCCGAAGTTGTCGGTCAGGCGAACGAAAATCTCGTACGTATTGCGGGGAGCGAGCCCAAGGTCGGCGAGGGTTTGTGCTGTGATTGTCGGCGACATGCCGGTCGCGTCGTCAAACTGGCCGTCGCCATCCAAGTCCCAGGTATAGCTGACGATCGTGTCTCCCTCGGCAGGAGGCGCAGCCATCAGGGGAAGATCGCTTTCGTCGTCGATCACGTAAGGACCGCCGGCGTCGGAGAAGAAGCGGAATCGCTGTGAGTAGATCCCCTGGCCATTTCCGTCTTGGTCGTGACTGGTCCAAACGACGACGACGTTTCCGGCTTCGTCGAGCGCGACTTCGGGAAATTCCTGCGTCCCGGGAACGTAGGTATTGATCTGAAATTCGCCGCCGATCTTCGTGCCGTCCGCGGCGTAGCGCTGACCGAAGATGCCGTAGCCGTCGCCGTCTTGATTTTCGCTTTGCCAAACGATGACGAAGTTGCCTGCGTTGTCGATCGAGACGGAAGGGTAGGATTGGTTATCCAAAATGCGGGTACTTACGTGGAACTCGTCCCCAACCGGCGTTCCGTCGGCGGCGTATCGCCTGGCATAAATTCCGCTGAGATGGCCATCTTGCCCAACGCTAAGCCAGGTGACGACGTACGATCCGTCCGCCGCCATCGCGACGGATGGTACTGCTTGAGGGTCATCGAGGTATGTGTTGACATGGAATTCGTCGCCAATCGTTGAACCGTCGGCGGCGAACAGTTGACCGTAAACCCCAGAGAATTTGGCGTTGGGTTCGTAACCGGTCCAGGTGATGACAAAGTTGCCCGGGGCATTCATCGTTGCGCTGGGGGAGACTTGACTACCGAAAGTCGACGTATGGACGCGGAATTCTCCGCCGAGCTTAGAACCGTCGGCGGCGAAACGTTGGGCGTAAACTCCGTTATTATTACCATCTTGTTCATAGCTATCCCAAGCGATCACGAAGGCGCCGCTGGCGTCCATGGCGATCGTCGGGCGCTGCTGCGAGTGGCTTGTATAGGTATTGACCAGGAATTCCTCGCCAAGCGCGATCCCGTCCGCCGAAAAACGTCGCGCGTAGACGTTACTCGAACGGTACCAGGCGACTGCGAAGTTTCCCGCGGCGTCAAACGCGATGGTCGGAGTCAGTTGGTAACCCGTGGTATACGAGTTGACTTGAATCTCTCCGCCGATCTTCGTCCCATCCGCGGCGAATCGTTGTGCGTAGATCCCTTCCGCGGAGCCGTCTTGTAGGTCGCTGGCCCAGACGACGATGTATTCTCCCGAGTCTTTGATCGCGATCGCCGGCGTATTTTGGTCATGTTGAGTCGTCGTATTAACGATAGATTCTTCGCCGAGAAAGCGGGGGATATCGACTGAGAAGTGGAAGACGAAATCTCCGCCGTCGAGCCCGTCTTGGTCGCCGTCCAGGCGGCGTCCCGCCAAATCGGTAGCGCTGTCGAAGAGGGTAAGCGTGAACTGGCCGTAGTTGACCAGTCCGTCCAGCAGCAATTCGACGATCGTGCCTCGGCTGTTGGAATCGGTCGTGATCTGGATTACCCGCGAAGTGACGTCGACGCCGTCGAGTTCGAGACGCCAGTGAGCGAAGTCCGTGATGGCGGCATAGCCGCTGGTCGCCAATATTTCGCTGAACTGAAGCGATATCCGATCGACGCGATCGCTGACCGCGCCATGATCGGCGATTGATTCTTCCCCGGCGTAAACCGAGACGACCTGCGGCGGCGAAGTTGAGAAACGCTGGGCGAAGATATATTCCAACTCGGTGAAGGGGTCGCTGCTAACCCAGCCGATGACAAAGCTTCCCTGATCGTTGATCGCCACCGCCGGATCAAACTGTTCGTAGACGGTGGTCGTGTTTACGAAGAATTCGTCGCCATCCTTCGTCCCATCCGCGGCGAAACGCTGCGCGAAAATGCCGGAACCGCTGCCATCTTGCATGTCGCTGCCCCAAGTGACGACGAATCGACCATCTCCGGTCATCGAAACGTTGGGGGCCGTTTGATCGGATGTTGCGTACGAGCTGACGACGAAAGCGTCGCCAATCGGAACTCCCGCCGCCGAGTATCGTTGTCCGAAGATATCGTTGGCGTAGGTATCTGGCGTGTCTTCAGCCCAGACGAGGACGTAGTTCCCCTCGTCATCCAAGGCGACGGACGGTTCGTCGCTTACCGTATAGGTACTGAAGAGCACCGCATCTCCAGCTGGAGTTCCATCAGCGGCGAATCGACGAACGTAGAGGCCGACGCTGTTTGCGTAATAGACGTCAAATTCGCCTTGGTTATTGAGCGCGATTGTCATTACCTGCGTCGATGTTGTAGTAGCGATGGCGATCGGATCGCCAATCGCTACGCCATCGGACGAAAATCGCTGCGCAAATACTCCTCGCTCTTGGTAGCTCTTGCCATAGCCGCTCCAGGCGATGACAAAATTACCAGCGTCATCCATCGCCGCGACAGGTTTGATATTGTTTGTGGTGACGTATGGATTGACCGAAATCTTGTCTCCAATTTTCTCGCCATCTGCGTTGTAGCGTTGAGCAAAGGGCGCCCCGCCGAGCCCGATCCGCCAGACAATCACATAATTTCCGTCGCTGTTGATCGCCACCGACGGTTCAAACTGTCCCATCTCGGCAGGATCGACCTGGAACTCACTTCCCGCCCACGTGATCAAATCAACCACAATCGTCTGGCGAACTTCATCGCTCCCGCCATCTTCGTCGCTGACCGTCAGCACGACGTCATAGAAACCGATTTCGGTCGGCGTGAACTGGAATGTGGTTAGATCGACGCCCGATCCGCTGAACTCTGGGGTCGCCTCCCCGTGTTTGTAGATGGCGTAGTTGTAGGTCAACGTATCGAGCGACCCGGCCGGATCGCTCGCGCTGGCGGAGAGGTCGATTGGGCGGTCGACGGGATAGGCGTAATCGAGCGGATCAAGCGTCGCGGTCGGATCGACGTTGTTGACGACCAGCTCAAACGTGAACGTTGAGATCGCGCCGAAGGAATCTTGGGCGGTAATCGTCACGATGGTTCCGGCGCTCGGACCGTCCGCCACGGGGTACGTCCAGCTCCATGTGCCGGCTTGCACGTTCTGCATGATCTGACCGATGTCGGCAGACAACGTCACTTCGTTTCCTTCGGGATCGCTGAACGAGCCGCTATTGGCGGCGGTCGACCCTTCGTCAGCGGTGACGACTGCGCTGTCGATCGTCACGTCGGGGGGGAGATTGTCGATCGAGACAGACGCGACGCCGTACGAGATGGCGCCTGCCTGGTTGGTGACCTTCAGTCCGATTTGCAGTTCCTGTGGAGTGTTGAGCGTTAGCGTCGGCATAACGCCGACCGCATCGTCGTATTGGCCGTCCCCGTCCAGGTCCCATTCGAACGTCAGATCGCCAATCACGTCGACGTCGTCAGTCGTTCCGCTGGCGTCCAGTTGAATGGTTGTGCCAGGCGTCGCAGCGTAGGGGCCCCCGGCGTCGACATTCGGCCCAGATCGCAGCGCATACAGGCCGCGCGGATTGCCGCTAACCGAGGCGGCGAAGACGACGCCATTGGATAGGGATGCGAGCCCGACTGGAGTCCCAATGGTTTGAAAGGTGCTGGTCTGTATTTGAAACGTGCCGCTGGCCGTTCCATCGGTCGTCCAAAGCGAGTTGCCTCCTGAAAAGAAGATCCCTTGGTCGGTCCCCCAGAGCTCGGTGACGTTCACTCTGGCCAGCCATTGCGTTCCGCTGAGAGTACCGTCAGTCTTCCAGAGTGCGGCGGGATTTCCATCTTTTTCGCCGACGACGTAAAAGTCCCCCTGGAAATACTTATACCAGCTGACTTTGCTCAGGCCGACGTTCTGGAAATCGAGGAACAGCTCCATCGCATCGGCCGCCTCGTTCAGACGCCATACCTGACGGTAGCCAGGGGCCGAGTTTGCGCTCGAATAGAAATCGAACAACAGTTCGTCGTCGACCGTTTGCAAATGGATCGAATCGACCGCCAATGGCGTATTGAGATAGAACAGCGGCGTGGCGTTTCCGCTGGCGTCGACCTTCCAGATTGGATTCGCGGTGTTGGCGTCGTCCGGTAAATAGTACAGACTACCGCCGAAACTCTTCAAAAACGGCGGCGAGGAGTTTACGACCGTCGGCACGTCGGCGACGCGGTAAGTGCCGGCTTCCGTCCCGTCGGTTCGCCACAGCGTTTGCTGATTTCCGGTGGCGTAGTCGACAAAATAGACGATATCGCCGACGGCGGTGAAATAGTTGGGAACCGAAAACTTCTGTTGGTTCGAGGAGAGGAGGCTGACCGTCCCTTCCGGAGTTCCGTCCGATTTCCAGAGCTTGCTCGCCGAGGAATCGCCGAGGTAGTTGAAAATGATGTTGCCGTTGGCGTAGGCCGGATTGAGCGCCGTGAAGTTGGAGAGCGGAACGCGCTGCTCAACCGTGTCGCCGTCGGTACTCCAGAGACTGTATCGAGTAGCGTCGCGTGCCGAAAAAAAGAGTTCGTCCTCGACGGGAAAAAAGCTCCCAACGTTCGATCCCTTGGAGCCGGAGTAAATATCCTGCAGGAGGTGCGTTCCGTCGACCGTGCCGTCGCTCGTCCAGAGCTCCCAGCCGATGCCCAACTGCAAGGCGGTGAAAAAAATCTGGTCTCCAAACTGGGCGTAGGTGTAGTTGGAGTAGAGCTCGTTTGCATTCGCGGGATTAAACAGGTACTGGGTCGTGTAATTGTGCACGACCAAAGCGAACGTCGATGTCGATTCCGCCCCCTCGGAGTTGGTCATCGTGAGCACGACGTCGTACTTCCCGACATCGATCTTCTTGGTGTCGATGCTCCAGTTCCAAGTTCCCGTGCCTGGATTGAAGGAGGTGATCTGACCGACGCTGGCGGAAAGAGCGACCGCGCCGGTCGTATGTCCGCCATTGGTCACTTGCGTCCCGGTATAGCCGGCGACAGTGGCGACGTTAATGCTGTTGGTCGCCAGCGGCGCGCTGTTCGTCGTCACCAGGTCGCCGTCATCGGTCAGAAGCCCAGTGAGACCGTCCCCGGACAGTAGTGAGCGGACTTCGAGTTGCTCGGTCGCCAAGGGGGAGAAGCGGCGACGTTTTGCGCAGCTTCGGCGCGGTTGGGGAGCGCGAGATTTAGCCATGGGAGAGGGGATCCGTAAGATGCTGGCTCAAGGGAGAAGGGCGGACCGAACTGGCCGTCGATATTCAGGGGGGAAATCACGGCGGGCTGTACCGGATAAGTCAAAGTAGTGCCACTTAGATGGGTGGGTAGCGATGGCCCTGTCTGGTTGTGGTCGATAATAGACGAATATTTTGCCTAAATCAATCAGTTTCGCAGCGGCGCCGGCATCTTTCCCGCCACCCGAATTCACGGTACATTAACGACTTGCGCTAGACCGACGCCGCCGACTTCTAGGCGGCGCTTCCGGCTTTCGGGACTGCCTGGAAGGCCTTTGCGAGCCCCTTTGGGCTCGGTCCGCCGCGGAAATGCGGCCCGACAGGAATCTATCTCCGCTTCCGACGATGCGACCAGCTTGTCGCCGCCAGGAAGCGTTAAATCTCGCCTGCAGCCGTTCGCGGCCATCGAGGAAATAGCATGAAAACGCTGATTAAGAACGCCACCGTGATGCTGCCGGACGGTCCCTCCAAGACGTCGGTCTTGATCGATGGGGCGACCATCGCCGAGATCGACCCGGCCGACACCGTGGAAGCGGATGAAACCGTCTACGCCTACGGCATGCATCTGCTGCCGGGCGTGATCGACGCCCACGTCCACATGCGCGATCCCGGCGGTACCGAGAAGGAAGATCTCCGCACCGGCAGCATGGCGGCCGCCAAAGGGGGCGTGACCACGTTCCTGGACATGCCCAACACCAGCCCGGCCACGATCTCGCAGAAGATGCTGGATGAAAAGCTGACTCTCGCTTCGGTCAAAAGCGTGGTCAACTACGGCTTTTTCATCGGCGCCACGCTCGACAACATCGCCGAACTGAAGAAGGCGAAACGCACCCCGGGCATCAAGATTTACATGGGGAGCACCACCGGCGATCTCTTCCTGAAAGATCCCGGCATGCTGGAAGCGATCTTCGCCGAAACCAAGCTGCCGATCGCCGTGCACGCCGAAGACGAAAACATCATCACCCGCAACTTTGAAGAGTTCGGGCTGACCCGCAACGTCGTCGATCACTCGAGGATTCGTACGCCGGAAGCGGAAGCGTCGGCCGTTCGCAAAGCGGTTGCGCTGGCGAAGGAATACAAGCACCGGCTTCACCTTTGCCACATTTCGTCGGAACTGGCGCTGGCCGAATTTGAAGACCACGCCGATCTGATCACCGCCGAAGTGACGCCGCATCACTTGCTGATGAACGATTCGGACTACATGAATCTGGGGACGCTGGCCCAGATGAATCCGGCCCTGAAATCGGCCTCGGACAACGCCGCGCTGCTGCAGGCGCTGCTGGACGATCAGATTCAGATCGTCGCGACCGATCACGCGCCGCATCGCTACGAAGACAAGTGCCAACGCTATCCCGATAGCCCGTCCGGCGTTCCCGGCGTCGAGACCGTGCTGCCGCTGATGCTCGACCTGGTCCACAAAGAAAAGTGCACGCTGGAGGACGTCGTCCACTGGCTGTGCGAAGGACCGGCGCTGGTCTGGGACATCATGGAGAAGGGGCGGATCGAAGTTGGCTATGACGCCGACCTGGTGCTGGTCGACATGAACAAGTCGGTCGCGCTGCGTGGCCCGAACATGCAAACGAAGTGCCGCTGGACCCCGTTCGAAGGACGCGAAGTGACCGGCTGGCCGGTTCGCACCTGGGTCTGCGGCAAAGAAGTCTATCGCGAAGGGGAATTCGACCTCTCGCGCCCCGGCGTCGAAGTGATGTTCGATCACTCGCGGGGCGGTTACTGGGCCGGCATCGACGGCTAGTCGTCACGACAACTCGCAAATCAAAAACGCCGACCTTTTGGTCGGCGTTTTTTTTTCTTCGATCCGACCGGCCATTCGCCGCATGGAAGCATTCTCATTTTATGCAATGGCGCCGCTTCCTATTCGCTTTACGGCGTGGCAGCCACACTCTGTACGTGGAGCTTCTTTGCGAATCTGGTGGGGTTTGCGGCAGCAACTGAGGCTCGAAACAAAACTCATGAGCACCATAGTTTTTGGAAAGCAAACAGCTCACAAGAGCTGTAAATAGATGCAAAGAAAAAGCAAAAAAAAGCAAAACATTGGACGTGGTTCCGTTGTTAAGTACTAAATGGGATTAGTGGCGCGAATTATTTCTTTAAATGGATATGTTTCTATTTGACGACATGGCCACATTTTTCAATTCACCTTCATTTCTTTTCATGTGAGTTCTGCCATATGAGCGCTCGTTTTTTCTCGTCTCACCCTTCTCGACGCGGTTTTACCTTGGTCGAGCTGCTGGTGGTAATTGCGATCATCGGCGTGTTGATCGCGCTCTTGTTGCCGGCGGTACAGCAGGCTCGCGAAGCGGCTCGCCGGATGACCTGCAGCAACAATCTGAAGCAGATTGGACTCTCGCTCCACAACTACCACGACACCTACAACCGCCTTCCCCCGGGCATCGTCACCAGCAATCAACTTTGCTGGAGCGCCATGTTGCTGCCGTTTATCGAACAAGGGAATCTTTGGGACGCACTAGGAACGGCCGGCGCATTCAATGGGCCGTGGGAGGACATCACCGCTGTGACGACGACCGGCGTGGGCGGACGTCCGCCGCTGGCGCAAACGCCGCTGACCGCTTACCTTTGCCCGTCCGATCCAGGGGGCGATCTGAATAAGAAATTAGGAGGAACCGGCGGGATCTACTTCGCGAAGTCGAATTACATCGGCGTCTTCTCCGCCTACTACAACGCGACCGACCCGGTTTCGACCGGCACCGGCGGCAGCGATCGCCCGGCGGTATTCACCGACGACTCGCAAACCAAGTTCCGCGACATCACCGATGGTCTGAGCAATACGATCATCGTCGCCGAGCGTTGCTCGCAGGGTGGGCCGACCGCGTCGCTCTGGATTGGCTACCACAACGATTTCGGCGGCAGCATCTCCGGTTCGATCTCTCAGTTCCAGGTGCGCATCCGGATGGAACGGGTCTCGAACGACACTGATTATGTGATCAACGGTTCGACCACCTACAACCCGAGCAGTCTGCATCCTGGCGGCGCTCAGTTCCTGTTTGGGGACGCCAGCGTCCAATTTGTGCCGGAGACGATTCCGCTGCGCACGCAAGCGGCCCTTGGCACGATGGACGGTGGCGAAGTGATTCAGCCTTACTAGTCGCGGCGAAGCGTACCTCTTTTTTTCGAAGTCTTTTGAATTTGGCGATTCTCATGAACGTTGAACAGTTTTTCTCGCCGCAGAAGTTGGCGCCAGTCGCCATCATCGCGGCGAGCATGATTCTCGGCTGCGGCGGCGTCAGCGGTCCGCAGTTAGGCACGGTTTCCGGGACGGTCACGTTGAACGGCAAGCCGCTGCCCGACGCGACGGTCAACTTCTACCACGAAAATGATCGTCCCGCGCACGGCAAGACCGACGCCAACGGGCGGTACGAACTGCAGTTCACCAATACCCGCATGGGAGCGATCGTTGGTGAAAACGTCGTCCGCATCACCGCGGCGACCGTCGAGGGAGAAGGAGTGAAGCCGAAAAAGGAAATCCTGCCGGCGATGTACAACACCGATTCCGAACTGCGCTATGACGTAAAAGCCGGGTCGAACGCCGACGCCAACTTCGACCTGAAGCGATCAACCGGAGGAGGTTAATCGCATCTTATCGAACGCGAAAAACGCCTCGCCGGTCGAGGCGTTTTTTGTTTCTTGCGTCGCGGCTTTAATCGCCGCGTCGCCAACTGGGAACGGTGCGATTGGCTTCCGCTCGCGGGGCGATCAGGCCGGGACGAGAAGGGCCGCGATAGAGAGTCGCTTCGGCTCGTTCGGTCGCCGTCAGCCGGGGCAGGGGACGCGTCGAGCGATAGTAACGCTCCAGTCCCAATTTCGGTTGTTCATACCCGCGCGGCGATTGCGCGGGGAGCGGAAAGCCGTTGGGGAAGGTCGCATCGGCGCGGCGACGATAGGGGAGCGTCGGCAGCTTGCCGGCCGAGTCGAGACCGCCTTGGTCGAGCAAGTACTGATCGATCGCCGGTCGTCGCGTTACGCCGCTATAGAGCGAGCCGTATAGGTATTGCTCGCGGGTCGACAATCGCCGGAGCGATGTTGAGGACGGCGCGGTATCTTTCGGCAGATCTTGCCCACTTGCCGGTAAGGCCAAGAGGAGCAAACCGATCAGCGCGATGGCATGTTTCATGACGTTCTCCCTACTTCCAGAATAGGGATCTGAGGGGCAAAGGCAAATTGCCGCTATTGCGCCTTCTCGCGAACTGCGATCTCAATCTCGCCGACGTTGTCGGCCAGTTGGCCGGGATTGTCGTTCACCTTCATGTACAAGGTTGCGGTCAGCGGCGGGGTCAACGTCCGCTGCGTTCCGACCGTTTCGGAGATCGTCAGCGGCGATGCGCCGGGGCCTTTCCAGTCGTCAGGCCGAAGTCCGCAAAGCAGTTGACCAAGCGGACGCTCGTTGAAGTAGTGGAGCGTGACGCCGTTCGGTTCGCAGGGCCAATCCGGGTTTTGCTGCAGCAAGTAACGGCCGCGGGCGGCGATCTCGTAGGTCTTGCCTGCTTCCAGCAGAATACCAGTCGACTGCCAACCTTGGTTCGTCTGAATGACCGCGGTCGCCGTATCGCCGGCGATCGGTTTGCCGGGAGCGTAAGCGATGCGGTTGCGAGTGAAGTCGTAGCCGTAGTCGGCGTTGGCGACGAACATCTGCCACCCTTCGTTGATTTCGGGCCACTGGTCGGCGAGCGACTCTTGAAAGCGGCGGTTCATGTCGTAGCCAAGTCGGACGTATTCCTGCAGCTTGCGGAATTCGTCATGCGTCCGCGGATCGGTTTCCAGATAAGTGACCGCACCCCAGCACCAGCCGTATGGCGACGTTTGCAAGTGAGCGTCAAGCGCGTAGTTCATCACGTCGTCGAGCGTTTTCCCTTGTCGCGCCGCAAAGTCTTCTTTGATGATCTTGATCCGACCCCACATCGGCATCTCTTCTTTCGAAGCGGGGACGACGCCGATGGTCAACTTGCCGTCGCGCCAGTAGTGCGTGCCGAAATACTCGGCGATTCCTTCCGAGTACCACGGAGGTCCTCCGCCGCCGAACATCCGTTCCATGAAGCTGTGCGTTCCTTCGTGCAGCAGCAAATGTCGGCGATACTGCGGGCTCGGCTGTTCGCGCAACCAGAAAGCGTCTCCGCGAGCATAGCCATGCAAGAATTTCGGCAGGTCGTTCGGTAACATCCCGGCGGCGACGAACGGCTCTTCGCGCGACATGAGGCACCCCTTGGTGTGCCAATTGGCGAACTTGACCGGATCGACGTTGAAGTATTCGCACCAGAGAGGAAAGGCCGCGTCAAACACAGTCGGCAACTCGTCCACTTCGGGGGAAGTGGGCAAGTCGGTGATCAGCGTCAGATGTTTTCCCTTGATCTGCCGTAGGCCGTTGGCGGCGAGCGTCGCCGGGTCGATCTCAAACTCGACACGCGGTTCGATCGGCGCCGGCCGAAAGCGATCCCCGGCGCCATCGTCGTTCATGAACTGATTCAGAACGGCGATCGAGCCGTCGTCATCTTTCTTGGCTGGCTCCATCGTCGCGCGGCGCACCGGTTCGGTCGGCTTCGCCGGCTTTTCTTCGACGATTGGCTGTCGGGTCGGTTGGGGAGTCGCTGCGACTTGAGGCGCCGGCGCCGCGGTCGGCTTGTCGCTCGATCCGCAACCGAACAAAACTAGCGTCATGCCGATCAGCAGCCATCGCATCGCGGGATCCTTGGGCGATCAAGTTTTGGGGGCGGGCAGGAGACGCCCGGCAGAATAGGATAGGGTTACGTGCTATTCTAGACCGAAACGCCGTTGTTCGCAGGATTAATGTAAGAGTCGATGTCCGCCGCTTCCGAATCTGTCGTTCGCCGTCCTTGGTCCCACGCCGTTGCGGGGGGAGTTTCGCTCTTGGGAGCGATCGTCTGCGGGCTCGATTGGCCGGACTTTCCGCAAAACCTGCAGCATCTGTCGGCGGCTGGGATCTTCGCATGGGGAGTCGCGGCGATTTTTCAGCTGGTCGTTTCGGCAGGACACTTTCGGATCGCGATTCTCGATTGGCAAGGTCTACACGCGTCACCGCAGTACGAACGCCGCAACGCCACCCTGTGGATTGCGGTGCAAGCGGTCGCGCTGGTGATGATCGGCGTGCTGGTGCTGTTGGGACGCAATTCGGTATTGCTAATGGCCGACCAGACCGAAATCCTCGCCGCCCTGGCGACCAGTTGCGTCGTGTCGCTGACGGTGTGGGGGATGCGGAGAAAGGCGCTAGGAGTATCGTCTCAACACTAGCCCGAGGCGCAAGTCGAGGGAATGCGTGCTCCATTTCGATCAGGCTGCTATAGTGCCAATAACGGCGTCCACTTCGTCGCACAAGAGCAGTCGCACTCATGAATTCCGATCGTCCCAACGAGGCCCCGCTGCCCGAGCCTTTGGCTTATTTGTTGACATGGACGACGTATGGAAGTTGGCTTCCCGGGGATCGACGAGGTTGGGTGAGAAGAATGGGGGGAGATCAATTGCCCGACGACGAGCGTCAACGGGCAGCATCTCGAGCAATGATCGAACCGAAAGTTCGACTCGGCCCTGAACAACGTAGTGTTGTTGAGCAGGCAATCCATGATCACTGCGAATTCCGCGGCTGGGTGCTCTTTGCCGTAAACTGTCGGTCAAATCACGCTCATGTAGTCGTCTGGGCCGATCAACCGCCAAAAGAAGTATTGCGACAATTGAAGTATTGGGCGTCTCGTCGATTGAATGAGTTTGGACCGCCGCGCAAGACTTGGTGGTCGGAGAGAGGAAGCGGACGATATTTGAATAGTGACCAAGCGAGAGTTAGCGCCATTGTTTATGTGCGCGATGCGCAGGATCGAAAATGATGGAGGACGCATTCCCTCGGCTTGCGCCTCGGGCTAGTGTGTCGATTGATGCGATCGGAAACGAAGAGGTATGGATGAACCGTAAAAGGCGGAATACTGAATTCAGAAAGCGGGGAAGATTTTCGTCTGCGACCGTCGCAATGTTTTTCGTTGCTTTGGCGTTTGTCGGCTGCCGGTTTGGTTCCAGTAACGAAGCGGTTGTTTACGTCGCGCTAGATCGTGAGTTTTCCGAACCCCATTTCCTGGCGTTTGAAAAAGAGACCGGCGTCTATATTGCTCCGAAGTACGATACCGAAGCGAACAAAACGGTCGGCCTGACCGCCGCGCTACTGGCCGAGAAGGATCGTCCCCGGTGCGACGTCTTTTGGAATAACGAAGTTCTCAACACGCTGCGGCTTGAAAAGGCGGGGCTGCTCGACGCGTACGTTCCGCCGAACTCGGAGGACTTTCCGCCGGAGTTTCGTTCGCCGGAAGGTACCTGGTATGGCTTTGCGAGCCGTGCCCGCGTGCTATTGGTGAATACCGACTTGGTGAATGCGGAAGATCGCCCGACGTCGATTCTGGACCTGGTCGATCCGAAGTGGAAAGGACGCTGCGGGTTCGCGAAGCCGCTGTTCGGGACGACGGCGACGCACGCGGCGGTGTTGTTTTCGGTCTGGGGACCTGACAAGGCGGAGCAGTTTTTTACCGAGCTGAAAGAGAACGCCCGGATGTTTCCCGGCAACAAGCAAGTGGCGGTCGCCGTTGGCAGCGGGCAGATCGCCTTCGGCCTGACCGATACTGACGATGCGATGGGAGAGTTGCGGAGCGGTTCGCCGGTGGCGATCGTTTATCCCGACCAAGGGGAAGGGGAACTCGGCACGCTTTATATCCCCAACACGTTGGCGATCCTGCGAAATTGCCCCCATCCCGAGAGTGCACGGAAGTTGGTCGATTACTTGCTGCAGCCGGAAGTGGAAGCGGCGCTCGCGGCCGGGCCGAGCGCCCAGATCCCGCTGAATCCGAAAGTTACCGCGCCGCCGCAGATCGAAACGCCGCAGACCAAACGGGCGATGCAGGTCGACTTTCGGGCGGCGGCCGACAAATGGGACGATGCGGCGAACTTTTTGACGCCTCTCTTTTTGACCCAGTAATGCCGGGCCAGTCGCGACGCCAACGGTTAGCTTTCGGCAGTCGCCGGGTCCCCCTCAAAGTTGTCGAGCCCCTTCAAGCCGTCGAGGCTGGTCGCGTTCTTTTCACGCCGATAATCGGCCAACCCTTGCGGGCCCTTCTGGACGCAGTAGTCAATCAGCGTCGAGCGATCTTCGACAAACTGATATTTCGGCACCGCGTAGCCGCATGAGTCGGAGATGCGGGAGACATGGATCCGAATGATCGAACGGGTCCCCGGCATGTGCGGGAAGAGTTCGCGGAGCGAAGCGAAGTCGGCGTGATCCGGCTCCAGCACTTCGGCCTGGCCGTACAGCCGCAAGATATTTGGGGCGCCTTCAAACGAGCAGAACATCACCGTGATCCGGCCGTTCTCTTTGGCGTGAGCGATCGTCTCAATGCCGCTGCCGGTTAGATCGAGATAAGCGACCGTCTTCTCATCGAGTATCCGAAACGAGTCGAGCCCTTTCGGCGAAAGATTAATCAGCCCATCTTCAGCCAACGGCGCGGTCGCGACAAAAAAGAGTTTCTGTTGGCGAATGAATTGAGCGACGCGATCCTCGATCGTCTCGTAGATCTTACCCATTGGCGTTCCTGCATGATTGGGGGCGTAATGCGACGTACTTAATCGGATGCCGGTACGGACAAAAAGGTTCGCTCAGCCGTGAAGCGATCGCGATCTTCGCCGTAACGATTCGACGTCGATAGCCAAGTTCGGCAGCGAATTTGGCTATTCTCGCTTTCTACTCGACGAATTCTCCATGGGGGTGGAGAATGAGGGGGAGTCGACATCTTTGGTTCTTATCTTCGCGCAAATCAACCAATGAATCTTCCCGATTCTTTACAAACGGCGATGCGGACCGGGATTTATTGGGTATCGCCGCGACTCGCCGTCGGGCGATTTGTTGATCCTTTGCGGCGCGAGGAACTCCTTTCGCAGCAGGTGACGCACATTTTGAATGTGAGCGACGCTGCAAGTTTGCCAGAGACGACGCTGGCCCCGTTTGCTCAAGTCTCCGACGTGCCGATCGCCGATCTGACGCCGATTCCGGTCGAGAGCGCTCTGCAGTGCATGGAGGTCATCCGTCGAGCGTTTGGCGACGACGACTCCAAAGTCTTTGTCCATTGCATCGCCGGACAGAATCGCTCGCCAACGATCTTGTGGCTGTTTCTGATTGCCTGCGGATTGAAGGAAGAGGAGGCGAAGGAAAGGATCAATCGTACGTCGCCGGATGCGGCCCCGGGGCATCGCTCGCTGATTAGCGAATTCTTACTGAGCCGAGTTCGGGCTTATGGCCACGAACACCCCGAGCTCGCCTCGTTGTTGGTCGACTTCTCGTAGCGGCGCATTTCTTTAATCTTGCGGCCTGACTGGGATGGGGCTGCGACGGATTTCAAGCGGCGTGACCGACGGCGCCGACTGAATGTCTTCAATCAGTTGAACCGGCCGAACGGCTCGAGCGTGCATTCCGGAAACCAGTCGCGCGTCGATTTCAATCAATGGCCAATAGACCATGCAAAGGGTCTCGCCGGTCTGCTCGCGCTCCGCCGTCCAGGTAGGTTCTGTGAAGTAGTAAAAGTCCCAGCCGTATTCCTCGGCGGTGTGCATGCCGGAGCGGGAGAGATAAAGGAACGTGCCGAGGTAGATGAGCGCGAACGCCAGGATGACGACGATCATGCCATCGCGGAGGTAAGAGCGGACGGAACGAGGTTGCGTCTCCAAATTAATAGCCCTCGACGGAATGGAACGTCTCGGCGTCGACCATACCTTCATCGCTGCAAGACAGGAGTTTTAATACGGCGGAACCTGGGCGGCGACCGGTGATGAGTCGGGCGTCGATTTCGATCAAGGGCCAGTAGAGCCGGCAAAAGTAGAGGTGTCGGCGTTCGCCGGCGTCGGTAAGCGGGTCGGCGAAGTAATAGCCGTCAAGCTCCTGCGGCGTTTCGTCATAGCCAGTGAATGAGATGACATAGAACGAAATGACGTAGGACGCTACTAGCAATCCGAGCAGGGCGAATATCGCGGCCGGGGTGGAAATCCGGAATCTGGACGGATTCGCGTCGTTCATGGCGCCGGTTGGACATCGTGAAGAAGTTGTATGGGCCCGGGGCTTAGCGGCCGTTGCGCATGACGTCCTGAAAGTAGTCTCGCATCAAGCTCAACGAGTGGCCAGAATATTCGGCAGAGTCGCTGGTGTCGCACTAGGCCGTCGACGACGATTGTGTCGTCGAACCAGTAGTCGTCACTGCCCCAGCTTGTCACGATTTTAGGACTGAAACGGGAATAGTAGACGAAGGCGCCGACGTAAGTCAGGACGCAAGCAAGCAAAATCGTAGTCGTGATCTGCAATTGGAAAGTCCAGCGTCGTGGCTCGTCGGTCATGGGTTCGTACTCGAATAGAACTGCACGTCGCTTGTCATGTAGTAGGCTGGCGGCTGGTCGGTTGGTTGACGACCGGAAGCCATTAACGCATCGATCTTGATCAGCGGAAGATAAACGACCTCCAACAGTCGCTCTCGCGAATCGCTTTTGATCGACCAGGCGTCGTCCAGAAAGTCGTATCCCAGAACCCCCTCCGCTTCGGCTTGACGGATGCCTTTCCGGGAAAGGATATAGAAGGAAGCGACGTAGGCGAACAGCATTAGTATCAGCAAAATGACCGCGACGTCGAATGTCGAGAGTCGAGGAGTTGTTTTCTCGGTCATAGGAGGCATTCCAGTTCCATCCGAAACGGCGAGTCACGCAACTCGTTTCAGTCTAAACCTTTTTCGGCTCCCAGGCGAAACGATTTGCGCCCAATTTCCCCCCCAAGACGCTGCCTGACGGAATCGCCGTTTACGGACTATATTAAGAGGACGTGCGACCCTTGGTTACTCACCTTCGATTGCCTGGCGCGGCCGGGCCGACTTCCGGGGTCGTTACGTTTGCGAAAAAGGATCGTGCGATGGGCATGTCGGTATATCCCGCTTTCAATCCCGAGTTGACCGGCATCCAGTTTGAGGCCGAGGGGAAGCTGCTGTTCGACCAGTTTGAGACGCTCGACGCCATCGCCGAAGCGATCGACTCCCCCCGGTTCAGCTCGTTTGGGGACGATCGTCCGATCCCGGAAGATTTTGACGGGGATGAAGATGATCTGGACGAGGCGCTTGGTCCGTGGGACGAATGGTACTCGCCGGCCGAAGGTTTGAAGATGGTCATCGCGCTGATCGACGCGATCGCCGAAGAGGCCGATTTTTCGGAGCAGCTCGACTTCCCGGACGAAGTGATCGCCGAGCTGACCGAAATGAAACGCTGCTTGGAGGCGGCGGTCGAGCAGGGGGTGTTATTTCGCCTGGAACTAGCGCCCTAATCGCTAGTTGGGCCGGTTTCTAGCGCCGTAAACGGTCCAAATGGCCGGAAAAGATTTCTCGTGACATCTAATTGCCCCTCCTCTATACTGCGAGGAAGCGAAACTGTCACCTGACGTCCTTTCCTGCCTTGTGACCGCCATGCCAAAAACTCCCGCCTACTCCGCCTTCCTGCTGCTGTTCGCCCTCCTCGGTTTGTTCGCGTTTAGTGCGTTTGCCGAAGAAACGCCTGCCGATTTGGAGAAGAAAAAACGTTCGCTGGAGACCGCCGAAAATGAGGCGGTCCGCGAGCATATTCGCAATTTCGCTGGCCGCGGCGCGACCGGCGATTTTTCGATTCCCGCCGTCGATCCGCTCGACGCCGAAAAGCAGTTCACGACGCCCGACGACGTGACGGTCAAGTTGGCTCTGTCTGAGCCCGACGTGCGACAGCCGGTCTGCATCAACTTTGACGAGCGGGGACGGATGTGGGTCGTGCAGTATCTGCAGTATCCCTTTCCGGCCGGTCTGAAGGTGGTGAAGTACGACGAACACCTTCGAGCCGTCTTTGATAAAGTTCCTCCGGCGCCCCCGCATCATGATCGCGGCGCCGACAAGATCACGATTCATGAAGATGTCGACGGCGACGGCGTCTTCGACAAGCAGAAGACCTTTGTCGACGGGCTGAACATCGCCACCAGCGCGCTCCCCGGCCGCGGCGGCGTCTGGGTGATGAACCCGCCTTACCTGCTGTTCTATCCCGACAAAGATCAAGACGACGTCCCGGACGGCGATCCGGAAGTTCACCTGGCCGGCTTCGGTTTGGCCGATACGCATGCGGTCGCCAACAGTTTGACCTGGGGACCCGACGGTTGGCTGTACGGTGCGCAAGGGAGCACCTGTTGGGCGACCGTGACGTTGCCGCGCAACCCGTCGCATCCGTCGGTCCATTTCAAAGGGCAGGGGATCTGGCGCTACCATCCCGAGAAGAACCTGTTCGAGGTCTTCGCCGAAGGGGGCGGCAACACGTTCGCCGTCGAATTCGACGCCCAGGGACGCGTTTACTCAGGACACAACGGCGGCAACACCCGCGGCTTTCACTACGTCCAAGGGGGCTACTATTCGAAGGCGTGGGGAAAGCATGGTCCGCTGACCAATCCCTACGCTTTCGGGTTCTTCACTCAGATGGGACATGCCGCGGCCGAACGTTTCAGCCACACGCTGGTCAAGTATGAGAGCGAAGCGCTGCCGGCTCGTTACTACGGTCGTTTGATCGCGCCGGTGCCGCTGCACAACTATGTTGCGGTCTCGAAGATGATGCCGGACGGTTCGACTTGGAAAACCGAGGACGAACTGAAGGTGATGGAGACCGACGACGTCTGGTTTCGCCCGGTTGATATCAAGACAGGACCGGATGGCTGCGTCTATGTCGCCGACTGGTGCGATACCCGTCTGACGCACGTCGATCCGCGCGATACATGGGATCGTGCTCGCGGTCGCATCTGGCGGATTCAGCCGAACGAATATCCGCATCAAGAGCCGTTTGATCTCGGCAAGCTAACGACTGCCGAATTAGTGAAGGTGCTCGAGAGCCCGAACAAGCTTCGCCGCCAACTGGCGCAGCGGATGATCTACGAACATGGCGATCCTTTCGCCGCGGCGAGCCTAATCGAGAAACTGCCGGAACTGAAAGGACAGCTGGCGCTCGAATACCTGTGGGCGATTCATGGTCTACGGCAATACGACGAACAGACGGCCAAGATCGCGCTCCATCATGCCGACCCGTACGTTCGCGTCTGGGGCGTTCGCCTGTTGACGCCGCAGTTGGCGGAAACCTACGCCGACGCGCTTTATCAAATGGCGGAGAAGGAAACGGACGTCGAAGTTTGCAGCCAGTTGGCTTGCACCGCCAAACGAATCCCCGGCGTCGTCGGGTTTGAAACGGCGGTCCGCCTGGCGACGCGTGACGACCTCTCCGGCGACCCGCACATTCCGCTCCTCACGTGGTGGGCGATCGAAGGGCATGCCAACGACTCGTCGCTCGACATCGGCGGCATCGTCAAGAAATTGCAAACGACCAAGATCGGCGGCGACGTGGTCTTGCCCCGTCTCGCCCAGCGTTTAGCGGCCGAACCGACGGAGCCTCACTTGCTGGAACTGGCCGAATTGCTGAACCAGACCGACGTGCCGACCTTGCGCGGCAGCATGTTGACGGGGATCGATACCGCCTTTGCTGGCCGGAAGATTGAAGCGTTGCCGGCGGAGCTGCGCGACGCGATCGTCGCTTCGGCCAGCGGCGATTCGCCAGAGCAGATGGCGCTCTTGGTGCGTGCTGGTCAGAAGGAAGCGGAAGTTGCGGCGATCGCCGTGGTGGAAAACGAAAAGGCGAAGCTCGACCAGCGCGTGAAGCTGGCGCAGCTGTTGGGACAAGTTGGTTCGACCGAAGCGAAAGACGCGTTGCTACGTGTCGCGACGACCACGCCTTCGGCCGATGTGCGCGTTGCGGCGATTGGTGGTTTGCGACAGTTCGACTCGCCCGAAATCGCGATGGCGCTGGTCGCTCGTTACCCGCAAGAGAACGAAACAGTTCGCGCAGCGATCATCGATCTGGCCGCGGGGCGCGCCGCTTCGGCACAATCGCTGGTTACTGCGATTGAAAAGGGGACAATTCCGCGCTCGGCCGTTGCGGTCGACCTGGTCGAAAACCTGAAGCTGCACGGCGACGAAGCGCTAAACGAGCGGATCGGCAAACTGTGGGGCGCCACGCGAGCGACGCCGGACGAACTGGCGAAGCAGCTTGAGCAGACGGCGACGATTCTGAAGACGGGAAGCGGCGACGCCGTGCATGGCGCCGCGCTCTTTAAGAAGACCTGTGCGACCTGTCATAAGCTGCATGGCGATGGGGCGTCGATCGGTCCTGAACTGACCGGGTACGAGCGAAAGAACCTCGACTACATGTTGCTGTCGGTCGTCGATCCGAGCGCTGCGATTCGGGAAGAGTACACCAACTTCCGCGTCCTGCTGGTCGACGGTCGCGTCTTGTCGGGCTTCGTTCGTGAGCAGGATGACAAGACGATCACGCTGCAAAACGCCGAGAACCCAGCTCTGGTGATTCCTCGCGATGAAATCGAGGAAGGTCCCTTGGCGGTCGACAAGTCTCTGATGCCCGATCGCTTGCTCAGCGAAATGACGGCGACGCAGATTCGCGATTTGTTCGCTTACTTGCAAAGCGACAAGGCGCCGTAATGCGGCAAGCTTCGACTTGGAGATAGGCGCCCGAGTCGTCACGCAGTAAAAGGCGGAAATTCTATTCGGATTATCTCGATACGATCATTTCTCTCCTTTCCTGGGGTTTGATTCTGATGAGAACGTGCCTTTCCCTGCGCCGCGAGTCGCATCGCGGCGGATTTACGCTGGTAGAGCTGCTAGTCGTGATTGCGATTATCGGCGTGTTAATCGCGCTGCTGTTGCCGGCCGTGCAGCAAGCTCGCGAAGCTGCCCGGCGGATGAGTTGCAGCAACAACTTGAAGCAGCTCGGCCTGGCGACGCACAACTACCACGACACCTATCGCTCGTTTCCCTTCGGCGCTCGCTACTACATCACCAAGGCGGGAACCAGCTGGCGATGGGCCTTGTTGCCGTTCATGGAGCAGTCGGCGGTTTACGATCTGGACAAAGCGTCCGGCTACAACCTCGATACGTACGTCGGCGGCGGTACGCAAACCAACATCAACGCTTACAGCAGCTACACGCGGCAGATCCTCGGGCTGGTAATTGACGGTTACGTTTGTCCCTCCAGCGCGATCGATCCGCTCTACGCCTACAACGCGCAGCTGAGATCGATCGGTTCCGTGACGCAGGGTCATCACTATGTCGGCATCATGGGCGCCTATCCTGACCCCGCCGGACGGACGACGACCTACTACAAGACGCAGTACGACGCCTACGCGACCGACAACGGCGCTTTGCTGATCAACACGACGACCGGCATGCAGGGAGTCGTCGACGGAACCTCGAACACGATTCTGATTTCGGAGCAGTCGGGCAATAACCACGCGAACGCCGCTACGCGAAAGATGGCCAACTATCACACCGGCTGGGGCGGTTGCGCCTACAACGGTACGGTCGCCGATTGGCGCGCCGGGACCGCGGGACAGCATCGGTACGGGAACGGCTTGACCGCCGTCTTCCATACGCCGAATCCGACGTCGGTTGGCGCCGAAGCGAACGCCGAGTGGGACTTCAACACGCCGCTCACTTCGTTCCATCCCGGCGGCATCCAGGTGGTGCTCGTCGACGGTTCAGTCCGCTTCGTGCCGGACACGATTAACCTGACGACGATCCAGCAACTAAGCGTGCGTGACGACGGTCAGGTGGTTGGCGAATACTAGTGGCGCCTACCAATCGTTTTCTTTCCTGCGCAATCATCTTTCGGAAGAGGCTGGTCTATGTTTCGGTACGTTCATTTGGCGATTCTAGGGATCGCCGCCACGATGTTATTGGGGTGCGGGGGCGGGAGTGAGCGTCCCAGTGCGACGATCCAGGGCGTCGTCACCCTCGAGGGTAAGCCGCTGGATCAGGGAAGCGTCCATTTCACTTCGCCCAAGACGGGCGAGTCGGCCTACGCGAATCTCACGGGGGAAGGCAAATACTTGGTCACGTTCCCCTACGCCGATATCGGTCAGGCATACCAGGTATCGATCGGCAAGACGGTGGTCGACGAAACTGACGCCCATGCGCTGGCCGCCAATCCGCCGGCGCCGATGACGGTCAAGATTCCGGCGAAATACTCGGAGCGGACCACGAGCGGATTGAGCGTCACGATCGAAACGGGCGGCGAGACGCAGTACGATATCGCGCTGTAAGCGGCGACGTTACTCCACGTGATACGCGACGCCATCTTTGGCGTTCCGTTTCACGTCGTACATCAGCTGATCGGCGCCATGCAACAGCGCGTCGGCGTCCGGTTCCGGCTTGTGATAGACCGCGACGCCGATGCTGAAGGTGACCGGCCATTTCTCGGCGGCCATCGCATCGTTCAGTCGCTTTTGCACGCGATCGATGACGACTTGCGATTGCTCTTCGGTGGCGCCAGGGAGGAGCAGGGCGAACTCGTCTCCACCCAACCGCGCCACGGCGTCCATATCGCGAACCGATTGGCACAGAATCCCCGCGACCGTTTTCAGCAGACGATCGCCGGTTCGATGACCGAGGGTGTCGTTAACGTTCTTGAAGTTGTCGCAGTCGATAAATGCGACCGTCAGCGGGGTATGCGTGCGACGGCAATGTGCCGCCTCGCGTTCGGCGGTATCGTTGAACGCGGCGGTATTCAGTAATCCCGTCATCACGTCGATGCGGGCGAACAATCGTTCCCGTTCGTACGCGCACCGTAGTCGCCAGACGACCGAAACGACCACCAGGAAAAACGAAGCGTGCACCGCCGTATGCCAGGCTTCGGCGAGCGTAACGCCGGGAGAACTGGAGTGGAGCTGAAACGCGTCGTCAATGATCCAGGCCATCGAGCAAATCAGCGAGAGGATGATCGCCGTCTGCAAACTGGCGACCCAGCAAACCGCCACCACAAACGGCAGACAGAGTGCGGAGACCGGAAACTCGTTGCCGAGCAGCATGTCGAGCACGCCGATGACAACGCAGAAGAGGCACGCCACCAGAATCGTCAGCTGACGATGCGCGGTACAAGAGTCGAGCCATCGTTCCATCTGGGACGGTCGCAACGATTGCAGCGATGGGTCGTCGAGGTCGAAAGGGCGCATGATGGTTGGGAGCCAAAAACAGGGAGTACTAGCGACAAGGTATCATAGGTTACTTGTGCGTAGTACGATTGGCTCGAAGCCGACGATCAAGAGTCGAGATCGTATTCTTTCAGCTTTTTATGCAGGGTATTCCGATTAATCCCCAAGCGGGTCGCCGCCTTGGTCTGGACCCCGCTGCAGGCCTGCATGACCTGCGCGATCAATTCTTTCTCGACGCGGTTCACCACGCGGCTATGCAAATCTTCAGCGTCCGGGTCGGCTTCGTTGAGGCCTTGCTGCACCACTTCCTGCGTTAGCGTGTCGAGGTCAAACGCCTGGGCCGACATGCCGAGGGTAGGTCGTTTCACGCCGCTGCGGATTTCGGGGGGGAGCAGGTCGACGGTCAACTCGTCTGACTCGGCGAGCACGACGGCCCGTTCTACATAGTTTTGCAGTTCGCGGACGTTACCAGGCCAATCATGATCCTGCAGCGCTTCCATCGCTTCGCGCTGGATATGGACGACGTGCCGTTCGTTCGCTTCGCTATAGACGTTCAGAAAGTGAGCGACCAGTTCTGGAATGTCTTCGCGGCGTTCGCGCAGCGGAGGGATGCGGATCGGGACGACGTTCAGACGCCAGTACAAGTCTTCGCGGAAACGTTCCGCTTCGACTTCGTCCATCAGGTCGCGGTTCGACGCGGCGACGACGCGGGTATCGACGCGAATGGTTTGCGTATCGCCGACCCGTTCAAATTCGCGCTCTTGCAGCACCCGCAGCAGTTTCACTTGCAAGTGGAGCGACGTCGAGTTGATTTCGTCGAGGAAGATCGAGCCGCCGTGGGCCGCTTCAAAACGACCGGTTCGGTTGCTGACCGCGCCGGTAAAAGCGCCCCGCATGTGCCCGAACAGTTCGCTTTCGAGCAGGCTCTCGCTCAGCGCGCCGCAGTTCACCTTCACGAAGGGACCGGCCGCACGTTGGCTCAAACGATGAACCGCCGAGGCGATCATTTCCTTACCGACGCCGGTCTCGCCGAGCAGCAGAACTGAAGCGTTGCTGCCGGCCACGCGACGCGTGAGGTTGTAGACCTCCATCATCGCCTGGCTCGATCCGATCAAGCCGGGAATCGGGGGCTCGTAGCCTAACGTCGCCAACGAGCGCGGTGCATCTGACCAATCGCCGTACATGAATTACTTTGCGACCTCTTCCATAACAGGCTGCACGAGGCCGGGCTGATCCAGGCGAACTCCTTTCGCGGAAGCTTCCATCGTATCGAGGAGGCTCGCCAACACATCTTGGGTCTCGCGTGGGTAGGTCTCGCTTTCGTTGTATCGTTCGTACTGCAGCAAGATCTGATGTCGCGTCAGACGCAAACCGAACTTCTTCACCGAATCGGCGAACGCCTTGGCGGCGATCTGCCGCTCGGCGATGGGACGTGCGTTTTCGCTGGCCGTGTTGACCAACGCACACTGGGCGGTCGGAGTGCCGAGGTTCGCCAACAGCGTCGCAGCGTCTTCCATCGAAACCGGATTGGTGATCAGGTCGGCGAGCGCTTTTTCGTACAGCACAAGGTCATAGAACTTGTAGGCGGGATCCGAGGACAACTTGGCCAAAGCGGCCAGCGCCATCTGGCCGCGCTGAGCACGTTCAGCGGCATCGACCAGCAAACGACCTTCGAGAGCGTACAGCTGTTGAATCTGGAAGGTCAGCCCTTCGATGTCGTGTGCCCGAATCAGGGCCATCGCGTAAGGATCGTCCGACAGGCGAACTTGCCAACGGCTGTAGTCGTCGATCCACGGAATCACGCCGATCGGCGTAGTGGCGGTTCGCTTGTCGCGGTGGACGATTTGCACCATTTCAAAGGCGCCAGGGCGATCGACCGCGTCGCTGATGAAGATCAGTTCGACGTCGGGAGTCGAGTAAATCGCGTCGAAGAACTCACGGCGTCCGCAGCGCGAGATGACCGAGTAGCCGAGTTCGGTCAGCAGGCCGGCCAACTCTTGGGCGCGTTCCGAATCAGGATCGGCGATCACGGCGATGCGTTCGCCAGAAGTGCGAGCGAAGGTGATCAGCGCTTCGATCAAAGCGCTCGAGCCGGCGTACGGCTCTTTCGGGTCGAGCGCCAAGATGGCGTCGACCGCCGCCGCTTGTACGCGGAAGTTGCCATGCGACAGGGCGGTCGCCAACGGGCTTTCGCGTCCGTCACGCGGGAAGACCGCGGCGACGTTTCCTTGTTCTCCCAGCCAACGACAAGCGGCGATCGCCGCCATCGTCAGGTTCGGGTGGGTCAACGCATAGGCCAGGGCGTCTTCCACGGCGGCCGGTCCCAACTCTTGCGCGGCCGCATCGGCCGGCGTTCCCTTGATCGGAGCGTTGGGGCCGTTCAGGGCGATCACGCTTTGCAGCGCGGTCAGCATTCGCAGGCGAGCGTTTTCTTCGTTGTGCGGATTGATGGCCGCCAGGTCGCGAGCCATCCGAGCGATCCAGACGGTCGACGCATCGGCCAGGCTGAGCGTCGTCTTGGTCAGGTGGGGCGCGGCGTCGTTCCAGGTCCAAACGTCCATCGTGGTTAGGGGACCGCCGGAGAAGACCGGTTCGCCGGCCAAGTAGCCTTCGATTCGTTTGGTGAGGAACTTCTCGACGTCGCTGGTCGACGCCGGGGCGCCGACGATGTCGATCACCGCTTGGGAGGCCGCTTTGCGGACTTCGGCCGGTTCGCTCGGATTGACGGCCGGACCGACCATCACGTCGAGCGAACGATTGGAGCGCAGCGCTCCGAGCGCCGAGAGAGCGGCCGCTTTGATTTGCGGATCATTGCTGTCGAGAGCGCCCCACAGAGCCGGTTCGGCGTCTTGGCCAAGTTTTAGGATGATCTTCAGCGACGCGGTCCGAACCGACGCGTTGTCGCTCTTGGCGAAGGCCAACAGCAGCGGCTCGATCGCCGCGGCGCCGGCGCCACGCAGCGCGATGGTGGCGCTACGGACTGCGTTCTCATCGGTCGAAGCGAGCGCATCGACTTGCTGCTGGAGGAAGGCGGGATTGCGGGTCAGTTTCTCGACCGCGGCGAAGACAAGGTTGGCGACGTCAGTACCAGCCGGTTGCAGTGCGGGGAGATTTTGAAAGCGGATCAGCGGACCGCTGCCGAACTTGGCTTGCAGCTTGACCAGGTCCTCATCGCTCGGCTTGTCGGTGAGGATCTTGTTCAGATATTCGTTGGCGACGTCGGCGCGTCCCAGATCGACCATCAGTGCGGCCGCTTCGGCGAGTTCCAGCGGAGTCGTCGGGTTCGATTCGCGAATCGCGGCCACAGCCGGAGAATCGACCGGCGGGGCAGGCGTCGTCGACGGAGCGGGCGCTTGGGCGGCGACGGTTCCGACGGCCAGCAAGATCCAACAAATCGTAAGTAGTGATCGCTTCATGAGCACGCGGCGGGGCTAAAGGAAGTTCCGCATTCCATCTTGGGGGAGAACCAACGTCGCGCTTCCTTGCTGGAGGACTAGTCCAAGTTTAATTGCTCTTTCCAATAACGAACCTGTTTCTTGACCTCGCTCGGGGCAGTTGAGCCGTAACTTTGGAAGGCGGCGACCGCCTTATCGACCCCCAGCACGTCGTATACGCTCTCGTCGAGCGACGGATTTAACGCTTGAAACGCTTCTAACGGCAGGTCGGCCAGCCGGCAGTCGGCTTCCATCGCCTGTTTGACCAGGGCGCCAATCTGGTGGTGAGCCGTTCGCTGCGGCGTTCCCAGCTTGATCAGGTGCTCCATCAAGGTCGTCGCGTCGAGGAATCCGCGATCCAACCGCGACCGGATCGATTCGACCTTTAGCTCGGCTCCGGCGACGATCGGCGCCGCGAGTTCCAAGCAGGCCGAGACCGTGTCATACGAGTCGAACAGCGGCTCTTTGTCTTCTTGCAGGTCGCGGTTGTAGGCGAGGGGCAACCCTTTCACCAGGACCAGCAGCGACTGCAAATTGCCAATCACCCGGGCGCTTTTTCCGCGGACCAGTTCGCAGACGTCGGGATTGATCTTCTGCGGCATGATCGAAGAGCCGGTGCAGAACTGCTGCGGCAACTTGATGAAGTTGAATTCGACGGTCGACCACAGGACCCATTCGTCGGCCCACGTGCTGAGATGTTCAGCGATCAACGTCAGGCAGAACGCGAACTCCAGCAGGTAGTCCCGATCGCTCGAGACGTCCAAGCTGTTGCGGGCCACATCCTCAAACCCAAGTCGCTGGGCGACGTTGTGGCGATTGATCGGCAGGGTGGTGCCGGCCAAAGCGGCCGTTCCCAGGCTGCAAATGTTGACGCGGCGGCGGCAATCGGCCAAGCGAGTCCGATCGCGCGCGAGCTTTTCGACGTAGGCCAACCAGTAATGCGGAGCCAGAACCGGCTGAGCGCGCTGCAAATGGGTATAGGCGGGAAGCAGGATCTCGGCGTCGGCGTCGCAGCGACCGACGAAGGCGCGCTGCAAGGTTTCCAGCCGCTCATCGATCGCGTCAATCGCCTCGCGAACCCAGAGCCGGGTATCGGTGGCGATCTGGTCGTTGCGGCTGCGACCGGTGTGCAGCTTCCGGCCGACATCGCCAAGGCGGTCGACCAGCTGCTTCTCAATATTCATATGGACGTCTTCGAGCGACTGTTGAAACTCGAAGTCGCCGGCGTCGATCTCGGCCTTGATCGCCAGCAGGGTCGTTTCGATCTGGCCGGCCTCTTCCGCCGTCAATACGCCTACATCCGCTAGCATCTGGGCGTGAGCGATTGAGCCAGAAATGTCCACCGCGTAAAGCCGGCGGTCGAAGCTGACGCTCTCGGTAAAACGTTCGACGCGCTGGTCCGCTTCCGTGTTAAAGACCCCGCTCTGTGATGGACTGACGCGTGCCAAAAGTGCCTCGGAATTGCGCAGCAAAAAATCGCTAGAAAAATCGACAACATTCGAATATTAAACGGCTTAGGAGAAGGTGTCAACGAGTCGGGCAGCGCGGTTGCATATCTTTTGGGCATCCTAGGCCCCCATCATCGGTATTGATCGATTCCTCCTATTAACCCGCGCAATTTCACTCTCGTTTGACCAGCTTCTGAGGGCCCTAAAGCGGGCTTGCTGCGCATTTATTCTCCATTGAAGCCTATTTCGCAAGCACTGCCCGAATCGGCGATTTCCGCGCTGCGACAACCCGTGATTGGATCTTGGGCAGGTAATAGGGGAGATAGCCATCAATCGGGATTGATGGGCCCTGGAGAGGCGACTATTCGACTTTTCGCTTCCGCTTTTGTGAGGAGGGGAGCAACCGTCTGGACAGTTGTTTGCGCTCTAGGCCCGCCAGACGCCGCTCGTTCGCGTCGGCTCGAATCTTTCGTCGCTTGATCCGGCACGCGAGGCAACGTTTGGCGCCAGAGTAGATCGCTCCTTTGATCACCTCATACCACCATTTCTGATTCTTGGCGGTCCAGACATCTTCGACGCCGCAGTCAGCGCAGCGGTACGAGATGTCGTCATATCCGTTTTCGTAGAATGCCGGCGGACTGTACGTGCCGAAGGGGGCCAACTGCGAACGGTCGCAGGGAACGTTTCCCGGTTTGAAAACGATCGGAGTGTTGATCAATGGGGCGTTGGCCGGCCGAACTTCGCCCCGCAAGATCGCGGCGTAATGGGCTCGCTGCGCTTTGCGGGCTCGTTTCGCTTTCAGCTGCTCACGCTTCTGGCGATTGCTTTTCATGGCTTCTCAGTACACAGACGGGCTTTTCGTTCTGTAGATTTGCTAGCGAATTTTCATGCATGTTAGTCCGAGAAGGCGTCGAAGTGCGCTGCCATCCTACCGCCCTAACTTGCTGGGCGATCTGATGAAACGCGCCAGGAATGATTGGCCCCCTGCATATTTGGACGAAACCATTCTTAAGAGCGCTGACCGACCCGTTTAGGTTCGCTGGAAAACTATCCAATAGCCCCTCTTCGGCATGGGAATGCGCTCGTTCCGCAAAATTCCGCCTCCGGAAAAAACGAAAGATATTCTTCAGTTGCAACCAGAGGAGACTTCGATGACGGCCCACGTTGATTTTGCAACCGAAGATCAGATCCTAATCGCCAATGTGTCTGGCGCTTGGGAGAAGCCTGGCGATACGATTGCGGCATTTTCCAAAATCCTGGCCCAAGCGGAGAGCGCGGGTTTGTATCGAGTGCTATATCTAAGCGATATGACCGGACGAATTCCCACCACGCTGGAAGGACATTTCCTGGGACAGCGAGCGGCGGCGATTCTGGAGCCGCTTGCGGTGGGTTACGTTTCCTTGCAAAAGCGCGACGCAAGAATGGAAGAGGCGATCCGCTTTGTCGTTCGGGTTGCGAAAAATCGAGGGCTGCACAGCGAGCTGTTCGCCGATCCGGCGGAAGCTCGTTATTGGCTAGCTCAGCACTCCGTAGTCCCCGCGGCAAGGCGCTAACGATCGGTTCCCCACTTCTATTTCCGACTGCTGCTTTTTCGAAAGCGGCATGTTAAATCGTTGCAGGCAAGACGATGGACATTCACTTTGAATTTGAACTTGAAGAACAGCTATTGGTCGTGACGACCAGTGGTCCATGGCATTCCCATGAAGACAGCGTGGCGATGTGCAACACGATTCGCGAGGTCGCGCATCGACATCATCGCGATCGCGTGTTGTGGTTGGACGATACCGTTGGCCGGCCGATCACCGTTTTGGAATCGCACATTTCAGGCGAAGCGGCGGCCGATGCGTTTCGCTGCCTCGCGGTCGTTTACGTTCCGCGTTATGAGTTGACTCCCGAACTGCGTCAACGTCTCGACTTTTTGGAGACTGTGGCGAAAAACCGCGGACTACGCGGTCAAGTTTGCCTGGAAGAAGAGGCGGCCCGCGAGTGGCTGAGCGCCGTTCCGAGCAGTTACTTTGCGATGTGCGATTGGTAAACCTGATTCCGCCGTTTCGCGTCGCTTGTCGACGTTCACGATTTGCACCGAAGAATGAGGATGTTCGAGCGTATGACGACTACTCCCTATTCCGTCGGCCGCGACGCTGCGCCTGTCCATTTTGAGCCGACGCCGCCACGCGCGGATCACGATATCGAATACTTGTTCGTCGCCGAAGTGGATCATCTGGTGGTCCAGACGAGCGGACCGTGGGGGAGCGTCGAACAGTTCCTGGCGATGGCGCATCGAATCTCGGCGGAAGCGGAAGCGGAGAAGCTTGACCGCGTGCTGTGGTACTTTGATCTCACCAACTTCCATCCCAATCAGTTGGACGGCTACCGGATCGCTGAAGAGTGCGTATCGATCTTTCGCAAGTTCGTATTGGCGATCGTACGTAGCGAAGCGGTCGACTCTGAAGCGAGTCTGCGGATCGATGAGCTTGGCGACATCGCCCATAACCGCGGTCATACCGGCCGCCACTTTTCGGACCCTCACCAAGCCAGAAACTGGCTGCTGTCGGTCCCGCGTTATCTGACGCATCTCTGGGACCAGTAGGTCCACGCTCGGGCGCAGCAAGCGGCTTTGTCGGAACCTGATCGCCGCGCGTGCGACGTTCCTTGATCATCGCCAGAGATCCTTGACGAAAGAGGCCAGCGGTGGCGACTCTAGTCGAGGAATTCCCTAGGGTGCGAACTAACTGCGGCAAGCTCGGCGGTCGGTCTTAGTAGCCGGAATCTTCCAACCGCACTTTGGCCAGGGCGATCTGGGCCGCCGTTGGGGTCTTCTCGGTTGGGAGGTGTCCGAGCAGATCGAACTCTTCCGGTCCGATGATCGTCAGATGGGCGCCCAGCATGACCCGGCGGTACTCGGCCGGCATCGCCATGATCTTTTCGGCGACCTCGGGGGGAAGATCAGCCAGCAGCTCGCTGACGTTTTCCTCGTCGACCAGCAAAAGCAGGCGATGGGCCGCTTCGGCGGCCGGAATCGAACCGCATTCAAAGAGGTCAATGATCTTCGTTTTCGGCTGCATGCGGGTCGCTTTTTGTAGGGTTGGCGGTACGGAAGGTACGGGCCAATTGTAATTGGCTGCGGAGTTTAAAGCGATTCCTTCATGGTCGCCGGAGGCCCTCGGTTTTCAGGGCGGGAACAAATCGCCAGCGACCGGATCGGCGTCCTGGCGACCCAAGTCGAACGGCGGGGGACCGTCAAAAGCGCGTAACCGATTAACAAAGCACTACGATCGGCGACCGTCCGGGGAAGCGGCGGCTGGCGCGATTCGGTCAATTTTAGGTAAGGAACCGCCAAATGGTGGCGAATTCTATTGACGGCGGTCAATTCGCGCCGATACGATCAGACTGCAAGAATGACTTGCCGGCTGACGAAAGTCCCGAAGACGCGAGCGACGATCAGGTTTCCGGTCCGAATATTCGACGGCGCACGACCGAATCTTCTTCTCCCCTTCTGACTGTAGAGCCGGCTTAGCAGCCGCTCGCGAACCGCTCGCCTGGGTTGCCATCCTTTTTTTCGTGTTCCATCGATCCGTCTGAGATCGATAACCAGTTTCTTGTCAGAAGTTTTGATTAGGTCTGCGCCTGTGGGTAAGAAGTTGTATGTAGGGAATCTCCCCTACCAGTATGGTTCCAGTGAGCTGGAGAACCTGTTTGGTCAATATGGTCAGGTCGCTTCGGCGAGCGTGATCAACGATCGCGAAACGGGCCGTTCGCGCGGTTTCGGTTTCGTGGAAATGGCGTCCGACGGCGATGCCGTTGCGGCGACCGAAGCTTTGAACGGTTTTGACGTCGACGGCCGTAAGCTGGTCGTGAACGAAGCCCGCGAACGTGAACGCACCGGCGGCGGTGGCGGCGGCGGTTACGGTGGCGGCGGCGGCGGTGGTCGCGGCGGCTACGGTGGCGGCGGCGGCGGTGGACGCGGCGGTTACGGCGGCGGCGGTGGCCGTGGCGGCGATCGTGGCGGACGCGGCGGCGATCGTGGCGATCGTGGCGACCGCGGTGGCGATCGCTGGTAAGCGATCCTCGCATTCGGCGGCATTGGCCGAAAACAAATCAACATTCGACAGCGGCTGCTATCCGGCAGCCGCTGTTTCTTTTTCTTGGCGCTCTGGCGGCGCCTTAAAACTCGTCGTCCGGGATATCGTAGCGGCTGAAAAAGAGTCCCGGCTCGTACTCGACGCTCCAGCGGTGAACGTAGTGGTGCGGTACGCCGTAGAGCTGATATTCAAAGGCGCCGGGACGCTCACCCGGCTCCAGCAGTTCGACGAAACCATCTTCGCCAGAGAGCATCATCGCGACCCGGTTCTTCGGCAGGAAAAAGCCCAGGTCACCAAGCGACGAGTCATCGATCCGATCTTTTGACCGACGGAGAAGAAACGCTTCCGGCGCATCTTCGTCATGCTGATACTCGAAGTTGCATCCTTCAATCTCTAGCGTCAGCTTCTCAAGCCGAGGCAGGGTGCGAGCCGCTTCCAGCACCGCCCGAAAATGCTTTCGCTCTGCGCCGACTCGGCAAGGAGCGGTCCGCTCGTTCAGCCAAGGAAGTGATAACGTTACGCCGATCGATGCGAACGTCGCCGCCGCCGCAATCGGCCAGTTAACCGTTAACCAGAGCCAGACGAGCGCTCCGGCATGCAACAGGATCAGCATGGCTAACCTTGCCAAGCGGAGACCATAGCAGTCCCACTGTAACGTGCCGCGGATGTAATCCTGATCTTGCCATGTGCTGGGACGCAGCAAGTGAAAGGCGTACCGCAAAAATTCGCCAGCGGCTGAATCGACGCCAAACCAAAACGCCGCATAGAGAAGCGTCGCGACATACAAAACCCAGGCCATAACCATCTTGCTGCCTCCGGCGGAGATATTCGCTATCCTACAAGGGCGGATCCGAGCGAAGCAACAATTCGGGCGATCTTCTTCCCTGGGCGGCGCCGCAAAAACTACACCCCACATGCACGATTAAATTCACCGCAATGAAATACTTCTATTTCGACGAAGGCAAAGAAAAAGGGATCGACGGCAATACGCCGAAAGAGGCGACGCAGGCCGAGGTGCTTGCCGCGTGGGATGCGATGTCGGGCCAGGCGCTTTCCTTTCTGGGGATCGTCAACGACGGCGGCGTGACCCTGCAGTTTATGTGGGAAGAGGACGGCTCGATGGTGATCGACGTTCCCGTGCCGGAGCGCGGCGGATCATGGACCAAGACGACCGACGTCGCTGAGTGCAAAGAGGTGATCGCCGCTTTCTATGACGGCGTCGATCCGACGAAGATCGCAGGCCTCGTCTTCGAAGAATGGTAGTCAGCAGGTTAGGCCGTGGCCCGACACGCCGCTCTAAGCGGTCTGGGCCGGTCGCCCGCTTGGGTAAAGCGTGGCGATTCCTTTCCGCACGTAGGTCTCCATCACGTAGAGCGCCACCGCTCCGACCGCAGCTCCGGTCGTACCCAGCAGAAAGACCAACCCGATCCGATTCGGAAACAGCTTGTCGGCCGCCAGGTAAAATGGGACGTGGACCAGGTAGAAGTGGTACGACAGTTCCGAGAGCTTGGCGATGATCGCTTCGGCATGTTCATGCAGCGAGAACGGAATCGCCGTCGTCAGGATCGTCAGCCCGGCAATCGTCACGCAGGCGAAGCCCGGGTTTACGGCCAAGGTCAAAACCGCCGCCAGCAAGGCGATCGCGAGCGTCAGTTTCGGCGAAGGACGTTTCCCCAATTGGCCCAGCGATAGCCCGGTCAAAAAGGCGAGCGTATTAGAAGCGAAGCCCAAGTCCCACCAGAGCCAGGCGATCGAACCGACGATCATCACCGGCAAGACGCGACGATCAAACTTCACGACTGCGGCCAAGAGGTAGCAGAAGAGAAGCAGCGACACGAACCAGAAATAGATCCCGACGATGTCGCCGCGATGCGTCCAGCCGACGACGCCGGCAAACTCGGCGATCACCAGCGATAGCGGCGCCGGTTTGTATTGCACGATGTAGTTGGCCGACAAGACGCCAGCCACGGCGATCCAGTAGGGGACGTAGATCCGCGACAACCGTTTCGAGAGCCAGTTGATCGGATTGCCGTAGCGGCCTCCGGCGGCGAGCAGCCCGCTGATGGCGAAGAACATCGCCACGCCGATCTGCCCCGGATCGAGACCAAGCAGCACCCGCGGCGGCTCCAGGTCGCAGATGGTGATCAAATGCTGCAGCGCCACCATCCCCATCGCCAACAGTCGCGCAGCGTCAAGCCAAACCAGACGCTCCAGCGGCTTGGCCGGCGGGCGTTGTTCGACAGCGGGGGCGGTTTTAGGAGCAGGGGCTCGCATTCGACCGATTCAAAAAGCGGTAACGGGAAAGCGCAACGTCTGCTGAAAGCATAGGTTCCAAAACGGTGCGCTCCCGCCGCTTGTCGAATCGGCTGTAGCGATTGTAGCGAGAGCCGGCTATTGCTCCTGTTGCATCTTGAGCATCTCCGCCGCCAGCGCCTTGCCGATCCGGCCATACCAGATCGGACTTCCATAGTAGTGGTAAGCCCGGTCCGAGCCGACCTTCTTCCACTCTTCGACGTGGTCCTGCCAACCGTCGATCAGTTCTTCCGCCTTTTTGTCGACCAGGACGTCGGTCCGAATCGTTTTGACGTTCCCGGCGAACTCCGGCACGTCGTTCATCGACAGCTGTGCGTCTTGAACTTGCTTCATCCGCTCGCTCGGTTCGGCCGAGCCATTTTGTCCCAGGGCGCCAATCACGACCGGCAGGTTCGGCTTGTTCCACGCTTTACGAACGTCTTGAATCAACAGCTTCATGTTCTGCGCGTACTCGCCAGGCGCGTCGTCGCCGAACATGTCGTTGAAGCCTTGGAACCACACGAAGCCGGCGATCTCCGGCGTCTTTCCTTTGAGCGCGGGGAAGAGCGTATCGGCGTTCTTCAGCGTCGAATCGACTTCCTGCATCATGTTACGGTACGAGACGCCGTACTCCGCTTTGATTTCCTCCATGGTCGGCAGTGGATCGTTGCGGTTCCGTTTTTCGTTGTTGTTGCGGACGCGCTGTTGGGCTTGCGCCAGTTCTTTTTCGAGCGCTTCGTCGCTGGGCAGGCCGGCGCTCGGCGGACGGAACTTTTGATAGAGGGAGTGCCCACCCCAGGCAGTTTTGATCAACAGGACCGGTTGCTGGTAGTGCTCGCCGACCGCGTAACCGAACTCGAGCTCGAGCCCTGTCTTATTGGGCGAACCATATCCGATCGTCAGCGGACCTTGGCGATTCAGGAACTTGATAGAGACGTCGTCGCGCTCAATCCACTTGCCGTCCTGGCGCCAATGGGCGAAGAGCTCGGCGGTCGGCGGATCGCTCGCTTGATGTTCCAAGAGGGCGTTGTCCGCTTTCCCTTCCATGTTCGATTGCCCCGCCAGGATGAAGACGGGATAGGTGTCGGCGGCAGTCGTTTGCAGCCAGCAGCAGGCCAGTGCGCTAGCGAGGAGAATTCGAAGTGAAGCCATGATGGGAGCGATCCTAAAAGGGTTGGGTCGATAGAAGAGAGAGGGGCCGTGCGTTACGCGTCGTCCAGGTGCATCTTTTTGGAGAGGGTCGAATACAATTCGGTGATTTCAAACCAGAGCTCTTCCTCGTCGCTGCATTTCATCTTATCGAAGTAGCGGCCTTCCTTTTCCACCAACGCCTGACCGGCGAACTGTTTCCCCAAATACATCAGGACGTCATATTCGTCCGACGTCCGGAGCACTTGGTAAGGGGCGGCTTGCGTCCCTTCGCCGGTCGCGAGGATCCCCTTGCAGCAGGCGATCGCGATGAACCGCTCAAACTCGGCGTCATCCTTTTTTCCTTGCTGGTCGTAGTTGAAGGCGATCAGCATGTGAGCGCTGGGAGAAAGGAGGAGATTGGGCATCGATTGCCCGATCGTTTCCACCGCTTCGATCAGTTTCCCTTCGTTCGTCAATTCTTCGGCCTGGTTCAGTTCGTCCGAGTAAGGATCGTACGTTTCGGAATTCATTACCACGCTGCGCAGCGGTAGATAAGTCTCAGCCGACGGATCTTTCAAGAGATCCATAAACATCTCTCGCATGGCAAGGCTCCAGGAACGTGGGATTCGGTCCGCGAAGGGGGTTACTCTTGAGAATACCCGTTGCGGCAGCCGCAAACAAACAAATGGCGACATTCCTTGCTCGCTCGGCGGCCCGATCGCGATTAAACTGGAATCCCCCTCCCGTTGTCCGCCTGCGCCCATCGGAACGCCCCCATGAAACGTCTTTTCCTGCTTGTCGCGCTGCTGGCGCTGGTCAGCCAAGCGTCGGCGGCCGAACTTCCCAACATCGTCATTTTGTACGCCGACGATATGGGGTACGGCGACCTCGGCGCCGATAATCCAAAGTCGAAGATCCCTACCCCCAATCTCGATCGCCTGGCGAGCGAAGGGATGTGTTTCACCGACGCTCACAGCTCGTCCGGCATCTGCACCCCCAGCCGTTATGCGCTGCTGACCGGTCGCTTTCACTGGCGCAAGTTTCACGGCATCGTCAACGCGTTCGACGGGCCGGTCCTCGATGACGAGCTGACCATTCCCGAGCTGCTGAAAGAGAAGGGGTATCGCACCGCTTGTATCGGCAAGTGGCATCTCGGTTGGAACTGGGACGACATTCGCAAGCCGGAGGTGAAGCCTGAAAAGGATCAACGAGGGCGCACCTTCTATCCGCCGGCGGCCTTCGATTGGTCGAAGTCGATCAGCGGTGGACCTCTCTCCCATGGGTTCGACTATTACTTTGGCGACGACGTCCCGAACTTTCCTCCGTACTCCTGGTTTGAAAACGATCGGGTCATTACCGAACCGACGGAGCCGCTGCAGATCACGCCGGAAACCGCCGAAGGAAGTTGGGAAGCGCGACCCGGCCCGATGACCAAGGGTTGGGATTTTTACGCGGTCGTTCCGCGCCTGACCGAGCGAACGGTCGATTGGATCGGCGAGCAAAAGGGGAAGGAGGGGCCGTTCTTCCTTTATGTGCCGTTCAACTCACCGCACGCGCCGATCGTGCCGACCGAAGAGTTTCGAGGCAAATCGCAAGCAGGCGGGTTCGGCGACTATGTAGTGCAAACTGACGACAACGCCGGCCGCATCTTGAAGGCGCTCGACGACAACGGTTTCGGCGAAAACACGCTCGTGATCTTCAGCGCCGACAACGGCGCCGAACATTACGCCTACGAGCGCGTGCGGAAGTTCGACCACTGGAGCTCGGCGCCGTTTCGCGGCGTGAAACGCGATCTCTACGAAGGGGGACATCATGTCCCGATGATCGTGAAATGGCCAGGCCATGTCCCGGCCGGCACGGTCAACGACACGCTGATCAGCCAGGTCGACGTGATGGGAAGCGTCGCCTCGATTGTCGGTTTGTCGCTGCCGGCCAACGCCGCCGCAGATAGCTACGACATGTCGAAGGTCTGGACCGAAAACGGGAAAGGCCCACGGCAGAGCATCGTTCACAACACGATGGCCGGCAAGTTTGCGATTCGGGATGGAGACTGGTTGTTGGTCGCCGCCAAGACCGGTGCCCATAGCAAAGTCCCAGCCTGGTTCGACAAAGAGAGGGGCTATCTCGAAGATGATGCGGACGGCGAACTATATAACCTCAAACTTGACGTCGCGCAAAAGCACAATCTTTACGCCGATCATCCCGAGAAGGTGAAAGAGCTGACCGCGCTGATGAAGCGAACCCAAGCGAAAGGGCAAGTGCGGCAATAGCGAGATCATGTTTGCCGCAGCTTCCTTGTTCTCCGTGTGCCCTCATTAACCCCCACCATGAAAATGCCCCAAAGAATTCTCTCCCTCTCCATTGCGCTGACGCTTGTCGTCTGTTCGCAAGCAGCGTTGCTCGCTCAGTCGGCCGACGCCACCAAATCAATTGATGCTGCGGTCCAGCCGTATGTTGATCGTCAGGAATTAGCCGGCGCCGTAATGTTGGTCGCTGACCAGGAAAAGACGCTCAGCCTCTCGGCGGTCGGTTTCGCCGACATCGCTTCGCAAACGCCGATGAAGGACGATTCGATCTTTTGGATCGCCTCGCAGTCGAAGCCGATCACCGCCGCCGCACTGATGATGTTGGTCGACGAAGGGAAAGTGAAGGTCGACGATCCGGTCGAAAAATACCTGCCGGAGTTTCAAGGTCAGATGGTCGTCGCCGAAAAGGATGGCGAGCATGTCCTGCTCAAGAAGCCGGTTCATCCGATCACTGTCAAAAACATTCTGTCCCACACCAGCGGGCTGCCGTTCGCTTCGCGAATCGAACAGCCGACGCTCGATCGCTTGCCGCTGGCCGATCGGGTTCGCAGTTATGCGATGACGCCGCTCGAGTTTGAGCCTGACTCGAAGTACCAATACAGCAACGCCGGCATCAACACGGCAGGGCGGATTATCGAAGTCGTCACCGGCAAGAGTTTCGAAGCGTTTCTCGACGAGCGACTCTTCCAGCCGCTCGGGATGACCGACGCGACCTTCTGGCCGAGCGAAGAGCAAGTCGCCAGAATCGCGAAAAGCTACAAGCCAGGACCCGGCGGCAGCGGTCTCGAAGAAACGACGATCAGCCAATTGCACTACCCCTTGAGCGACAAAGCGGAGCGATATCCGATGCCGGCCGGCGGACTGTTCGCGAAAGCATCCGACATCGCGCGGTTCTATCAGATGTTGGCCAATGAGGGGGAATTAGACGGCAAGCGGTATCTCTCCAAAGAGGCGGTCGCCATGATGACCAGTCGCCAGACTCCGGAGGAATTGCCGACCGGCTATGGTTTTGGCCTCTCGGTCGGCGGCGATCAGTTTGGGCATGGGGGCGCTTATTCGACCAATTCGTATTACAACAAGAAGCAGGGCTTGGTCTTCGTCTGGCTCGTCCAGCATGCCGGTTTTCCCGGCAAAGGGGGAGACGCCCAAGGGGCGTTCCGCAACGAAGCGAGCAAGCAGTTTTCGAAATAGTAGCCCGCAGCGCAAGCGCGGGGGAAAACGCTCGCAAATTGAGCGTAACGATCGAAGGAAGAATAGAGCGTGACGACTGATAGATCGAGCGGCGAAATCCTCAACCTCCGTAACTACGTCTGCATCGGCCTCTTGGCCTACGGCGCCTACCGCGCCTTCGAAGGCTTTCAAGCGACCGACGGGCCAATGCGGCAGCAAGCGTTCGGAGTGGCGGGGATCATGGTGGTGACCAGCGCCATCCTGTTTGCCGTTTGGACGCGGCGTGGCTCCCGCAAGCAGGAATCTGCACCCGAGGAACCGACTGCTGACGCCGCGGACAAAACGAGCGAAGGCGAAGAGAAGTGATGACCGCGGTTTATTTCGTCAAAGGCGATTTGCTCGATCAACCGGTCGAAGCGATCGTGAACGCCTGGAACCGAAATATCATTCCGTGGTGGCTCCTCTTGCCGCAGGGGGTATCGGGGGCGATCAAGCGTCGCGGCGGCCTGGCGCCGTTTCGCGAAGTGGGGCGTCGCGGGCCGATTCCGCTCGGCGGCGCCGTCCTCACCTCGGCTGGCAAGTTGCCGTTTCGCGGCATTATTCATGTCGCCGGAATCAACATGTTTTGGCGGTCGTCGGAGGTTTCGATTCGCAATTCCGTCGATAACGCCTTGCAGATCGCGACCGACGAGAACTTCGCTTCGATCGCGTTTCCGCTCATCGGCGCCGGATCAGGCGGATACCGCGCCGACCGCGTGCAAGAGCTCATGGTCGACCAGATGCAGCAGCGCGATTGGTCGATTCCCATTACGATTGTTGAGTACCAGAAATCGCCGCCCAGTACGGCAAACTAGAACCATTCCCCGGAGCCATCCTCATGTCGCTTCGTTCGCTCGTCTTCGTTGCAATTCTCGCTTGCGCTTCAGTCTCGCTGGCCGATCGACCGCACGTTTATCTGTTGTCAGGACAATCGAACATGCAGGGAAGCGGCCGCGTCGCCGATATTCCCGAGAGCGTGCCGCGTGAAATCCCCAACGCTTATCTGTGGAACGGCAAAACGTTCGAGCCGATGGTGCTGGGACAGACCAAGCTGGGCGCCAACCCCAATACCTTCGGTCCAGAGGTTGGCTTCGCCTTGAAGGGAGCGACCGCCGAGCATCCGGTTTACTTGATCAAGTATTTCGCCAGCGGCATGCCGTTGTATCACGGCTGGAACGGCGGGAAGTGGGAAGGGACCGAGCCTGGTCCAAAACGCCGGAACTTTTATCCGGGGCTGACGCCGGACGATCCGAACGTCGGCGCCCTCTATCAGCAGATGCTGTCGATGTACAAGAAAGGACTCGCCGAACTTGCCGCTCAGGGAGAAGAGCCGCAGGTCGAAGGTTTTCTCTGGATGCAAGGCGAGATGGACGCCAAGGGAGAAGAGTCGGCGATCAGCTACGCCGCCAACCTGAAACGACTCCGCGATCGCCTGGCGGCTGATTTGAAACTCGACGCCGAGTTGCCAATGGTCTACGGTCAGGTCTTGCCACATGAGCCGGCCGCGCCGCGGTTCACCCATCGAACCGAAACCCGTCAGCAAATGGCCGATGCAGACGCCGACTCCGGCAAACCGGAAGCGATTCCCAACGCCAAGATGGTCTCGACCGACGGTTTTGAAGTGCTGGCCGACACGGTTCACTATAGCGCCAAAGGCCAGCTCCAACTCGGCGAAGCGATGGCTGCCGCGATGCAGAAGCTGACGCAGAAGGGGCGATAGCCTGCACATTGCTTGCTGAAAATCAACAACTGCTTTTCTGGCGAGACGGTTCTTAGGGGAGTCTTTTTCGGGTGCGCGAATCGTTGAAGCCGTTGGTAGCGTTGGTGCTGATGATCTCGTTGGTGCTGGCAAGCGTCGCGTGGTACGTCTATGGAAACGATCCTCCCACACCGACGTTGTGGCTGATGTGGATCGGGACCCCGTTGCTGTCGATCGTTTGCTGCGTGGCGCTACTCTTGCCGGATCGTCGCCAGAATCTTGCGGAAGATTTCCTGACCGAGTTGCATGGCGAATTCTTAAACCGAAACGGATTCTGTTTCAGCGTTGGTCCGGCCGCCGAGGCAGGTCTCTGTTACATCTACGTTTTCTATCAGAATCAATTCGCCAATCGATCGATTGGTCGTGTTGCAATTCGTCCAGCGCGGGGCTTTTGGATGACGCGTCCCGACTTTCCCACGATCTGCGTCGATGTGGCGATGGAACCGGGCGAGTATGGCTGGGTCCGCATGCCGATGCCGGTTCCCACGTCGCTGCAAGGCAAACAGCAAGCGTTCGAGGTAGGGGCGGCGGTTAGTTATCCCGAAGGCAAGGGAATACAGCTTCGCTTTGCCGAAGGAATCTTATTGCGAACCAACTCAGAGTTTAACGACGCGTTTCAGACCGCCTTAGTCGTCGCGGCGAATCTTACCGGACAGTTTATGGCATTCAAGCCGACGATGATTAAGCTGCAGTTGCCGACCGGCGTCGCCAGCGAACTCACCGGCGAAATTCGCCACGATCGCCAAACGATTTGGACCTATTCAGCGCCGGCCATTTAACGGCGCTGATCCGAGGTTCATGGGATGCGTTGACGCGAATCGCCGATGATTCGCCCAGTTGCTGGCGACGCAGGTTGATTTGCGATGACCGCCAACGGAACGAACTGTTTCTCCGGCTACCGCGCTGGTCGCATTCCTCCCGATCAACCTCTCGTCAGGATCGTACCCGCTACCCAATTGGGGTTGGTTTGTTCGGCCAAATGATCTTTCGAAGGCGAAGAAAAGAGAGCTACTTCGCATGGCTGTTCATTTATGAAAGTGATTTTTCCCAATTCGTTCTCGCCGTCGATTAGAAACTGTGAATCAAGGGGCGGCCTGAATATAGTGGAAGAGTGAAAACCCCACGCTGATTTTGCCCCCTGATGCTTATGTCCGCCGATCTACTTTTCTCCGCCGATGCGCCGCCCACTTCCGCTTACTTGATGACCTGGACCACGCAAGGGACTTGGTTCTTTAGCGATCAAGTCCAAAGCAATCTCACGTTGTCGTCGCGCCGAGCGGCGTCGATCTCGCTCTCGATTGCGCAGCGTGAACTCGTCGAACAGGCGATCGCCGACTGTTGCCAACAAAACGGCTGGAGCCTGGTCGCCGCCAACTGCCGCTCGAATCATGTCCACGCGATGGTGAGCGCAACGATCGATCCGCAAGAGATCCTCCGAGCGCTGAAAGAAGCCGCCGCGTTGCAACTTAATCAAGCCGCTGCGCCGCGTGAGTCATGGTGGGAAAAAGGAGGCAACGTCCGCTCCCTGAACAACGACATCGGCATCCAGGCCGCGATGTTCTACATCCGCGTGATTTTGCAGCGGATGTAAGTCGGGCGAAGAATTGTTTTCGGGTGGCCCGGGCAGTTCGTTAGAACTGGCTGGGTTGCGCAGCAACACGATGCTGCGCCATGCGGCCGCAAAGAGAGCGGGCGTTGGCCACGATAAATAGACTTCCTGCCGGATGGCGCTGTATCTTGTCGCTAAAGCGACCCAACCAGTCTTTGCAAGACTGGTCGGGCCACCCGAGTGATTTTCATCCGGCGTTTAGCCATTCTTCCGCGCCGCCCAGGTCCAGTGGCGATCGCTGGTCGCAGTAACCGTGGCGGGATCAAAGCCGAGCGGCTCGACCAGCTCGCGCACTTCGTCGAGCGTCAGCGCCGCACGCAGCGAATCGCCAAACAGCCGGCGTTCATGGTCATCTACGCCGCCGTACGTTTCGACCAGATGGGCAAGCTCTTCTTCGCTATCGGGGCGAAGGAGATCGCGGATGAAGATCATACCGCTAGGACGCGTAACGCGGATGATCTCACGGAGGGTCGGCAGCGGATCTTCGAGGTGATGAATGATGCTGTTCGAGATCACCAGGTCGAACATCTCCGAATCGAATCCGTTATCGGCCGCGTTGGCTTGGGCGAGTTGAATTCGTTCGAGCATGCTGTCGATGTCGATGTTCGCCTTGGCGATGTTCAGCATCGAGGTCGACATGTCGATCGCCATCACGCGCGCGGAGGGCAACTTTTGGCAGAGCGCGATCGGAATCAGCGCGGTCCCGGTCCCCACGTCGAAGACGTCGAGATAAGAACCATAGTCGGAGGAAGGATCGAGCGAGAACGCTTCGCAGAGATCTGCGACGAACTTCGCATTGACCGCCGAGTGATCCATCGCATCGTAGACGGCCGCTTCCTGAGGGTCGTCCATCACCTCGTCTTCCAGGATGCGAATGATCATGTCGTCTCCTCCCAATCTTCCAAGCTTTCGGTCGGCGGGCCCTCTTCGAGTCGGCAATAGTGGAACAACACCAACACGCCGGCCGCGCACAAATAGGCGGCCAACATGTAGATCGGCGTTTGTCCCGCTGCGGTATCGGGCATCGGATGCCAGACCCATTGGCCCAAAGCTCCATCGTACCAGAACGGCAGGAAGACCGGGCTGCCGGGAAGCGGCGAATGAATCACGCCAAAGAGGGAGAAGAGCCCGCACAGTGCGAAGAAGCCGGCGGCGGTCAGCAACTTGCGATCGATGATCATCGCCAGCGCCGACGCCCACAACAAACTGGTCAGGATGAATCCGCCCGAGAGCATGCGGAGCGTTTGCAGTTTCACCCCCAAAGGACCAAAGAAGTTCCCCTGCGAGATCGACTGGATCGATTCGGCGGACGCTTTCAACTTGTCGAGCCCTTCGGTGTCGGCCGGCAGCGCATCGATCGCCGCAGTGAGCTGCGCGGCTTGACCCATGTATTGTCCTTGCGCGTCATCGACAAAGACGAGCACCAATGCCGCCAGCGCTGGCACGCAGGCAAGCGACACGGCGGCGTAATGCTTCTTCTTGGTCGCCAGGAAACTTTGCGCGGTGATCTCCAAGCCGATGAAGACGAGGATCGGAAAGACGGTCGACTTCGGCACGAGCCAATAGAGATAGCCGAAGTAACCAATGGTTCCCGCGCCGCCGACGAACAGCGCCGTCGCCAGCACATACGCGGAACGGCCTCCCATCGCTTTGTACGCGGGGTGGCCGATGTATGGAGTCGTTTGAATCACGCCGCCGCACAGGCCCGCGACCAGCGTGGCGATCGCTTCGACCAGAATGATCCGATCGGTATCGTATTCGTCGCCGACGGCCGCAGCGCTTTCGACGCAGTCGATCCCGCCGATCACCGTACCCAGCGCGAATGGAATCACGACCGGCAGATAGTTGAGCGCGTCTCCCATTTGCGCGACCCAGCCAAAACGGAAGACCGCCAACCAATCGGTCGGCAGCAGACCTTCGTGCGGATTGAACGGCATCGGTTCTTTGTCGGCGCCGAGGATGCCAAACGCGTCCATCACGTAGTAGATGAACCCAGCGATCAACAGTGCGGCGAGAGCGCCGGGGATTTGTTTCGGCAAACCGATTCGCGCGACGAGCGTGGTCAAGATGATCGCCAGCGCGGTCATCCCGACGACCGGATAATGAAGCGACTCAACGAACGGGAGGAAGCTGATCAGTACTAGCGCCACCGCGGCTAGCGATCCTAGCAAGCCGGCGCGGGGGAGGAACTTTCGGATCCAACCTGATCCGAAAGCGCACGCAACTTTGAAGAGACCGCTAATGACGATCGAGCAAATCCCAATATGCCACGTATAAACAGCAGCCTCTGTTTCATTCAGTTGTAAAATGTGCTGAGCGTGGTTAAAGGCTGGTCCCAGCACAAAGAAAACCATGCCGAACGTGCTGGGCGTGTCGAGCCCTAAAGGCATAGCAGTAACGTCGTTGCGCCCGGTTCTGCGGGCCAGAGCCAGGGCCATAAAGAAGAAGGCCAGGTCGCCGACAAACACTCCAATCGCGGTTCCCGGAGCCATATGCCGGATCGCGAAGTTTGTAGGAAAGTTAAAAACCGTTGCTAGCAGACCAATCGTTAAAAGCAGATCGGCGATGTTATCTAACATCAAGCCAAAGAAGGCGTTAACGTCGCCAGCAGCGGCCCAGTGAGGAGTCTTTTTCGTCATTTTGGCTGCCGTGGCACGGTGTTTGCGATTAGGTTCGATCGTGAGTTTAGGAGGCTAGTCGCACGCTGTCAAATCGGCGGATTTTGCTCCCTTCGAGCGTTTGACCGGAACATTCATGGTAGGATGGCCGGCAAACTGATCCGACGACAAGCGGGCGACGATCCAGGAGGACTTCTGTGAAGAGCAGAAGAAATCCGGGCCTTTTTGGAATGGATGTCGAACCGTCGCCCACTTGCCGCGTAAGTAATCATGACAGCCACACTTGAAATGACGCAGAGCGCTTCGGAGTTTACCTACCTCGAACCGATGTCCGATGAAGATTTGATTCTCGGATATCGGGAAAGTGGGGATCGTGAGCTTTTTGAATGCCTCGTCAATCGCTACGAGCGGGAGTTGTTCAACTACCTGCGACGCTATCTGAATGACGCAGAAATGGCGGAAGACGCCTTTCAGGCCACTTTTTTACAAGTGCACCTGAAATGCGAATCGTTCGAGGAAGGACGACGATTCCGCCCCTGGCTTTACACGATCGCCACCAACCAGGCGATCGACGCCCAGCGTCGTTCTAAGCGGCATCGCATGGTCAGCTTGGATCGCACCGGCCGGGAAGACGCTGATGAGATCGGGGGTCTGGTAGACCTGCTGGTCAGCGGCGAACCGGCTCCGGCCGCCCAGATTGATGACGCAGAGCGCCAAGCGTACATGCAAGAGGCGGTCAAGCAACTGCCGGAATCGTTGCAGGAAGTCGTGATCCTGGTTTACTATCAGGGTCTGAAATACCGCGAAGCGGCCGACATCCTGGGAATTCCGGTCGGAACTGTCAAAAGCCGACTGCATTCCGCGGTGATCAAGCTGACCGAAGCTTGGAACCGCACTTACGCCAACGACGACTACAATGCGTGACAATCTCTTAGGTTATTTGCTTAACGCCCTCGATGAGGACGAAGCGCGCGACGTCGAAGTCCAGGCCGAGCGCACCCCGGAAATTCAAAACGAACTACTGCGGCTACGTTCTCACGTCACCCTACTGGAAGACTCTTGGGTCGATATCGCTCCGCCCGCCGGATTAGCCGCGCGGGCTTGTGCGTTTCTTGACGCACCGATCGGTCGGCAATCTTCCTCTTCGCCGGAGGCGGCTGACGCTCTGGTCGATGAGAAGCCAGTTCCGCGTCGCAGCCGCGCCTTCGCCGCGATGACCAGCGATTCGTCCCGGTTTACGATGGCTGACCTGTTGGTCGCCGCCGGCGCTTGCGTCGCCGCCGCGGTCATTTTCTTCCCCGCCTTGGCGAGCAGCCGGATGTTGGCGTCGCGCCTGCAGTGCGAAAACAATCTGCACCAGGTCGGGATGGCGCTGCACGACTTCGCCTACCAAAACAAACAGCAAGCCTATCCCGCGATCGATGCGGATGGCCCGGCCAACTTCGCCGGCTCGTTCGGTCTGCCGCTGGTTGAACAGGGCTATTTGAAGTCGCCAGAGTATCTGAGCTGTGCGGCGAACCGAGGCAAAGCAGATAAATTCCGTTTGCCGACCCTGAAAGAAGTTGCCCAGGCAGCGCCCGACCAAATCCCTGGTTTGCATGCGAACTTTGACTTGGTCTACAACTACAACCTCGGCACGCAGAAGAATGGCCGCGTCATTCCGCCGAAGATGCAGGGACGCACTGACTACCCGGTCGTTTCCGATATCGTTCGCGTCGGCGACAAAGGAAACCTGAACGCCAATGGCCACGGGGTAACCGGGGTCAATGTTCTCTTCGATGACGGGCGCGTTGATTTCATTCGCTTGGATGAGATTCCGGAGCTGGTCCGTCAGTACTATTTCAACGACCTGGGGAAGGTCGAAGCAGGCGTTAACGAGAACGATCCGGTTCTCGGCAGCGGTTTCACCAAGGCGCTTTCTGGGCGTTAAGATCCGGGGAATTGAAAAATTTAGTGGAATTGAGCGTTACTTAAACGCTGTTTCCGGCTAAATTAGGGAAGCCTCGCAAAACGAGGTCACCCTCTTCCCCCCGGAACACCCATTTTTTCGACAGACGCACCATGCGCCGCAGCGGCGAAACGACGACGATTTACTCGCGCACGCTAATCCAAGATTCCTTGCGTCTTGGCTTCTTCATCGGCGCTGGACTTGGCATCCTGATCGGGGCGGCGGTCGGCGTCTACTTGCACGAGAACCTTCTCTGCCAAGCTGTTGGTTTGAGTGTTGGAGGAAGTCTTGGTGCTTTGAGCGGTTGGCGCAGCGGACTGAAGCGAGCCCGGATGGCGGCTTCGCAGGTTTCAGTCGGCTAACAACTTCTACGCTTAGAAGTTGAAGTAGTAGTAAATGAAGATCCGCTTTTGGTCTTCATCACGCGTGACGACGTACTGGTCCGCTTCTTCCCCTTCCTGATATCGGCGACTGGCCCACATCCGGGCGTTTCCTTTCTTGCCGATCCACCACTCGTCAGGTAGTCCGTCGATGTCGGACTGCGTACTCATCCGAATCGTCTTGGCGGGCGACAATTCCAAGTGGCGCGTCAGAAAGTCGATCGCCGCATCCGAGTCAGGCAGACGAATGATCGCCTTTTCGTCCGGCATCACGTCAAATCGATAGACTTCCCACTGGGAAGGGCCGAGCCCTTCTTCTTGCATGGCGGTTGAGAGCATCCGAATCGGTTCGGGCCAGATGGTTGGATCAGGGAGCGTCTCAGCATGGCTGGCGCTTCGCCATCCATAGATTTTCAGACCGAAGAGAACCGCTTGCGTCGCCAGAATGAGCGCGGCGCAGAGGATCAAGAGAAACAACGTTAGTCGTTCGGCCGGTATCGAGTTCGAATCTCCACGTTTCACAACTGTAGCCCAATCAACTTGGCGCTCGCGATGGCGACCAGGCTGCCATCCAAAGCGACGGCTCGCTTCACGATTTCTTTCCGCTCCGGCGAACTGGAGGGAAGAACTCCGCCAAGTGCGCACAGCAGCCGGCTTTCGAGGTCAGGCTCGCTGACCAGTTCCAATCCTTTCCGGTAGGCGGCGATCGCTTGCTCGTGATCTTCGGCGAAGTTGCCGGCGAACAGATAGAGAGGGGCGAAGTCGGGATAGGTTTCGATTCCGCGATTCGCAACCTCGCGGCCTTGCTCCGGCGGAAGTCCTCCGTCGTCGAGCAGACGGAGCAGCTGAAACTCATCCTGCGAGATCGTCCCTTGCTCCAAACCGTCGGCCAGCCAGTAATCGGTGCGGCTGCGGAACCAACCCGGAGCGAGCCGCTCCACTTCGGCGTAGGCCTGACGAGCCTGGTCATAGGCGCCCATTTCCGACAGGCACATCCCCGATTGATAGACCGGATCAGGATCGTACGGATCGACCTCGCTGGCGGCGTAGTACTTCTCCAGCGCATCGGCCAATTGGCCGTCGGTCGCCAACTGGTTCGCCTGACTGGTCAGCACCATCACTTTATGGAGCGGAATTCGATTGCGGCGAAACTCAAACCGGTAGCTGCCGTCGGTGATCGTGGAGATCTCCTCGAGCTCCTGCTCCTTGTCGTCATGAATGCAGACGACGCGGCAGAGCGGTTCCCCCTGGCGAAGCAAGCGAAGGCGCCGCTCGGTATGCGTCGTCGGTTGCTGATATTTGCGTTCGGTCTCCAGCAGTCGCTCGGCGGTGGCGATCGCCTGACCGTCGTCGAGATAGCGGTGAACTTCCAAAAGGTTGCGGAGATAGGCGATTTCCCCTTCGCCGTCTCCGATATCGAGGCAAAGTTTCAGCGCCGTCTGAAAGGGTTCGATCGCTTCCGCGACGCGGCCTGAGCCAAACAACAGTTCTCCCAGCCGCCCGTTGAAAAAGGCCTCGTATTGGCGAGCCGGCGGGCCGCGAAACTTGCTGGTCTCTTTTGCGAGTTCCTCTGCTTCGGAGATGAGCGCGTCATACTCCAATCGCTCCAACCGCTCAGGCATGTCGTTGAACCAACGATCCCATTTCACAAAGGGATTGTCGTCGTCGACGCGCTGCATCCGGTTGATCAGTTCCGGGGCGCCGCACTGCTGGGCCAGACACTGAGCGATCGTGATCACGCAGCGCATGTGATGATCGAGCGCCTGATCGTCCTCCAGGATCTCTTGCGGCGCTCGCAGGAACGTTTCCAGGTTCTCGGCGACTTGCTGTTTGTGCTGCTGGCACGCCGCCTTCAGTTTGGACTTGGAGCCGGACGCAACGGCGGCGAATAACTTGTCACGCAGCTGCTCGGCGGTTAATGGCTCCGGCTTCGTGCGAGTAAATGGCCACATCGGCGGCATTCCTGACAGTAGTGGAGCGATTGCCGGTCGTAACCAACAATCGTGACGGGGAGGAGACGAGCGAAAGAAGGGTTGTGCCGGGGGCGGTACGACTTTGATCCTAACCGATTGTTGCGGAGGCGTTCAACAATTCTGCACGCGAAATCGACAGAGGGTTATGCGCTAGCCAGTTCTAACATCGTGCTCACGGTTCGCCAGTTTCGCGCGGTCGTCGCGACGCCGAGATGACGATCAACTTTCGCCGCCAGCTTCGAGCGACCAATGCCGCTCGGCGCGTGCAGATAGAAGACATCGTCTTTGAGCTGAAACGACTCGTCCGCCGCTTTCAGCGTTTCGAGCGCCGCCAGATCGGGTTTCTTCGCTTTGTCCGTCAGAAAGAAGAAGTGGAGCGATTTGTGATCGTCTTCCGCTTCTGGGAAAGGATTCGCGGCGACGATCGTTTTCAGCTGATGTTGCTCCAGCAACACGACGAGCGGGGCGAAGCCTTTGGCCTGTTCGATGGCGGCGGTGATTTCGGTCGCCAACTTGGTACGGCTGCGACTCTTGGAGTCGAACGCCGCGTTGCCGCTTTGGATGTAGGTTTTGACCTGCGTGCAGCCGAGCGACTCGAGGATCGCGGTCAGCTCTTTCATCGGCAGCTGGTTATTGCCGCCGACGTTGATGCCGCGAAAGAAGGCGCAATAGCTCGGCATGGCTGACTCTACTTATCGTCGGCTTCGTCGGCCGGCACTTCGGTCCAGGGATTTTCCCAGCGTCCCCAGCCAGACAGATACTCTTGGAAGACGGCGGTTTCGGAGGCGTGGTCTTCCAGCCACTTCTTGGTTTGCTCGATCAACACCTGTTCACGTTCCAGGGAAATCATGCCGAGCAGCACCGCCGTCCGGAGGAAGACGAAGTAGGTATCGAGCACGTCGCAGCGGCAATAGTCGTTGATCTCAGCCAGTCGTCCTTCGTCGTACAGATCCTGAACCATGTCCCCTTCGATCCCCATCTTCCCGGGCTTGCCGAGCAAGTTGGCCGCCAGGTTTAGTCCGCCGGTAAAGCGCGTTGCGCCGTAGTTGGTCAGCACATCGTGCAGGTCAAAGTGGGCGTCGACGTTGTAGCGGTTGCGGGGCTGCTCGAAGCTTTTGCCGTGGACCTGAAACCACTCCGGCACGCTGATGCCGAAGCGAAACGCGGCCAGTTCCAAGAGGGGAATGTCGAACGAGCGGCCGTTGAAGGTGACGAAGGTGGGACGGCGATACGCTTTCCAGCCGCGCCAGAAGTTCTCGGCAATGACCGGCGGGCGAAACTTCGGCTCGTCGAGCAGGACCTGGTCGACCAGGTTGAACTCGGCGTCGACCTTGGCGATCGCGACCGAGACCGGGATCTGAAAGGTGTAGGGAATGAAGTCCGATCCCTTTTCGGCCATCAGTTCGGCCCGAAAGCGAGCGATCGCCTCTGGGGGCGTCAGCCCTTCGCCGGGATATTTGATCTTCGAGACGAGCGCCCCGTCAGCGACGCTTTCGATGTCAAAGACGAAATAGCGAATCGGATTGCCGTTCATCGTGCGAGTCCTTCCTGCAGAGTATTGCCGTGCAGGTTACCAGATTCGCGCGAAGAAGGCGATTGGAGCCGGAAAAGCGGAAAGCGGAAAATAGTAGCCCGAGGCGCGAGCCGAGGGAATGCGGCACAAAGCGATCGGCAAGTCGGAGTTGCGAGCAAGCGCCCGCAGCACATCTTCGTCCGCTTTCCGCTTTCCCGTTTCCGCTTTTCTTCCCCTACCGCATCGCCATCACTTCCCGCGGCGTATAGCAACTCTCCAGCGTCTCGATCTCCTCGTCGGTCAGCACAATCTCTAACGCCGCCAGGGCGTCTTCCAAGTGCTGGAGCTTCGAGATCCCGACGATCGGCGCGGTGATGACCGGGTTGCTCATCACCCAGGCTAATGCGATCTGCGCCATCGGGACTTCGCGGGCCGCGGCGATCGCTTCGACGGTATCGATGATCGGGCGGTCGAGGTCGGCCGTTTTGGCGAAGAGCTTGTTCGCATAGTCGTCGTTGGTCGAACGGTTGGTCGCCTGCTGGGCGGTCCAAGGGCGGGCCAGTTTGCCGCGAGCGATCGGGCTCCAGGGAATAACGCCGATTCCTTCTGCGGCGCACAGCGGCAGCATTTCCCGTTCTTCCTCGCGGTAGAGGAGGCTGTACTGCGGCTGCATCGTCGCGAATCGGGTCCAACCATGTGCGTCGGCCAGGTAGAGCGACTTGGCGAACTGCCACGCGAACATCGACGAAACGCCAAGGTAACGAACCTTGCCGGCCTTCACGACGTCATGCAGCGCTTCAAGCGTTTCCTCGATCGGCGTGTGGTAGTCCCAGCGATGAATCTGGTAGAGATCGATGTAGTCGGTACCGAGTCGACGTAGACTATCGTCGACCGCGGTGAAGATCGCTTTTCGCGAGAGCCCGCCGCAGTTGGGACGTTTTTTCCACGAGAAGAAAACCTTGGTGGCGATCACCACTTCGTCGCGTGGCGCGAATTCTTTGAGTGCGCGACCGACGATCGCTTCGCTGGTGCCGGCCGAGTAGGAGTTGGCGGTGTCAAAGAAGTTGATCCCTGCGTCCCACGCCCTTTCGAGAAAAGGGCGGCTTTCGGGCTCGTCGAGCGACCAAGGATGTCCGCCTTGATCGGGAACGCCGTAGGTCATGCAGCCGAGACAAAGGGGCGAAACCTTCAGGCCGGTTTTGCCAAGTTGGACGTATTCCATGAGCGGTCTCCAGATGGGGATTTGATGGGTCGCTCATCGCCAGAAAAAGGTCCGGCGAAGTTTTTTTCTTAAATTTGACTGGCAGTCCTGGTACGATCGAGCGGCAATTACAATCGGACTTGCCCCGACGACAATCTCTGTTTTCGACGATGGAAAATCTATGCTTGGAATTATGGTTAGCGTTGCGATTCTCACCTTCGGGATCATGATGGTCGACGAAGATGAAGTGAGTCTCGGTAAGTCGGTGGCGTTCGCCTTGGGGTCATCGCTCGTACTTGGATTGGCGCTGGGAGCGATGGTGAGCGCGATGGGATTAATTGGGCTAGTGGTCTGGTTGGTCTTGGCGCCGATCATCGTCACCGTCGGGATTTGGCTTGTCTTCAATCTTGACCCAAAGCGAGCGGCATTTGTCGCGGCGGTCTATATCGTCGGCAACATTATCTATCGCGTCACGATCATGTACGCGTTTGCGGCGTAGGCGACCACTAAGCGCCGGCGGCTGACAGGCTCTCCTTTAACTGGGCGATATCGCGAGCCGGCGGTGCGCCGAACATCCGACGATATTCGCGACTGAACTGCGAGGCGCTTTCGTAACCGACGCGCGTGCTGGCGGTCGAAGCGTCGACCGAGTCGCTCAGCATCAAACGCCGCGCTTCCTGTAGTCGAATCTGCTTTTGATATTGCAGCGGGCTCATCGACGTCACCGCTTTGAAGTGATGATGAAACGCCGAGGCGCTCATCCGCGCTTGACGTGCGACCGTATCAATCTTGAACGGCTCAGCGAAGTTGCGTTTGAGGTAATGGATCGCTTTGCTGATCCAGTGCAAGTGACTATCGGCCGCCGCGATTTGACGCAGCGGCGCACTGTGCGGACTGAGGAGGAAGCGATAGAGCATCTCCCGCTCGACCAGCGGGGCGAGGTAGGGGAGCTCCTTCGGGTTCTCCAGCAGCTTCAGCATGCGAACGGCGGCGTCGGCCAGTTCGTCGCTCATGGCGCCGATTGAGAGCCCACGCGTCGTTTTCGTTTCCTGGACGTACGGAACTTCCATTTCCAGAATCAGCTGACTGAGTTGGGACGGATCGAGATCAATCTTGAGCGAGAGAAACGGCTTCTCCGGCGAGGCTTCGATCACTTGGCCGGTCACCGGCAGATCGACCGAGATCGCCAGGCAATCGCCGCCGGCGTAACCATCGATCTCGTCTCCCAGGATGATTTGCTTTCTCCCCTGGGCGATCACACAAAGGGCCGGTTCGTACAGCGTGTGGACCGGCAACGTCGGTTGCGACGTCCGGATTAGCGAAAGCGGGGCGTAGGCGGTCCGGTGAAGGCCGTCGGCGTCGACGAAGCGATCGATCAGGGCAATCAGCTGGGTCAGGTCAGCCGGCATCGTTTCCTCCCGGTTGGGACAGGGGCGAAGGATCGGACAAGCGACGATCCGCGATCCTCTCGAATTATCTGCTTCAGATACGCGGGAGAAAACCGCGATTGCAGGATTAGGCAAAGATCGGAGAGGATCGATCCAGGGGAGGGTAGCGGCTATGGGGTGGTAGTCCGGTTCTGGCGTAAGGACTACAGGCTGCGGAGGAACGCAATCAGCGCCGCTTGTTCTTCGGCGCTCAGATCACGCGGCAGTTGGTGTTTTTGCTTGCCGACCACTTCTTCGAGCGTGACGCCGCTGCGGTCGTGGAAGTAGGGGCCGCGATGGCCGACGCCGAGGAGGGAGGGAGGATTGAACTCCTCGTTCCCTTTCTTGTCGTGGATGCCGACGTCATACGTCTCGGGCGTGGTGTAGGTCGGCGGAGCGTGGCACTGAACGCAGCTCAGTTCGGTGAAGAGCGCTTTGCCGGCGGCGACTTGGGCGTCGTCGCGGGTTCCTTGCAGCTCGTCGATCGGTGGCGGCACGGTCAGCGTTTCCAGAAAGGCGGCCAGGTGATCCGCTTGTTCGTCGGTGATGTCTTCCCCTCGCATCGTTTCGACGATCGACTTGTGGATTTGCTCCTGGAACGTCGCCTTCTTGCCGAGCCAGCCATACGGCGCCGTGTCGCGCTGGCCGAGGAGCGACAGAATCCGCTTTGGCGCGCCGTACGATTCGTCACTTAGATTGTCATTAGCCAGGCCGTTGGCATGTCCGTCGGTGTGGCAACTGTGGCAAGACATCCAACCTTCGAGCGATAGCCCGCGATAGAAGATCCGCTCGCCATGTTCGGCTGGGGTCCGCTCGCGAACCGGGCCAAGCGAAATCACGCCGACTCGCTCTCGCTTTTTCACGTCGACGATCGAGATCGTATCGTCGAGCGAGTCGGCGGCGTAAACCAGTTGCTCATCGGCCGAGAAAATCACATCGGTCGGTCGGGCGCCGACTTTGACGCGCCAGATGCCGTAGGCGTGATCTTTGCCGATGGCGACTTGGTTGGTCGCGCCCATCGCAACGGCGTAGTCGTCGTTTGACGCGATCGCGATGCCGGTCGGGTCGCCGCTGCCGACGCCGGGTTCGCCGATCGAGTGCATCCGATTCCCTTCGTACAGATTGGAATCTTGCTTGACTAACGCGTCGACCATCAGCCAACGAATATCGTTGGTCATCACCAGGCCCCAGTGGATGTCGTTGTCGTTGGTGTAGGCCAACTCGCTGAGCATTTGATGGGCGAGAGCGACGCTATTTCCATCGTCGGCCGGGTGGAGACGTTGGATGTTGTGAGCCGGAAATTGATTGATCGCCTGAACCGACAGATCTCCGCTGGCCAGGGCCGCCAGGTTGCCGCCGAACCCGTCGGCGACGATCAGCGTGTCGCGCTGCGGCAAAAGGAGCAACTCGCGCGGTGCGAAGGGGAGGGTGATCCGTTTCGTCTCGCGCCACTGGTCTGCAGCTTTTTCGAGCCGCGTCACTTGCTTCGGCCAGAGGGAAGTGACGTAGATCGTCTGGCCATCCTCCGAGGCGGCGGTGCGCTGCGGATAGGGAGGAACGGCGCACCGTGAAACGACCGAGACCTGGTCGTCGACCAAAGCGATTTCAATCACTTCATGGGCGACCGGATCGGTCAGCAGGTAGTGATCATTTGGCAGCGAAGTGAGCGACGTGACGCTTTGGCCGACGCGGAACTCACCAACTGTCTCCCGCTTCTCCAGGTCGATCAGCGAGACGCTGCCGCTGTTGCGGTTGGCGGTCAACAAGCGATCGCCGCCGCTCGACATCGCCAAACGTTGCGGATGGCGAAGGTCGGCGCGCTTTAGATCGAGAGATTCGGCGCCGATAACAGCGGAGGCGAGAAGCAACGTGATCAGGGGGAGGCCGGGCATGCGGCGTACCTGCGGTAGGAGGAAAGGCGGGCCCCTTCAGTTTCTCATAGGCTTCTGCCGGTCACAAGAGAAGTTGTAGAATCAATTGAGAGCCGTCGGCCCCCCGGAAGACGGCCAAATGCGAATATATCCCCATTTTGACGAGATTTTGCGTTGGTCGACATCGCTGCACTCCGAGACGTGATCAGTCTGTTCTGGCGACTACGCATCGCCGTGGCTGGCGATTTGACCCTGCGTCGCACGCTGCAGGTCTCTGATGATGGGCTCGTCGCGAAGGAAGAAGACTCTGTCGGCGGCATCGGGCTGGTCCTTTCGGCGCTGAATGACCTGACGGTTCAACTGCGGGTCGCGGTCACCGTGGTGGGAGATGACGGGGTCTGGTTCGACCTGAAACAGCATTTCGCGGAGCTCACTTTTTCGACCGACTATCTGCAGATTGACCGGCGCTGGACGACGCCAGTCGACTACCAGATTTACGAAGGGGACGTCGTGCGTCAGTGGCGATTGCGACATGACGGTCCACTGGATGAATCCCTGTCGCTGCCGCTGCAAATGCAATTGCGAGTCGCGAGTCGTCAGCATGACGGGCTGATCGTGGTCGATCAGGCGGGGGAGCAGGAAGCGGGGATCGTGGATGACGAACTCCGCCGCGTTGTGCGGAGCATCGCCGAGCAGGAAAAGCGCAAACGGCTGGTCGTCTGGAGCGGCGCTCCGCTCGGGCAATATGCCGGTTGTTGGCGGTACGTAGAGCCGGGCGAACTGGCCAATTCGCTCGTGGAAGGCGGCTTGGAAGGGGTAGCCGCCGCCGCGACCGAGCACCGCGAAACCTACTTCCTGCAGAGCGATGATGGCCTGATCGTCGCATCGCCGGGGGCTCCGGCCGCATTAGTTCGGGTGAAGAGGTCAACCGAGTTTTCGCCGCACTGCGTCCTGGCTGCGATTGCGGCGGCGGCCATCGCGGGGGCGGATCCGTTGGGCGCAGCGCAGATTGGGGCGGCGGCCGCGACGCTATCAGCTCCTGTCACAACCGGCGCAATCGCCAAAGTAATCGAAAAAATCTAGCCTTTTGGGGGAGCGGTAATTATTATCTAGCGACACTGTGAGCTATTTTCCGATGTTCTGCGTGACTTTCGGGAGAAATCGCTTTGACCGTTCTTGTTACCGGCTCGACCGGCCTGGTCGGCAATAATGTAGTCAGGCTACTGCTTGGCGAGGGGCGAAAAGTGCGCGTGGTCGTTCGACCCGAGTACGAAACGCGTCCGCTCGAAGGGCTCGACGTGGAGATCGTCCACGGCGACGTCTGTGATCGTGAAAGTCTCCACGCCGCGATGCAGGGAGTCGATCTCGTCATCCATAGCGCCGGCAACGTTCACATCGGTTGGACGGGGAAAGAACGTTCGGAAAAGGTCAACGTCGGCGGCACGAAGAACATCGCCGAAGCGACTCGCGAGGCAGGCGCCAAGCTGGTGCACGTATCGAGCGTCGACGCTCTCGGCGCCGGGCTCCATAACAAAGCGGCCGACGAAGAGACGATCTACGTCCAGAATCCTCCGATTCCCTACGTCGTGACGAAGGCGGCCGCCGAGGTCGAAGTGCGGCGCCAGATCGAGCGAGGTCTGCACGCGGTGATCATCAATCCTGGCTACATGCTTGGCCCGTGGGATTGGAAACCTTCTAGCGGTCGCATGCTGCTGGAAGTGGTGAAAGGAAAACCGATCATGGCCCCGCGCGGCGGTACGACCGTCTGCGACGTCCGTGACGTAGCGACCGGAATCGTGGCGGCCGCCGAAAAGGGACGCTGCGGCGCCAATTACATCCTAGGCGGCGAGAACATGACTTACCTGGAACTGTGGAAGCAGTTCGCGGAAGTCGCCGGCAACATCAAACCGATTTGCCGGATGGGGCCGCTGATTGCGATCGGCGCCGGCGTGGTTGGCGATATCTGGTCGAAGGTGTCTGGGACCGAGGGAGGAGTCAACTCGGCGGCTCTCCAGATGTCGAGCGTCTACCACTACTATTCCAGCCGTCGCGCGGAAGAAGAGCTTGGCTATCAGGTCCGCCCGGCGAGCCAGTCGATCGTCGACGCGTGGGAGTGGTTCCGATCGCATGGCTACGTCAAGAATCTTTCGCCCGAGAAAGAGCGGAAGAAGTCGCCTCCGGTTATGACCGAAGCGTAGAGGTTACTTGCTCGCCTTCTTCGTCGGCGGGGGCGTTGCGCTGTCGGAAACCGGCTGCGTCGAAAAGCTCTCGCGAACCGAGCCGATGCGACCGTCGCCGACGGCGTCGATCGTAATCCGATACTTGCCCGGCTCTTTTGGCAGTTGGAAGGTGAGGGTCGCGGCTCCGCTTACGTCGGTTTGAACCAACGGCGCCCAGTAGATCGTCTCCGGGGCCGGTTCTGGTCCGCGCAAACCATCGTTATCACGTTTGTCGGCGTCGCCGTACGCGTAAGCGCGGTAGTAGAAGTCTTTGGCTTGTTGTTTCTCGGCGGCGCCTTTGTCATTGAGGTTCGCGGCCGGCTCTTCCGCTTGCGTCGGCGGCTTGGCGCCGCGCGAGAGCATCATTCCCGGCGCTGGCGTCTGCGCGGGCGCGTTAGCAGGTTGGCCCCCCGCTCCGGGAGCGGCGAACTCCATGCCTCCGCGAGTCTGGCCTCCGCCGAATCCACCGCCATAACCGCCGGCGGCGCTTTGCATCTGCTGTTGATCCTGCTGGGCGAAGCCCGACTGCTGCGAGGCCGCCTTGCGGAGACCATATTCGGTGGCGCCGATCGCCTGGTTGCGGTTCAACAGTTCTTGCTCCACCCCCGACGAATTGGCCGCGCCGCGACGTTGTTGCAATTGTCCTAACGCACGATTCGACTTCTGGTCGGACAGCGAATAGCGAGCTTGCGAATTGCCGGCGTAATCGCTGCGGAGCATCGCGTCGTCAGTTGGGCGAGCGGCGCCCATCGAGTCCATCATTGGCGCAGGAGGCGCAATATCTCCGGATAGTCGTGAGGACGATTCTTTCTTCGCTTCCGCCGCGCCGCTGGCGATTTCCCGCTGCCGCATCGTTTCGTCGAGTTTCCGTTCCTCCATCGAATTGAGCGCCGGAGTTGGATTCGCGATCGCCGGGGCCACCGGTTCTGAGGCTGGAGCGGCGGCCATCGGAGGAGCCGGGGCCGTTTCGAGCGGCGCCGCCATAGGCCTGGCTGACATTTCAGGTAGACTACCCGATTCGGCGAGTTGCTCCACCTTGGCTTCGGCAGCCTTGGGCTTCATCGCGGATTCAGAGAGGGGCTCAAACTCCTGCATCTTGAGTTCTTCTACTTCCGCTTCTTCGTGAGCACGATCTTGCGTTTGCGCGGTCGCCATTTTCTTCTCCCCGCCCATCGCGCCGACCGGCATTCCTTCCAATTCCACGTCGGCCATTTCGGACATGACCGATTCCGCGGTCACGTTGGGATAAGCGGACGAAGGAGCGGCCGTCGGAAGCGGCGCCGGAGCTTGCGGCGCACTGCGTATCGCGACCTGATCGCCGGTGATCAGAGAACTGCTTTCCAGCGCCGACAGATTCAAAATGGCGATTGCGACGACCGCGACCGAAGCGAACGCGATCGCAGGTCCCCAGAACCAGGCAGGTCCAGCCGATTTCAGCATCACCAATAGGATCAGACCGAACATCGTGGCGACTGCAGCGGCGAAGACCCATGGCGTCAGATTGACGCTGGGGCGAACCGTAGCCACGGGCGCTTTTGCGCGAGTCGACTTCGCAAACTTCTCCGCGGCCGGAGCGACTTTATTCTTGAGCAGCAAGATCGGCAACTCGGTGATCGCTTCGTCCACACCGGTGGCGAATCCGCTCGACATCGCGGCCAACTCTGCGGCCGGCACGGCTTGTCGATTATCGTCGTAAAAGCCACGATTGTCGGCTTTCACAAATTGCCGCCAACCGTCGGTCGCCAGGATGTAGTCGAGCTCTTTCTCGGCTGCATCGTCGTCACGGAGGAGCGCTTGCGGATCTTGTAGTTCCTCTGGACGCTGGAGCCGCTTGGTCAGTAGTTGTGCGGCGAGGAGCGTTGGCGATTGTTGCGTGGTGTGGACGAAGGCGTTTTCGTTGACGACGGCGACGCCGAGAGCTGCCGAAGTCGGCTGCCCCGCTTCATCTTTGGTGGCGACTTGAATGTTGACGTGATCGCCTGCGGCGTATTCGTCCTGCAGATCAGCGGTTTCAATTTGCAGCTGGCGTTGCGGTCGGCGGAAGACCATTCGTTCGGCGAGCGGCTTCACCTGGCCTGATTGGTCGGCGGCGTACAGCGTCACTTCGCCGGCGCCGGCGATTTCGGCCGGCACGTCCAAACGAACGCGGGTCGACTTCAGCGTTTGCGGAACGGCGAAGAACTGCTGCGTTACCAAGGCGCCGTTGTTGTAGTAGGCCAGTCCATATCGCTGATTGGCGTCGCGGCTGACCACTTCCACTTCCAGCGGCTCGTCGGCATTAATGACTGGATCGGGAACTTTGATCGTCGCCACGTCGGTTGCGCTCGGGGTCGGCAAATCAGCGACCACCATGTTCTCGCCGAGATCAGCGGTCAGGCGATAGTTTTGGTCCGGCTGCGGAGTAAAGTCGAACTGGCCGCGGCCGCGATATTTCGTTTCGGCCTGGGCAATCACTTCTTCTCGGTCGTTGACGATGGCGCCTTTCAGCTCGATTGGCTTGCCGTTGGCGTCGGCGGCATGAAAGTAAACGCGATTGTTGAGCCCGGCGACTAAATTGCCCCCTTCCGGATAGAAGTTGACGTCGACCGTTTGCGGCTCCAGCGGAATCGGCGCCGCGTACGCCCAGCTTTGATCAGCGTTAGCGAAATAGAGGTGATGCGTCACGTTCGCCGCGGCGCTGCCGGCTAGTTGCAGCTTGACGTTCGCTTCGCCATCTTTTGACGTTTCAATCTCTTGCGGCTGGTCGATGATTTGGCCGTCGACGATCTGCAGCATCTGCAGCTTCTGGTTGGCGAGCGGTTGTCCCGTTTGAGTCTGCAATTGCAGCGACGCCGCGATCTCTTCGCCGGGAGCGAACCAGTCGCGAGCGAAATTGAGCCGTGCGTTCCAGACCGGAGGCGCCAGCGGATCGACCTGGAACCGGGTGACGTCGGCGACGCCGTCGGCGTTTTTGGCGATCAGCGAATAATTCCCCGCGACGACGTCCGGCGGCAAAGCCCACATGCTGGCGGCGACGCCTTGACGCGTTTCTCCCTGATCGACGAAGCCGGCGACCCGCTTTTGCTGCGGATCGAGGATGTCAAATTCGACCGGCCCGTCGACCGGTTGTTGCGTCTGGCTGGTCAGCGTGTTGCTGCGCCAACGGATGATATCGCCGGCGCGAACGAGCGGGCGATCGAGCGCCAGCGAGGTGACCGTCGCCGGAGGAGCGGCGGCGAGTTGCGGCGATTTGACCTCGACCAATTCGCGCCCTTGCTTCGCTTTGACTTCAAGCGTGAGGTCGCTGAGCGCCTGATCAGCCGGCAGTTCAAACTTCGCCACGCCGTTGTTAGCGATCTGCTTGCCGGCGGCGACCGTTTCACCTTGCGGCGAGATGAAGTTGTAGGTGATTTCCGCGGGATCCGTCGCGCGAGCTTCGTTGCGAATCGAAACGGCGAATCGATTGGAGACTTCGCTGTTCAAAACGCGCGGACCGGCGACTTCCAGCTCAATCGCCGACGAACGCATCCCCGCCATGGTAACGGCGTCGCTATCGGCGTCGACGGCGGCGTCAACGGCAGGGGCTGATTCCGACGTGCTCATCGCCACGTGGCTGGGTTGGTTCATCACGACCGCGGCGGCGCTGGCCAAGATTAACACGGCGGCGGCGAGCGCGGTGAACGCCTGCATTGTCCGGACGAATCCCCCCATCGATCGCGAGCGTTCGACCCGTTCTTCTTCTTTCGCCAGTTTCTTCCAGGCGGCGAAGTCGGGCATCGGCGCCACTGGCATTCGAACGGCCGACGCTAACAAATCGGTCTGCTCTTTCATTTCGGCGTAGGCCCGGGCAAGCTCCGGATCTCTACCGATACGGCTAGCCAGCTGCGACGCTTCTTCAGCGGAGAGCAAGCCGTAAATCAGCTCGAGCAGTTGTTGTCGGTTTTCGTCGTGATCGGTCATCGAACTATCGTGAGGTAAACGCTGGTAGGCGAACTTCCTTAACGGGAACTCCAGGGGGCGGGGTTCTTAATGCGGCGCGTCGGCCTTGGTGGGAGCCAGGATCGTGCGAAGCTTTTCCAGGGCCATCCGCATTCGGGTTTTGACCGTACCGGAGGGGATGTCCAACGCTACGGCGATCTCGTCATACGTCATGTCACCGTTCTGACGAAGCAGGAACACTTCCCGTTCTTCGTCTCGCAGCTCCATCACGGCAAGCCGCATCCGGTCGATCTGCTCGGCTTGCTCCACCTTCTTCTCTGGCGAAGCGTGCGGACTGACGACCGTTTCTTCTTCCGAGGCTAAATGCTGGCGCTTGCGGCGCCAGGCGCTTTCACGATGATCGCGACCGGTATTGATCGCAATTCGGAAAATCCAGGCGCGTACATTTTCAATTTCGGGCAGTTTGTCTTGGTTCCGCCAGCATTTGATGAAGGAGTCTTGCAGGGCGTCGCGGGCATCCTCCATATTGCCTAGGAGGTGGTACAAGGCTCCCAATAACTCGCCGTGGAGGCGCGCGAACACGTCCTCCAACGATTCCTGCTGTTTCCGGCAGGTCCGAGTTTTGTTCCCTTGACCGAGCTTCGCCACGTTTCGCCCTTCACCTGTTAGACGACTGCTGGATGCGGCCAGATTTCGCCGCGGAGACGATTTTCAGTTATTTTGACCGAAATCGCCAGTCAGTGACGCATTCTGGTCGACAATTACCCCTTGTTTGGCCTGAAAAGGGGTCATTCTTGCGGTTTCCCCCCAATCCTGACGATAATTAAACCCATGTGGCCTGAAGCCGAAAAGACGGAACAACTGATCCAGGACGCCAAAGAGGGCGACTCTGATGCCCGAGATAAGCTCCTCGAGCGGCATCGCGACTCGCTGCGCCGGATGGTTGAGATGCGATTGGATCGCAAAATCCGCCGCCGGGTCGACGCCAGTGATGTCGTTCAAGACGTCCTGGTCGAGGCCAATCGCCGCCTGGCCGACTATATGGCCAACCCGGTGATGCCGTTTCATCTCTGGCTGCGGCATCTAGCCCAGGACCGGATCATCGACGCCCATCGCCGCCATCGCGGCTCGCAAAAGCGGAGCGTCGACCTGGAGCAAAACATTGCGACGCCGGTTAACGTCGATCAGTCTTCGATCAACATCATCGCCCAAATCTGCGATGGCGAAATGACTCCGGCCGCGGCCGCCACGATGAGCGAACTGCAGGCCCGCTTCGAGCAGGCGATCGCGCAGCTCGATGAACAAGACCGCGAAGTGGTGGTGATGCGCCACTTTGAACAGCTCTCGAACCAGGAAGTCGCCGCGGCGCTTGGTTTGTCGGCCGCCGCCGCCAGCATGCGTTACCTACGCGCCTTGCGTCGGTTGCGAGGGTTGTTGGGAGAGCCGACCGGCGAGTAGATATTCATGATCGAAGACGCCGACCAGCGCGACGAGCGACTTGCCGCTTTGATCGATCAACTCACCGCCAAGGTGCAGGCCGGCGAGTCGGTCGATCTCGATCAGGTCACTGCGTCGCATCCCGATCTGGCGAGCGATCTGCGCGAGCTATGGGGCGCGGTCATGTTAGCCGACGCAGTCGCGACGCAGATTCGCAGCGACATCGACATGACGCAAAGCGCCAGCGGTTCGGCTGGTTCGTCGAGCGGTAATCTTTCGCCGCTGGCGCTGCCGGCCGATTTCGGCGACTATTTGTTGCTCGAAGAAATTGGTCGCGGCGGGATGGGGATCGTCTATCGCGCGAAGCAAAAGAGTCTCGATCGGATCGTCGCCGTAAAGATGGTGCTGCGCGATCGTCTTGCTTCGAGCGAAGATCAGGCCCGGTTTCGCAGCGAAGCGGAAGCGGCCGCGCGGATCGAACATCCAACGATCGTGCCGATCTACGAAGTGGGGGAAATCGATCGCCGCTGCTACTTCACCATGAAATACGTGCAGGGGGAAACGCTGTCGGATCGGATTGCCCGCGGACCGATGCCGCCGCGAGAAACGGCGATGCTGCTCAAACAAGTCGCCGACGCGGTGCACTGCGCCCATCAGCAAGGGGTGCTCCACCGCGACCTGAAACCATCAAACATTTTGCTCGACGAATCTGGACGCCCGCTGGTGACCGATTTTGGGTTGGCGAAGCGAACCAGCGACGGCATCGACCTGACGCGAACCGGCGCCATTCTCGGGACGCCGACCTACATGGCGCCGGAACAAGCGGCCGGCAATCGTGGTCGGATCGGACCGGTCAGCGACGTTTATAGCTTGGGGACGATTCTCTACGCGATGCTCACCGGGCGGCCGCCGTTTCAAGGGGATTCACCGGTCGACGTCGTGTTGAAAGTGCTGGAGCAAGACCCTCCGCCGCCGCGCGAGATCAATCCGAAGGTTGATCGCGACTTGGAGATGATCGCACTTCGCTGTTTACAGAAGCCGATTGATTTGCGGTATGGAAGCGCCGACGCTCTTTCCCGCGACTTGAACGCCTATCTGCATGACGAGTCGATTTCGGCCCGCAGCGGTCGGTTCGGGCAGATCGTGTCGCGACTCTTTCGCGAAACGCATCATGCCCAAGTGCTGGAGAACTGGGGCTTGCTTTGGATCTGGCATAGCCTGGTCTTGTTCGCGATGTCGCTGGCGACCTTCGGTCTGCAGTGGATCGGCGACACGACGCGGTGGCATTACGTCTTTATCTGGACGGTGATCGCCGGCGCGTGGGCGTTTATCTTCTGGGGACTGCGGCGAAGAATGGGACCGGTCACTTTCGTCGAACGACAGATCGCCCATGTCTGGGGCGCCGGCATGATCGGCGTCGTTGCGCTCTTTCCCATCGAAGCGGTGATGGGAATGGCCCCGGTCGAACTCTCGCCCATCCTGGCGGTCATCACCGGGATGCTCTTCTTCATCAAGGGAGGGATCCTCACCGGTTGGTTCTACATCCAAGCCGGCATTTTATTCCTGATCGCGATCCCGATGGCGATGTTCCCGCTGTACGCCCATTTGATCTACGGCGTGGTGGCGTCCCTTTGCTTCTTTGTGCCGGGGGTGCAGTACTATCGGCAGCGATTGAGAAGCATGTTGGGGAAGTAAGTTGGCGGCGCTATCGTAGCCCGAGGCGCAAGCCGAGGGAATGCGTATTGTTCCCCGAAATCACGTGCCACACGGTTCCGACGTCGCTAAACTTACGATCGCTCAGTTGTTCGAGCCCATCTGGAGAAACTGCCATGCGTTCGAATGATTCGTCTGGTCCGCCGGCGCCTGATGTGTTGGGCTACTTGCTCACATGGACCGCCTATGGGACGTGGTTGCCTGGCGACAAGCGAGGTTGGACGCAGAGACGACGTGGAGATCAATTACCTGATCAGTCGCGTCATCGAGCTGCCGCCCGAATCATGAAAGAAACCGTCGTGCATTTAGCGCAGCCACAACGAGCTCTTGTTGAACATACGATTCGCGAACATTGCGAGATTCGCGATTGGACCTTGCTTGCGGTCAATTGTCGATCGAATCACGTTCATGTCGTCGTCCATTGCAAGTCCTCGCCACATGAAGTCTTGAGGCAGCTTAAGCAATGGACGACACGTAGATTGAATGAACAATACCAACGCCGCACTTGGTGGTCGGAACGCGGAAGTGGGCGGTATTTGTATGACCAGACTAGCTTAGAATCGGCCGTTGTTTACGTGCGCGATGCGCAGGATCGTAAGTGATGGACGCCGTATTCCCTCGGCTCGCGCCTCGGGCTACGATGGCGCGAACCTTTGAGCATAGGACTTCTACTCCGCCTTAACATCCGGTTGTTCCGCCGTTATCGCCATCACGATTGGGGCGCTCGGGTGCGGGCCTTTCACCAGTTCGATCTCGGCGATTTCTGCGGTTCGCTTCGGCTCGACCTTGATGTACCGAATCTGTTGTCCCCCTTCGAAGGAGAATGCGAACTTCGAGTCAGGGACTTCGACTCTGCGGATGTAATCAGCGAAGTGGAGCCCGTTCTTCAGTTCCACGTCTTCGGTCTTGCCGTCGGCGTAGTGAATGCGGACGATCATCGCCGTCGTCTTCGTGCCGTCGTAGGGCGCTCCCCAGCCGCTAATGCCGCTGAGAAGGTGAATCGCTTTGGCCGGAGCATGCAGCGGCAATGTGACCGAATTCGGCATCGTCGACGGTACCGGTGCGTTCTTGCTCTTCAGCATGACGACGTTCGGCTTGTCGCCGGTCGGATTGACCGGGACGAACGGAACTCCTTCGACCGTCTTCGGCGACCAGTCGCTCAAGCGGAGCGTTTCGGTCGGGTTGTCGGTGCTGTAGAACATTCCCTTGTTGCTGGTGATCGTCGCAACGCGATCCAACGGCAGCGGAACGAACTTGCCTTTGCTGGTCAAAAACTCCAGCAGGTCGGTCAGTTCCTGGCGAGTCATCTGCTTTTCAAAACCGTCCGGCATCAGCGACTTGCGCGACGAGACCAGTTCCTCGATATCTTCGCGAGCCAGCTGGTGCTTCTTCGCTTCGGCGTCGATGATTTCGATCGCGGTTCGCGATTCGCCCGCCAGCATGCCGGTCAACAGCTTGCCGTCGATCGTCATCACGGTGTAAGTGCGGAAGTTCCCTTCGACGCTCCGGCTGGGGTCGATGATGTTGGTCAGCAGTTCCGCCTTCGGGTGAACCGCCATGCCGGTCAGATCCGGACCAACTTCGCTCCCTTCGCCGCTATGCTTGTGGCACTTCGAGCAATGCTTCTTGAACAGCTCCAGGCCATGCTTCGCATCCCCTTTGATTTCGGCGATCGCGAGCAAATCATGCAGCACCGCTTCACGGTCGGCGTTCGGCAGACCGCCGCCCATGGCCAGCAGTTTACGAGCTCGCTCGCGAATCTTGGCGTCGGGGTGATCGGCCAACGCTTGACGCTGGTCGAGTTTCAAGTCATTGAACGCAAGGTCGCCGGCTTCCAGGGCGTTGACCAGGTCGCTGGTCGTCGCAGCCCGCGAGAGCAAGACGCGAATCGCCGCGTCTCGCATCGCCGGAGTCATCGTCGAAGCGGCTTCGGCCAAGGCTTCGCCGGTCGCATCGGCCGTGCTGGCCGACAGAGCCGAAAGGAGCCCTTCGTTCAACTTCGGCGTAGCGTGCGGACCGACCACTTCCAAGATCACGTCGACCGGACGCATGTCGTCAGCCATGAATTCAACCGCCTGGCGAGCGGCGGCGATCCGATCCGCTTCGCTGGCGTCTTCATCTTCGACGACGCTCAGCAGTTGGTCGGCCACTTTGTCGGCGTAAGACTGCAGGTCGACGCCGTTCCAGTTGCCAGCCAGGCGAATCAGAGCCGCCTTGGCGGAAATCGGCGCCTTTTCCACCACGGCGCCGGCGGCGGCAGTGGTGGCCGGGGAGGCGTCAATCTTGTAATCGCGCGGCCAACCTTTGTTCAAACCGCCGATCACGGCGCTCAGGATCGATTCATCCGCATCCTTCAGGCCGGCAAGCAGCGTGTCCAACTGGGCCGCCGTCAATTTGCCGCGCGAGAGATGCTCCGAAACGATCGTGGTAATGCCGATCGCTTTGTCGCCGGGCAACTGATCGTTGGCGGCGATCTGCGGCAGGAAGCCGACCGCATGTCGAGCCGCGGCCGAGGTCAACGCATCCGGAAGCCAACGATCGCTCATCAATTTGGCGTCGGTCGCGAGCTTGGCGAGCGCGGCGCCCGCTTCGCTGTTGGAGGGCATGTCGGATAAGGCCAACAGCGCGGCCAGGCGAACCTGGGCGTCAGCGTCGTTGAGCGTTCCGCTGGCGAGAATCGCCGCAGTCGAAGCGTCGGTCGGCGGCAACACGGCGAGCGCGTTGCGGCGAACGCCCGGCGAACGATGCTTCAGCGCCTTCACCACCGCGTTTTGCGCGGCAGTCTGGCTCGGATCGGCCAACACGCCGAGTCCCTCGAGCGTCCAGAGAGCGTGAATCGCTCCGACGTTCAGGCCGATCGCATCGGTTTCCGGATCGAGCGTCATCTGAATCAACTGCGGCACGACGTCGCGTTGGGCGCGATCGATCAGCAAACGCTGAGCATGCAGGCGCCACTGCATATTCGGGTGCTTGAGCCCAGCGAGCAGGACGCTGGCATCGGCGTCTTTCAGATTGATCGCCGGGTTGGCGTCTTTGTCCGCTTTGTCGTAGGCGACGCGATAGACGCGGCCATGCTTTTTGTCACGCAGGTCCGACTCGTACGCGGCGCCTTTACCGGTCTTGAAGCCGTGCGGCGTCGGGTTGTGCTGCACGATGTAGTTGTACCAGTCAAGGAACCAGACGTTGCCGTCGGGACCAACCTGGGCGACGATCGGCGCAGTCCACTCGTCATCGCTGGCGACCAGGTTCAGCGGGCTAGTCGAATGGAAGTCCGAGCCGTCCGGCGTCATGACGAAGGTCCCGATCAGCTTGCCGGTCGGGCCGCAGACGAAGGCGGTTTTGTTCCACCATTGCTCCGGATAGACGCGAGCGGTGTAAAGATCATGGCCGGCGCCGGCGGTGTAGCCGCCATGCTGGTCGACCTGACGGATCTTGTCGGTAATCGGCTTGAACAGATAGGTGTCGGCGATCGTGCCAAGTCGGCTCGGTCCCCAACCACGCACTTGTTCGTAGTAGCGGTTGGCGATCGGCATGTAGACGCTCGGATTGCGGTTGGCGGTCGAGCCGAAGATGATTCCTTCTTCGCTGATCCCGAGGCCCCAAGTGTTGTTGTCGGTCGAGCGGATGAACTCCAGGTCGGTCACGTTCGGCGGATCTTGATCGTCCAAACGGAAGCGGAAGAAGCCCATGCGGAAGTTCGGCTGCTTTTGGCCGTTGATCACCGGGGCCGAGTCGTTGTACCCCTGCATCCCCCAGATCCAGTTATCCAGACCGTAGTGGAGGTTGCTGACGCCGCCGTGCGTGTCGCCGAGAGTCCAGTTGGTGATGATCGGCTTGCGAACGTCCGCTTTGCCGTCGCCGTTGGTGTCTTTCAGGAAGAGCGTTTCGGTGCCGTTCTGCACGATGGCGCCGCCGCGATACGGCAGGATTGAAGTCGGAATGCTCAGGTTCTCGGCGAAGATCGTATACTTGTCGGCCTTGCCGTCGCCGTCGGTATCTTCGCAGATGCGGATGCGATCGCGACCGCGGTTGTTCGGCTGCAGTTCGTTCGGATAGTCGAGCGTTTCGCAGACCCAGAGACGACCTTGTTCGTCCCAGTTCATCCCGATCGGCTTGCCCCCTAGTTCCGGATCGGCGGCGTAGAGTTCGATCGAGAAGTCGACTGGATTGATCATGTGGGTCATCGAGTCTTTGGCCGGCAGCGGAAGCTGCATCTTGGTCAGCGGATCGGCTTGCACGCCCCAGGTATCGCTGGGAGTGTAGTTCGGGATCTTGGCGCCAACGTCGATGTAGTCGAATTTGGCGGCGTCGGCCGGAACCATCGTCATTTGCGGCGGATCGAACCGCGACGTGTCGTAGAAGTCCGGCACAACGCTCGGATCATGCTTGGTCGCCCAGCGAACGCCTCGTTCGACCAGGTTCAAAAAGCCAGGATTGCCCCAGGTCCGGGCGTCATGTCCCCACGCCGTGTAGAAGACGCGGCCAGCCCCTTGCGTGCGGATCCAGGTCCACGGTTCCTGCGTCTTTCCATCGGCCTGACCCCCTTTCACGCGGTATTCGAGCACGGTTCGGTTTTGCTCATTGTGTCGATGGTGGATGTAGGTTTCGTCCCAGCTTTGGAAGCCGTGGAAGCCTTTCATGATCGGATGGTTCGGCTCGGCGATTACCGTGCTGAAGACTTCGCCCCCATGTTTCTGGAACTGGCCGCCGACCAGATCGACGTAAGCCGGCGAGTTAAGGAAGCAGTAGGTCGCACAGTGGAGCGGGATCAGAGCGCCCCCTTTGGCGACGTAGTCCAGCAGCGCCGCTTCCTGATCGGGCGAGATCTCTTCGATGTTCGCGTAGATCATCAGCCCGTCATAACGGCTGAGCCGTTCTTTGTTGAGGGCGTTGACGTCTTCGGTGTATTCGATGTTAATGCCGCGCTCTTTCATCGCCGGAATCATCTGGGCGGCGCGATCGGCGGGGCGGTGATGTCCCTGGTCGCCGAGGAACAAGATCCGAATCGGCGAATCGTCCGCGGCGCGGGCGAGGGGACTTAACAGCGAGAGGAACAACAAAGAGGCGGCGAGCAATCGAATCACGGCGAAACTCCGGCCTGAACGCCTGCCGCAGAGTCGACAGGCGCTTGGGTGAAGGGAAATTATCAATAGAACCGCAGCACGCTGGCCAACTAGGCGAGCGTGAAGTCAGGCAGGCGAACGATCTCGCCTCCCTGTTTGGTCGACTGATGAGCACACAAACCGACGCAGGTCCAGTTGGCGCTGATCACGGCGTTCGGCCACGGATCGCGATCTTCGGCCAGGGCGCTGGCGAACTCATGGGCCAGGTGCGGGTGCGATCCGCCATGGCCGGCGCCTTGAATGAACGACAAGTGTTCGACGTCTTGAATCGCGGTGGTGAACTTCTGGATCTCGGCCGGCAAACGGCTGGCGAAATCGGGCACCGTGATCCGCTGGGCGATTTCGTGCTCCGGCTTTTTCGCCGTGTGGAGCACATGCTCTTCCCCTTCGATCAGCGCCCACTCAAAGCTCTTCTTGGCGCCGTAGACGTCGAAGCTTTCGCGATACTGGCGAGCCGTGTCGAACAGGAACCGCCAGATGTGGGCGGCGACCGGGCTATCTTTCAGCTTGATGTGGCAGGACTCGACGGCGTACTGATTGCCCGACTTCTCGGCGAGTTCCGGAGAAATCACGCCAGAGCCGAAGCAGCTAACGTACTCAGCGCGGCTGTTCATGAGTCCCAGCACCGGACTGACGACGTGCGTCGCATAGTGCATCGGGATCATCCGTTCCCAGTATTCGGGCCAACCTTCCATGTCCTGCGGATGCGAGGCGGCCATATATTGAATATCGCCCAGTTCACCCTTCTCGTACAGGTCTTTGATGAAGAGAAATTCGCGGCTGTAGACGACCGTTTCGGCCATCATGTATTTCAAACCAGTCTCAGCGACTTTCTCCACAATCTGGCGGCACTCTTCGATGGTCGTCGCCATCGGCACGGTGCACATGACGTGCTTGCCGGCGTCGAGCGCCTTGAGCGACATCCAGCCGTGATCCGGAATCGGCGAATTGATATGGACGAAGTCGACGTTCGGGTCGGCCAGCACCTCGTCGTAGGTGGTGTACCGCTTTTCGATTTCAAAGGCGTCGGCGATTTTGTGCATTTCCGCTTCGTTTCGCCGGCAGACCCCGTACATGTTGACTTGCGGGTGACACTTGTAGATCGGAATGAACTCGGAGCCGAAACCGAGACCCACAATCACCACATTGAACTGTTTCGTACTCATCGAATTATCCTTCGGGCGAGAAGATGCATGGAGGTGCAGCGCACGGTGCAAGCGACTGCCTGCTTCCCGTTCTTATAACCTGACTTCTAGCGCACATGAAAGCCAGGAGAAAACGCGAACGCGATCGGAGGAATTTTACATAAGGCGAGCAGTATCTGCAATTTTCTGTCTACAATGGAGGCAACTCCGCCGCTCCTCTTTTCGGTAAACGTTCGCACATGAAACGCCGCAAGACCGTCGCCCTGTTGATTGAAACGTCCAATGCGTACGCGCGTGGGCTTTTGGAAGGGATTATCTCGTATGTGCACGAGCATCAGCCCTGGTCGATTTATCTGCCGGAGCAAGAGCGCGGCGCGTCGCCGCCGGCGTGGTTAAAAAGTTGGCGCGGAGACGGCGCAATCGTCCGCATCGAGACTCCGCAAATCGCGGCCGTTGTGAAAAAGCTTAAGATGCCGGTCGTTGACGTCAGCGCGGCGCAATTGGTGCCCGGCGTGCCGTGGGTCGAAACCGATGACGGCCAGATTGCACGTGCCGCCGCCGATCATTTGCTAGAGCGCGGCTTTCGCGAATTCGCCTTCTGCGGCGAACCTCACTTCAATTGGTCGAAGTGGCGCGAAGAGAATTTTGTCGAACGTTTGAAAGAGGCGAAGCGCCGCTGTCACATCTTCGAATCGACGTCGCGCGATAGCGAGGCCTATTCGTGGACGCGCGAGAAGCGACGCATGGCGCAGTGGCTGCACAAGCTGCCGAAGCCGGTCGGGCTGATGGCTTGTTACGACATCAAAGCGCAGCAAGTCCTCGACATCTGCCGCGAACTGGAAATCGCCGTGCCGGAACAAGTGGCGGTGATCGGCGTCGATAACGATCGCTTGCTCTGCGATCTTTGTTCGCCGCCGCTCTCGAGCGTGATTCCCGACACGCGCACGACCGGTTACGAAGCGGCGCGGTTGCTCGATCGTCAAATGAACGGCGAGAACGTCGCCGACGAAGGAATCTTCATTCCGCCGCTCGGCATCGCGACGCGCCAATCTTCCGACGTGATGGCGACCGAAGATCCGATCATCGCCCGCGCGATGCAGTTCATTCGCGAACATGCGTGCGACGGCGTCAACGTGCAAGACGTGTTGACGGTCGTTCCGTTGTCGCGGCGCGTTTTGGAATATCGCTTCAAAGAAGCGGCCGGCAAGACGCCGCACGAAGCGCTGGTGCAAGTTCGTCTCGATCGCGTGCGTCAATTGCTCCGCGACACGCAACTCTCGATGGCCGACATCGCCGACCGAACCGGCTTTGAACATGTCGAGTACATGAGCTCGGCATTTCGTAAGAAGACCGGCATGTCCCCATCCGAATATCGCCGCCAGGTACAGCCGAAGTAGGAAATCTTGGCTTAAGATCGTTGAATCGTTCGCTCGTTAGGCGGATAATCTGGCGGAAATCTTCTATTTCCGCATCCGCAACTGACAGGCGAATCTATGAGCGACGATTGGGACTTCTTTCCGCTGTTGGTCGATGATGAGCCTGCTTCGATCCTGGTCGACCTGGGTTTGGTTGAAGAGGCGCCGATCGCCGGGCTGACGCAGATGACCTATCTGCGACTCTACATGCGCAGCCCGCGCGAGGACGGGCTTTCGAGCCAAGAAGAATACGAGCGTCTTTGCGAAGTGGAAGATGCGTTGTCCGCCGCGATCGAAGATTCGGAGGACGTCCTTTACGTCGGCCGCAACACCTCCGGCGGTTGTCGCGATTTCTATTATTACGCCGCCAGCGGAACGGCCGCCGAAAGCCAACTGTCGCAAGCGATGGTTCCTTTCACGGAATACGAATTCGAAACCGGCGTCCAGGATGACGACGATTGGTCGATCTATTTTGAATTCCTCTATCCCGATCCGCGGCAGATGCAGTTCATTCAAAACGGACGCGTGCTGGCGAGTCTCGAAGAAGCGGGGGACAAGAGCGAGATCGAGCGTGAAGTGACCCACTGGATCTATTTCCCGTCGGCCGACAAGCGGGCGGCGTTCGTTACCTTGGCGACGGCCGAAGGATTTGAAGTGGCGGAGCAGCAGGACGACGGGGAAGGGGAATGCCCCTTCGCGCTGATGATGCGTCATGTTACTGCGGTCGACTATTCGTCGATCAACAACGCTGTGCTTGTGCTGTTTGATCTGGCTGGAGAGTGCGAAGGAGAATACGCCGGCTGGGAGACGAGCGTCGAACAAGGGGAATAGCGGCCGATAAGCCGTGGAGGGGGGCTTTTCTATATTCGCCTGCGCGCATATAGTTAGTGAAGCATGAAAACCATTCCCCAAACGCTGAATCCTGAGCTGGCTTTCCGCGCCTTGTCGGATCCGACAAGACTGCGGATTCTGCATTTGCTGCGCAAGGGAGAGCTGTGCGTTTGCGATTTGGTCAACGTGCTCGACGTGCCGCAGCCGACGGCTTCGCGACATTTGGCCTACCTGAAAAAGTCAGGCTTGGTCGCGGCTCGCAAGGAAGGGTTGTGGCAATACTACCGGCTGATTCCGCCGGTCAGCAAGTTTCATAAGTCGCTGCTGAAGTGCGTCGCCGATAGCGTTGAGCTATCGCCGCAACTGCAGGCCGATCAAGACTATTTGTCGTCCTGCGGCCAAGGCGACTGTTGCGGTTAGCGTGATCTCACGCAGGTCGCGACATTTTTTTAACCATTAAATTCGCGTAAGCGAATGTAGTAGTTTTTAAGAAGGCGAAGGAGATGTCCGTGAAACGCGTTCTAGTGCTGTGCACCGGCAACTCTTGCCGCTCGCAAATGGCCGAGGCTCTGTTCGAGTCGCTCAGCGAAGGGGAGTGGCAATCCGAGTCGGCCGGCTCCAAGCCGTCCGGCTACGTTCATCCCCTCGCGGTTCGGGCGATGGCGGAGCTCGACGTCGACATCTCGGCCAACGAGAGCAAGCATGTCGAACTGTTCGCCGATCAACCGTTCGACCTGGTCGTGACCGTTTGCGACAACGCGAAAGAGGCCTGTCCGGTATTCCCCGGCGCGAAGCTGACGCTTCACTGGCCGTTTGACGATCCGGCCGATGCGACCGGCGACGACGAAGAAAAGATGGTCATGTTCCGCCGCGTACGGGACGAGATCAAAACGAAGATCGCATCCTACTTGCCGACCGCCTAGCCTGACTTACGGAGAAGCCCCATGTCCAACGAACAAATCAACGCAATCAAATCAAACTACGGCGCCGTCGCAACCAGCGGCTTGTCGAGCGAGCATGCCGGCGTCAAAGCGGTCGCCGCCGCGTTCGGTTACACCGAGGAAGAGCTCAGCTCGATCCCGGCTGGCGCCAACATGGGTTTGTCGTGCGGCAATCCGACCGCGACCGCCAATCTGCGCGAGGGAGAGACGGTCGTCGATCTTGGTTGCGGCGGCGGTCTCGACGTCTTCTTGGCGGCGGCCAAAGTCGGCCCGACCGGCAAGTCGATCGGCATCGACATGACGCAGCAGATGATCGATCTGGCTCGCAAGAATTTGGCCAACAGCGATCTGCCGGTGGAGAACGTCGAGTTTCACCTGGCGACGATCGACGATATGCCGTTGGCCAATATCAGCGCCGACTGCGTGATCAGCAACTGCGTTATCAATCTGGCTCCGGACAAGTCGGCCGTCTTTCGCGAGATCGCCCGCATCTTGAAGCCAGGCGGCCGCGTCGCCGTCAGCGACATCGCGCTGAAGAAGCCGCTGCCGGAAGAGCTGGCGACTGATATCTCGGCCTTGGTCGGCTGCATCGCCGGCGCGATTCCGATCGAAGAGTATCGCCAAGGGTTGCTCGACGCGGGATTCGCCGCGGTCGAAGTGATTGACGACGGCGCCGATCTGAACGCCTACGCCAAAGTCGAAAACCAGTCAGGTTGCTGCTCACCTACCATGAGCGACGACCCGCTGGCGATCATCGACAGCGGCTGCTGCACGCCTTCCAATGAGCCTGGCATTCATGAACGCCTGGCGGAACTGCTGAAGAAGTACGACGTGAACGACTACGCAGCGAGCGTGAAGGTTTACGCGGTAAAGCCGTAGAAACGTGGTCGCATTGTGGCGGTTTTTCGCAGGATTCCGCCTGTAGCGATTTGACTTGCCGCGTCCGTGTGACAGGCTTCCCAATGGGCAACTGTCACTTTTCAGGACGCGCAAATCTCATGTCTTATCTCATCTTGTTCTGTGCTCTCGTAGGCATCGGCTGTTACTTGGACTGGGACGTCATGCTAACTGCCGGGGTCACTTTCGGCGGGTTGGCCGTTTGGTTCTTGCTCTTGAACCGCCGGATCGCGATTCCGAAGTAACGCGCTGTTGATCATCTCCACGGTATCTTGATCGCCGCGCATCGTCGCTTCTTCGATGGCGGTGCGGCCGGTGATTTCGCTGCGCGGGTTGGGCTCTTTGACGCCTGCGTCGAGGAGCAGCTTCACAATCTCCTTTCGCCCCTGACGTGCGGCGAACCAGATCGCCGTATCGCCGGAGGGATCGACCGCGTCGACGTTGGCGCCTTTGTCGATCAGATACTTGGCGATCTCCGGCGTGTTGGCCATCATCAGCAGGGTATGTCCCTCTTTGTCGACGTAGTTCACGTCGAAGCCGCGATAGACGAGTCCTTCGAGTTCCTCCAGTTTGCCGGTCGAAGCGGCGTTCACCGCGCGGCGTTCGCGGTCCCCTCGTTCCTCGCTGTTGTTTTGATTCGCCCAGATCACGCCGAAGATCACCGCATGCACGATCGCCAGAAAGATGATCGCGCCGACGATGTTGCTGATCACTTTGCCGAACGCGCCGGATGCGATCTCGGCGGCGGTTCCCTTGATCAACCGATTAGGAGTCATCGTCCCCGGCGGAGGCAACAAGCCGCGACTGACCTCGTCGTAGATGCCGATCGCGCAGACTTCAGCGCCGACCGGTACGCGTTTCTCTTTCAATCGCGGAACGACGAGCTCCGGACTGTATCCTTCCGGCAGCACTTCTTCGTCTTCATCCTCTTCGTCGTCGTAGTCTTCCTCTTCTTCTTCCTGGCGAATCTCGGCGTCCCACTGGGCCAGCTTTTGCAGGTTGCCGTCCTTGTCGCGGGGGAAGAGATCGTCGGCGGTTAGCTTGCCGAGACGCATGTTCTTCTCGACGTGTCCATCTTCGTCCGACCAGACTTCGCCGAAGACGCTCAGCAGGCTCACGAGCTTCATGCCAGAGCGATCTTCGAACTCGGTGTTGCGGAGAAAGTTGGCGGCGTTTTGGGCGGCGTCGTAGCCGTGCACAAACTGTTCTTCAAAGCCTTCGAGCGAAGGAAAGCCGAATATCCGCACGTCGCCGCGCGGTCCGCGAATGACGCAAGGGACCATCAGGAAACCGGCGAAGTCGGAGCCTTGCGTTTCCTGTTCGGGCATGTCGGCCGGGCCGCGGCTCATCAGGTCGTATTCGCAGACCACGCATTCTTCGCCGCTGAAGGGGGCGATCAGCGGATCACTCACTGGATGGATCGTCCCGCTGACCGCGACTACCTTGCCGTCTTCCAGTGGATCTTGGCGGTCGATGTCGCCGATGCGAGCCGAGTCGCGCCACGCCGTCCAGGCGTTTTGCAATGCGCCGAGGCAAAAGAAGACGACTAGCCCGGCGATCGCAGCGCCGATGATATTGCCAGGCCATTCAAAGACTTGATTGAGCCAGTAAAAGTAGCCGCAAATCAGGCCTGCCAGCAGCAGCAAGGCCAACACGCATCCGCGCAACATCGGTCGGGTGACTCAAGTAAGAGGGAACGGGCGAAGCGGCGGACGTCGCCGATCAGCCCGATTCGTGACAATGTAGTTGGGCGAAAGTCGATAATCTACCAAGGCGCCTCTTTCGCGCGACGCCGGTGGCGAATTAAGGCAGTTACTTGGCGCCGGCTTCTTTCAGCAGCTTGACCAGCTTCCCTTGGCCGCACAGTTCCGCTTCCTCCAGCGGCGTTCGCCCCGAGTTGGGACTTATCGCCTCGAGGTCAGCGCCGGCGTCAATCAGCTCTTTTACCTGGGCGGCGTTACCCATTTGGATCGCGTGACCTAGCGCTTTGCTGCGCTGCGCCCCATCGCTCGTGTCGATAAACGGGGCGTCGTATTCGTCCCAGGATGGGCTTACGACGCCGTTGCGGTAAAAGAATTCCGGGTGGTGCTTTTTGATCAATGGATGCGGCGTGTGCTCATAAAAAAAGCTGGGGTACATTCCAGGATAGGAGAACGGCTGTAATGCGATCTTTGTCGATGGCGTAAAGCTGAAGCAAAGCCACGAATCGTCTGGTGCGACAGGCGATGGCGCGGGATCGAAGGAGTTGTCCAGTATCGGCATGTCGTTGAGCGCCACCAATTGTTTGTCGTCATAAACAAAGGGATCGAACCTTGGCAGAGGCGAAAGTGCTGCGGCGCTGGTTGGTGCAACTGCCGTGTAAGTCGGCGGTGAAACTGGAATCGGCAACCCCGTGGCGAAGCAGAACTGGGCGACTTCATCATGCGAATGGAGACGTGCCCAGTTCCAGGTGAACAAAGTTGCCGGGATGCCCAGGGCCGCAAAGACGACGGCGATCATGGTCCGCCGCCAAGCAAAATCACCACTGGGCGAATCGGGCTCTTCCTGTGGCGAATCAGGCCGCTCGCTCTTATCCCTCCAGGCGATTTGCAGAACGCCCGACCAAAAGACGATGGTCAACGTCACTAGGGCAATCCCTGTCAGGCTGTCCCACCGAAAGTTGCTGGGACGAAGTCGCCAGAAGTAGAACCCGGCCTGGGCGGCCGCGACGGCGAATAGGCAGAGCAGGGTGCGCATCATGGTCTCCGAAGTAGCGGGCACGCGCGGTTCGGCATGGCGACAAAGCTGGTAACCGTAATTCTCTCCCTCCGCGGGAGTTCGGTCCAGGCTTTTGTCTCCGCGGCCAGGTGTCGCAATTTCGTCTCGAAACGCGAGAGTGGAAGTCAAAGTGACATCTGCTAGCTGAAGCGATAGGCGTTTAATCGGCCTCAGATGGAAGGATGGATAAGATTTAGGGGCTGTTTTCCGGTTTTTCGGCCCCGTTCCAGATTTGGCACACCTCTCGCCATATACGTCTCCCAACTTCCCCCCAAGTTCGGAGACTTTACGATGCTCGCCTTTCAATCCAGCCTGATTTTCGCCGGTTTCATCTTCTCGATGGTCGCTCTGACGTTCGCTTTGCGTCCGGTCAAAAAGACGACTCCGTTCGGCGTCTAAAACTTGCCAATCTTCGGGTGACGCCAAATCGGAGGGCGCCCCGAGATTGCTCGGCCAATTCTTCCGTGAAAATGTCGACAGGTTCATTAACCACAAAAGCGCTATGGTTGACCCTGTTTGGTTATGAATCGATAATCCGGCTTTTACCGCACCATGACGCCTCGACTCAGTCGGATTTAGTCGATGAAAATTCACGAATACCAGGCGAAGCAGCTTCTCCGCGACGCAGGCGTCGCCGTCCCGCGTAACATCGTCGCTAAGACGCCCGAAGAGGCGGCCAAGGCGTACGAAGAGCTCGGCGGCAAAATTGCCGTCGTCAAAGCCCAGATCCATGCCGGCGGACGCGGCAAGGGGACGGTGAAAGACAATCCCGATCAACGGGGCGTCGTGTTGGTCAAATCGGCCGACGAAGCCAAAGCGGTCGCCGCGGCCCTGCTCGGCAAAGAGCTGATCACCATCCAGACCGGTCCCGAAGGGAAGCAGGTCAATCAGGTGCTCGTCGAAGAAGGTTGCGACATCGCCCGTGAGCTGTACATGGGGATCGTGCTCGATCGAGCCGTCGCCAAGCCGGTGCTGATGATGTCGACCGAAGGTGGTACCGAGATCGAAGAGGTCGCCGCCCACAGCCCCGAAAAGATTCTGAAAGAACATTTCGACCCCAGCCGCGGCCCGGATGCGTTCCAGGTTCGCAAGCTTTGCAAGAAGCTGGGTCTGGAAGGCGCCACGATCAAGAGCGCCATGAAGTTCATCAGCGGCCTCTGCAAGGTTTACGTCGAAACCGACTGCAGCCTGCTCGAGATCAACCCGCTGGTCATCACCGGCAGCGGCGACATGATCGCGCTCGACTGCAAGATGAACTTCGACTCGAACGGCCTCTTCCGTCATCCGGAAATCGTCGCGCTCCGCGACCTTTCCGAAGAAGAGCCGGCCGAAGTCAAAGCGGCCGACACCGGTCTGAGCTACGTCAAGCTGGAAGGGAATATCGGCTGCCTGGTTAACGGCGCCGGTCTGGCGATGGCCACCATGGACATCATCAAACTGCACGGCGGTCAGCCGTCGAACTTCCTGGACGTCGGCGGCGGCGCCAACGTCGATCAAGTGACCGAAGCGTTCCGCATTCTGCTGGACGACAAGAACGTGAAAGCGGTCTTGGTCAACATTTTCGGCGGGATCATGCGTTGCACCACGATCGCCAATGCGGTGGTCGAAGCGTACAAGAGCGTCGGCTTCAACGTGCCGCTGGTCGTTCGCTTGGAAGGTACCGAAGTCGAACAGGGACGTAAGATCCTGTCCGAATCGGGGATCCCGATCATCATCGGCGACGGTTTGACCGACGCCGCCAAGAAGGTGGTCGCCGCGGTCGCCTAAGCGTCCGACGGCTCCGACGCTAGCCCGCAGCGCAAGCAAGGGAATGCGGCCGCAAGCGAAAGCTTTCCGCCGCTCCGCTTTCAATGCGAAAACTGCTGGGTCTCGACCCAGCCTACGAAGATACGAAAACACCCTTAGGCGAATACATAACCGGAAGAAGCTGTTCCAATGAGCATCCTGATCAACAAAGATACGAAGGTCATTTGCCAAGGGATCACCGGCCGCGTCGGCGGCTTCCATACCAAGGGATGCCTCGAGTACGGCACCAAGATGGTCGGCGGCGTGACGCCGGGCAAAGGTGGCGCTGAAGTCGAAGGCTTGCCGGTTTGGGACACCGTCGAAGAAGCGGTCGCCGCGACCGGTTGCGACGCCACGATGATTTTCGTTCCGCCGGCTGGTACCGCGGACGCGATCCTCGAAGCGCTCGACGCCGGGATCAAAGTGATCATCGCGATCACCGAAGGGGTTCCGGTTCTCGATATGGTTCCGGTTTACGAAAAGGTGCGAGCCTCGAACTCGGTTCTGATCGGTCCGAACTGCCCCGGCGTGATCACGCCGGAAGAATGCAAGATCGGCATCATGCCGGGTTACATTCATAAGAAGGGCCCGGTCGGCGTGATGAGCCGCAGCGGTACCTTGACCTACGAAGCGGTCTGGCAGCTGACGAGCCTGGGCCTTGGCCAGTCGACCTGCGTTGGTCTCGGCGGCGACCCGATCGTCGGCACGTCGTTCATCGACCTGCTGAAGATGTTCCAGGCCGACGGCGAAACCGAAGCGATCATGATGATGGGCGAAATCGGCGGTACCGCCGAAGAAGAAGCGGCCGAATTCATCAAAGCCAACGTCGACAAGCCGGTCGCCGCGTTCATCGCCGGTCGTACCGCTCCTCCTGGCAAACGGATGGGTCACGCCGGTGCGATCATCTCGGGCGGTAAGGGTACCGCCGATGAGAAGTTCGCCGCGCTGCGTGCCGCCGGCGTCGAAATCGCCGAAAGCCCGGCCGACATGGGTACCGCGCTGAAGCGGGCGATCGACAAACGGAAGTAAGCGGCTGCCGCTGCTCCAATCTGAACCAGCAAACGGGTCTCGCAAGAGACCCGTTTTTTTCTGCGCATGGGGGGAAACCATTTTCGACTTCGGGAATTACCTAAAAAGTATTTCTTTGTCGGAAATTTGCTTGAGTGCAAAAATCCGCCCACAAATTGAGAATAAACGCGTTTGCGGGCCCTAACGCGGCGTCGCCGTTTCGCCGGTAAAAAAGCGTATGTCGATGGCAAATATCTCATTCCGACTGCTCCGGCAGCGACCTACGATCGTGCTTTGTCCACAATATTTCATCTTTATTATTTGGAGTGGCAAGGTATGTCCAAGACGCGGTCCGCTTTTACGTTGGTCGAATTGCTGGTGGTGATCGCCATCATCGGCGTCCTCATCGCGCTCCTCTTGCCGGCAGTGCAGCAAGCTCGCGAAGCGGCCCGACGGATGTCGTGCGGCAACAATCTGAAGCAGCTTGGCATCGCGATGCACAACTACCACGACACCTATAAAAAGTTTCCGCCTGGTTACTTCCAGACGCTCGGTTACGAAGTTCGGCCGTTCAATACCTCGGGCCATCAAATGCGTTACTGCTACGCTCGCAGCATTCTGCCGTTCATGGAACAGCAGGCGCTGTGGGAACTGCTCGACGCTGGCCAAAAGCTGAACACCCCGTCGTGGCAGATTCCCGGCATTACCGAAGTCGTTCCTGGCTACATGTGCCCGTCCGATCCGGCCGGTCCCAAGGTGAGCAAGGAAGGGTTCGGCGGCAACTATCTCGGCTTCCATGGCGACTCCCGTTATTACGATCAGGGGGGCAGCGCCGACGAACGGATGAACGGCATGTTCTGCGCCTTGTCGAAGATCCGCATGGGCGACGTCACCGACGGGACCAGCAACACGATGCTGATGGGCGAAATCAACCTGGTTCCGGAAGGAGGCCTCGACGTTTCGGTGACCGATCGCCGCGGCATGTACAACATGTGCTACACCGGCAACGCGACGATCTCGGCCAACGTTACGCCGAACTCGCTGACCCCGGACGTGCAGGAATCGGGACGCTTTGTGAACACCGACTACGCTCCGGCCGTCAGCGCCGGCTCCGGCGGCGTTTACGCGACTTACGCTCGCAGCCATCATCCCGGCGGCGTGCAAGTGGTGCTGGTCGACGCGTCGGTTCGCTTTGTGCCGGAAACGATCGACTCCGTCATTTGGAAAGGGGCTGCAACCCGCAGCGGCGGCGAAATCACGCCGCAGTGGTAAGCGGAGCGGCTAGACCTTCTTTCTCCTTTCCTTTTGCGTGGTAAAGATCATGAACAGCAAATTTCTCGCGGCGACGCTGGTGGGCGTCGCCATTTTGGCGGCAGTCGGTTGCAGCAAAGCAGGGGACGGACGCGAGCGGTTTCCGATCTCGGGAACAGTCAACTTCCAGGGGTCGCCGCTTCCGGAAGGAAAGCTGGTGCTGCTGCCGGCCGACGGCGAAGTGAACGCCGGACCGACCCAAGTGGTGATGATCGAGCAAGGCGCCTTCGACGGCGAATCGACGCCGGGGCTGAAGCGGGTCGAGTTTTACGCCAGCTGGCCGAACGGCAAAATGATCACGCTCGAAAACGGCTCGCAGGTCGAAGACACCGCCACGTTGCCGCCGTCTTGCAACGTCCACAGCAAGTACGAGCTGGACGTCCAGCGAGCCCCGAACGAAGGCATCGTTTGGGACTTGAAGTAGGCTCCGACTAGCCCGCAGCGCAAGCAAGGGAATGCGGTCGAGCGGAAAAAAATGGGACCGGACCCTCGCGCATTTTTTTTCGGTACCCAATCGGCGGTCCCAATTGCCGTCCAGTTCGCCTCTCGAATCAAATCGTGCCGATGAGTGGACTGGACCGTGGCGCGATTTTTTTGCGGCGCCACCCAATTCACATCCAATCGGACCGATGGGTAAGACCGGACCGCTGCTGCAAATTTTCAAAGATCGGACCATCCGGCAGGGATGCCGGCCGGGGGCGCTTCTTCGCGCGGTTGGCGCCTGAGAGCAGACGCCTAGATTCTTTCCTGCGTGCAATCGACCCGAAGTCCGTGCGCTTTGTCAATGGAAAAAGATGAGACGGTCCATCGTAGCCCGAGGCGCGAGCCGAGGGATTGTGCGTTCCATTTCCATCACCCTCTCCAATCGATCGGTTCGTCCTCTATTTTTTGTTCTTCGAAACCGATCTCGATTCTCCCAACACAATCCCTCGGCTCGCGCCTCGGGCTACTATTGGAGGTGGCGCTGTGGAGGTTGCTGTATGCCTGATGGCGGCGTCCAACTTCGAAATTCGCTTCTTTCGCTGCGCCGCTCCTCTAGTACGTCAGACCATAGCGACCGGCGTATTCCGCCATGAGCGACGACTGGAACCAATCGTCGAAGTTGGCGTATTTGCGCCGAGGCGAATAGCGATGCGCGTGATCGGCTTGATAGATTTCGCCGGAGGGATCCAGGAAGGTAAACCCTGCGAGTCCGGAGTGAATGACGACCAGGTCCGGGGACAAACCGCGGCGCCGCATCTCGGTCGTTTTGGAGTAGGCCGATTCCCCGGTGACGAGGTCGACGGCCGGGGTGAAGAAGTCCTCCGTCTCGAAGAGGGTTCCTGATCCGAATTGGCTCCAGATGGCGCGAATTCGGAGCGGAACTGGAAAGTCGAGCTCGCGCTCAAAGCGGTCGATTTCGGCGGCGGTCGATGGTCTGCCGCAGCTAACGAGATCGGGTCGGGCGGCGACGAATTCTTCGATCGTCATGCTGCCGCCCTTCGGTTTAGAACAGCTCGTGGATCAGCTCGCCACCTTTGACCAAAGCCAGCGGTTGGTCTTGGTCGGTGACGTATTCTTCGTGCGGGTCCATCCCCAGGATTTTGCAGAAGGTGACGAACAGATCCTGCACGCCGACCGGGCGCTCGCTGACGTGAACGCCATCTTTGTCGGTTGCGCCGATGACCTGGCCGGTTTTGACGCCGCCGCCAGAGAGACACGTGATCCAGCCGTCCGAATAGTGCTCACGGCCGCCGTCTGGTTTGAACTTCGGCGTTCGACCGAACTCGCCCATCCAGACGACCAGCGTATCTTCGAGCATGCCGCGCTGCTCAAGATCACGCAGCAAGGTGGCGTAGGCCTGATCGATTTCGCCGGCCAGGTGCGGGTTCTCTTTCCAGCCGTTCTTGTGCGTGTCCCAACCTTGATCGCTGGTCGAGCCGGTGCTGAAGACCTCGATGAAACTGGCGCCACGTTCGACCAGGCGGCGAGCCAGCAAACAGCCTTGGCCGAAGTTGGTCCGCGTGTACTGATCGCGGAGCTGGTCCGGTTCGTCGTCGAGCTTGAAGACGTCGAGCTTCGGGCTGAGGACGAAGCGGCTAGTCCGCTGATAGATCTCTTCTTTTTCGTGGACGCGATTGGCGCCGCCGGTCGACGCGAACTGCTGATCAAACTTGGCCGAAAGAGCCAAGCGGCGCTGCAGTCGCTGCGGATCGACGGTCGGAATCACGTCGGGGGGCAGTTCGCCGGCGACGTCGATTTTGAACGAGTCGTAGCGGGGACCAAGAACGCCGGCGTCGACGTCGCGGGTTTTGATCCGCGGAGCGCCAATGCGGACGAACGCCGGGAGGGCGTAGCTCGAATCCCAGCGATCGCGGGCGACAACCGAGCCCCAAGTGGGATAGGGGATCGACGGGTTGATCGGGTAGCCGGTCCGGACCAGTTTGATCGCGCGGAAGTGATCGCGCTCGGTGCTGTGCATCGACCGAATCAACGCGATCTTGTCCATCACCTGGGCGGTGTGCGGCATGTGTTCCGAGATGCGGACGCCGGGCAAGTTGGTGGCGATGTCGCCGGAGGGGCCTTGGTTCGGCGAGCCGATCTTCGGATTGAACGTTTCAAACTGGCTGGGGCCGCCGTCCATCCAGAGGAGGATCATCGACTTGCCGCGCTTACGCAATTCGTCGGCCTGGGCGATCATCATGTCGCGCCACGAGAGAGCGATCGTGCCGCCGACGGCGCCGGCGCAGAGCTGCTTGAGAAACCCGCGACGATGCGAGACGCCGTCTCGGCCGGCATGCAAATTCCAAAACGGCTGAATCATGAATAAGCTCTCACTTAGCGGCGAGTGGTGAACTCGGCCGAGTTAATCAGGCTCCAGAGCAGATCCTCGAACGCGGCGGCGCGATCGTCGACTTGCTTCAAATAGTCGCGCGAGATCTGCACGTCTTTCTCGGTGGGACGACGGCCGAGGACGTTGACGAAGAGTCGTTCGATCGCTTCGTCGTCGCTGGTATTCTCGGCCAGGATTTGGGCCAACTTCGTACGGGCTCCTTCGTCGGCGGCGATCTGCGCTTGCAACTGACGATTGTTCATCATGAACATCGCTTGCTGCATCGTCTGCGGACGGAACTGATCGCCGAGGGACGGGTCATAGCCGAAGGCGTCGCGAACGAGGTCTTGCGTGCTCTTCGGCGGAGGAGGGAATCGCTCTTCGCCGGTCGGTTTGCGAGCTTCTCCCTTCATGTTCGGCAGATCGATCGCGACGGCGAGCGAAGCGAAGATCTCGTCGCTCCGCATCTTCTCCGGCGCGGAGGCTTCCAACTGACCGGGATCGTCTTCTCCCTTCGGCAGCTGGCGCTGATAGGCTTGGCTGTTCAGGATCAGTCGCAACAGCGACTTGCTGTCGTACTTGTTGGCGACGAAGTGCTCGGCGACGGCGTTGTGGACTTCCGGCAGGGTCGGGAAGCCGGCCAGTTCGGTGATCTCGTCGACCGGTTCGCAGAAGGGGCGATCCATCAGCCGATCCCAGATCCGGTTGACGTACGCTTTCGCAAAGAGGGAGTTCTCAGGAGCGACGACCCACTTGGCCAGTTCGACGCGACGATCGATATCCGGGGTGTCTTTCGCGAGCGGCTCGCCGTCGAACACCGCCGGCAGCATGATCTGCTTTGATTCGGGCATTTTGTGTTCGCCGCTCGGCTTGCTCTTCACGACGATCTGCGTGCTGTCGTTCCAGGGAACGTCGGCCTTCGTGCGAACGAAGAAGGCCGCCATCTGGTGGAACCGCTCCTGCGGAATCGCGACGAACGGATGATCGTGGCACTCGGCGCATTGGATCTGGGCGCCCAGGAAGATGCGGGTCGATTCGCCGGCGAGACGCGAGATGTCGGCCTGATGATAGCCAACATAGAACGCGGCCGGGTTGTCGGCGACTTTGCCGACACCGGTCAGGATGTCATAGCTGACCTCGTCCCAGCCGACGCCGTTGTTCAACTGCTCGGCGATCCATTGCTTCGGCACGTCGTACGACAGGAAGGTCAGCTCCGGCTGCGGCGTGCGATAGCTGAAGACGTCGCTCCAGTAGTTCGCCCAGTTGGCGCCGAACTCTTCGGAGGCGAGGAGGCGATCGATCAGCTTGGCTCGCTTGTCGGGCGAAGCGTCCGTGAGAAACTCGTTCCATTCCGCTTCGGTCGGAACGCGGCCGATGACATCGATCGTTGCGCGGCGGAGGAACGTTTCGTCGTCGACCGGCGGAGTTGGGTTTGCGACATTTGCGGTCGAATCGATCAGGTCGTCGAGTTCACGCGAGGTAAGCGTTCGCAGGCCGGTCGATTCGATCCGCTCAAAGGGAGGCGCCGTCGCCAACTCTTCGGTTTGCTGTTTCGCTTTCTTGTCGCCGGGATCGACCGTCTTGGCGACGAACTTTTCGAGCTTCGGCAGATCCTTCACCGCGACCAGCAGTACGGCGTCGGCGATGATGATGCCATTGGGATCGTCGTTGGTGATTTTGACGACCGCTTTTTCGTCCGAGGGGAAGTGATACTTACCGAGCGATTGAAACGACGCGGGGCCCTTGGGGCCGGGACGTTGATTCAAGCGTTGCCGAGATTCGCCATTCTGATGTTGGATGATGATCGGGGCTTGTTCGGCCCGATTGGGACCGCCGTTGAAGGCGAGGAAGACTTCGTATTCGCCGGCTTCGGGAACGACGGTGGCGAAGGTGAGCGACTTCGATTCTTTGCTGTCGGGCATCGCCGACGTGCCGCTATGAACATAGCCTTGGCCGACGTAGGGAGCGGTATGTTTCGAATCGTGCCAGGCGCCTTCTTTGACTGCGACCGCATCGTCGAGCAGGATGCCAGGGAGCTTGGAGACGTCAAGAACGTCCGCCGCGGAGGCAAGTTGCGGACCGGCCAGGCAAGCCGAAAGCAGCACAAGAGCGAAACGACGCAGCGCCATGTCGGTGCACCTAGGTAGGAGTAAAGGTGGCGATGGGAGGCGAGACCCTTCGGCAGGGAAGAGCGGAGTCGAATTTACCCAATCCAGTGGGCTGGGTCAACAAAAACCTTGTTTTTGCGAGTTATTGCGCTTCGTCAGCTGATTATAGTGGTGGATAGATTCGCATAGGAACCTTTTTCCCGCCAGTTCGCTAGTTTGCGTCGCGCTTTGGCTCCGGCTACGATAAGACCGCAAATCGCCCTCTCACCCTTCCAATTTGTCGCCCCTGTTTGGATTCGCCCCTATGAGCGTCACTCGCCGAACCGTTCTCGCCCTCGGGATGCTAGCCCTCGTTTCCACTCCTCTGTTTGCCGAAACGCCGAAGTCGATCGGTAAGATCGAACGGCTTGATCCGGCGATCAACAAATTGATACCGGCCGACTCGGTGATCGAGGTGTTGGCCGACGGATTCGATTGGAGCGAAGGCCCGGTCTGGGTTCCGCAAGGAGAGTACGCCCTGTTCAGCGACATCCCGCCGAACCGAATCATGAAGTGGAAGGAAGGGGAAGGGATCAGCATTTTCATGGAGCCGAGCGGTTATACCGGCAAGGCGCCGTTCACCGGCAAAGAGCCGGGTACCAACGGCTTGGCGCTGAACGCCAAAGGTGAGCTGACCGCATGCTGCCATGGCGATCGGAACCTGGTGAAGTTCGTCGACGGCAAGCGCGTGGTGCTGGCCGACAAATACGACGGCAAGCGTTTCAACAGCCCGAACGATTTGGTGATTCACAGCAGCGGCGACATCTACTTCACCGATCCGCCGTACGGCCTGCCGAAGAACTTCGATGATCCGGGCCGCGAGCAAGATTGGTGCGGCGTCTATCGCTTGAAGAAAGATGGCACGGTTGATCTGGTGACGAGCAAGCAAACCCGTCCGAACGGCGTCGGGCTGTCGCCTGATGAAAAGACGTTGTACGTCGCCCAAAGCGATCCGCAAGCGGCGACCATTACCCGCTATCCGCTGAACGCTGACGGCAGCGTCGGCGAAGGGACGGTCTTCTACGATGGGACCAGCCAGGTCGGCAAGGTGAAGGGTCTGCCTGACGGCATGGCGGTCGACGCGACCGGCAACATCTGGGCGACCGGCCCGGGCGGCGTGCTGGTCTTCACTCCGGAAGGAAAGCAGATCGGTTTGCTCAACACCGGCGAAGCGACCGCCAACTGCACCTTCGGCGCAGACGGATATTTGTATATTACTGCCGACATGTATTTCTGCCGCGTGAAGACGAACGTGAGCGGAATTAAGAAGTAAGAGGAGTTAATCCTGTCGACGCGCCCGGGCGATCGTAGCCCGAGGCGCGAGCCGAGGGACTGCGGCCGCAAGAACGGTAGGGCAGGCCAAGCCTGCCGAAGGCAAACGGTAAGTTTTACGGCGTCTGCGGCGCTGGTAAAAAAGAACGGCAGGCACGGCCTGCCCTACGAGATTTCCCCCACTAGATTTGTTCGCATTCGCCGCCGGCTGCCGCTAAAATGTACCTGCTGCAGCTATTGTTTTTCCAATGCGGATGTCACGAGTTTGCGTGACCGATTCCTTTCGTATGGCAAGTACGATGAGTGATTCGAAACTCACGGATGATGAAATCCTGAATTTAGTCGGAACTCCCACGACGATCGAGTTTGGTTCGGCGCCTGAGGGGCCGGAAGATCGGCGGCGGGAAAAGTTCTACCAGCAAGTCGCCGAGTGTCTTGGGCACCAGGTCGATATCGCGAACCTGCGCGATGAGTTCGACAAAGAACGCGCTACGCCGGAGTTTCTGGCGGCGGTCGACGCGTTTCTCGACAGCGCGACCGAAGCGCACGAGTGCTGGACCTTCTGCTCGCCCCAAACCGCATGGCGCGATCTGGCCGGTTGCGGCGGTTACGCGCTGGTGATCGTGGGGCACGTGACGAACGTGTTGATTACGATTCAGAATTGAGTGAGTCGCGGCGCATCCTTTGGGACCGGCCGCAGCGTCTTCTCCCTATTGGCGGGGGGAGCATTGGGGCGACATGGGCAAAACGGACGGCGGTGTGATACAATTGCCGGCGCTATCAAACCCCCCAAGACTTGTACCTTCGCCCGGAAGCTGAAATGTCGGATTTGGATGATTTCCTTTACGAGCAAGTCACCGAACTGAGCCAGGAAGGGAACGTGCTGTTTGACGACGGCGACCTTGACGCGGCGATGGCGAAATTCGACGCCGCGTGGGGGTTGTTGCCGGAACCGAAAAACCAGTGGGAAGCGGCTCTCTGGCTGCTAGCAGCGAAGGGGGACGTCTATTTCGCTCGGCAGCAGTACGCTGAGGTGGTCGACGCTATGATGCGGGCCGCGATGTGCCCCGATGGGCTCGGAAACCCCTTCATCCACCTGCGGCTTGGCCAGGCCTACTGGGAACTTGGCGATAAGTCGCGTGCTGGCAACGAGCTTACGATGGCGTACATGGCCGCCGGCGCCGATATATTCGAAGACGAGGACCCAAAGTACCTCGATTACCTAAAAACGATCTTGCAACCGCCGGTCGGACAAGACACGCTGTAATCTTTCCTCCACAAACTAGATAGGACGATTTTTCTACCAGCCATGAACATTCAATCATGGGGCTCCGCCGTAAAGCGATTGCTCGGAGAGCTGCAAGACATTGATTTTGGTACTCCCCTGGGCGAAAACGTCCTTCACGAGCCGCAGCCGGCCGATGACGTGCAGAAGTGCATTGATCAAATCGGCCTGCAAGACGGGAAAAAGCTGGCCGAATTCTATACCTACTGCGACGGCTTGAGCTGGCCTGATGTGCATGTCGGGTATTTCATTTCGCCAATCGCTCGGCTTGCTGAAGTGCAAAACGGCGATCCAACCACGATCGTCGGCGGCTCGAACGCCGGCGACGTGCAACTGATCGGCAGCGACGGCGGCGGACGCTTGTTCGTCATGCGGAAGGAAGAGCAGGACGTGCTGGTCCTCCCTCCCGGTGAGATCGTCGACGGCAAGTACGACGACTCGGCGGAACGTTCGATCTGGGTGGCGATCGACCTGAAGACCTTCCTGGTCATGCTGCATGACGACTTGAAGGCGTTCGTCCTCGATACGCCCGACCACAGCTTCCTGGGAAGCTAATTCGAGCCCCAGATCTCGCTCGGTGGGCGAAAAGAACGCCTGCGGGGGAGCAACGACCGTCATTTCCGCTTCGTTCCGGCGTCTTGTAGCCGGGTTCTAAGCTCACTCTACATGGGGGATTCCGCAATTTTAGCGCAATCCTCCGCTTGTTCATTTGGCGCAAGCTACGTTCCTTCAAGTAGTTTTCCCTTTCCAAGGGCGCCGCGAAAGCGACTTGGGAAAGGGGCGTTCGATGAACTCTATGGGTAATGAGTGCGCGGAATGATTGGGGCGATGCATTTGAACCTGCCGGAACTGGATCAGGACGAACGAAACGAATTTGCGCGACGTCAACGTGAGTTAGACGGGCGCGTGAACAAGTTGTTTGCGGTCTTGTTGCTCGTCCAGTGCGTGATCTCGGTCGCACTCGCCTTCTGGCTGACTCCGCTGACCTGGAGCGGCGCCGAAAGCAACGTCCATGCCCACGTCTGGGGAAGCATTTTGCTGGGCGGTTTGCTTGGCGTCTTTCCGGCTTACCTCGGTTGGTTTCATTCGCAGCATACGGCGACGCGGTATGTGATCTCAGCCGCGCAGGTCGGGTTCTCAGGCTTGCTGATTCATATTGCCGGCGGCCGTTCGGAGATGCACTTTCACGTCTTCGCGTCGCTCGCGTTCCTCACGCTCTATCGCGATCCCTGGACGATCGTGCTGGCGACCGTCGTCGTTGCGGTCGATCACCTGGGACGTGCGATCTTTTGGCCGCAGTCGATCTTCGGCGTTTCCGATCCGGCGGTGATGCGAGCGCTGGAGCATGCGATGTGGGTGATCATTGAGGATGCGGTCCTCTTGGTCGGCATAGCCCAGGCTCGTCGCGAAGCGGCTGAAGCGGTGAAGCAGCATATCTCGGTCGATCGTTCGCACGAAACGCTTCGCAGCGCCATCGACGATCTGCGTCCGGTCCTCGACAAAGCGGCTCACGGCGACTTGAGCGCCAACGTTCCGGCGATCAATGATCCGCTGGTCCGTCGCCTGGGAGACGACTTCCAGCAGACGCTCGACTCGTGGAAGCAAGTGATTGTGAAGGTCTCCGGCACCGTCCGCGACGTCACCAACAGTTCGTCGACGCTGCAGGAAAGCTCGAGCCAATTGGCGGCCGGCATTCGCGATCAGGCGACCGCGTTCGCCGCGATCGAACAATCGCTGACGTCGCTGAGCCAATCGATTCAAGACATTCGCCAACGGAGCGAAGAAGTGGGACGTTCGGCCGGCGAAGCGTCGCAAGTCGCCAAGCAGGGCGAACTGGCGCTGCAAGAATCGGAACGCTCGATGCAGGACATTCAAAACAGCTCCAGCGCCATGGCGGCGGCGATCAGCGTGATTCAGGATCTGGCCGAGCAAACCAATCTGCTCGCGTTGAATGCGACGATCGAAGCGGCCCGCGCCGGCGAGGCCGGTAAGGGTTTCGCCGTGGTCGCCGGCGAAGTGAAGCAGCTGGCCCAGCGCAGCAACGAGAGCGCCGACGAAATCAACAAGCTGATCGTCGAGTCGCAGCGCCGCGTGAAAGACGGCGTGACCGCTGGCGAAAAGACCGGCGCCTACTTCCGCGAAATCTGCGAAGCGGTTCAAGCGTCGCAAGGAGAGATGAGCGAAATCATCTCGGTCACGCAAAGCCAATCGCAAGTCGCGCGACAGCTGGAAGCGGAACTGGAACGCCTGCGTCAGATCAGCAACCAAAACCAGTCGAGCGGCAATCAGCTGTCGAGCGAAGGAGACCAACTGGACTCGCTGGCCCAGATGCTCAACGAGTGCGTCGCGATCTTCAAGACCGGGGAGCAAGGTTCGCTAACGACGGCGCTCTAAGGAGATGACGTTTCGGGAAGGGGCGCTACGGGGTAGAGCCCTTTTTCTTTGAGGTAAGCGGTTACGTCGCCACTGTTCTCTTCCAGCTTCGTCAGTCTCTCCAGGAAGTCTTGGTTGACGCCGGGACCGGTTAGTTTGCATCTGCTGAACGAGAGGGAGGGGATTCGCGCGACGGACGCGAGCGAGCGATTGGTGATGGGACTATTGAAGACCCAAAGATTCGCCAGGCTCGGGTGTTGTTCCAACAAGGCGATTCCTTGGTCGCTGACTTGGGTGTGGTATAACTCCAATCTCGTTAGTTGGTCCATGGCGGCGATTTGCAGCATCATTTGATCATCGATTTCTTTACCGGATAACGTCAGCGACCTCAGCTGCGGAAGTTGAGCGATTTTCGCCATGGCGGCGGCGTCTGGGCCATCGCAGTCGAGACAAAGATAGGTCAGATTCTTGGCGTCTCCTAATGCGGAAAGCGACGCGCCATCGGTTGTGCAAGCGGTGATAGCGAGGGAGGTCAGGTGCGGAATTGCGGCGATTTCCTGCACCGCCAGGGGAGACAAATCGGTATGGCCGATCCGCAGCTTCGACAAACTGGGCCAGCGCTGCGACAAATCGCTTCCAACGCCGCCGAAACTTGCCAGTGGCGGCGATGCGCTAATGTCGAGCATTTCAAGCGTGTGGCGCCTGCCCCAATGCTCCAGCGTCGTCGCGTCAACCGCTGGACTGTCGACAGGTTGACCATTCACAGAACGGAGGCGATGTCCCCAAACGGTCAGTTCGGTGAGATTGGGCGATCGCTCCAGGTAATTTAGTCCGGCGACATCGAAGTCAGAGAAAGTGACCCTCAGCTCGCGAAGCGATTTCAATTTGGAGATGCCCTGCAGTGCATCGGCCGTAACGTCCATGCAGGCAATATCAAGTTTTTCCATCTGCGGCCAACTATCGAGCGCTACTTCGAGTTGGGGAAAAACGGGGGTGACGTTCTTTTTTACCTCGCGATCAAAAAGTAGTTGGTTGAACTGGGCGTCGTGGTGGAACCTAAATCGTTTCAGGTGCGGCCAAGCGTTGATTTGTCGCAAGTCGTTTGAGGTTAGTTGACAACTTTCCAGTTCCAATGATTCCAGCATGTGCAGGTTTTCAAACGTGGAGCCGGTTTGCGGGCCTTGGTAGTCGTAGAGCGTCAGTTCCTCCAGCTTGAGCAGTTCTCCCGCCGCTTGCCAGTCTTCGAGATTGAACTTACTTGGCGTTCCAGGAGATCTGATGAGCAGTCGCGTGGAAGGAAGATAAAGACGTCCGCGTCCGAGTTCGCTGAAATTGGGTGGGAACAAATTCCAGCGACCGTCGTCACGACTCCAAGTTGTCGAGAATCTGGAACGCAAATGCTCGGCCGCCGCTTGGTCTTTGTCATGCCGCATCTTCTCGGCGCCGATCCACGCGAAGAGGACCGCCAAGATCGGCGTCGCGATCAAGAGAGTGCGCAGCGAGAAACGCAGCCGCCGGCGGGGCGGCGGAGTGGTCATTGTCGGGAGTGGCGATTCTTCGCTTTTCATAGTTCCTTTATCGTTAGTTGCGCTGCGAGGTTCGCCTTGGTGGGCTAAGGCTTAGGGGGTGACGCGGGGAAGATCCCTTTCTGTTCCAACAGCGCCGTGACGTCTTTCCCTTCATAAGCCGCTTGCCGGACTTCGTCCAGCAAGTTGGGATCAATTCGTGTCGAGTCAAACGCGCAGAGCGGCAGAATCAGCGTTTTAATTCTTACGAGCGACGCCAAAGCGGAGTTCGTTACCTGTCCGCCGTGAATCTGGATGGTCAGAAGTTGAGGATGGGTTTCTAGAAGGGCGATTCCTTCATCGCTGACCAGCGTGTCATCGAGTGATAAAAACTGAAGATCATTCAGTTTTGCGATTCGCTTCATCGTTTGATCCGTGACCGTTTCGCCTTGAAAGAAAAGCGCTTCGAGCTGCGGAAGCGACGCCAGACCTTCGACAAGCAGCTCGTTGTCCCCGGGATCGCTGAGACGGACTTCGACAAGATTACGCGCCCCCTGAAACGCTTTCATCGCGTCCGGATCGATAGTGCAGGCTTTGACATAGAGACTTTGAAGACGCGGGATCGCCGCGATCTCTTCAACAGCTTGTTTCGACAAATGGACGTGGTCTAGCTGGAGGTCGTAAAGGCTTGGCCAGCGATTTGGCGCGTTGTCGCCCCCAAAATTGCGGAGCTGTGCGTGATGGAAGGCGAGCGTCTCCAGTTTTTCCAGGCGACCAAGATGGTTGAGCGTCACTTCATCCATGACTCCGTGGCTTGCCGGCTCGTTCTTCGGGAGTGAGTCGGGACGCCAAATCAGCGACAAGTGTTGCAGTTCCGTCAGGTCCTTCAATTGACGCAATCCATGAGGCGGAACTACGCAGTTGACTAGCCTGAGATCTTGCAGTTGAGTTGAAGCGGCGATGGCTTCCATCGCCAACACCGGAAGTTGCTGATTCGACAAGTGCAGAAACTCCAGCTCCGGCCACGGCTCCGGGCCGATATCGAGCAGTGGAGGCTGGAAGTTAATCGGCGTCGGAGCGTTTTTGCGATTCTGCGGGCCAGTGAAATCGTCCGACGGTGAGATTCTTAGCCTCCGTAAGTGTCGCAGCTGTTGGATTTGCCGCAGATCGTTGGAAGTCGGCTCGCCGTACCATAAGACAAGACTCTGGATTGAAGTAAGTCGAGAAAACGTTTCTCCTGTCGTCGGGCCACGGTAACTATAGATCGTGACCTGTTTTGGCGCTGCGAATTGACCAATCGCGATCCAGTCATCCTCATCGGCTTGGAGATGTGCGAATTCAATGCTGGTATAGGGATGATAAAGCCGACCTCGCAGCAGTTGGTCCATTTGCAGCGGCGAAAATGTCCAGGTTCCCTCGTCGGGAGTCGCCAAAAAGAACGAGTGTCGCGAACCGATCTTCTCGGCAGCCGCTTGGTCCTGATCATGCCGCAGCTTCTCGCCGCCGATCCACGCGAAGAACAAGGCGAACAACGGCGTGATGATCACCAGCGTGCGCAGCGAGAATCGCAATCGCCAACGGCGCGGCGGAGTTGCGGTTGTCGGGAGTGGCGATTCTTCGCTTTCCATGGCGTGCATCTTCCTCGATAGCGGGGGGGAACGCAAAGGAAATCAGCCTGTAAAAAGTCTGGCAGCTTCCTCCCAAAAAAAGCTTTGCACTGGCGCTCCGCTCGGTGATACCATGAGACATCACCCGCCCCGCCTAGCTTCCTTCCTTTCCTTCCTTCCGCGAATGACGGCACGATCTATGGTTCGACTCTTGTCGCTGGCGTTTGTCGCCGGGCTTTGTTTCTGTTTTTCCAAGACCGCGCAGTGCGAAGAAAAACGGCCGCCCAATATTGTTCTCTTCTTTGTCGATAACCTGGGGACCGGCGACATCGGTTGTTATGGATCCGATCTGCATCGGACGCCGCATATCGATCGGTTAGCGGCGGAAGGGTTGAAGCTGACCAGCTTTTATGTCGCCAGCGGCGTCTGCACGCCGAGTCGCGCGGCGCTGATGACCGGGTGTTATCCGCTGCGGGTCGACATGCATGTGAGCGGGGAAGGGGGCGTTGTGCTGCGGCCGCTTGATACGAAGGGGCTGAACCCGACCGAAACGACGATGGCCGAGACGCTCAAGTCGGCCGGCTATGCGACCGGGATCTTCGGCAAATGGCACCTGGGAGATCAGCCGCAGTTTCTGCCGACGCGGCAAGGGTTCGACACCTTCTTTGGCATTCCCTACAGCGACGACATGGTCAAAGAGTTGAAGCCGGACATCTGGCCCGAGCTGCCGCTGATGCGGGATGAGACGGTGATCGAAGCGCCGGTCGATCGCGACTATCTGGTCCGCCGCTGCACGGAGGAAACGATCGCGTTCATCGAGAAGAACAAGGATCGCCCTTTCTTCGCCTATGTGCCGCACACGATGCCTGGTTCGACGAATCATCCGTTCGCCAGTCCGGCGTTTCAGGGGAAGTCGAAAAACGGCAAGTATGGCGACAGCGTCGAAGAGCTTGACTGGAGCACCGGCCAGGTGATGGATGCGCTGAAGCGACTTGGTATCGACGATAACACGCTGGTGATCTGGACCAGCGACAACGGCGCTCCGCGGCGCAATCCGCGGCAGGGGAGCAACGCGCCGTATCAAGGGGACGGTTACAACACCAGCGAAGGGGCGATGCGGATGCCCTGCGTGATGCGGTGGCCGGCCAAGATCGCCGCCGGACGAACGAGCGACGCGCTGTGCTCGACGATGGACCTGCTGCCGACCTTCGCCAAGCTGACCGGCGCCAAGGCGCCGCAGAATGAAATCGACGGCCATGACATCGCCAGCATCTTGTTCGCCGATAGCGGCGACGCGTCGCCGTGGGATCAAGACGGGTTTGCGTTCTACCAGATGGATCAACTGCAAGCGGTCCGCGCCGGCCAATGGAAGCTCTATCTGCCGCTTGGTCCGCAAGAAGCGAAACGGTTTCCGCCGGCGGCGAACAAGCAGGGCTCGCCGGCGCTGTACGACGTTCGCCATGATCTGCACGAAGATCATGAAGCGTCGGCCGAACATCCCGAGGTAGTCGCGCAGCTGACCAAACTGGCCGAGCAGATCCGCCAAGAGGTGAGCGAAGAACGCCGGCCTGCGGGGAAAGAGGAAAGCCCGCAGGGGCTTTTCATGCAGTAGAAGTAGTTCTCGAAAATAGTAGCCCGAAGCGCAAGCGAGGGAAATGCGTTTGGCTAAATGACGAATGTCGAAACCAGAATGACGAAATAGAGAGAGTTCGTCACTCGAGCTTCGGCATTCGTCGTTCCGCTTGCGTCCGCATTTCCCTCGCTTGCGCTTCGGGCTACTAAAGTAAAGATTTGGTTGCCGGCACAATCTACTCGTCGTTCAGCGGGTAGGGAAACTACGGACGGACTGGTCCGCCGTCGTCAGGTCCACCGCCGAGAGGACCAAGGTTGACCCTGTCGTTCAGAACGGTGTAGGTGCCGCTGCGGATCCAGCGGACGACGGTGTCGCCGTAATGCCGCTCCGCTTCGGGCAATGCGTAGTAACCGCCGTCGTCAACGCGATGCCAATGGGCGCTACGTGAGATGCGCATGCCGTCGAGTCGCGTGATGACGTCCCCCAGCTGAACGTGGGGCAAATCTTGCAGCGGCGAGCCTTCATCCATGCCGACGATGCGTGCGCCCCAAAACGTAACGCGTTGACCATTCTGGCGGATATACATCCACTCGAGATAGAGTTGGGCCCGCAACTTACTCGAGTAGTAGACGCCGGAAGAATCCATCATCCGCGCCATTTTGGGCGCCGCTTCGAGGTTTGCAGGTTCCCCTTTGGGCTCCGGCTCATGTTCTTCCGCCGGAGCGTTTTGCAGCAAGCAAAGGGTCAGCAGCGGAATCAAAAGCAGCATTCGGCTTTTCATGTCGCAGTCCCTATTTGAAAGGAAATCCGTCCCTTCACTTCTTTCTACTCCTCTTGCCGGGGAACGCAATGGTCGGAGGGGAAAGGAAGGGGATTTCTTGCGAGCGAAGAGAACAGGGAGATTTTGACTTGCCTTCGTAGCAATCGCCGACCGCATTTCCCTCGCTTGCGCTGCGGGCTACGAAAGACCTGATCACCGGCTTGCGCTACTTTTCATTCGGCGGGTTCGGGACGTCGAAGTTGTGGGTCGACGCTTTCTCGGGGACTTCGATCTGTTCGCGGTGGACGCGAAAGACCATCGTCCCGTAGCGATAAAAATCGTTCTTGGGAGAAGGTTGGCCGTCGTAGCCTTCGATCCGTACGTTGTGCGGACCGGGGACGACCCCTTTGCCGTTGTTGTTCGTATCGTAGTAGCCGTCGACGATGTCGGCGTAACCTCCAGGGCCGGAGTTCCCTTGCTCGGTATCGGGGGCGAAGGAGATGCGACCGGCCGGCAGCGGCTGGCCGTCGTAGGTGATCTCTCCCTGCATACGATAACGCCGCGGCCCGTTGTCGGCCGGAGCACAGGCGCCGCACGCCGCCGCTAACAGAGCAATAGCGACGGCGCGCTGCGCAGAAGTGTGGAACCGCATTAGTTCCAACCTCCTGTCGGTAGATCGTCGCCGCGTCGGCCGAGCGAACGATAGACGGCGAGGTCAATGTTCTCGCTGACGAAATGGACCGAAGCGTCTCCCAGCGTGAAGAGGCAACCGCCGGGGTGTCGACTGCCGAAGGTATGCGACATCTCGGGCAGCTGGTGCGACGTAGCGATCTGCGGAGCGCTGTTGATCGAATTGCCCGCCGCGCATTGTGTGATCGGCGTGCCGTATGGATTGTTGGCCAGTTCGCCCGAAGCCCAACTGGTCGCTCGATTCTTGATGCTGGGATGCGAGCCGAGCAGGAAGTGATACATTCCTTCGCCGACCATGAAAGTGTTGGTCGTGCCGTCCGTGACGTCGGCGAAGCGGGTCTTCGAGTTGTTGTAGAACATGCCGTTGGTGAAGAAGACGCGCGTCGGGCTGCTGCTGCCGCTGCACGCGGCGTTCAGTACCGGTTCAAAAACGGTCGGATCGCCGCCTCCCTGGCAGGTGAGATAGTTGAGCGTCGGCGTGTCGCCATTGGATAGCGGATCGGATGGGCACTGGTATTTCTTCAGCGGTTGCTGCTGCCATTGTTTGTTGGGCGAAGAGCAGCTGTCAGTGAACGGTGGAAAGATCTTGGTGAAGTCGAACTTGTCATAAAGCGGGCCTTCTTCCATGTAGGGCAAGATCATCACGGTCCAGGGCGCCCAGACCTTGTTGCACTCGGAAGTGGAGCCTCCCATTGGTTGCCCGCTGGCGGTGCACGTGACGTGTCCGCTGTAGGCGCCGGCCGGAAAGCGAAGATGGGTGTCGTGATAGTTGTGCAGCGCCAGACCGATCTGCTTCATGTTGTTGGTGCAAGACATCCGCCGCGCCGCTTCGCGCGCTTGCTGCACCGCCGGTAACAACAGGGCGATCAGGACGCCGATAATCGCGATCACGACCAACAGTTCGACTAGCGTAAAACCGATTCGGCGGAGACGCGCTGGCGGCGGATCCAACAGGGATGAGTGCATGGCATTCGTACTCCGGATGAGAGGAATGCCTGAGGCGTAGGGATAAGAAAAGGTATCGGCGAAGGCGCCTCAGGGCTGAAACGAATGAAGCTCGGAGAAGTATGACTAGAGCTTTCCAAGTTGATCCGATCAGGGGGCGCCGGTCAATCGAAATCACTCGGAAAATGCCGAGTCAAACGCGCAGCAAGCCGATAGAAGTTGTTTGCAGTAGAAACGCAAAGTCAGGCGCCACGGCTCACAGAACTGTGACGCCTGGACGTTTCGTTTAGGGCATGATCTGCTGCGTGATGCAGTGATAGGCGCCAAGTCCCCAGACCAGGTCGAGGGCCGGAAGCGGGACGACTTCCCGTTCGGGGAAGCAGCGGCGCAAGACTTCCACGGCAGCGTCGTCGGCCGGGTCTTCGAACTGCGGGACGATCACCACGCCGTTGCCGATGTAAAAGTTGCAGTAGCAGGCCGGGATCCGTTGGTCTCCGACGAACTTCGGCTGCGGCATCGGCAGCTTGATTACCTCGAACGGCTGACCATGCTGATCGGTCATCGCTTCGAGTCGGGCGAAGTTCTCGGCGAGCGGTTCATGGTTTTCGTCGCCGGGGTTCGCTTCGTAGGCGGCGACGATTCGGTTCGGCGCGACAAATCGAGCCAGCTCATCGATGTGCCCGTCGGTGTCGTCGCCGACGATGCCGCGTCCGAGCCAGAGGACTTTGTCGGCGCAGAGATAGTCGCTCAGATAACGCTCCATGTCGGCTTGCGACAGGTGCGGGTTCCGATTCGGATTGAGCAGACACTCTTCGGTCGTCAGGATCACGCCGGCGCCGTTCCCTTCGACCGCGCCACCTTCCAGGATGATGCCGGGCTCAAAGTAGGGAACGTTCAGGTCGGCGAGCAAACGCTTGGCAGACGCGTCATCCGCATCCCACGGCGGATACTTGCCGCCCCACGCGTTGTACCGCCAATCGAGCGCGGCGCGCGGCTTTCCGCTGGGCGCTTCAAGGAAGATCGGCCCATGATCGCGAGCCCACGCGTCGTTGGTCGGGATGTCGTGCAGGGTGACGTTCGGCAAGTGGCCGACCATCCGCTGCGCTTCGGCGAGCGTTTCGCCGGCGGCTTGAATGTGAACCGGTTCGAACTGCGACAGCGTCTCGACCAGGCGCTGGTAGACGAACGGGATCGGCTCGAACTTGTCGGGCCAACTGTCGCGGTTATGCGCCCAGGAGAGGAGGGTGCCGGCATGCGGTTCCCATTCGGCGGGCCAGCGATAACCGAGCTGACGCGGAGTTCCTGCGAGCTTCGCCATTAGAGCGCGCCCTCGTCGAGGTAACGCTTGGTCAGTCCGCTATAGGCGTCGATCCGGCGATCACGCAGGAAGGGCCAGTGGGTGCGAGCGAAATCGATCTGGGCCAGGTTGCACTCGACCACCAAGATCTCTTCCTGATCGTGCGAGCCGACCTTCAGCAAATTGCCGTTCGGATCGCTGACGAAGGAGTGCCCCCAAAATTCGATCGTTCCTTCCAGGCCGACTCGATTCGGAGCGCAGACGAAGACGCCGTTGGCGATCGCATGGCTGCGCATCATCGTTTCCCACGCCGAGACCTGCGCCGGCCCATACTCGTCCTTCTCGTCGACCAGCCAACCAATGGCGGTCGGGTAGAAGAGGAGTTGAGCGCCGGTCAGCGCGGTCAGGCGAGCCGCTTCGGGGAACCATTGGTCCCAGCAGATGCAGACGCCGACGCGGCCGAACTTCGTCTGGAACGAGCGGAAGCCGAGATCGCCGGGGGTGAAGTAGAACTTTTCGTAGTAATGCGGATCGTCCGGGATGTGCATCTTGCGATAGATGCCCAGCTGCGTTCCGTCGGCGTCGAAGATGGCGGCAGTGTTGTGGTAGAGACCTTCGGCCCGCTTCTCGAACAGCGAGGCGACGACCACGACGCCGCATTTGGCGGCGGCGGCTTGGATCGCTTCGCTGGTCGGGCCGGGGATCGGCTCCGCTTCCTGGAACTTCAGGTGGTCTTCTTCCTGGCAAGGATACTGCCCAGCGAACAGCTCTTGCAGGCAGACGATATTGGCGCCCAGCTTGGCCGCTTCTTCGATCCGCGCGACCGCTTTGTCGACGTTTTCTTGCTTCACGGTCGAGCAGGTCATTTGCACGACGGCGACGTTCACTTTGTCGGGAACTTTAGCATGCATGGTCATCGGTTCGGGGCCTTGCGAAAGGTTGCCAGCGGTTATGATTGGTCCGGAGAGCGACGGGTGCGCTTGCGCGTATCCCGTTTGATGGTACAACAGCCGGGAAAGCGGGAAAACTACGGCTTATCGCGGGATGCGGCGATCAGGCCCAATTGCGAGGAAATAAGCGGAAAAATGGAGCTGGGAGAGGCCCTCACGCGCTGGTCGATCCGCGCCGCATTGGCGCTGTTGGTCGTCTGCTGCGCCGGTCGACAGTTGGCCGGCGAGCGGAGCCGGTGGCAAGCGATTGACCGCGTCCTCTGGCCGCTCGGCTGCGGATTGTTTCTGACGCACATCGCGGCGGCGATCTATTTCTTTCATCACGGCAGCCAGGCCGAAGCGTACGCCGACATCGCCCAGCAGACGAAACAGGTCCTAGGAGCGGCGGTGGGCGAAGGGCTGTACGTGAACTATCTGATGGCGGTCGTCTGGACCGCCGACGCGCTCTGGTTATTGGCCGCGCCAACATCGTACCGAAAGCGGCCTGTTTGGATCGAAGGAGCCGTGCTCGGCTTCTTTCTCTTCATCGCGTTCAACGGAACGGTGATCTTCAAGTCAGGTTGGCTGCGCGCGAGCGGGATCATCGGCACGCTCGTTGTTGCGGCGGCATTCGCTTGGCGCATAACGCGAGATCGGAAGAGCGAAGCGTAGTTGCATGCTGGCGCCGCTTGATTGGCGCAAAGAGAAATCATGAATTTTTCCTCTCGTTGCATTTGGCGCCCATACGTTGACTTAGTTGATTGCTATTAGCCATTGAGTGCAATATACGACTATTGTGGGCGGGAGGACGGCACGCCAGAAATGGTAGAAAGAGGCTTGTTTTTTCTTGCAAAGAGGAGACTAGTCTTTGCAATCACATCGGGAGCATTTACCTCCTTGTGGTCTTAGGATGAACCGCGTTGGGTGAGGGTTTGTACGAAAACAAAAGTTTCGTTTCGTTTTTGGAAACTCATCACGCGACCGCGGAAGCCGATTGGCTTGTCGCTCATCCATATACCTTGTCCTGATCGCATCGACGCTTCGTTGGCTCTATGCGATGCCCGTTCCAATTTCTCCGGCGCCGATTTCGGCGTTCGTGGCGATTTGCGTTTTTCCCTGCGCACTTGGCGACGTTGGTCGCTGCGCGGAGCGAAACGTTCGATTATTCGAGTCATTCTTCTTCGATTCATTCTTTCGTTGGAGCACTTCTCATGGTTTATCGAAGTCGCAGCCGCAAGGCGTTTACCTTGGTCGAGCTGCTGGTCGTGATCGCCATCATCGGCGTGTTGATCGCGCTTCTCTTGCCGGCGGTGCAGCAAGCGCGGGAAGCCGCGCGACGCATGCAGTGCACGAACAATTTGAAGCAAATCGGCCTCGCGTTTCACAACTATCACGACACCTATCTGACCTTTCCGTGCGGCGCCCGCGGGATGGACGACTGGGCGCTGAAAAACGGCAGCAACTGGCGCACGGCGATTTTGCCCGGCCTGGAACAGGGGAATATCTTCGATCAGCTCAACTTCAGCGGCAGCTTCGCCGGCAACAGCTACGCGGGGAACGAGGTGCTGATCAAGCTGAAGGTCGACGCTTATCTCTGTCCTTCCAGCGCGCTGCCGATCTTCGATACGAGCGTCGGTAACAACAGCATGGAAGGGATGTGTCATCACTACGTCGGGTTGCAAGGCGCCGCGCCGACCGTGCCGGGGAACGTCGGCGGTTACCAGGACTGCAACCACGGCTGGTCGTGCAACAACGGCTTGCTCTCGCCGAACGAATACCGCGGTTTCCGCAGCTGCATCGACGGCACGTCGAACACCGTTTTGATCTCGGAGCAGTCAGGTTTGACCGCCAACTTGAATCGCACCGCCAATTACTACGGCGGCTGGCATGGGGCCCGCAACTATGGCTACGTCGGCTCGACGAATCCCGGCTGTTCCGACTTGTGGCAGTCAGGCACGACTTGTCTGCGGTTTGCGATCAACTCCGACATCATTCAGGTCGGCGCCACCGATACGACCTATCGCAACAACACGATCTTGAATTCGTTTCACCCGGGCGGGGTCAACATGCTGTTCACCGACGGCAGCGTTCACTTCATTCCGGAAACGATCGACTTCGACATGCTGAAGCGAATGGTGGTGCGAGCCGACGGCCAAGTCGTCAGCTTATAGTCGAGAGAACATGGGTTTGGGTTGCGGCGCTTTCTCCAGAGCGACTTTGTTCGCTCTGGAGATAGCTGCAACCGAAACGTTAGGCGGCCAGTGAGGTTGAAAGATTGGGCTTCGTTCCGTTGCGAATCGGCGCCCAGTCGCGCCAGCGCGGACCAGAGAAGCATGCGCGGGGTTCATTCAAATACTCATCTTGGAATCATACGACTATGTTGCGTGTCGTGGCAGTTTTGATCGTTAGTTTCGTCGTTGCGACGACGAGTCTTGGTTGTGGAAAATCTCATCCCTATCCTGTGGGAGAAGTAAGCGGAAAGCTGACGCTACGCGGAAAGCCGGCGCCGAGCGATCTGGAGATCTTCTTCATGAGTCAGAAAACAGGCGCCGCCTATAAGGCGCTGGTGAAAACCGACGGCTCGTTCGCCATGGATGAACCGGTGCGCGTCGGCGAGTATGTCGCCTACGTTCAACCGGCGGTCGATTTGAACTTGGATATGTCGGCGCCGCCGAAGCCGGTGAGCGTGAATTCGGCGGTGCCCAAGAAGTACGCCAACGATTCGATGAGCGATCTGCACGCCAGCGTGCAGGAAGGAACGAATGAGTTTCAGTTCGACATGAAGTGAAATGTTGCGCCTTTTCGGCGATGTTCGAATTCGGCGCCGTCAATGTTTGAAACGCCAAGAGGTAGGAAGTTTCCGCAATCAAACGCCGCGGCTCTGGCCATAGGTGGGGAAATCGGAATCGTCCGAGAAAAACACGTGCAATCAAATCATTGATTAGGGGACAACTGCAGGAAGAGTTGAGTCTGAACGCACTTACAATTTTGCTAACACCCTCTCTAAGCTCCCTCTTATCCCTTCATTTATAGAGAGACTTGTCGATGCGAATTCGTAAGCGATTTACCGGCTTTACGCTGGTCGAGTTGTTAGTTGTGATCGCCATCATCGGCGTTTTGATCGCCCTGTTGTTGCCGGCCGTTCAGCAGGCTCGCGAGGCCGCTCGGCGGATCCAGTGCACCAACCATATGAAGCAGCTTGGGTTGGCGCTGCACAACTATCACGACACCTATTTGAAGTTCCCCTACAACGCCGAGCCGCAATCGGCGAACGTCGCCGATCGTCTCCGCGGCTGCTCGTGGATCACCCGCATTCTCCCCTTCGTGGAACAGACCGCGGCCTACAACCAGATGCAGTTCGTCGGCGACTGGTCGATGCAGGACAACTCGTCGAGCAACCCGAACTACAACGTGCTGAACAACTACGTCGTCGACGGTTTCTATTGCCCGTCAAGCCCGCTGCCGCCGACGCAACAGCGCACCACCAAGGCGAACGGAACGATCACTTTGCAGGTGGCCAGCTACGTCGGCGTGATGGGTTCGTACTACAAAGGGGGAACTTCGACGACCGTTTCTCCCTTCTCGCCGCAGTTCAACTCGTACGGCATCGCCGTCGGTAACGGCGTGATCGTGCCGGTCGGTTTGGGCGCCAATGCGATCACGATGGCGTCGGTCGTCGACGGTACGACCAACACCATCTTCGCCGGCGAACAGAGCAACTATCAGTTCGACACCAGCGGAAATCGCAAGGATCTGCGCTCCAGCGGCTACTACGGCGGGCCTTGGTCGTGCGGCGCCGGAACCGGCACTTGGACGCAGAACGTCACCACGTTGCGCTACCCGATCGGTACGTACGGCAACACCGGCAACGTCGATCCGTACAACACGAACATCTCGTTCACTTCCGCTCATCCCGGCGGCATGATGGGAGCGCTGACCGACGGTTCGGTTCGCTTTGTTCCGGAGACGATCGACTTTGCGATCTTCACGGCGCTCTGCGATCGACAAGATGGCGCCGTCGTCGGCGAGTACTAATTCTCATCGCGCGGTAAGGTCGAATACCGGCGCGTGCGAACGTGCGCCCGCCGGTCTTAACTTTCGCGTTCTTATTTCCGCATGGTTTTCGCAATGTTCAAACGTATTTCAGTTTTGGTTTTCGCTGGCCTTGTGGCGGCGGCCGTCGGTTGCGGCGGTAGCGAGAGCAAGATGGGGGGAGTCAGCGGTACGGTGACCCTGGATGGCAAGCCGGCGGCTGATCTCCAAGTTACCTTTACGCCCCAGAAGGGACGCCCGTCGAGCGGCGTCACCGACGCCGAGGGGAAGTACGAGTTGTTCTATATTCGCGATCAGCGCGGCGCCGAACCTGGTTCGCACGTCGTCAGCATTACGACGGTTGCGAAAAGTTCGCCCGATCCTGGGCCGCCGCAGTTCGTCGAAAAGGTTCCCTCCAAGTACAACGTGAAAACGACGTTGTCGGCCGATGTGGCGAAAGGACCGAATACGATCGACTTTAAGCTCGAATCGAAGTAGCGCGGCGGACTCCGCGTCGTCGCGATCAAACGTTCCTGCCGCACGCAGATGGAAGTAACCTGCGTGCGGAATCGACACTCAAGTTCCTGCCCCACCTGATAGCGAACCGCCGATTTGCGACTTTCCCCGCCTGTCGCAATCATGCCCTGCCGTAAGCGGTTTCGGAAAACTCTTCCTGTCATGCGATCCCCTTTGGACGTCGACGATGTCCAGGGCGCTCGTTCTTAAGAAATCTAGTTTGGTGACGAAACGCGAGCGCTAGTGGAGCGATTGATCGCGATGCGGCGGTCGATCCTGCGCGACTTCCGCATTGATATTCCATTTATATGTACTCGATTTCAGAAAGCCGCTTCTATGAGACTAGCAATGATAGGGAGACGAGCCTTTACGCTTGTCGAGCTGCTTGTGGTCATCGCCATCATCGGCGTCTTGATCGCACTTTTGCTGCCTGCCGTTCAGCAGGCCCGCGAGTCGGCCCGCCGGATGCAGTGCACCAATAATCTGAAGCAAATGGGGATCGCGCTGCATAACTTTCACGACACGTTCGGGTTGATTCCGTACGGTTCGACGAAGTACCGGCTTTCGCCCCATGTGCAAATTCTCGACTACATGGAAGCAAACACGTCGAAGGATTTGTACGACGTCAAGCAATCGCTCTACAGCACGCAAAACGTCAACGCCTCAAAGACGCAACTGCCGTTTCTGCTTTGTCCGAGCGATCCCTTTCCCAACGGAGGAGCCGGCGGTCAGGCGACGACCAGTTATCACTACAACGTCGGCCGTTGGGTGACGTTGACCAAGTGGGACGGCGCCTTTGCGGAGAGCATCTACGCGGGAACCGAAGCGGGGACCGGGCTTAGCTACTGGAAGACGACCGATCTGACGTTCGGCAACATCACCGACGGCTTGTCGAACACCGCCGCTTTCGCCGAAGTGCAAACTGGCGACGCTTACGGCGGCAGCGACAACAAGAAGTGGGACGCTTACGATTGCTCGGCGCCGGCGGCGACGACGACCGCCGCTGCGCGGACCGCGTTCCAAGCGTTGGATTGGAAGACGTCGTCGATTCCGTGGAGCGGCGATTGGCGCTATCGCGGTTATCCCTACAGCGAAGGGAGCGTCTGGCGAACCGGCTACAACCACTTGCTGCCGCCAAACAGCCCCGCGTGGGTTCCCGGCGGCGACTTCAACGCGATCGTCTCGCCAGCCGGAAGTTATCACCCGGGCGGAGCGCTCGCCGTCTTGGCCGACGGCAGCGTCCACTTCTACACAGAAACGATGGATGGCGCGGTCTGGGAAGCGTTTGGTTCGCGCGACGGCCGCGACTTGACGATTCAACAGTAGGCCCGGTTTCAGCGTTCGCGTTTTACTAACTCGCTCAAGGAATCAATCGATGAATTCTTCTCAACGTAGTTTTCGCTACGCGGCTTGCTGGATCTTGTGCGCGATCGTCATCGCGCCGATTGCGGCCGGTTGCGGCGGATCGAATCAGAAGCCGGCGATTACCAAGCCGAAGGACATGACGCCCGAAGAACACCGGGCGCACATGGAAGAGATGCGGCAGCGGGAAATGCAATCGATGTCGCAGATGAAGAAGTGACGCTTCGGCGAAAGCTCTCGAAGCAAGGCTCCCGAAGGCTCTTGGCCCGTCGCCCAAGAGCCTTTTTTTGTTCTTGCAGGGCGTTTGGCTCGAGAGCGGAATTTATTCGCCCTGTAACCATTCGTTTAGGGGGCATTGCATGCTACTTTAGGCAATAAAAAAACTTTTAGACTATTGCTTTTGTTTTTTCTCATCGTGTAAAGTGCACATCGCCTCGCTAAGTAATTCTTATGCGAACTTTCGAGGCTTTAGCTCAGAGCAGGGATCGGATCGCGGGCCGCCCCCTCTCTCGTTGATTATCCATTTTCTCTTTCCCCCGAGGTCCCCTCATGCCTTTCCTGTGCCGATCAGGGGCAGGTCCCCTGACCGCCGCGTTGTGTGTCGTTGCGCTAGCGCTGGCTGGCTGCAATTCCAAGAGTGGCGGCATCGTCGTTACCGGCGACGTCCAGTTCGATGGCCAGCCGCTCCAAAACGGTCTCATTCACTTCGAGCCGATGGGTGGCGCTGGGGCCAGCGCCGCGCGGCGGATCGACGGCGGCAAATATGAATTTGACGCCAACTCCAACATGAAGCCCGGCAAGTACAAGGTCGCGATTCGCGCGACGCAGCCCGACTCTGGGCTGGATGCCGACGCTGCGATGAACCGGGGACCGCAGCCTCCGTTCGTCGATCCCATTCCGAAGAAATATAGCGACAAAACCGAACTGACCGTCGAAGTCACCGAGGCCGGTCCCAACAAGTTCGATTTCGATCTAAAGAGCAAATAGTCGGCGTCCCAGGACGGCGACAGAGCCGCTCCTCCATACATCTTTTTTCTTCTGAGGCGTCTTATGTCTTCCAAACGTAGCGGGTTTACTCTCGTCGAATTGCTGGTGGTCATCGCGATCATCGGCGTCTTGATTGCGCTGCTCTTGCCTGCCGTTCAACAGGCTCGCGAAGCGGCTCGTCGTTCTTCGTGTCAGAACCAACTGAAGCAGATTGGTCTGGCGATGCACAACTATCACGACACCTACAATTCCTTGCCGTATGGTCACCTAGCCACACCGACGGCCATCTCGGGCGATCCCGAAGTCTCGGGGCTTGGTTGGTTGAAAGCGATGCTGCCGTTTGTCGAGCAAGGCAACTTGAACGACGGCTGGAACTACTCTTTGACTTACCATTCGGGGACCAATCTGACGTTGATTCGTACGACGATCCCGAATTTTCTATGCCCCAGCGATTCCCCCACCCAAACTTGGAATAGCGTGCCGAACTACAACTACGCTTGCAATCTCGGCACGACCAATTTGAGTCGGACCAATCCGCTGAACGGCGTCCCCTATTGGGCCTCTCCGTTTGAAGCCAAGGGGAAAATCAATCGCTTCGCTTCGATCACGGACGGTCTGACCAACACGATGTTGGTCGCTGAAGTGCGACAAGGGCAAGTCGCCAGCGACTTGCGCGGCTTGATCTGGTACGGTCAACACTGCGGTTTCATGACCCACTACGGGCCGAACAGCCAATCGCCGGATCAATCGCAGTCCTCGTTCTGTCAGAACGCGGCGATGGCGCCGTTGGGCATGCCGTGCATCGGCGGTACGCCCCTCTTCTCGGCTCGCAGCCAACATCCAGGCGGCGTGCAAGCGACGCTTGGCGACGGCTCGGTTCCGTTCATCGCCGAGACGATCGACATCAACACTTGGCGCGCCCTGTCGGGGATGAACGACGGTCAGGTTTTGGGCGAGTACTAATCGCCCAGCGCGTCTTGGCCATCTTGTGCTGTAAGACGCCGCCGTTTGTCCAACATCGTTGAACTCTTCGCTGCGTGGAAACGCGATCGCATTGGCGGTTGCGTCGCCACGCAGCGTCGTTTCTTGGCGACGTCATACGTTTCTAGTGCGTCGCTTGATCCTCAAGCCGGGGGGGCGTGGAAATCGATCGCGCGTCATGACGAGCTGCGAAATGGCTAACCATGGAATCGCACTTGGCGAAAGAGTCGATGCTGACGTCGACGCGTTGCGCAATGAGTTCATCGGCGACGGACAAGTCTTGACTGGCGAAGTGACCAATTGGAAGTATTTGTCGCGGTTATGCGCAAAAGTATGGGAGTCCGCTTTTTCGTTCGCTTGAGACGTAAGTAGAATCGCAAACCCAAATCCATTCTCTTTTCCCTGTAGTCGTCTTTTGAGAGAGCTATGCGAAATAAGAAAGCGTTTACCGGTTTTACGCTCGTTGAATTGTTGGTCGTGATCGCTATCATCGGCGTCTTGATCGCTCTGTTGTTGCCGGCCGTGCAGCAAGCTCGAGAAGCGGCTCGCCGTATGCAGTGCACTAATCATCTGAAGCAGTTGGGACTCGCGCTGCACAACTATCACGATACGTTCAACGTCTTGCCGTACAACCAGTCTCCCCAGTCGGGCAGCGGCGCCACGAAGCAGCGCGGACCGTCGTGGTTCGTTCGCTTGATGCCGTTCATGGAGCAGACGGCGGCGTACAACCAGTTCCAGTTCACCGGCGACTGGACGATGCAAGATGGTACGAGCCCGAACGAGAACATCTTGAACGGATTGGTGGTGGAAGGGCTCTATTGTCCTTCAAGCCCTTTGCCGCAGACCCGCGATTGGACGACCAAGACTGGCCTGACCGTCACCTTGCAGCGTGCGAATTACGTCGGGATCAACGGTTCGTATCACCAGGGCGGAACCGACGTTCAATCCGACTTTACGCACAGCACGATCTATGGCGCTTGCTATTACAACGGAGCGATCGTCGCGATGTGGGATAAGAGCCCTGCGATCGGACTCCAAAACCTGATCGACGGCACGAGCAACACGATGTTCGCCAGCGAACAGTCGAACTTCCAATACAACGGAACGACCGCGGTCGACAACGCCAGCTCGAACTATTGGGGCGCTGCGTGGGCTTCAGGCGCCGCCGGCGACGGTACCGGCAACTGGGTGCAGAACGCGACGACCCTCCGCTATCCGATTGGATCGTACGGCGGTGCGGGCAATACCACCTCGTACCATCAGAACATTCCCTTCACCTCCGCTCACCCGGGCGGCGTGATGGGCGCTTTGGCGGACGGATCGGTTCGATTCGTTGCGGAGACGATCAACTACTCGACGCTTACCGCGCTTTGCGATCGCCAGGATGGCGCGGTCGTCGGCGAGTACTAATCGCCTGGCCGTTTCGTTGCGTCGTCTTGAACGAACGCATCGTCGAACAAGCGGCGACCGCGGCGCTCTGTTGGCCGCGGTTGCGAGAAGTCGCGTTTTAACAGCGCCTCACTGATTTTCCCTCAAAGCCATTGTTGTTTGTGAGAACAAAACGTGTTGCGATATCTTCCTTGTTTGCTCTTGCTGGCGATCGCCGCGTCGGTCGGTTGCTCGAGTAACAATCTTGGCGTCAGCGCCGTTACCGGAACGGTGACGATGGATCAGAAGCCGCTTGCCGGCGGTCGCGTTCAATTCTTCCCGACGGATGGACGCCCCTCGAGCGGCGTTACCGACGCCAGCGGCACGTACGAGCTGAACTACATCCGCGACGTGATGGGCGCCGAACCGGGTCAGCATAAAGTTCGAATCACGACCGACGTGCTGGAGCTTCCCAATGGACGGGAAACTCGTGAGACAATCCCCACGCGGTACAACCGCAACACCGAACTCATGGTGGAAGTGAAAGAGGGATCGAACGTCTTCGACTTTGATCTTAAGTCAAAGTAACGTCGGAATCGCCTGGCAGTGCGCGGTGCGTCTAGACGCACCGCAACTCTTTTCTATCGGCCAGGGTCGCGCAGCGGTCGCGCTTCGCTATCTTTGCGGCGTGGGCGTTTGCCTGGTCCGCTGGGTGCGTTGACGAACATCCAGAGAATGAAGCCGAGCAGCAGTCCGACGCCGGTCATCGTCAGGAAGGGCCACGGGGGGTTCCAGTTTTCCAGGCCGTGATGCAAGTCGGCGCCGAAAATCGTCGCCAGCGTGACGATCGGAAAGAAGAAGGCGGCCAGAACGTTTAGTCGATGCGCCGAGACCGACATCCGATGGGCGGCGTCGGCCTGACGTTCGGTTTGCTGTGCGATGGCGAAGTCGAGTTCGTTCTTCGCTTCGTTGTAAAGGAGCTCCGCTTTCCGTTCTAACTCGTAAGCGCGGTCGCGAGCGTTGATCAACGCTTTATCGTCGCCGCTTACTTCGCGCGCCTTTTGCAGCACCGCGTGCATGTTGCGCGTCGCGCGGAGCAGGGGGCTGAGGTCTGAGATGACTTGGAAGTAGGCGGCGCTTCCTTCGGCCGCTTCCTCTTCTTTCTCCAGCCGATCGATGGCGGATGCGTATTGGCCGAGATGGCGGGTAATGGCGCCGTCTCCTGATCCGAGGTCGCTGGAGTTCCATTCCTTCTTGCCGTCGCGCCAGAAGAAACGGCCGACCCGGTTTTTTTCGCCCGGTTTGGGAGGTTGGTGCAAAACGAGGAGGAGCTGGCCATCGGCCTGCATCACTCGCTGTTTCCCGACCTGATCCCCCAAACGGCGTCGAAAAAGGTCCGGGACCTCCCAAATAGCGGGTAATAGCGACTTCGCGTTCATCGGTGGACTCGCATGATGAGATAAGATTCGCCGCTCTCTTGAGATTCGCGACTGGCGCACCATTATTGCTTAAAAATAAGGTCAAAATCGACTAGAGGCGGCGAATAGACAGTGAACTATGCAGCTGTTATCCTCGAATTGTCAGCTTGTTAACTCTCCTGACGAGCGAATTTGCTGCCTTTACCACTTATTCCCCCCCGGGATCCCACCTGCACATTTGGAGAAGCGAATGAAGCGTTTTACTGCCCAGAGCCTGTTTTCCTTGGGCTTGATGTTCGTGGCCTTGGCGGCCGTTTCGGTCCGCGCCGCGGAAGACGAAAAGGGCTGGATCGCGCTGACCGACGGCAAAAGCTTTGACGGTTGGAAGATCAACGAAAGCGACAAGTCCTGGAGCATCAAGGACGGCGCGTTCGTCGCCAACGGCGGTCGCAGCCACTTATTCTATGTCGGCGACGAAAAGCCGTTCAAGAACTTCACTTTGAATCTCAAAGTGATGACCAAGAACAACAGCAACGGCGGCGTCTACTTCCACACCAAGTTCCAGGAAGAAGGCTGGCCGAAGAATGGCTTTGAATGCCAGGTGAACAACAGCTACAACTCTGACCCGCGCAAGACCGCCAGCGTTTACGCCGTCAAAGACGTGCTGCAAGCTCCGGCCGGCGACGACGAGTACTTCGACTACACCATCGAAGTCAAAGACAAGACCGCCAAGCTGTTCATCAACGGCAAGCTGGTCAATGAGTACACCGAACCGGAAGGTACCGAAGCCGGCAAGGACTTCACCCGCGTCTTTGACGAAGGGACCTTCGCGCTGCAGGCTCACGATCCGGGCAGCACGGTCTACTACAAAGACATCCGCGTGAAGCGCCTGCCGTAAGGTTGAACGCTAACGCGACAATTTGAACCCCAAAAAGCCGTCGGCAGCGATGCCGGCGGCTTTTTTTGACGGTTTTCGGTTGTTTCTTTGCGGCGGCCGGCGATTTACAATAATCGAAATAGATTTTCCTACCTCAAACCCCGCCTTTTTGGAGCTTTTCGCGTGATTCGACATTTCGCCCTGCTGGCCACGATGCTGGCGACCTGTTTTACCGCTCGACTCTCGGCAGCCGAAACGAGCTACGACGTCGTCATCTACGGCGGGACGTCGGCGGCGATCGCGGCGGCGGTGCAAGTCAAACGGATGGGGAAATCGGTCATCGTCGTTTCGCCCGATACGCACTTGGGCGGGCTCACCAGCGGCGGTCTCGGTTGGACCGACAGCGGCAACAAGGCGGCGATCGGCGGGATCTCGCGCGAGTTCTATCAACGCGTTCGTAAGCACTACGACCAGCCGTCGGCCTGGCGTCAGCAGAAGCCGGAACAATACAGCCGCTACAACAAGAATGAAGATGCGATGTGGGTCTTCGAACCGCACGTCGCCGAACAGATCTTTGAAGACCTGGTCGCCGAGTACAAGATTCCGGTCGTCCGCGACGCATGGCTTGATCGTGAGAACGGCGTCGAAGTGAAGGACGGCAAGATCGTCTCGTTCAAGACGCTCGACGGCAAGAAGTACAGCGGCAAGATCTTCATGGATACGACCTACGAAGGGGACCTGATGGCGGCGGCCGGGGTTTCGTACTTCGTCGGACGGGAAGGAAACGACGTCTATGAAGAAACGCTCGACGGTATTCAAACCGCTCATGCTCGTTCGCATCAATTCGATTACCCGGTCGACCCGTACGTGGTGAAGGGAGACCCGAGCAGCGGGCTGCTTGCGAAGATCTCGGATCAGCCGCCGGGAATCGACGGTCAGGGAGACAAGAAGCTGCAGGCCTACTGCTTCCGCACTTGCTTGACGACCGCCCAGGACAACATGGTTCCGTTCCCGAAACCGGAAGGATACGACGCGAAGGATTACGCGTTGCTCGCGCGTTACCTGGCCGGCGGTTGGAAGGGAGTCTTCAACAAGTTCGACCCGGCGCCCAACTTCAAGACCGACGTCAACAATCATGGCGGGTTTTCGTTCGACAACATCGGCATGAACTACGACTATCCGGAAGCGTCGTACGAACGTCGTAAGGAAATCATCAAAGAGCACGAAAACTACCAGATCGGTTTGCTCTACTTCCTGTCGAACGACCCGAGCGTCCCGGCCGACATTCAAGCCAAGATGAAGAAGTGGGGACTGTCGAAGGATGAGTTCGTCGACAACCACAACTGGCCGCATCAGCTCTACATTCGCGAAGCTCGCCGCATGGTCGGTCCGTTCGTGATGTCGGAGCAGTACCTGCGGGCGCTGAAGCCGACGCCGGAATCGGTCGGTCTCGGTTCGTACAACATGGACTCGCACAACGTCCAGCGTTACGTCGATGCGAAAGGTCACGTCCGCAACGAAGGGGACATCCAGGTCAGCCCCGGCGGAGCCTATCCGATCAGCTACCGCTCGATCGTGCCGAAGAAGGAAGAATGCGAAAACCTGCTGGTGCCGGTTTGCGTTTCGTCGTCGCACATTGCGTACGGTTCGATCCGCATGGAGCCGGTCTTTATGATCCTGGGACAATCGGCTGCGACCGCCGCCGTCCAGGCGATCGAAGGAAACAAAGCGGTACAGGACGTCACCTATGACGAACTGAAGCCGCGTCTGTTGGCCGACGGTCAGGTGCTGGAAATGGAACGCAAGCCGAAGGCGCCGGCGATCGTGCTGCGTGCTGAAGATCTGCCGGGGACGGTCATCGATGACGTCGACGCCAAGACGGTCGGCACGTGGGGCGAAAGCAGCGTCGTGCAGCCGTTCGTCGGCAGCGGCTATCGCTTTTACGACGCCGCGACGAAGGCCAAAGCGTCGATCTCGTTTACGACCAAGCTGAAGGCGGGCAAGTACGACGTTCGCGTCGCCTATTCGCCGAACGCCAACCGCGCCACCAACGTCGCCATCGCGGTGACCTCCGGCGGCGCAACGCATGAGGCCGAACTAAACCAACGCCAACAGCCAAAGCACGACAAGGCGTTCGCATCGATCGGTCAGTTCGAGCTGTCGGGCGAAACGACCGTCACCATCACCGGCGACGGCGCCAACGGCTATGTGATCGCCGACGCGGTTTCGTTCGTGCCGGTCAAGAAGTAGTTCCGGCGATCGCCAATTCGATACGCAAACGCCGCCCCGGCCGAGAGTCTGGGCGGCGTTTTTTCTAAGGAGATTCCTGCCACGGATGAGTGACGACGGTCGCAGCACGACGACGGAAGGAAAACAGCCCCTGGCGTTCCTTGGTCAGGGGGCGTTCTACGGATACGTCGCGACGGTGATGACGTTGGCGGCGTTGATCATTCTGATCGTCGGGGTGATGAGTTGGTTCGCCAAGGAACCGGTGCTGCCACGAATGAATAGTCTGCCGGGTGACGAATACCGCTGGGGATTTTTGCTGTTGCTGGCGGGTAGCATGGCCGCTTTTTTCTGGCGGCTAAGCCTGTTGCGAATGCGGCCGCTGCTGCGCGTCGGCTTGGAGGGGATCGAAGTGAATCTGGGCGTCGCATACGTCCCGGATTTTCCAACCCGCTGGCTGACGATCTTCGGCTGGATGCGAACTTCGGTCGGTTGGATTCCTTGGTACGAGGTGAAATGCGTGGAGGCTCGCCCCAGCGTGACCAACTTTGCAACCCGCATGGGAGTCAACGGCGGGTTGGTGATCGAGGGCGCAATCTTGCCGAAGAGCGGAGAAGGGCCGAGCCCGAGCGGCGTGCCGATCGGAACGTCGCTGGCGATCATCACGGCCGAGTTTCGTTCAACGCCGGGTCGCGTCGCCGAAAAAATTTATCCCTACCTGAATGATCCCCAACTGCGCCAAACGCTTCCCAGCTTGTGGGAAACGTAGTAGGCTGCGGAGCAGGGGGATCGCCTACCACGATGGAGGCGGTCGATCGGAACGTAGGGCGGCGAACATGACGAGCGACGAGACGAAAGAGACGCCGGCGGCGAAGTCGATCGGGGTGCTGCGCGGATGCTTGGTAATTATCGCCATTCTCTATTTCATCATGCTGATGCCGTCGACGCATGGAACCCCATGGATTGTGACGGTCCCCTTGATCCTGCTGCTTGGTTGGATTCCGTTTCTGGTACGCAACGTCACGCAGATGGAGCCGAGCGGCGAGACGTTTTTGATTTGGATCGCTTGCGTCTTGTTGGCGATCGGAGTCGTGCAGCTGGTCATGACTCCGCTGTGGCGAAAACTGGGAACGTCTGCCGAGCAAACGGAGCCCGTCTGGCGATTTCGTTGGACGGCGGCGGGCGTGATTCTCTTCCACGCACTATTCGTCGGCGGGCTGGCGACCGTGGGAGCGATTGATCAGACCTATTGGATGATGCAAGGGCCGTTTCCATCGATGATGGATGGGCACGCGATCACAGAGCGTCGGATGGAGTCCGCGAACCGCTTGAAGCGGCTTGGCTTGGCCGCCCACAACTATCACGACGATTGGGGACGATTCCCGCAAAGCGATTTTTCCAAGGAGGGGGAGCCGCGTCATAGCTGGATGGTCAAACTCTTGCCTTTTCTGGAAGAGCGACAGCTGTACGAATCGATCGAGCTCGACAAGTCATGGGACGATCCGTCGCAACGCGCCGCGTACGAAACTCGCGTGAAAGGCTTTGAAAATCCCGGCATTCTCGAGGCGCCGGCGCCAGGAGAATTGGCGCCATCTCACTTTGCAAGCAACGTCCGGATGCTTGGTCCGAGGTTGAAAATGGAGTTTCGCAATGTGACCGATGGAACGAGCAATACGATCTTGATGGGTGAGGTGATGGACGAAGTCCCGGCCTGGGGGGATCCAATCAATTGGCGCGATCCGGCGCTGGGGGTCAATAAGTGGACGAATGGTTTTGGTTCGCCTTCGGTAGGGGGAGCGCAGTTTCTGTTCGTCGACGGTTCGGTCCATTTTCTTCGCGATGATATCGACCCGGAAGTGCTAAAAGCGCTCAGTACGCCGGCCGGAGGTGAGGCGAATCATGAGTTCCGTTGAGACAGGGCAGGGTGGAGCGACAAGCGACGAGTCGCCGACGAGCGAACCAGATCGGCGTTACGTCTGGTGGATCGTCACGGCGGTGGTGGTGGCGATACTCGGCTTTTGTCTGATGCCGATCGCCGGCGGTTTGGCCTGGTTGATTGAAACGCCGTTTACGCTGCTGTTCGGATGGGTTCCCTACAGTTGGCGTACGCTGCACCAGACCTCACCAGAACGAATCACGATTGTCGGGTGGATTATCAGCGTCGCGATTTTTTCGTTCGGGTTTCATTGCGCAGGACGATACTTTGCGGTCAAGTGGCAAGTGCGGAAGACGATCGCCGTCGTGCTATTGATCTTCGCGGCGACCATCGCGGGGATTTGTTTGATCGGCGTCGGCCATCAAGCGGTTTGGATCGCCAACGCGCCGCGCTGGGTAGAACTAGAGAGTCGCTACTACGACCGTCATGACGCAGACCGGGACCTGCAGCAGATCGGCAACAGCATCAAAGACTTTCAATTGCAGAAGAACGCGCTGCCGCGCAGTACGTTTACGCCGGAGGGGCGTCCGCTGCATGGCTGGATGACGATGATCTTGCCGCAAATCGGCCGGATGGATCTGTATGAAAGCGTGACCTTGTTCGCCCCGTGGGATATGAACTATCAATCGTTCGCCTTTGACACGGAAGTGGAAGAATACCTTCGCCGCGGCGATTTGATCACGCGAGACGACCGCGACTTTGCGGTGACGCATTACTCGGCGAACAAACATGTAATCGATTCGGCCAGGGTGAAGAGCCTGGCTGACGTCCAAGACGGAGCGAGCAATACGATCCTGCTTGGAGAGATCAACGACAACTTTCCGGCCTGGGCGCGACCGCGGAATGGGCGTGATCCGGCGATCGGCTTAAATCAACGGGGCGGGTTTGGGGCGCCGTGGGGAAGCGGCGTTTACTTCACCATGGGGGACGGCTCGGTGAGGTTTATTCCCAACGACGTCGATCCAGAAGTGCTACGAGCGCTCAGCACGCCCAATGGCGGCGAGCCTCCCTCGAAAACTGACTTTTGAACTTTTTCCCCGCTAAGAAGCGTCTTTGGAATAAGAACGATGACGACCTTTTGCAATCTGCCGCTTTCGCTTCCTGTCGACTGGCTACTGCTTGGCGGAATGCCGGCGGTGCGCCTGACCAGCGACACTTCGACGCGCATGCAGGGGATCTCATTTTTCCTGATGGGGATCGTCGTCTCGACGCTGGTCGTCTGGTGGGCGTGGAATTGGCTTCGTCGCGACTTTACGGCGCTGCCGAAGCTCTCGTTTATCGGCGCCGCCGGGCTGACGGTGTTGTGGGGGATGTTGTTCGTCATCGTGCTGACGATGATCAGCGGCGCTCGCGAGTTGATGACGCCAAAAGCATGGAGGCCGAACGGTCTTACCTACGCAATTGATGACGAGCCGGGAACGTCGCTGGAGAGTTTGGCCGAGGAGCGGGAAAACGAGATCAAGCTGGTCGCCGCCACGCTGACGTACTACAAACGGACGCGCGGCGGAGAGTTGCCGGAAGATGTCGTCTACCTGGGAGATGCAGCGGAAGAGCTGGGGTTCATTTCGCTGGCTCATAGCCTGGAAATGAATTACTGGTACGACGCATCGCAATCCAAATCATCGCCGATCTTGATTCGGCAGATCGCTCAGAAGGGAGGGCCGGCGTGGGGAATCACAGCGGAGGGAGAAATTGTTCGCTTGGATGAGGCGGAGAAGCCGGAGCGAAGAGCGCCTAAAACCGATTCGGACGGTTCATAATCTCGTTCAACACAATCACCTTGCGGATGTCGCTAGGGTTGCGGAACATGGCGGCGAGTTCGGCGGCGGCGCTGGTCGTTTTTAGCTCGTTGCCTTCGTCGTCCATGCCCCCCAGGTCGTAGTCGTACGCTTCCGGTTCTTTCGGACCTTCTTGCGCAGCTCTCAGATAGGCTTCCACAGAGTCGGTGTAATGTTCGCCATGCGACGGCAACTCTTCCTGTTCCGTCTTGACGTGCTGGCTCGGCAGCTGGTCGTGTGCGGTGATCGGCGGGAGGGGAGCGACCATCTCGGCCCTGACCATCGCCTCTTCCGAAGCGTAGGAGGGGGGCGCCTCTTGGATCGGCGGTTGGCTGCGATTGTCGCCGCGGCCGGCTTGCTGCAGGAATTGGGCGATTTCCGATTCAAGGTCGTTGCCGGCTTGTTGCGGTCGCGGTCGCTGCGGAGCCTGCGGCTTGTTGGGGGGCGGAGTGCGATCCGCTTGCGTCGTCTTACCGCCGAACAACTTGAGAATCGCCGGGCCGATGACGAACAGCAGCACGATCGCGATCCGAATGATCGTGTCAATGTCCGCGGCAATCAAGATCGGCAGTTGCATGATGTTCGTCTCCCGCTGGGCGCGCTACTTAGGTTGGTTGGAACCGGAGAGCGCGATCGACTTTCGCATGTCGGTATCGGCTTGGACGTTGCGAAGCGAGTAGTAGTCCATGATGCCGAGCCGGCCCGACTGGAACGCTTCGGCCATCGCCAGCGGCACTTCCGCTTCCGCTTCGACCAGCGCCGCTTTGGCGTTCTCGATCTCGGCCATGTTTTCGCGTTCGGCGGCGACCGCCATGGCTCGTTTTCCTTCGGCCCGGGCGCGAGCGACGCGAGTGTCGGCTTCGGCCTGGTCGGCGCTCAAGCGGGCGCCGATGTTTTCGCCGACGTCGATGTCGGCGATGTCGATCGAGACGATCTCGAACGCCGTGTTATGGTCGAGCCGGCGAGCGAGCACGGTCTTCGAGATCATGTCGGGGTTTTCGAGCACGATCGAATGGGTCTCGGCCGAACCGATGGCGCTGACGATACCTTCGCCGACGCGGCCGATGATCGTTTCTTCGGTGGCGCCGCCGATTAGCTTCTGCAGGTTCGCACGGACCGTGACGCGGGCTTTCACCTTCAGCTGAATGCCGTCTTTGGCGACCGCGTCGAGCGAAGGACGAGCGGCGCCGCGGGGCGGGCAGTCGATCACCTTCGGATAAACGCTGGTCTGAACCGCTTCCAGCACGTCGCGTCCCGCCAGGTCGATCGCGGTCGCTTCGCGGAAGGTGAGTTGAATCGTTTTCGCTTTGTTAGCGGCGATTAGGGCGCGAATCACCAGCGGGACGTTACCGCCGGCCAGGTAATGCGCTTCGAGCGACTTGCTGGTGATGCCGGTGTTTTCGCCGAGGCCGGCTTGGACCGCCATGATCTTGCTGCGGACGATCGTCTTCGGATTCACTTTGCGGAATGACATGCCGATGAGGTCCATCAGGCCGACGCCGGCGCCGGTCCAGATCGATTGGATCCACAGTCGGAAGTAAAAGGCGAGGATCCCGAAAAAGATCAGGCCGATGACCGCAGCTACCAACATCCCGAAGATGAGGAAGGGACCGAAGTTGTCCAGAAAGTCGGCGATAAGCATAGCGTTTTTCTTCTCACTTCAGGGATGTGGGGAGGAATCTCCGACCCCATGTTTAAACCGGTTTCGTACCCCAAGTCAAGCGAACGGGTCCTCGAGCGGATCGATTCCGAGCGACTCCAGCGACTGCGAATAGGGGTCGCTGCCGTCCTTCTTGGCGGCGGCGGGGGGCGTGGTCGCTTGATCTTCGGCCCGGACGACGACGATTTGCGTCCCGTCGACCTCGACCACTTCGATTTTTTCGCCCGCTTCGATCGCTCCCGATTCGCTGATTACGTTCCAGCTTTCTCCTTCAATTTCGGCGAAACCGCCCGGAAGGAGCGGGCAACTGGCGACCCCCACTTTGCCGACCAGCCGAGCCAGGTGCTCTTTCTCTTCCTCCTCTTCCTTCGTCTTCGCTGGGGTATTCAGCAGCACCATCCGGCCGATCGGCGTATGGGGCCAAAACCTCACCGCGAACGCGAAGAGGACCGGCATCGTGATGACGGCGGCGCCTAAGAACAAGGTGCCGACCGCCGGTCCGCAGTAGACATAGGCCCAGATGATCGAACTGATCATCGCGGCGAACGCCAGGACTCCGAGAATACCGGCCGAGGGGAGAAGGAACTCGAGAAAAATCAGACCGACGGCGATCGCCATCAGGATCAGCGCAAAGTAAATCGGCGACATGCTTTTTTCCTGCAATTTATCTGCGCGCAACGCTCTTCGCTACTTTGGCTTGACGAGGAGATAGTTGCCTCGAGCCTCTACGGCGATCACTTCGGCGCCGCGCGGCGCAAAGCCCGTCTCACACGTCACATTCACCAATTCGCGACCGAACTTCGCTTTTCCGCCGGGGACGAGTTGCGATTGCGCAATGCCGGTTTGTCCCACCAGGTGCGTCAGGTCGACGATCATCTCGCGACGATGCTGCTCTTCAGCCGCTTCTTCGTCGGGAGGCTGGAGCATCGAATCACGCAGGTAAGGAACATGCGGCACTATATGTTTCGCGAACATCAGCGATACGGCGATCGCCGCCATCACGATAAAGATGTTCGCCAGCGAGTAGGGGACCTGCGCCATTTGATAATCGGTCTGCGGCCAGATGAAGGTCTGGCTCGCCAAGACGACCGAGGCCAAGATCATCGCGCCGCCGCCAAGCCCGAAAATGCCGAAGCCGGGCAAGACGAAAATCTCAATCGCGACGCAACCGACGCCGCCGACAAACAGCAGCACTTCCAACCAACCGGCTGTGCCGCTGAGAAACTGGCTCCAAAAGTAAAAGCCGAAACAGACCGCCGACATGAAGCCGAAGATCCCAATGCCGGGCGCCTGCATCTCCATGATCAAGGCCGAGATGCCGATGAACAAAAAGAACCAGGCGAGCGCCGGATGGGCCAGGGCGTCGATCAATTGATGAGCCCATGTCCGCACCGGCTGCGAAATCTCGCCGCTGACGCCGTAGCGTCGCGCAACGTCGGTGGCATCGGCGGCGATCGCGTCGGCCAGACGAAGATCGAACGCCTGGCCGCCGGTCAGTTCGAGCGGTTGTCCTGGAACCGTGATGACGGCGGTTTGCTCCCACAACTCCGGAGCGATTTGATCCTGCAGTTCTTCCTGGCAGAAGAGAGCGGTGAGGCCTGACTGCTTGTGGCGATAGTTGGCGACTTCCAGTTGCGGATCGACCATCGCCGCCCATGCGGACCAGCGCCGCTGCTTTTTCTCGCCGACTTGAATCAGGAAGTTGCGAACGTCGACAGTCCCTTGTTCGGTGTATTGATAGCCGCCGGCGCCGCCGAGGATTGCGTCGGTCGAGACGACGATCTCGTCGCACGCGAAGGGAATGATTGCGGCGTTACTGGCCGCTTTCCCTTTGACGAGCGCCACGGTGCGGACTTCGTCAGGCTGCTTCATCAGGTAGTTCATCAGCGACTCGACCGCGACCGGATCGCCGCCGGGAGAGTCGATCTCGATCAGGACGAGATTCGCCTGATGGGCGACTTCGCTCTGAATCATCCGCATCAGCTGTTGCACGTGATTGTGCGTGATGGCGCCGCTCAGTTTGACCTGCGTCGCTTTCCAATCACGTTCGAGCGAGTAGTCGAGTTGCAGATCGACGTCAGGCACTTCCAGTTGCTGTGCGAGTTGCTGTTGCGACTCGGCGAGATGGCTGATCAGCTGATACTTCAGCCGGAGATCGCGACCGGTGAAGATCGCCAACTCGCCGGCCGAGACGATCTTTTCCGACTTGCCGACTTCGCCTGCCTTTTTCAGCTCTTCGTATTTCTCGCCGCTGACGAACTGGCGGTCGTTGACGCGAAAGACTTGTTCTTGGCGATCGAGCATGGCGACGGCGATCGCTTGCGGCAGCGAGTTACGGAAGCCGGCAATCTCTTCGTACGCTTTGCGCATCGTCTCGGAGATCGACTTCTCTTTGATGCCAGCGTCCCCCAGCTGCGCGTCAGGCGCCATGATGATCTGCTCACAGGCGAGCGGCAGCAGCACGGCATGACCGGTGACTGATTCAGGGAGGTAGGCGACGGTCCGCACGCGACTCATTTCGGTCGAAGTGAGAAAACGAGCCAAGGCCAGGCAGCGTTCAAACTGACTATCGTCCGCCGAGCCGCCGCGGCCAGGGCGAAGTTCAAGGATCAAGACAGGACGCGGTTCTACATCCGGGAGCGCTTGCAGGGCTCGCTCGATGCTTTGCTGAATCGCGACGTCCGACGATCCGGCGATCGGCAAGGAGATCCGCACGCGGGCCGCTTGCCGCGGCTCGTCGTCTTGCGCGTGCAGCAGCGAAACGAAACCGATCGCACCGAACAGCGCGAGCAGAATCGAGAAGAGCCGGGGAGATCCTGGCAGGACTTGTTGTAGCAGCGCGAGTTTTCGCAAAGCGGGTTTACTCCACACCGTTGCCGAGAAGTTGAAAAGGAGAGTTCCGAAAGGAATTCGTCGCTAACCTCTTCAGCTTACCGAGAATCCGACGCCCAAATTATAGAACGTCCCAAACTTCCAGCCAACAAACGAGTTGCAATCGTTATGAGCTGCGAAAATAGGACAACCGGGGCGGCGGCGAAGTTCAAGCAATTCCGCCGCTTGCGGCCTAACCGAGGTTCACTTCCAGGATTTGGAATTTCAGACCCGGCATCGTGGCGCCCCCATTATGAAAGTAGACCCCTTGATAGCAGTATCGCTCCATCGGGACGTGGGTATGGCCGAAATAGACGTCGGTGAGGCCGGTCTCGACGCCGTGCCCTACCGATTCGAGATACGACATAATCCGCCGCGCCACGAGACGCTTGGGATTGATCGCGACGCTGATCGCTTTGTGCAGACGGGCTTTCACCGCCAGATCGTAGAGCTGGTGATGGTAGGCGGGGCGGCGGCGGGGTTCGTGTTTCATCGCGCGGGCGGCGATCAGGCCGGCGGCGTCCATGTGACGATTGGCGACGTCGCCGTGCAACATCAGGATGTCGCCGATCCGCAGATAAAAGGGTTCCCACGCCAGGTTCGAGAGGGAATTGGAAAGCTCATCGAGCCGCTCGACAAACAGCGGCAGACAATCGTGATTGCCGAGCAAGTAGTGAAACTGGCAATCGGGATGCGATGTAATGAAGCGGTGGAGCCAGTCGATTGCGGCGTCGACGGTCGCTTCGGCCGAAGGAAGGGTCGACCAATCGAAATCGAAGATGTCGCCGCCGAGGACGAACGTCGATCCGGTAGAGGCCCGCTCGTTGAAAGCGGCTTCGTACTGCGCGGCGTTGGACCGCGCGGAGAAGATATGCAGGTCGGAGACGAAGTAGTGCACGGCTGGGTCGATCCTGGCAATTGTCGACGGGGAGGGGCCGATTCGGTCCCGCTCCTCTTTATACGTCGCTAGCGATCGAAAGTGCAAAAAATAACGGAAATCCGCCTTTATCGTACCCGGTGACGACGCTAGCGGGAAAGCCTAGCCCGAGAGGAGCGACGAGCCGTTTTTCTGGAAAGTGATGAAGTAGTAGCGGACCACTTCGGAACTGGTCAGCGGATCGTCCCCTTGCCAGAGCACCGTATAGGTGCGGCCGTCGAGCGAAAACTTGTAGACGATCGCCGCTTGCAGTCCCTCCATCGGGACGTCGCCGGTCAAGCGGATCCGATGGATCTGGGCGCCGCCGGCGAAATGCGAACTGCGATCCGACACGCTGAAGAGATTCGCCGACTCGACATTTCGTTTCGCTTCGGCGACGGCGATTTGCCCGGTCAGGTTGTTCCAATCGTCGTTCGCTTCGTTGCGCACTTCGACCAGAAAGCGTCCCATTTCGGGATCCTCTTGCAGCCAGACCGTCGCAGCGTCGTCTTTCGAGCTTTCGGTCGGCACATCCGGAAACTGAATCGACCATCCTTCCGGATTTTCGTACTTGCTCCAGTTCAAACGTTCGGTGAGCGGGGGCGGGGGAAGCGGCGCATCTCGCGAGGTCGTCGTCGGCAGTTTGAGCGTCTGCGCTTTTTCGTACGCGATGGCGATTCCGACGCCGATCATCACCACGAACATCAGCAAGACTCCGAACAGCGTCGCCTGCCGACGGAACTTACGGCGCGCCAGCGAATGGGCCGCTCGGTCGGCCAGCGGATCTTTGATCGGAATCTCCGCGTCGTCCATTAAGTTACGCGACATCGCCGGAGCGCCGCGAAACGTCGTCGCACCTGGAGTCGCCGCCCCCGCGACAAGGCGAGTCACCTCGCCGCACTTGGGACAGCGGACCTTCTTGTCGGCCAACCGCTCGTTGGCTTCAAAGGTGGCGTGGCAATGCGAACAGGTCGCGACGATCGACATCGCAGCGATCCTTTCGGGGAAGTAGGGAGGAGATGGATTATGGACGTCTGACGTCAAAAACGTCCAAAAGGAGCGACTCCCATATTCTTAAGCCCACTTCGTCGGACCGCAATACGAAACAGGCTCTTCGCGCGGCGTTATTGATCGCCGAACTTCTCTCCGTCGATCGTAAACGACGTGAAAAAGTTGTCGACGTCGTCGTGATAATGGTCTCCCGCCCAGAGAACGACGAACATCCGTTGTTGTATGAAGATTAAAAGAACCCGCGTTTCGCCCGGCTGATTGCGCACAATGTCTTTCGCCAACTGATACTCCACCGCGTAGTTGCCCCCAATCATGTGACGGCGAATCGACGTGATGTAGGGGCTTTCATCCGCTAATTCTGGGAGGTTGAAGGGGAGCCAATGTTCGCGAATCGGCTTGGCGCCGGACGGCGGCCTGGCGACCGGAATCGCGTCCGAGTAGTAAATCGCGAACGTTTCCTGCTTGCCGACCAGGTTGGCGCCGCGGACCGTCACCTCTTCGCGCCGCTCCGGCCGCAGTTCGGCGAATGATTGAGGGAATTGGACGCCGATCTTTCCGCTCGGATCAAAAAAGCGGATCGACGAAGTCGTCGGCTGGAACGTATCACTTGGTTCAAATCGGTTTGATCCGCCGCTCAGCGTCACCATGAGCACGATCAAGACCAGGACCGCTGCTAATCCACCCCCGCCGATCAGCACGAGCTTGATCAATTGGCGTTTGTCGTCTTGGGCCGACAACGGTTCGGTCTCGCGACCCGGCATCAGCGAAGATGGTTTCGCCGACGCGGGGCCGGGATTGGCGTTGAGCGATCCGGAAGAGCGGCGCGGCGTCTCTTCGATCACCTCCACTTCGGTGATCACTTCCACAGACGAGTTCGATTGGCTGGGGGGCGGTTCGTCGATGAAGTCGTCATCGGCTAGCTCGACCACTTCCTCGTCATCCATCCTCTCAACCACCAGATCATCGAAGCCGAGCTCAATCACTTCGTCTTCCGGCGGCTTCTCGGGAGGTTTCGGCGGTGCAGGGGGCTGCGGCGCGGGACGTGGAGGAGCCGGCGGGGGCGATGGAACGGGCGCTGCGGGACGCGAGTACGAAGCGGCGGCCGACGTGAACGCCGGTTCCGAGTCGGCCGGGCCGTCGAGGCAGGAGTCGTCCAAGTCGTCGTCGAACATCATCGCATGCGAACTGGGGGGCGCCGCTGGGCGTTCGACTTGCGGCAGCGCGGCGGGGGCGACGGCAACTGGCGAGAACTCGACAGCTTCGTGCCGCGCGGTCGTCAAAATGATCGGCGGCAGCGCTTCCCAAGCCGCGGTGATGGTCGGGTTGAGGACGATCGGTTGATCGGGCGGAGGCGTTGCATGCGGCGGCGCCGGAGGTGGCGTCGAAATGGGGGCGGCCGGCGCAGCAGCGGTAGGCGCCGCAGGAGTTGGTGGAGCCGGTGTTGGAACGGGAGCAGCGGCCGGTATTTCGACGGGCGTTTCGTCCGGCTTTTGTTCCGTGACTCCGGCAATTTCTTTCCACGAGCGCGTTGGAGCCGGTGTCGGCGGGGGAGTTTTCTCCGCCGGTTTTGCGGGAGTTTCGGCGCGTGGTTTGGCGGGCTTGGCGATCGGCAGGTCTTCCTGCGACGAATCGCTGGCGCGTCGCTGCTGTTTGGCCGCTTTCGCTTTCTTTTCCGCCTGGCTGACGACGTCGCCGATGCGGAAAGGCTCTTTACATTTCGGACAGCGCACATTCTTGCCGGCAAGATGATCTTGGGCGGTGAACTTCGCCTGGCAGTGCGGGCAAGCGGCAATAAAACTCACAGGCGGCTCTAACTTGGCGGGAGTCGGATGTGATGAGGGTAAATCGACGTGGACAGATACGTCGATTTTCGTCCGTTGGGGGGTCGCCTGCAAGCGCTAATCGGCTCTAGCGCGGAAGACGGACGCGAGCGATCCGCTCACGCTCCATTTCGTCGAGCGAAAATGGGGTCGTCAGGATCGGGTGGTTCTGGTCTGCGCGAATTTGCAGCGCATAACCGTCACCTTCGGGTGCGTTGACCGGCATCGAAAAACTGCCGTCGGCCCGCGTCCGGAAATAATTCTCGATTGTCCGCGGCCCGATCAGGTCAATCGCCGCGCCGGCGATCGGCAGTCCGTCTCGATTGATGACGATTCCTCGGATCACGAATTGATCAGGGCTCCGTCGATCAGCCTGCTGCATGGCCGAAAGGAGGGCCCGCAGTTCCAACGGATCTTCGCACTGGACGACGACCCGATCGTTATCGAAATCGACCTGCAGGGCGGAGTTGGGACTGACGCTGGATTCGGCCTGCTGATAGAGCCGACGGACGTCGACATAGTTGGCGGTATAGGCGGCGGTCGGCATGTCGGCGTCGGCGGCGATTTCGACTTCCCCCAGCAGTTGCTTGGCCTGGGGCGAGTCGACCTGGAGCCAGCCGACCTGGGCTCGGTCGCTATACCGCCAATGGGTCCAGTAGGCCAGCGGCAGCGCGAGCACCGCGATGGCGATCAGCAGGGTGCGCAGCGAGATCCGGGGGCTCCGTCGCAGCCGTGGAAGGTAGAGCGTCGCGGCGCCGGCCGCGGCTCCAAGCAGCAAGATTAAGAGGACTTGAAAGGCCATATTTGCGGCTGGAGTGCGATTGCGGGGGAACTTGGCTGGCTTTCCTTTTATTAACAGTAGCGCGCCGGCCCTGCGAGGGCAATCTGCCGCTGGCGCCGCTATCGGCCGTTTTTTCGGTAATACCTGAACGATTTCCGCCCTCGTCGCGTATGATGAGAGAGCTGGGAGCAAGCCCTTTCTAGGATCGGTTCAAGACGTACCGCTGCGCCAGGACGCGCAACCGACCATTCGTGACTAACGCCGAGAACGACGGCAGCCGTCACCATCTGAGCGAGAAGTTCAGGTGGCGCGGATTATGCCGAAAAAAACTCGCTCGGTTTCTTGTCGGTTTTTTTGACCAGGGCTAAATCGTGACCTAAGCTTTCGCGGGTCGAGACTCAGGGCCCACATTCTTAGGTCGGTTAACGTCGCCAAGTGCGACTGTTTCCCTTGTTCGCCTCGCCGGGCGACAGGCCCCCCAAAAACGACGGATTCTCGAATGTTGCGATGGACTACGCCAAGAACTGCCCTCCGTATTTCCGGCGCCTTCTTGTTCGCTCTGATTTTCGCTTCGCTGGCCGCTCCGCAGCTGGCGCTTGCTCAAGTCAAAATTCCGGATGAAGCGGTCCTCGACAAGGACGAAATCGCTCAATTGCTCGCCGACGGCGAACTTCTCGAAAAGGAAGGACGCTGGGCCGAGGCGTTAACGCACTTCGAAGACGCCGTGCGAGCCTATCCCGACGTCGCTCCGCTGAAAGAGAAGGTCGACACGGTTCGTCGTCGTTACGACGTTTCGCGTCGTTACGCCGATCGCAGCTTCGTCGGCGGCATGCGCAACTTGCCGTCCGAACAAGCGGTCGCTCTGTACGACGATCTGCTTGCCAAGATTCAAACCAATTACGTCGATTCTCCCCGCTGGGCCGATCTGGCCTATCGCGGAATGTTGCAGTTGGACGCCGCGCTGTTTGATCGGACCTTCCGTCAGGTCAACATGCAAGGGATGAGCGAAGAGCAAATCGCCGAGTTGCGTCGTCAGCTGTGGCAATCGGCTCAGTTTGATCGCGTTCAAAATCGTTACGACGTTCGCGCTCTCGCTTTGCAAGCCGGGCAGATCTCTCAGGCCGCTTCCGGCATGCCGCAAACCGCGGTTGTGCTTGAGTTCATCAGCGGCGCCGCTGGTTCGCTCGACAATTACTCGTGCTTTCTGACGCCCGATCAGCTGAACGAAGTCTATTCGCAGATCGAAGGAAACTTCGTCGGCGTCGGCATTGAGTTGAAGACGCAGGACGACGCGCTGCTGATCGTTCGTTCGATTCCGGGGAGCCCGGCCGATAAGGCGGGGATTCGCGATGGCGAACGGATTATCGCGCTCGAAGGCCGTACGATCCGTCAGTTGGGAAGCGAAAAGGCGGCCGACATGCTGAAAGGCCCGATCGGCAGCTCGATCAACGTGACCATCGCTGACGGCGAAGACAACGCTCGCGACATTATCGTTACTCGCGATCGGATCGAAGTGCCGAGCGTCGACGTCGTCAAAATGCTCGATCCGACCTCCGGCGTCGCCTATCTGCGAATCGCCAGCTTCCAGAAGACGACGACTCGTGATCTGACCGCCGCTCTCTGGGACATGCACCGTCAAGGGATGCAGGCGTTGGTGATCGACCTCCGCGGCAATCCGGGCGGCTTGTTGACCGCTTCGGTGGAAATCGCCGACCTGTTCCTCGATCGCGGCACCATCGTCTCGACTCGCGGTCGCAGCGCCGGGGAAGACTTCGATTACACCGCGCATCAGGCCGGCACCTGGCGGATGCCGCTGGTCGTGCTGATCGACTCAAACTCGGCCAGCGCCAGCGAGATCTTTGCTGGAGCGATTCACGACAATCACCGCGGCACGATCGTCGGTCAACGCAGCTACGGCAAAGGTTCGGTCCAAGGGATCTTCCCGTTGGGCGTCGCCAACGCTGGTTTGCGTCTGACGACCGCCAAGTTCTATTCCCCCAGCGGTCAGGCGATCAGCAATCGCGGCGTTACGCCGGACGTGGTCGTTCGCCAGGTTGCGAAGCCGTTGGAAAATGGCGCCATCCTCGAAGCGAAGACCGATGCGGCTCTCGACGCTGGTCTGCAAGCGGCGTTGGTTCAACTGCAACCGGCCCAGATCTCGAATCGAGCGATCGGCCAGCGATAGCTCATTCGAGGGGATAGGGTTGGCGTTAGTCGACCCAGCTTAGTAAATTGCGAAACAGTCCGCATTTCTCCCGATGCGGACTGTTTTCCTATTTACCCCCAACGTTGCATTGACATTCGAGCGTCTTGGCCAGCTGATCGCCCGTCGTTGGGTGCCGATAATCGCCATTTGGATCATCCTGGCGGTTTGCGCGGTGATCGCACCGCCGCACTGGGATGACGTGACGCTCGACGGCGATTTGGCCTATCTGCCGGCGCATTCTCCGGCGCTGATTGCAGAACGAGAGTACGCCGCAGCGTTTCCCGATCGCAAAGCGAAAAGCCAGATCGTGATCATCGCTTCTCGACGCGATGAACAGCCGCTGACCGAAGCCCAGTGGAAAACGATCGATCGGCTCGCGTCGCCGTTTCAAAACGCCCAAGGGATCGAATGGCTGCATCAGGGGGAAGCGGCGAAAAGGGACGAGCGAGCCGCACTTTTCAAACGTGCCGAAGCGGCGCTGACGGAAGCGGAACTGCTCGACTACGACGCCGCCGCGCCGGTTTGGAATCTGGCGACGCTCGCCAAGTTGCAGGATGGAACCGAGGCCGAAGTGCAGCAACTGCGTGCTCAGGCGATCGCACTTGATCCGCACTTAGAAAAGGAAACTGCTGCGACGTTGCCGATCGACTCGCCCGACTGGAAGTTGTTCGACGTCTGGACGCGGCATACCGATGTGGTCGGCAATATGCTGGTCGATCCGGAGGAGCGAGCCGGGCTGATCGTTTTGCATCTGACCAACGAGCTGGCGGCGACCGACAACATTCGGATCGTCAGCCAGATCGAAGCGCTGGTCGACAAACAGCGGGAAGCGATTCACGCCGCCGGCGATGAGGAGCTGGAGCTCGGGATTACCGGCAGCGCCGCGATCGGCGGCGATATGTTGTTGGCGGCGAAAGAGAGCATCTCCAGCACCGAGTTTTACACCATCGCTCTGGTGATCATCATTTTGTTGGTCGTCTATCGAGCGCCGTTGTTGGCGATGGCGCCGCTGCTGTCGATCGCCGTTTCGTTCTGCGTCGCCACGTGGCTGGTTGCGGCGTTGACGCTGGTCGATCAGATTCCGGGCTTCGGCTGGTGGGACTTTGAGGTCTTCAAGACGTCCAAGATTTTTATCGTGGTGATCCTGTTCGGCGCGGGTACCGACTTTTGCCTGTTTCTGATTTCTCGCTACAAGGAAGAATTGGCCAAATGCGGCGATCCGAGCGAAGCGGTCGTCCATGCTTTGAGCGGAACGGCCAACGCAATCTGCGGCAGCGCGCTGACGACGATCGTCGGCTTGGGGATGATGTTCTTCGCTGAGTTCGGCAAGTTTCGAAATAGCGGGCCGGCGATCGCGCTCTGCCTGATCGTCACGTTGGCCGTCTGTTTGACGTTCGCGCCGGCGCTATTGCGTATGCTGGGACGGAGAACGTTCTGGCCGATGTCGGTCGATTCGCTGCAAGATCGTTCTAGCGACAGCCGCGTCAACTTCTGGGAATTGATCGCCGCCGCCGTCAGTCAGCGGCCGGCGCTGTTGTTAGCGATCACCGTATCGATCTTGTTGATTCCGGCCTGGCGTCCGATTTGGCTTCGTGTGACGACCGGTCACGCGGTGGAAGTTTCGTACGATCTGCTGAACGACTTGCCGGCCGATCGACCCGCCAAACGAGGCGCTAATCAGCTGGCCCGCTTTTTCCCGTTGGGTCAGGCCAACCCGGTGATGGTCATGGCGAAGACCGACTCAGGCGACTTTGAGTCGAAAGAAGGGAGCGCCACGATCGAGCAGCTGATGAAGACGCTGTTCGAGGCCGATCCGCGCGTCGCCCAGGTCTACAGCAGCGAAAATCCGCTCGGTCATCGTCCCGGTCGGATCACATTTTCCGAAAGAGTTTTGAAGAGCCATATCCGCACGCGTGAGCAGTTCCTGCCGCAAACGCCGGAGATGAAGGGGAAAGCGGCCCTCTTTCGGGTCGTCATCGACGAGAACCCATTTTCGCTCGAAGCGATCGACGCCCTCAAAAACATTGAAGGGGCGCTGGCCAAATATCGCGACAACGCCTCGGGCAACTGGACCGACTTGCAGTTTTTTCTATCAGGCACAACCGCCGGCGTGCGCGATCTGCGGAGCGTCACCAAAAGCGATACGCAGCGGATTGAAGTGCTCGTGGTGCTCGGGGTCGCCGCGGTCTTGCTGATGATCTTGCAGCGGCCGGTCGTTTGCGCCTATATGATCGCTTCGGTGCTGCTCAGCTACTATGCGACGCTCGGCATGACCGAATGGTTTTTCGCCGTGATGTTCCCTGACACCTATCAGGGGCTCGACTGGAAGGCGCCGTTGTTTTTGTTCGTGATTCTGATCGCCGTCGGTCAGGACTACAACATTTATCTAGCGACTCGCGTCTTTGAAGAGCAGCGCAAGCATGGCGCCAACGCCGGGCTGCGGATCGCGATTCGCCACACCGGCGGCATCATCTCAAGCTGCGGCGTGATCATGGCCGGCACCTTCGTGGCGATGTGCTTTGGTCAACTGTTGGCGATCGTCGAGATCGGATTCTCGCTAACCGTCGGCATCCTGGTCGATACGTTCATCGTCCGAACGATCATGATGCCTTGCTTCCTGACGCTGTGGACGCGTCGCAAAGATCCAACGCAATCGTAGGCGCCGCTCTGCGGACCAGTTGCGTTTGGCGATTCTGCAAGCTGCAACACTAGCCAGCAGCGCAAGTGAGGGAATGCGGTCAGCTAATCTTGACGATCCTCCCCAGGCGTCGCCTTACGAATGCCGACATTCGCAAGGAATTTCCAACCGCATTCCCTCGCTTGCGCTGTGGGTTAGTCGTTTGATTTCGCCGGCATCGGTTTCGTGCGGCGTTTCTCTCGTTCGCAATAGCAACCCAAGGCGTAAACCGAGGGAATGGATGAAGCCTGATGGAGGAACTCGCCATTGGATTCGGGGCAGAGAACCCAGGTCCGTTCGCGTTCTGGTCTCCTGCTCCATTCCCTCGGCTTGCGCCTTGGGCCAATATGTCACTGAAAACCTGGCGACTCTTCCTACAACGTGACCCGCCGAATGCCGAAATCGCGGCGGAGGTTGAGGACTCCGTAACCGGGAATTGTGAGACTAACCGGCGAGCCAGGATTGAGGACGACCCCGTATCCGGCTGGAATCTGTTCGAAGACCTGCGCCCCTCGGAGCGGCAGCAAGAGGGGAGCCTGATCGCGATACGTATTCGCACGACAAAGCGCGGAAAAGACGGCGATCATTCGGCCGTGCTCGGGATCATGAAACGCCAACGGAAAGATGGGGGAGTCTTTTGCTTGGGGCGTAGCGGCGATCTGGTAGACCTCCGACGCTACGAAAATCTTGAAGAACTCTCGCTGGTCGAGACGGCCGTTTTCGGTTTCGATCAAGGCGCTCTCCAGCGAATTGATCGGTGCAAACGTCAGTTCCATATCGGTAGTGCTGGCCTGATGTAATTGGGGCAGTTCGTGGTTTTCATCAAACCGACTGGTCATCGTTCGCTTACCTTCTCGGAGGAGGAAAACCGCCGGGGCCGCGTCCAGGCGGACCATTCTCACCGCGACCATTTTGATTTCGACCCGGACCTCGGGCGAAATCGGAGGAGGGCGTTCCGCGATAAGCTCGCGGAATGACCGGCCAATGTTGCGTGAGAAAATAGGCGTAGGTTCCCTCAGGGAAATCGGGCGTTACGCAGAAGCGGCCATTGCATTCGTCCAGGTCTCCCTTGTCGGAGACGAACTGGTAGTCGGCGAGGAACGTACCGTCGTACGTTCCTCCAGGACCGCGACTTCCGCCCGGGCGCGTTCCCGTTTTGAGTTGGTAGCTCGAGTCAAGCTCGACGATCTCGCTGCTCGCGTCTTTCGGATCTTTGTAGCCGTACAATGCGTAGATCGGAAAGCCGTCAGCCGCCCAGCCGATGATCGGCGAGTGGCTGCTGCGATTGACGTTCAGGTCCTTTAAGAAACCGCTTGGCAGTCCGTGATAGTGATAGGCGCCGGTCGGTTGTACGTGGGCATGATTCGCGTCGATCCCAAGCGGCACGGCGCCCGATAGCGCTTCGTATTGCCAACCGCCGTTTGGATTGCCCTGATACCATTCGGCCGCGCCGGGATCAAAGGGGACGCCGTTCAAGCAGATGCCGAAGTTTTGCATCCCCAGCGGCGTCGTGCGAACGGCGGCCATCGGCTGCGCCGGAACGCGATAAACGTAGCGCTGCTCGGTAATCGGATTCGGATTGCCTCGGTTGGGAAACTGCCCGACCTTGTGCTCCGGCATACCATTGGCCGTAATCACGCGACTATTGCCGACGAATTCGATCTGCACGCGACTCTGCTGAGGCGGCTGCTGGGTAGCGGGAACCAACTGCAACTGACGCATCTGGTTCGCCATATGCCGGCGCATTTGCGGACCAAACTGGGCCAGCGCCAAACCGGCGACCAGCATCAGCGAAAGGAGCGGCAAGAGCGTCAGGAAATGCTTACGAAACATCGGATTTCTGGGGCAAAACAGAGGGGGCAGACATCTACTGTTTTGGCAGTATATCGTCCAGTTCCCGTCCGGGCGACAGAAAAGCTGCCCAAATAGGGGGAATTTTTTTGAGCCGCTAGCGCAGAAACGGCGACGTAGCCGCAGTAAGCGGTTACGTCGCCGATTATTGGGCGTATTGAGTCGTGAAGCTTATCGCGTCAGTCGATTTTGCCGGTCATCGCGATGTCCAATACGATCGGCGATCCGTCGACTGGAACGTCGAGTTCCAAGCCCGAGGTCGTGATCTTGCCGTACTTACGCGGAATCGCGGTCTTGGCTGGGATCGGCGTACCGTCGTCTTTCATGCCGGCGCTCGACAACTGCGAAATGACCGAGACCTTGTACTTGCCCGGCAATAGGCCAATCGACGAAGGACTGGTTGCCACCGTGTACGAACCGTCCGAGGCGATTTCCCCGCTGCCGGTTTGTCCCCGATCGCCGTCGGGAAAGAACATCACGTTGCCGAAGGTGACCGGCGATCCGTCGTACGTGACGTTTCCGGTCACCTTCACCAAGCCTGGTAAGCCTGGCTGCGAAAAGCAGCCTGATAGCGGCAAGAGGCCGCTGATCAGGCAGAAGTAAGCGAAAAGGCGAAGCGTTGACTTCATGCGTTTAACTCGAATTGAGGTTGGATGATTGGGAAGGAGGTCAGGCGGGCTAGTTGCTCAGCGAAACGACATTGCCGTCCGCTTTGTCTCCCAAGCGGCAGAACGTCTGGTGATCGAGATTCTCATTGATGAAGATCACCGAACCGGAAGCGAGGACCATCTGCACGCCGCCGATGTGATAGCTCGAGAAGCCGCCGTTTTGTTGGTAGGCGTTGATGTTGTCCGGTTGTCGCGTTTTGCTGTTCGGCTTTTGACCGGTGAACGCCACCGGGAAGTTGTCGCTGAAGCAGCCCCCGTATTTCATTTCTTCCGCGTTTCGTTCTCCCGCCATGAAGACGTTGCTCGTGCCGTCGGTGATGTCTGCGATGCGAGTATGGTTGCGACCGCGGGCGAACATCCCGGGGATTAAGCCCGGAACCAGGTCAGGACGGCAGAAGGGATCGGTAACGCATCCGGCGGTCGGAGCGGGAGTCGAACAATAGGTGCCGTCGCCGGGACAATCGAGCGGCGTTGCGTCAGGACGAACCGAGCCGGCGCAGAGCGGATAGTACAACCCTTGCGTCGGGCGACTCGACGTCCAGTTTTGGAAGCCGACGGTTCCGTTTTTCATTTTCAGCGTATTGGAGTACGGATTGGACGGGCACTGAAACGCCGGCAACTCTAGATTGACGAACAGATTGATGTTCACCCCTTGGTTGACGTAGATGTTGAAGTCGATTTGATCGTGCAGTCCGTGTTGTTCGATAAACGGGAGGATGAACTCGACCCAGGTGTGGGCAGTCAGTCTTTGGGCGCCGATTCCGTAGGGAGAACTCGCGTGCGGGAAGACTTGAAACGTGTCGTGGTAATTGTGGAGCGCCAAGCCGAGCTGCTTCAGATTGTTGGAGCAGTGCATGCGGCGAGCCGCTTCGCGGGCTTGTTGAACGGCGGGGAGGAGCAGGGCGATCAGGACGCCGATGATAGCGATCACGACCAGCAATTCGACCAGTGTGAATCCAGCCGACTTTCGGTGAGAAAACGTCATTGTTTACCTCGGATTGAACAGAATGTAGGAATGAGAATGGGCGTCGCACCGTCCGCCGAGATGCAACGCAAAAAGGAAATGCCTTGATAGCGGTATGACGCTTCGGAGAGAAAGCGAAACGACTTTCTCGAAAAGAATTCCTGGATTCAGGAAAAATTGAGCGAGAACGCCTGCGCTGGCCGGGGAATGCTCAAAGAGTGAGAAACTCCAGACATTGAGCGCAAAGTAGCGGTTCAGCGCAGAGTTTGAGACGACCTGGTTCGATCTTGGTCGGTTTGCGGCCGCAATCGCTCGACATATTCGCCGAGCGTCATCTCTTGCGGCGATTGAGGGTACTCGTGCTGCACGACGACGAACGATCGGGCCGCTGCGGGATCGGTTGCCAGCAACTGGCGCGAATGCTGATAGAACTCGTCAGCGGTCAAGAGAGCAGGGTCTTCGATCGGGACGAACAGCGACGCGTGCTCAACGCAGATCAGTTCGTACCGAGGCTCGTCGTCCAGCGGATCGTCGGGGAGGCGAATCGCCAGGATGTCGGACCGCGTTTCCGTGTGGTCGTACGGTTCTGCGAAGAGGTCGATGATCTCTTCTTGCTCGAGGAAGCCGATGCGACTCACAATCCTTTTCCAGGTGTCGTCCGGAGTCGCGTCGGCAAACGGTGAGGCGCCTTCGTCGATTGTCACGCTCACCGCCAGGCTGATCTGATACAGGCGTCCTTTGTCGGCGCTGATGATCGCCGCGCGACGTGTTCTCTGCACGGCCAGAACGAGAATGACCATGCCGGCGACGAGCGCAGCGACAGTCAGAAGCCAAATTCCCCAGCGAACGCGAAACAGGATCGTGGCGTTGTCCAATGGATCACCCCCGGATGCCCGACAAAATTCATGGTTCGTCTACAAACCAGCGTACCAGCAGCCTACTGTTTTCTTCCGCCGGCGGCCAGAATTTGGCGACGTAGCCAGATGACCGCCGCTGCGGCAAGTGGTACAAAGAACAATGCGCCCAGGGGACGGCAGGATGCGACTGGCGGAAGTCGCGCAGAACTTGTTTCTTTTTCAGGCAAAGGGGAAATTGACGTGACGCCCAAAGAAGTATTAGCGCTCTGTCGCGAAAAGGATGTGAAAGCGGTCGACTTCCGCTTTATGGACTTCCCCGGACTTTGGCAGCATACGACCATTCCGGTCGGCAAGTTGGTCGAAGACGTCTTTGAAGATGGTCTCGGCTTCGACGGCTCCAGCATTCGCGGTTGGCAAGCGATCAACGAAAGCGACATGCTGATCGTACCGCAGGCCGACACCGCGTTCATCGACCCGTTCTGTACGTTGCCGACGCTGGTCCTGATCTGCAACATTCAGGATCCGATCACCCGCGAAGATTACTCGCGCGATCCGCGCAACGTCGCTCGCAAAGCGGTCAACTACCTTCGCTCGACCGGCATCGCCGACAAGGCGTTCTTCGGTCCGGAAGCGGAGTTTTTCGTCTTCGACGACGTCCGCTTCGACCAAACGGCGCATCACGGCTTCTACTTCCTCGACAGCGTCGAGGGGGAATGGAACCGCGGTCGGGACGAAGGTCCGAACCTGGGCTACAAGCTGCGGCACAAGGAAGGTTACTTCCCGGTCCCGCCGTCCGATCAGATGATGGACATCCGCAACGAGATGATGCAGACGATGATCGAGTGCGGACTCGACGTCGAGTGCCAGCATCACGAAGTCGCTACCGGCGGCCAGTGCGAAATCGACTTGAAGTTTCAAGAGATGGTCAAGATGGCGGACCAGATGTTGATCTACAAGTACATCGTCAAGAACGTCGCCAAGAAGTACAACAAGACCGCGACCTTCATGCCGAAGCCGATGTTCGGCGACAACGGCAGCGGCATGCATACTCACTTGTCTTTCTGGAAAGACGACACGCTGATGGCCGGCAGCGGTTACGCCGGTCTAAGCGAAACGGCCCTTTACATGATCGGCGGCATCCTGAAGCACGCTCCGGCGCTGTTGGCTTTCACCAACCCGACCACCAACAGCTACAAGCGTCTGGTGCCGGGCTACGAAGCGCCGGTCAATCTGGCTTATTCGCAGCGGAATCGTTCCGCCTCGTGCCGTATTCCGATGTATAGCCCGAGCCCGAAGGCGAAGCGGATCGAATTCCGCTGCCCCGACCCGAGCTGCAATCCGTACCTGGCCTTCGCGGCGCTGACGATGGCCGCGATCGACGGCATCCAGAACAAGATCGACCCCGGCGATCCGCTCGACAAAGATATCTATGATCTGCCGCCGGAAGAAATGGCTGCTGTGCCGAAGACTCCGGGGAGCCTGGACGAAGCGCTCAGTGCCCTGGCCGACGATCATGACTTCCTGCTGAAGGGTGACGTCTTCACGCAAGACGTGGTCGACACCTGGATCGCGTACAAGAAGAAGAACGAATCGGACGCGATCCGCTTGCGACCGCACCCGTATGAGTTCTGCATGTACTACGACATCTAAAGCGAAAGACATCGTAGCCCGAGGCGCAAGCCGCAGGGATGCCGTTCCAACCACGCGAAAACGCCGACCAACTTGGTCGGCGTTTTTCATGCGCTGCGCGTTTCGCGCCAGTTGAAGCGACCGAGCTCCAGAAGCGACCGAATTTTTTTTGCGCGGTTCCGCAGTGATCACCAGACGGAATAGAGGCCGGCGATCCGTGATATTCGTTGCAGTCGTTGCGACGCTTCGCTGGAACTGGGGGGAAGTGATCAATAAGTGGCCATGTTCAGTTAACTCAGAATCACACGGCTTTTTTCTTGGCATGGCAATTCGGAGGTATACCTCCCTGTTCCCCCTCTCCCGCAACCAAGTGCATTCAGGATTTCGCCCCGATGAAGATTCAAACGAAACTAACCGCGATTCTGACGTTGCTGATACTCGGCGTCGTCGCGTTCGCCTGGCAAGCGTATCGCAATTCCGCCGTGGTCGCCGAGGACGCCGCGGACGTACGCCGGATGTCGGAGGTTTCGATCGCCATCGGCAATTTGCTGCACGAGACGCAAAAAGAACGAGGAATGTCGGCCGGGTATCTCGGCAGCGGCGGAGTCAACTTTGCGAAAGAGTTGCCCGAGCAGCGAGACGAAACCGACAAGCGCCTCGCCGATCTGCGCACGACGCTCGATTCGGTCCGGAGTGAGCTCGATCCGCAAGTCATGCAGCGTAGCGAGTCGGCGATGGAGCGTCTCCAAGAGTTGCAGTCGGTCCGCCAGCGAATCACCGCCCGACAGATTCCGCCGCCGCTGGCGATCGCCTACTATACCGATACGAACAAGCTGCTGATCGACGCGATCGCATCCAACGTCTTTGACGTCGCAGACGGCCCGCTGCAGCGCCGCTTGAACTCGTACCTTCACTTGTTGATGGCGAAAGAGCAGGCCGGAATCGAACGAGCGGTCCTCGCCAAAGTCTTCAGCAGCGACGCGATGAGCCGCGACGAGTTTGTGCGTTTGATTCGCCTGATCTCGACGCAGGAAGCCTATTTGAATGACTTCCGGGGGAGCGCTACGCCGCAGTTGACGACGATGCTCGACGAGGCGCAGGAAGCGGCGGCGTCAAAGTTGGTCGCCGACTATCGCGCCGCGGCGATCGAGCGGGCCGAGATGGGCGCCTTTGAAAAAGAGGCGACCAAGTGGTTCGCCGCCAAGACCGCTCAGATCGACTTGTACAAGAAAATGGAAGAGGCGGCGTCGACCGAGATTTTGCAAGCGTCGGAGCAACTTCGATCCCACGCTAGCTTCGTCGCTCGCAGCACTTTCACTGCAGCGCTGATCACGATCGGCGTTTGCGTCTGCGGCGGCGTTTGGATGCTCCGCTCGCTGCGAAGTCGCTTCGCCCATCTGATCGGCAGCATGCGTGACATCGCCGAAGGGGATTCGGACTTGCGAAAGCGGTTGCCGGACTCTACCGATGAATTTGGCGATGTGGCGAAGTGGTTCAACAAATTCGCCGCTCGCTTGCAAGGATTGGTCGGTAACGTTCGGACCAACTCAACTACTCTGAACCACTCGGCCTTTGAATTGGCCTCGACTGCGACGCAGTTGTCGAGCGGCGTTCGCAATGCCCGGACTTCGACGACGACGATGGCTGCGGCGGCCGAAGAGATGACTGCAAGCCTGGCGCAATTGGACGCGACCTGCAAGAACATCAGCGGCAACATCAACGGCGTCGCCAGCAACATTGGGGATATGGCCAATTCGGTCCGCGAGATCGCGTCGAACGCCGAACAGACCGCGGCGACGACCGACGGCGTCAGCCGCACCGTTACCCGCAGCAACGAACAGATCACGCAGTTGAGCCACGAAGCGGATGCGATCGGCAAGGTGGTCGATGTGATTCGCGACATCGCCGAACAGACCAATCTGTTGGCGCTGAACGCGACGATCGAAGCGGCTCGAGCCGGCGAGGCAGGCAAAGGATTCGCCGTCGTGGCGACCGAGGTCAAATTGCTCGCCCAGCAAACGGCCAATGCGACGGAAGAGATCCGCCGTCAGGTGCAAGCGATTCAATCGGCGGCCGGCGAGTCGGTGGCGTCGATCAACGAGATCACCGGCGCCATCGGTTCGGTCAGCTCCGCCGCGCGAACGATTGCGGCGGCGGTTGAACAGCAAAGCACGGCAACGCGACAGATTTCGACTTCGGTTCAAGACACCGTGAGCGCAGTGTCGGCATTGACGATCGGCATTAGCGAATCGGCGGCCGCCAGCGGAGAGATTTCTCGCGGGCTGACCAGCGTCGATTCGGTGATCGCCGAAACGGCCGCTGCGGCGCAGCAGACCGACACGTCCAGCTCTTCGCTGAAGAATTTGGCCAGCGGACTGGAAACGCTCGTCGTCGAGTTCACGACGTAGGCGAATGACCAGTTCGTTCAGGGCGAAAGCGGCGTCGAGTGGGGCTCGACGCCGCTTTTCTTTTGGCTATCGCCCAAAAGCTTCGCGATTGGCTTCGAGGAACGCTTTGCCGTCGGTCGTGTCCGGCTCAATCGTCGTCCCTTCCCACCATTCGTTCCAGCTAGTGATCAGGTAGATCGCGCCGATACCGTGGCCGACGGGCTTCTTGGGCAACGCCTGCATCATGGCGACCATCGATTTGTACTCTGCCGGAGTACCGGTCAACGTACGTTTTCCGCGGAAGTCATGGTACTTCGGCATCAGCGTTGGGCAGAAGACGGTCTCGGCCGACCACGTCTGGAAAACAGGAATCGCTTCTCGTCGCATGTAGTCGACCGCCGGCTCTCCTTCTTTCACCAGGTCGCTTTCAAACATGTTGTAGGCGGTGTAGGCGTCGAACAGCGGCTTGCCGTCGCGCAGACCGTTCTCGGCGGTGGCGGGATCCTTCTGCTCACCCAAAATGAACGACTCGTCGGCGATGAAGTAAAACTTTTGCCCCACCTCCTCTTCGATCTTCTTTAAGATCTCGGCGTTAAAGTTGCGAAACGTGCGCGTTACGTAGAGGACGATCACCGGGCGACCATCAACTTTCAAATAGCGATCGTCGCCGCAAAACTGTTTGTTGAGATAGGCGAGATCCTCTTGAAAGCGACGGACGACGCGGCGGTTGGAGAAATCGATCCGCTCGTTTGTCTTTCCATCGGCGCCATCGAGCCGGCCGAGCGACTCGTAGATGAACGCGTATTTCAGATCGGCGGAGTTTTCCGATTTCAGATAACCGGCGCGAAAATGTTTGTCGGTCATATCTTGTGGCCCGCCCCACGAGACGACGAACCCGTCGAGCCCCGCTTCTTTCCCCCAGCGAATATGTTGCTCGGCGATCTGGGGATCGTCGGTGCCGTAGTTGCCAAGGGTCGGCTCGCCAAAGTAACCATGCCGCGTCCAGTCTCCTTTCAGATACCACGGATAGTAGTAGGCGAGGACCAGATCGCGCGGCGGTTCGGCCGCGGCGACATTGCTTGCAACGACGATCAACAGCAGGAGAGACGCAAGGAGACGTTTCATAACCAAAGACCGAAGGGGGCGAAGGTGGGAAATGAAGTGGTGCGTCCGGCGAATAGCATTTTATCGAAAAAGGTTACGAAAAATAACAGAATCGGCGTCCCCCACGAATTGTGGCGACGCACTGCGGCGTGCGCTACAATGGCCTGCTCCTTGTCTGAGAATCCTTTTCAACTCCTCTCCAGTTGTGGGAAATGCGCATGGCGGATCTACAAGATGGCGAATCGGTCGAGATGAAAGGTTCCGGCGCCAAGCCGTATGTGCTGAGGAACGTCGGGGGCGTTTACTCCTGCACGTGTCCTGCTTGGCGCAACCAATCGATCGCGATTGAAACGCGGACCTGCAAGCATCTGCGAAAGCTCCGCGGCGATGACGCCGAACTGGCCCGGATCGGGGGCGCGCTTCCCGCGAAGCCCGTGAAGCCGGCGAGCGAAAAAGAAGGGCCGCCGATTTTGCTCGCGCAGTCGTGGGACAATGCGGCTGATCTCTCGGACTGGTGGATGAGCGAAAAGTTGGACGGGGTCCGCGCCTATTGGGATGGCGAGAAGTTTCTTTCACGTCAGGGGAATGAGTATCACGCGCCCGACTGGTTCGTCGCCGGATTCCCATCAACCCCGCTCGACGGCGAGTTGTGGATCGACCGCGGGAAGTTTCAGCGGACGGTCAGCGTCGTCCGCCGTCAAGACAAGAGCGACCATTGGCGCGAAGTTCGCTTCCTGGCGTTCGACGCGCCGGCGATGGAAACGCCATTTGAAGAGCGGCTCGAGTACCTGCACGAAACTCTGCGTGGCGAAAAGCTGGAGTTCGCCTCGGTCCACACGCACGAGCGCTGTACCGGCGCTGATCATTTGCAATCGGAACTGGCGCGGGTCAACGCGCTTGGCGGCGAAGGGTTGATGCTGCGCGAACCAGGCTCGAAGTATGAGATCGGCCGCTCGTTCACGCTGCTGAAGGTCAAGACGTTCCACGATGCCGAAGCGATCGTCATTGGTCACCAGCCAGGAAAAGGGAAATACAAGGGACGACTTGGCGCGCTGACGGTGCAGATGCCGGACGGAACCGAGTTCTCGGTCGGTACCGGGTTTTCGGACGCTCAGCGATCCAATCCGCCGGAACTGGGAAGCGTGATTACTTATCGCTTCCAGGAACTCTCCGACGGGGGCGTTCCGCGGTTTCCGTCGTTCGTCCGCTTGAGCGAGGATCAGAAAGCAGCGGTCAAGATTGACCCGCCGGCGAAGAAAGTAGCGAAAGCGAAGCCGGTCGCCGTGGCGCCAGCGGCAAGTTCTTCCGGCGGCGAGAAGCGGTACTTCGAGCTGGTCGACGGCAAGTCGAGTAAGTTCTGGGAAATCGAGGTGATCGGGACGTCGGTCAGCGTCCGGTATGGAAAGATCGGCGCTAATGGGACGACCAACGTGAAAGAGTTCGCCGACGAAGCGGCGGCCGAAAAACAAGCGGCCAAGCTAGTCGCCGAGAAGACCGGGAAAGGGTATGAAGAGAAGTAGACGAACGTTCCCGTTCCGGTTTCCTTTCCCCCCAAGCATGATCGACGTCGATGGATCTCACCGCACCGGCCGTTTTGTTTCCGGCGATTTCGCTGCTGCTGCTCGCTTATACCAATCGCTTTCTGGCGCTGGCGACCCTGATCCGTTCGCTGCATGATCGCCATCTGGCCAACCCGGATGAGATGATCGTCGCACAGATCAGCAACTTGCGGCTGCGGGTAATCCTGATCCGCAACATGCAGGCCTGCGGCGTGCTGAGTCTGCTCCTCTGCACGATCTGTATGTTCGTTCTCTTCTTTGACCAGGTGCTGGTCGCGAAGGTGACGTTCGGGATCAGCTTGTTGCTGATGGCGCTATCACTGGCGATTTCCGTTTACGAGATTCAAATCTCAGTCGATGCGCTGAATTTGCAGCTGCGTAGCCTGGAAGATTGTGATCCGAGCCAACGGAAGGCCGAGTAGTCGCAAGAAACGAAACAAGACGCGCTTCTTGCACGCGTCTTGCTGGTTGATTCATGTTGGCCGACTAGTCTTCGTCGTCGGCCGCTTTGCGCTTCTTGCTGTCGATCGGGTCGCGGCGGAAGACGGCGACGACGTCTTCGATCGGAATCACGAAGAGCTGATTGTCCGACTCGAAATCGACCGGAATCGCGTCTTTCGGGTGGAACAGGATCTTGTCGTACTGACGCAGCGGGAAGTCGGAGTTGTTCTCGATCTGGGCCGAGATGGCGACGACGCGGCCGGTGATGGTCGGGATTTCGGCCTGGTCGGGCAGGGCGATCCCCCCTTTGGTCTCTCGCTTCGGCTCGTCTTTGCGAACCAGAACCCGGGCGCCGATCGGTTCGACGTACTCGATGACTTTACTGCGTGTTTTTCCGGCCATATGCGCAAGTTCGAAGGATCTAAGGTGCCAAACGCTTCACGTTAATTCTTTTCCGAATTCGCAGCAAGGCAACGGGCCACCGTAAGTTGGGGCAAAACCGAACCAATCTCCCCCGAGATGCGTCTGAAAAAGCGGAAAACATCCGCAGGGCAGCTTTTCGGCCGAGAAATGGCCCTGCGGCGTATCTAATTGATACAAAGCGACTTATCGCGTTTTTGCAGAGGAGAAAAAGCTGGAAATCGCCGGCGGCGGCCACTTGACGAGGTCGCACGGCAAATCCTACACTTGGTGACTTCCAAGACGTGGTCCGGTCTCGATAGACAGGACTGTCGGTTTTGAAACGGGCGGTTAGCTCAGTTGGCTAGAGCGTTACGTTGACATCGTAGAGGTCACAGGTTCGAGCCCTGTACCGCCCACTCAACAAAAAGCCTTGCGTCGCAATAACTTGCGACACAAGGCTTTTTTCGTTTCAGCGGCAGATTCACCGCGAGTTCTACGGCCAGTTGGCCAAAACTTCGTCGATATGCTCGACATACTCTTCTTCGCTGATCAGATCGGCGATTACCGAACCGAAGAGGGCGGCCGAGTCGTAGTTTTCGGCCGTGATGATTCGCCCGTCGACGACGACGTCGTCGGTTGCGGTCGTCGGATCGCCGACGCTGGCCGAATTGACCATCGTCGCGCCGTTCGCCTCAATCTGCGACCGCGTGGTGACGGTGACGCCGCCGGCGCTTGGCGCCGTCTCTCCCCAGGCCGAAACAGTATGTCCAGCTATCGGACTGGCGCCGTCAACGCGGGCATAGGCCAACACCGAAACGCCATGGCAGATTGCCGTGACGTATTTGTCCTGAGCGACGAAGTCGTTGATCAGGTTGTTCGTCGCTTCATGCAGCGCGACCGAGCCGTTGTAGGCGCCGTTGTCGTACGTTCCTTCATAGGCGTACTGGTACTGCGACGATCCCCAGCCGCCGACAAAGACGATGGTCGAATAGTCGACTGCCGAAACGTCAAACAGCGTGACGTCCGGCTGCACATGTCCGCCGTCGGGACCTTCGCCGGAACCGGTGTGCGGAGTCGCGGTATCCAAGGTCGCCGCCGCGACGACGACCGAGATGCCGGCCGCTTCGAGCGACGCCCGGGTGTCGGCGTACTCTTGGTAATAGAAGTCCTGGTTGGCGATGACGATCAACACCGGCAGCGGTTCGAGGGTTGCCTGCGGCTCAGCGACTTCGACGCTGACGATTTGCGTCGCCGTATTCGCCCCATCAAAAACGCTTACTTCAATCTCAAGCGTCCCCAAGTATCCGGCGCCTGGTTCGATCGACAGGGTAGAGCCGGTCATCATCACGCTGACCGGCAATGACTGCGGATCGGCCAGGAGGTTCGGATTGTCATAGTACGACGTGTCAAAGCTGGCCAGGAATTCGCTCGCGGCAAAGCTGCCGTTCCAGCGATAGAAGTCGCCGCCTGGCAGGAAGTAGAACCACGAACCGTCGGCGGCCTGCAACCATTTCTCCTGTTGGCCGCCCCAGTTGGTATGGAAGTCGGCGGCGACTTGCAGGTCGTACTGCTGATCCAACTGTTCGGCCGGAGAGCCGACAAGCTGAGCCGAGTAAATCAGCTGTTCCGCCGGCAGCGGGCTGACGGCGGAGATCTCCATTTCGAAGAGGCTGTCGGCGTCGATTTGCAGATCGCCGATCGTCGGGAGTGAAAGCTCGGTGTTCGTCACCTCGACGGCGAACTGCGTAATGACCGGTTCCAGACCGTCGGTCGCAGTGACGATGACTTCAAACGTGCCGAAGTAATCGTCGGCCGGATTGATGACCAATTGATCGCCCACGATGGAGAGTGCGACCGGCAGCGCTTCCGCTTCAGTCAGCAGCGACGGATCGTTGTAGAACGACGGGGCGAACTGGGCGAGCAGCGGGCTCGTGGCGAAAGAACCGTCCCACTGGTGCAGACTTCCATCCGGCAAAAGATAAAGCCAAACGCCACCGGCGCCTTGCAGCCAACGTTCGTTCTGACCGGCCCAGTTGTCGTGATAGTTGGTGGTCAGCGGCAGCTGATATTGCTGGTCGATCTGATAGGCGAGCGACTCAACCACCGTGACGTTCCACACGATCGGATCGCCGTCCGCATCGGTGGCGGAGAGCGGCACGAAGATCTCATCGACCAGGCGCGACATCGATTGATCGGCGATCGGCACGACCACCGGCGCCGAGTTGGCGACCGTCACGACGATTGGTTTGGTCGCAGCGATTGGATCGGCGACGCTGCCAAGATGAATCTCGATATTCAACTCGATATCGCCGAGGAAACCGGCGACCGGAATGAAGGTCAGCTCATTACCGCTGACGCTCACATTCGCCGTAGGGGGGACGTCGAACAGCAAGGTCGGGTCGTCGTAGACCCCCGAGTCAAGCTGCGCTACCTCGACGCTCGATTCAAACGTACCGCTCCAGGCGAACAGCTGCCCGGTCGGCAGCAGGAAGAACCAATCAGTTCCGTTGCCATGGATCCAACGCTCATCGTGTCCGCCCCAGTTTTGATAGTAGCTCGCTTCCGCGTAGAAGTCGTACTGCTGATCAAGCTCATACTCCTGGCTGCCGACGACCGTCGCACTGTAGGCGAGCGGCGTACCATCGGCCAGTGCAGCGGGAAGTGCGACGACGAGCGAGCCTTGGCTGGCGCTCAGCATTTGATCCTGGATTGCGTCGAGCACGGCGGAGAGATCAACCGGATCTTCCGGTGTCGGAACGGTCGTCGCGTAGGCGTTGTCGCCGAGGAAGGCGAGCAGCTGCTCGGTGGTCGCGGTATTGACCAGATCGACCCCTTCCAGTTCGGTTGGCACTTGTGGGCGGGCGTACCGCGCGAATTCAAACCCGGCGGTCAGATCGGGATCGAACGCTTCTCCCGGCGTCGGATCAACGACTTGGCCGGGGACGAGCACGCTGCTGTTGTGGGTAAAGGGATCGAAGTCGGACGCTTTTTCCCAGTTGGTGTAGGTGACCAAGCCGACCTGCAGTGTTTCCGGCATGTCGTCCCGGGTGTAGCGGCGATGGACTTGCCAATCTTCGCCGGGTAAACGAATCAGCGTGATGATCGAGTTGCCGATTCGCGCGATTTGCAGTTGCACCGTGTTCGAGTCGATCGGCGTCAGCTCTAGCTGCGAGTCGCTATTGCGAGTCGTCTTCACCTCGAGCGAGAAGTTGTTCCCGCCGTTGCCGTAGCCCATCGAGAGGAAGACGTAGTTCTCGCCGTTGTTTGTCCCGTCGTCCATCATGGAGCCGAGTTGCCAATCGGTGGTCGGATCAACGATGTCGCGCGGAGTGCGAATCATTACACCGCCGAGCGAAAACTGGCCGTCGCCGGGGACGTCGTCCGCGTCGCTGCCGCCGATATCGTCACGGTCAGTGATATGGACTTCGGTGGTGAAGACGAAGTCGCCGGTCACTTCCTTGTAGGTCATCGGTCCGCGCCAGTTCTGATACCAGACGACGGTATGCGGCTGCATCACCATGCGTCCGGGTTGCGTCTGATCGATGTCCCACAGATTGAGCTGATCGGCGTTCCAGTTTTCGGTCTGGTAAAGCCGGCTCCAGTCGGCGATGGTGCTGCTGTCGTCGAACTCATCGCTGAGCCCGGCTAGATCGTCGAGATCGGCGGCCATCAGCTGCCGCGATTCGAGCGACTCGAGACGTGCCCGCTGGTGCGGCGTCCGTCGTGGTTTGCGCTTGCGAGATTGGAGTGACGAGAAGTGAGAGAAGGTGGACATTTGCCGCTCCTACTTTGTTTCCTGCGAGTTGAGAAGAATCAGCCCGTGGGAAATAAATGGAGCGGCAGACGGCGACCTTTCAGCCGCGGCGGAAAAATTTGCCGATTTCGCCGAAAGCGGCGGCCAGGAATCGCTAAGTGCAATGCAGCCAATCGGTTGCGCTAATTCGAGAGATTGCGGATCCGAACCTGGTGGAAGACCGTTTCGCAGTCGTAGGCGCCGATTCCTAGCGCCGGCCGGGGCAATCGCCACAGCTCGAGCATGCTCAGGTTCGCGCCGTCACCGTGGTAGGTAGTCATGAGGTCACCGTTCAAATAGGCGTCGACTCGGTCGCGCCGAACGCGGAGCAGAGCGGTGTAACGCTCGCCGTTCGCCAGTGAAAAGCGGCTGACGCCGGTCCGGTCCTGGTTCATATTGCGGCCGTCGATATTCTGGATCCCGACCAGGTTTTCTCCCCACCCGTCAATGTCGTAGGCGGCGCTACCGGAACCATCGACGAAGAGGAGGGCGATTGACTGCGTGCCGGATAGCCGCGTGAAGGAGACTTCCAACTCGTACTCGCGCGGCGGCTGGTACGGAAGCATCAGCCGGGCGCCTTCCATCGCCTCCACGCGCAATCCATCAGCGGTTCTTTCCCACGAACCGGCGACCACCTCCGAGTCGAGATTGATCTGCGGTAATAGATTGATCCAGGCTTGGTCGTCACCGCCGGAAATCGGTGGAACGGGGCGAGTGACCACTGCCGGCGTCACTGGATCTGGCTGCGGTTCGGGAGGTACGCCTTGCGAGAGGATCAGGATCAGCCCTAACAGCACCACGATGCCGCCGCCGGCCAATAAAGGCATCCAGTACTTCTTGGCGCCGTTGGGCGCGCGATTCTTGGTACGAGTGGAGATCGCTGGTTTGGCGGAGGGTTGGATCGTCAGGTCGAGCGGAGTCGCCATCGTTTGGCCAGTGAGAGTCTTTCCCTCGTCCTTACTTCGTTCGGCATCGGGGCGTCCGAAAGGTCGGAGCGCTTCGACCACTTCGGCCGGCGTTTGAAATCGCTCGGCAGGGTCTTTGGCCATCATCCGTTCGACGATGTTCGCCACTTCCGGCGGAACATCAGGTCGTAACTGAATCAGCGGCGTCGGTTGACGCTCGCTATGCGAGATCACTTTGTCGAGCGACGTCCCCTTGGGAAAGGGAACCTGGCCGGCGAGCAGAAAGTAGAGCGTACAGCCTAGGCTGTAGATGTCGGAGCGAATGTCGGCGCTTTTGGAGTCGTGCGCTTGCTCGGGAGCGATGTAGTCAGGGGTGCCGAGCGTGGCGAAGTCTTCGGTCAAACGGCCGTCGCCCGTTTCATTTTCGGCGAGTCGCGCGAGGCCAAAGTCCAGAATCTTGATGATCCCGCGCGAGGTGCGCATCATGTTCTGCGGCTTGATGTCGCGGTGAACCATCCCTTGCTCATGCGCGTGCTGCAGGCCTTGCGCCGCTTGCAGGACGAAGTTGCATGCGTGCAACAGCGACAATCGCCCGCGGCGTTCGACGATCTCGGCCAGGCTCACCCCGTCGATGTATTCCATCACCAGGAAGTGAATATCTTCCGCTTGTTCGGCGTCGTAGGCGGTGACGATATTGCGATGCGACAATCGTGCAGCCGCCTTCACTTCCTGGCGAAACCGCTCGATGGCGATTTCGTTACTGACCAGCTTGCCGTGGATCACCTTCAGCGCGACGGGGCGTTCCATCAGGCGATGTTCGGCCTGGTAGACGACCCCCATGCCGCCGGCGCCAAGTCGGCGAATGATTCGATAGCGAGGATGATCGCGCAGCTGGGGCGGAACTTGCGGCGCGGGAGCTTCGACGGCCGGCCTCGCCCCAGGCGTTGGGTCGAGCATCGTCGAATGGGCGGCGTGCATTCGTTCGGCCAGCGCGTCAGGCGGCGTTTGGCGCAGTACGTCGCAGCACTGATCGCACTCGGCGACGTGGTCTTCGATCGCTTGGCGCTGTTCTTCCGGCAGCGTGCCATGGAAGAAGGATTCGAGCTGTTCGCGTGTCGGGTGCAGCGGGTCGACCTCGGACATGGGACGAACGACAAAACCTAGTTTGGTGGAAATTGCGACTAGTCGTCCAGGGAATCGATGAGTCCCGCGCCTTGTTTCCGCAAGCAGGACATGACCCGCGACTTGGCGATGAAAACGGCGTTGACCGAAATGCCGAGTTCCTGGCTCACCTCATCGGCCGACTTTCCTTCCAAGGCGAAACGCTCGAAGGCTCGCCAGGTTTGCGGTGTGAAGTTCGAACGAACTTCTTCCAGCAGATATTGTATCACGTACTGATCATGTTCTCGATTCCAAAGTTGGCTCACGCCACTATGGGGATCTTCCAGCTGATCGATCATCTGCACAAATTCGCTTCCCCCGACCGCAGCCGCGCGACGATTCCGTTTCCGCCAATGATCGCGCAGGCAATTCGCAGTGATCGTGCGCAGCCAACTGCGAAACGCGCCGACACGCGGCTGACGCTCGAACTCGGGAAAGCGGCGAAAGACGACCGTCAGCACTTCCTGCACGACGTCGTCGATGTCATCGGTCGCGGCGCCGAAGCGTCGCAACCAACCGCGGATCAACGGCGAGTAGAGCCCGACCAGGCGATTCCACGCTTCGTCGTCCGAAACCAGTTGGAGCGAGTTGAGGAAACTGGCGGACGTATCCATAAAGGAAGATGGAATGGCGAAGAGGGAGGTGCGGTTTGCGAAAACGGGCCTTACCGATTGTAGCCGCTGAGGTCGCGCATTTTAGTCGTTAGACGCAAAATTGCGCCGTTGCCGCCGGTTAAGCTTTCGCGCCGCCGCAATCAGGCATGCGCCAAAATATTGACCAGCTTGCCAAACGGGTCGCGGACATAGAACCGTCGCACGCCCCATGGTTCATCGACCGGACCATATTCGATCGTAAACCCCGCCGCGACAAACGCTGCATGCGCCTCGTCGACGCTGTCGACTTCAATCGAAAGGTCCGGGACCGGCGTGTCGTTTCCCCCTTGCGAGAGAAAGCTGACCTGGACCGTCATCGCTTGATCGGAACCATAGGTAGCGATCCAGCCAAAGTCCATCAGCACCTCCAGGCCGAGGATGTCATGATAGAACCGCTTGGCCAGGGCAGGATCCGCGGTCTGGATGTTGGGGACGATGCGGTGGACTTTCATCTCATTCCTCGCTTCGCTGACGTTGAACCAATCGTTCGCGCATCACAAACAGCGCTACGATCGCCATTGGCAATAGTAGCATCCACCCCGCCGTTCCCCAATCGCTGCGAGCCTCTGCGGCGATGATTTCAAAGTCAATATCAGCGGTCGCTTTACCGGTGATCGTCGTCTGAACTTGCCAGGCGCCCTTTTCCGGCAGGATGAACTTCGCCGATTGAAGCAGCTTGTTGGTGGAGGTCGCTTGCGAGGCAGGGGGCGTCAGGATCACGCCTGATTCGCTTTTCAGGCGGAAGTCGATCTGGATGTCGTTCACCACATTTCCGGCTGCGTCCTGCACCAAGATGCTCAGATCGACCGGGCCGGCTCGCAGCGGCGTGGGAGAGGTGAAGATCGTCACCTGGTACGGGGCCACTTCGCGGCGGAGTTGGACCTTGCCCCCGTCGGCCAGGACGATGTTCGCTACGGCGAGTAGCAGCGCGATCGCGGCGATCGATTTACAAACCGGCGACATAGGCGCCTCGCATTTCCATCGGTTGCAGCAGTACCCAGACGCAAGCGAGGAAGAAGAGAACCAGGAATGCGCCCCATGGTGCGAAGGTGCGGAGCGCCAACTGCGGCGTTTCTCGCTGAGCGATGCGATATGCGGCCCACAGCGAGAGACAGAGTCCGATATCGAGCAGTAGCAGCTCCAGCGGCAAAAGCCACGCGATGGAACTGGCCGTGCAGCAACTGCACTCGCCCCCGCCGATCAAAAAGTCGGTCGCCAGACGATCGTTCGCCATCCGCTCGGTCGCCCAGACAAGCGAATCGCCGCTGGTGAAGAAGTGAAACGTGTAATGGGCGGTCCACATGCCGAGGCCGAGCGGAACGAGCGCCGGCGCGAATCGCATTACCGTCGTTTGCCAGGAAGCGGTGGGTGACGTCGCTTTGCCAATCGCTTGCATCAGCAGCCAGGGAAGAGCGAGCAGACCCAAGAGCATACCAATTGTCACGACTGGCAATCGTCCCCAGCCAATCAGCTGCGTGAGCGACTCTTCCACGTTGACCATCGGCGCCGTCATCCAGGCCGCGTTCAACAGCGCCGCAAAGAAGAGGACTAAAATCAGCGCCGCCAGGTCGAAACGCTGCGAATACTTGCCGACGCCGGAACGCTGCTGATCGCTCACCAGATCGGCGCCGACGCGTAATTGCACCAGCGTGATGTTTTGATGGGGGCACGCGTCAGCGCAGTCGAGGCAAAACGTGCAATCGAGATTGCCTTGCTTCTTCGGGATGAAAAGGGAGAGTTGGCAGCCGGGGGAAGCGGCATTTCCGGCCAGGCAATCGCGAGTACGACAACCGGCGCAAACGTCGGTCGAACGAGCCGCAACCTGACTGGGAGAAACAAGCGACTGCACGAAATTGAACTGCCCGATCGGGCAGACGTATTTGCAAAACGGCGCGTTGGCGAAGAGGAGGTCGAACGCCAGCGCGACGACAAAAAAGCCAAGGATGATCCCGGCCGTCCAGGCGGGACGATCCCAGAGCGAAAACGCTTCGTACGCCCAGAAGAAGATCGCCAGCAGCACGACGGCGGGCCATTTGTTTTGTAGCGACTTGGGAAACGCGAAGTTGAGTTTCAGCCTTCGAGCGAATCCTCGCAGCGCCGTGAACGGACAGACTGCACAGAAGAAGTTGCCGCCGACGATTAGCGTGATCACCAGGAGCGCTCGCCAATGAATCCACGGAGCGACGCCGGCCAGATTGAGCGGCGAGATCTGCGGACCGCTAAAGCCGTCGACGATAACAATCGCCGCTAGTCCAAACATCACCCACCGTAGCGTCACGCGTACGGCTCTTGGTTGCAATAGCGGCGCCCACAGCGACGTGCGTGGTCCAACTTGTTTTTGCGAGCGGTGGAAGACTGCGATCGGGCGATGACGTTCGCGCCTTCTCGCCGAAACGCGACCGCTCGACATCTGTTCGGCGACGATCCAGAAGAGCGCGGCGATGTAGGCGATGGAAGTTGGGATCCACATCATCGCGCCGGCGAGCGCCTGGTCTTCCAGCGGCGTGATGTTCCACAGGTTCGGTGCGGCGTCGTAATGCGGATAAAGGACCCGCGGCGAGAAGGACAAGATTCCGGAGAGGATCGTTCCCTGGACGCCGGCCAAGAAGAGATACGGAACTAACAGCCATCGCGAGTAGGTAACGCGATGCGGATAAGGTTGCATCACCGGATGCCAGAAGAGGAGCGACGCCGAGAGGAACATCGCATGTTCGACTCGGTGCCAGAATTCGCTCTCGAGCGCCAGTTGATAGCAGCCTGGCGCATGCCAAATCCAAAGAGTCGCCGTATAGGCGATAAACGCGATCTGCGGGCGAAAGAGCCAATCGAGCGCCATCCGTAAACTTCGCACGCGGGCGAAGGGGCGAACCCACTCGTCCCGGAACCACTTCGGCAAGCCGGCCAACATTGGCAGCTCAGGCGAGCCGAGCCAGACCAGCGGCGGCGCGACCAACATCAAAAGCAAGTGCTGCGCCATGTGGAATTGCAGCGAGAAGGGCGCCAGCGCGTCGAGCGGCGATTGTAAGGCGAGAAAGATCGAGAGCAAAGCGCCAAGAAACGCGCTGAGCCGCCAAACCGGGAAGCGGGTGGAGCCTCGTTCCCGCAAGCGTCGCCAGCCGCGAACGTAGATCCAACCGCTCATGACGAGCGCGAAGAGAACGCCGGGCGAGAATTGCCACGAGCTTCCAATCGCACTCAGAAAGTCGGCGTTCAAGGAGTCGCTTTGACGGCGGCGAGCGTCTCGGCCGGAGCGGAAGGAACGGCCGCCGGCGGCATTCCCTCGGGGCGCAACTTCACCAGGAACGAGACCAGAGCTTCCACTTCGGCGCTGTTCATCTGCTGCGCGTAGGCCGGCATGTTGCCGCCCCCCTGGACGACCTGGCGAACCATCGCATCGGGATTCATCCGGGAGCCGACGTCGGTCAGATCAGGACCGCGATGACCGCCAGAGCCTTCGAGGGCGTGACAGTTGCGGCAGCATTTGTTCTGGAAGACGATCGCCCCTTGCAGTTCGAGCGGCGTCAGTTTTTGCACGATGTTTTCGGGAACCGGGGCGTCACTCCAGGCCTGCATGTCAGGCGACCAAGGAGAAGTGGCGCCATACCAGCCCAGGATCATCAGCGTCACGAATGAGACCAGCACCGTCAGGACGGCGACAGGGCGGCGGCGTGCGCTCCGTTCTCCCGTGCCAGCGACAAACGGAACCGCCAACAGCGCGCCTAATCCGATCACCGGCAAGCCGAGCATCAGGAAGGTTTCCATCGACGGCGGCGAGAGCGCGGCGAGCGCAAAGATCGGCAGGAAGTACCAGTCGGGACGGGGCTCGGCGTGAATCAACGTGGGGTCAGGAATTTCGCCGGGACCCTTGGGACCGAAGACCACCGCCAAGCCGACCACGATTAATACCGCCATGGCGCAGGCGACGCCGTCGCGATAGAGAGCATGCGGAAAGAAGGGGATCCCTTTTTCGAGCAGCTGTTCGTATTGCTCGTGGTAGGTCGCTTTGTCGACCGGCTCGCCGGGAGTCGGCGGTTCCGAGATCCCACGCTTCACCACCAGGTACAGGTGAACCGCCAACAGCGAGAACAACAGGCCCGGCAAGATGAAAACGTGGAGCGTGAAAAAGCGGCTGAGCGTTTCGCTGCCGATGTACTCGCCGCCGAGAATGAAATGGACGATCGATGGGCCAAGCCAGGGAACGCGTCCCGCAGCGGCGACCGCCACGCTGACGCCCCAGTACGAGTCGCCGTCGTAACGGAGGACCTGACCAGTGAAGGCCAGACCCAGCGTCATCGCCAACAGGCCAACGCCGACCAACCAGGTCAGTTCGCGCGGGTACTTGAAGGCGCCCATCAGAAAGACTTGCGACATGTGGACGAAGAGCATCACCACCATGCCGGTCGCCGACCAGTAGTGGATTGCCCGCATCAGCCAACCGAACGGCGCTTCGTAGTTCAGGTATTCGAGACTCGCGTAGGCGTCTTCGGCGGTCGGTTGATAGACCATCGCCAAACAGATGCCGGTCACGATTTGCAGCATCAGAAAGGTGAGGGTCATGCTGCCAAAGACGTACCACCAGCCGACCGGCTTGGCGAGCGCCGCCGGAACCGGGTGACGCATCACCGGCCAGAGCGAATCGCGCAGCTCGAGCCGATGTTCGAGCCAGTCCCAGATTTGCTTGATCGTGTTCATGCGACTTACGCGTTAACCAGGTTGCTGAAGGGTCGGCAGGTGTCCCAGCTTCACCAGCAGGTCCCCTTTTTCCAGGCGATGTTCGTACTGATAAAGTCCCCGCGGCGGCGGCCCCGACGCGTGCGAGCCGTCTTCGTAAAAAACGCCGCCGTGACAAGGGCACATGAACAGCCCCGCGTCAGCCAGCCAATTGACGGGGCAGCCGAGATGCGTGCAGTTAACGGCGAAGATCTGGAAGGTCGCTTCATCGGCGCGGCGCACGTAGATCGCGATCTTGCCGGCGTCGCCGTCACCCAGGCCATGCAGCGGGTTTTGCAAGTCGACCAGACGCGTCTGTCCGACCGGGAAGTCTTCGACTTTGCCGGCGGTCGTCCATTGGTCATCCCGTTTGCGCAGCGGACCGAGCAGGAAGCCGACGATCGGAATTCCGGCGGCTGCAGTCGCCAGACTTCCCAGGAGGATGGCGCTCCACTTCAGCAGGCCGCGACGTTCTTCGTCGGGAGGATTCGAGTTGGATGTCGAGTGCGTCATGATCAATCAGTTGGCGGTTTCTTGTTCCACTTCGCGCTCCGTGGCGGCAGCGGTCGGCTTTTGCAGCGAGCGAACGTAGGCGGCGATGTCGGAAATCTGCTCCGAGGTGAACGGCTCGCCGGTATGCGAATGTTTTCCGGTCGTCGTGAAGTCGGGCATTTTCAGATCAGGGCGACCGGTGATGATCAAACGGCGGAGGACGATGTCGCTCATCAAGCGAGCGAGCGCCGGATCGTCGAGCGGCCCGGCCTCCTCTTTCTCGCCAACGCCGGCGTCGCCGTGACACTTGGCGCAGGAGGTTTCGAACAACTCTTCGCCGGTTTTCACGTTCGCCGTTTTCAAGCCGGCCGGATCCTCGACCGAAACTTGATACGGAGGAAGGTTGCTCGAAGAGACTGCGTTCGGTTTCCAGGTCTCGCGAATTCCAGCGACCATGATTTGCACCTGGTCGGCGGTGAGCGCGCCACCTTGGCTCTTTTCAAACGCCGGCATCAGTGTGCCGGGGCGGCCGTTGGCGATCGTCTGGTGCAACTGTTCGTCGCTGACGATCACTTGGAACAGAGGATCGTCGAGCGGCGGCGCGGGGCCGAGTTTGCCTGCGGCGCCGTGACAGCCGGAGCAGTTGGTCTGGAAGAGCTGAACGAAATCGGTGACGTCTTCGGGACGAACGAAACGATCGGCCGGGTCGGGCTTGCCGCAGCCGACCAGCAGCGCGGCGAACAGCAGCGTCGCGAAAGGAGCGTAGGCGTTCGTTCTAGCCATCGTGCGACTCCCGATTGGTCGCGGGGGTCAGACTCTGGGCCGAGATTTTCTCGGATCGTACGACCACCAATCCCATGACGATGCCAAAGGCGAACTGCGATGCGATAAACCAGGGCCAGCTGACGTATTGGCTCATGACTGGGTTCAGGACGCCCATGAAGGCGTAGATGAAAGCGGACCAGAGAAGCGGACCAACGACGCCGCCCCAAAAGACCGGCGAACTCGGAAGCGTCGGTAACAGCACGCCAAAGAAGAGGCCGACCATCAGCGACGTCGCCAAATGGATCACGACGCCGATGATTAGCGCCGCCAGACTGAACTGGGCGAGTTCGGCGATGGTGTTGTCGGCGAAGTCCGGCAAGATCATTGCGGCGAGCAGGTTGATCGGGTACCAAAAGCCTCGTCCGCTGAACAAACCGTACATCGACGCGACGACCGCCATCACGGCGCCGCCGGCGAGTCCGCCTTTGATGCCGGCTGAATAGGGATGGACCTTTTCCGGCAGTTCGAGACGTTGTCCCGGCGTCGCCGCGAGAACTCGCTTGTGCGAAGGTTTTATCGGTTTGGCTCGTAGCTCCGGCGCGACCAAGGGCTCTTCGACTTCCGCTTCCTCGGTAAGAAGTTGGCCGAACCAGCCGTAGAGAGAGGTGATGATGATGCCGAGGCCAACCAGCGAGAAGATCATGTTGGTCGGAATACCGAGTGCGAGCAGTCCAACGCCGGCGGCCAAGACCATCGGCCATGCGGTCGGACGCGGCATCGCGATCGTTTCGGGATGCGGCGAGGTTTCGGAATTGGAAGAGGACTCAGTCATGGCGGCTTGTTACGTTCCCATCCAATAAACGACGCCGAAAATCACGATCCAGACCGCATCGACAAAGTGCCAATACCAAGAGACGAGTTCCGGAGCTTCGCTCTTTGCAGAGAAGCGACCGGCCCGTTCCAGGCAAGTGATGATCGTCAGCAAGACCAGACCGATCGTGACGTGAAACGCGTGGAAGCCGATCAACGTGAAGAACGTCGTTCCGAACAGATTGCGACTGATCGTCAGACCGTCCTTGTAGATCAGCTCTTCCCATTCGTAGGCGGTGCCGACCAAAAACATCACGCCGAGCGCGATCGTCACGAACATCCAAACGCTAAACCCGCCAAGGCTGTTCGCTTTGCGGCTGTTCATCGCCAACATGATTGTGCCGCTACTGCCGAGCAGAAACGCGCTATTGATCACGGCGCGCGTCAAGCTGAGCGATTCGGCCGGGGTCGGACCGCTTTGATCCTGACCAAGGTAGATCAAATAGGAGACGACCAACGTGCTGAAGAACGCCGCTTCGGAGCAGAGGAACGCCGCCATTCCGACCTGCGCAGTCGTCAGCGGAAATTCACTGCTTTCGACCGGCGGTAGTTCAAGGGCTTCGTCGGCGGTTGACTTACTCATATTTCCAGTCCGGGTCTTCCGGATGTTTCAGATCCCAAAGCGGACGCCGGCTGCGGACCGCGAGGATTTGTTCAAAGTTGTACGACGGCGGTGGACTGCTGGTCGCCCATTCCAGCGTCCATGCGTCCCACGGATCGTCTCCTGCTTTTTTGCCTGAGCGAAGCGAGACGGCGATGTTGATAAAGAAGAAGAGAATGCCGAAGCCCATGATGAAGGCGCCGACCGTCGAAACCTGATTCCAGAACTCCCAGCCTTGTCCCGCCTGGTAGGTGTAAACGCGGCGCGGCATGCCGAGGATGCCGGAGATATGCATCGGCCCGAACAGCAGATTGAACCCGATGAAGAGGAGCCAGAAGTGCCAGAGGCCGAGCTTCTCACTGAGCATTTTGCCGGTCGCTTTCGGGAACCAGTAGTAGCAGCCTCCCATCAGCGCGAACAAGCTGCCGCCGAAGAGCACGTAGTGGAAGTGGGCGACCAGGAAGTAACTGTCCGAGACTTGCCAGTCGACGGGAACGGTCGCCAGCATGATGCCGGTCAAACCGCCGATCAAAAACATGCTGAGGAAACCGAGGGCGAACAACATCGGCGTGCGCATCTGCAACCGACCGCCGTAGAGAGTCGCCGTCCAGTTGAAGACTTTGATGCCGGTCGGGATCGCGATCAAAAAGCTCGCGGCTGAAAAATAGGCGTCGAGCCGATCATCCAAGCCAACCGTGAACATGTGATGCGCCCAAACGCCCAGGCTGATCAAACCGATCGCCGCGGTCGCCGCCGCCATCGACGCGTAGCCGAAGATCACCTTGCGAGAGAAGACCGGGATGATCTCGGAGATGATGCCGAACGCCGGCAACACCATGATGTAAACCTCGGGATGCCCGAAGAACCAGAACAAGTGTTGCCAGAGCAGCGCCGAACCGCCGCTTTGCGGATCAAAGAAGTGCGCCCCGGCATACCGATCAAGGATCAGCATGATCTGCGCCGCCGTCAGTGGAGGAAACGCGACCAGAATCAGCCATGCGTCGATCAACATCATCCAAACGAACAAAGGAACCTGATTCAGCTTCATGCCGGGAGCCCGCATCGTCAGGATGGTGGCGACCAGATTGACGGCGAAGGTCAGGGCGCCAACGCCGCTGACCGAAGTTCCCAAGATCCAGTAGTCGACGGCGCCGCCGCGTGCGTACGCCGGCGAAGTGAGAGGAGCGTAAGCGAACCAGCCGACGTCCGGCGCCGAACCGAGTCCGTAGAGCGCGTCGCCGGTAAAGTAGCAGGTGTAAAGGATGCAGCCGCCAAAGAGCGAGAGCCAGAAGCCGAGCGCGTTCAAACGCGGAAAGGCGACGTCGCGGCAACCGATCATCAGCGGCACCAGGTAATTGGCGATGCCGGTCAGCATCGGCATCACGACGAAGAAGATCATCGTCGTGCCGTGCATCGTAAAGAGCTGGTTGAAGGTGTCCGGGCCGATCAGCGTGTTGTCGGGAACCCACAGCTGCATCCGGATCAGCAGCGCTTCAATACCGCCAACCACCATGAAGAAGAAGCTCATCAGGATGTACATAATCCCGATGCGCTTGTGGTCGACCGTGGTGACCCAACCGTGCAGTTGCGTGACCAGCGGCGACGATGCGCTCGATTGTCCTGATTCGGCGATCGCCATGGTTATTCCAACGTCATCAAATAATCGACCAACTGTTTCACTTCCGTCGGGCTGAGCCGCATGTTCGGCATCCGACTGCCGGGCTTCGCGTGATCGGGATCGGCCAACCAATCGGAGAGGTTTTCGCGATTGTTTTCGAGTACGCCGGCGGCGATCGTCTCGCGACTCATTAGATGGGTCAGGTCGGGGCCAAACTTGCCGACGGCCGGCTCGCCGCGAATCGTGTGGCAATTGGCGCAGGCTTGATCCATAAAGATCTGGCGGCCTGCTTCGACTCCCGGAGCGACCACGGCAGGACGCTTTTGGTTTTCGATCCACTTCTCAAACTCCGCCATCTCAACTGCGTTGACGCGGATCAGCATCCGGGCATGTTGGGTGCCGCAGTATTCGGCGCAGCGTCCTTCGTACAAGCCGGGGGTATCGGCCTGAAGTCGCATGCGGTTGGTTTGTCCCGGGACCAGGTCGGTCTTGCCGGCCAATTTCGGGATCCAGAAGCTATGAATGACGTCGGCCGATTCCAGTTGCAGATAGACCGGCTTTTCGGCGTCGACTTCCGAGCTGGGAATGACCAACTCATTGGCGGTCGTGAATCCGTAGTCAGGATATTCAAATTCCCACCACCACTGATGACCGACGGCTCGCACGCGAATCACTCCGGCTTCCGGCGGATCGGATCGCATCGCAATCACCGAGCGAATCACCACCAGGCTGAGAACAAAAACGATCAGCGTGGGAGCCAGCGTCCAGGCAATTTCAATCGGCTGACTGCCGTAAATCTGCGGCGGTTCGGTATCGTCGCGCGGTGCGCCAGGAGGATCGCGAAAGCGGACAATGAAGTAGGCGAGCGCCCCGCCGACCAAGAGAAAAATGATCGCTGAGATCGCCAGAACCAGGTAGAACAGCTCGCGGATTTCAGCGGCGTCTGGGCTCGACGGATTGAACATGTCGGGCGATTGCGCCGTCGCCAACAGCGGACAGCAAGCGACAAGGGCCAAAGCAAGAGGCCAGCGCATCATGCCGTAGCATGTCTGGCGAAATCTTCCCTTGCGCAATTCTCGCATTCGCCTTTTCCAATCGGTTGCAGTCGTCCATGGTGAGCATCGTTCGCACTACATTCGCTTGTTAGGCGGGGTGCTGTCAACTGTTCTCCGCAATTTGTTGCCGGAACATCTCGTTCAAACTCGCCAAAGCTGCCTATTTTGAAACGGCGGCGAGGAGATGGATCAGCGCAGGTCGTAGCGCTGCAGCGGATAGGTTTCGCCATCGATGATGCGATAGTGGGTCACGCTGCTGCAGACCGCTTGTCCGGTCGGAGGCTGATGAAGAAGGGAATCGGCGACCCGCTTCCAGTCGGGTTTGCGAATTGACGCGATCACGAATTGCGGCTCCCAGGCGTCGCCGCAAAAGGGAAAGCCGATCTTCTCAATCGATTCGCGCTGCAAGGGGGAAAAATTCGCCAACACATTGTTGTAATGTTGTTGCGTCGCTTCTCGGTCACGTTGATCGCTGATCGCGGCGATAATCTGCGATTGCAGGTCATGCAGCTGTTGGCAAGATGATTCGCTGACATGGATCGTCAGCGTTCGTTCTCCCGTCCAAGGATCGGCTTCCAAGACGTGCCATCCGTCGAGTTCGATGGCAATCGGAGAGAAGTTGGCGGCGACTTCGGCGATCGTCTCGTCGATTTCGATCCCCTCCGCAAAACGGGCCAGGTAGGCGGAGATGTGGGGAGGATCGTCAAGATAGGCCTGATCTCCCACCAACTGCCGCACGTCGTCTTTGTACGCGCGTAGTTTCACCGCCCATTCAGGGCTGGGATCGATGGAGACGAAGTCAGTGACGAAAGTTCGAGCCATAGCGGGCGAATCATGCAGGCCGGGCAATCAAGCTTGGTAACAGAGTGGAACAAATCCGGCCTTCGCTGACAACAGCGATTAGGGGATTTAGGTAGTGGATGCGGAAGGCCGGCCACCGAACAAATACTGATAAGGCCCCGTTTTCCCCGCAATTGGAGGCCTGAGTTCTATCATAGTTCGCCCCACGGCGGATGGGCCGGGATTTCGAGGCTACATGCCGAGATAGGCCATTGCGGCCCAGCGAAGCCAGATGAATGCGATCAGCGTAAAGGTGGTCCAGATCAGCAAGCGATTGACGCGATGCATCCGATAAACGCCGAAAACTTCGGCCAGCGACGCCGGCGGGGGCGTCTTCACCCAGTCGGGCAGCATCTTGTTCCAAATCTGTTTCCAGCGCGACAGCGTGAGATGGACCCACGAGGGGAGGGCCAATACGCGGAAAGGGCGAAACCGGACGATGTCGCCGCCGGTCATTTTCACCCGCTCGGTCAGGTGTCCTTCGAGCCAGTAATACATCGCCGCGGCGGCTCCTCCCTGATCCTCTTCGGAGGGACCGTGGAACTGGCCGCAATATTCGGCCACTGACGGAGTCCGGCGAAATGTCTTCGCTTTTTGGCGGAGGCCCGAAACATAGTAGTTCAGCACCGCGCGCTGCCAGATGGCGGCGACGATGACGATCGCTCCGGTCCAAAAAATCAGCCCTTCGATTCCTCCCAGCACAAGCCAGAACTGCATCGGCAACCCTTCCGCCGAATGAATTCGGGGGAGCATTGCGTAGTAACGCTCGACCGCGAACCGATCGAACTCGGGAGAGCGGAGCGGCAGCGACTTGGCCGCTTCCTGCAATTGCAAAAAGCTGGGTTCAAGCTTCGGCTCGATCATTTCCTGCGGAGTGGGAATCGACGGATGAACCAGGAACGGGACGAAGAAGAGCGTCATCCAGGCCGCCATGATCAACAGACGCCGCCATGTGTAGGTGTTAAGCAGCGTATTCCAGGGATCGGACGCTTTGGGCGTAAACTCGTCGCCGGCCAGAAAGGTTTCATCGAGCAGCAGCCCATAAACCGGGGTCAATTGACATCGGCCCAAATTGGCCTGCCGCAGGACGGCGCCATAGAAGCTGGCTCGCGTGAAATCGGCTCCCAGGCAGCTGGCTCCCGACAAGTCGGCATTGTCGAGTTTGGCTCCGGTGAAGTTTGCGTGGTGGCCGTTGGCGTAGTGGAGATTCGCTTCTTCCAGGTTGGCGTCGGTGAAGTTAGCGTGCTCCAGGGTCGCCTCTTCCAGGTCGGCATGACGCAGCTCGGCGCCGCTACAGTCGGCGTCGGTCAGAATCGCTTGTTGGGCTCGCATGCGAACAAGTTTCGCCCCCGTCAGACGGCAGTCGCGGCAATCCGCTTCGACCAGGTCGACGCTAGACAAATCGGCCTGACCCAGATTGGCGGCGATCGCCATCACGCCGGTCAGGGCCGCGTCAGTGAGCCGCGCGCCGGTCAAATCAGCGCGGGAAAGGTCGGCTCGGGCGAGGTTCGTCCCTTGGAAGTCGGCCTGTTTACCGCTCACTTCGCGGAGATCCGCGCCGGCGAGCTCCGCCTGGCAAAAGAAGGCTCCGTCGAGGTTGGCGCCCCGAAAATCAGCCCTGCGGAGCGATGCGCCCTCCAGATGGACCGGCTCAAAACGGGGATTGTCGACCGCCGGTTGTTCCAAACGCCAGCGGTTCCAACGCGCAAACCGTTCGGCCGAACCCGGCTGCAGGGCCAGTTCGGCCTCCAGTCGAGCCAAATGAGCCCAGTCGCCGCTAAAGCTGGGGTGTCGCTGGCGCAATTCGACCAATCTCTCGGGCGTCAGCGCCGCCTCGTTGTAGGGCGCTCTGGACGCTCGGCGAGATTCGGTGAAAATAGCGCCTCCGGGCTGAGAATTCATGTTCGCTGTGGTGCGTTCCGCCCGACGAGTGAGCCTACTCCCCTCGCCGTGTTCCGTTCGTGTCCTGCCGTCGCTAGAAATGGGGCAAAGTTAGGATACGGCGGTTCCACCATCTTGGGTAGGTTTGAGTTCGTTAAGAATTGGTTAGCATTCTTTCATTTTTTCCTTTTGAGATCGAAGCTCCGTGACTCCGCTGATCCAGATTCAAAATGCCGTCAAACGATTTGGCCATAAAGTGCTGCTTGATGGAGCGAGCGTCTCGCTGGTCGAAGGGCAAAAAGTTGGCATGATTGGGCGGAATGGCGCCGGCAAGTCGACCTTGTGCCGCGCGATTCTGGGGGATGAGGATCTGGAGAAAGGGGAAGTCATCCTTCACCCGAAGCTCCGGCTCGGCTATCTGCGGCAGCACGATCCGTTTGAAGAAGGGGAGACCGTCGTCGGCTTTTTGATGCGCGACAGCGGTCAGCCAGACTGGAAGTGCGGCGAAATCGCCGGCCAGTTCGAGATCAAAGGGGCGATGCTCGAGACGCCGGTTCGGCAGCTCTCAGGCGGTTGGCAAACCCGCGTCAAGCTGACGGCGCTGCTGCTGCATGATCCGAACTACCTGCTGCTCGACGAACCGACGAACTTCCTCGACTTGCGGACGCAGATGCTGCTGGAGCGGTTCTTGCTCGATTTCCGCGGCGGCGTGATGGTCGTCTCCCACGATCGGGCGTTTTTGAAACAAACCTGCACCCACACGCTGGAACTTTCCCGCGGCAAGTTGCAGATGTTCCCCGGCGACGTCGACGCTTACCTGGTGGTGCAGGAAGAACGGAAAGAGCACGATCAACGCGTCAACCAGGCGACCCGCGCCAAGCAGAAGCAGCTGCAACGATTCATCGAGAAGAACCGCGCTCAGGCGAACACCGCCAGCCAGGCCCGCAGCAAAGCGAAACAATTGGACCGGCTGCAACTGATCGAAATCGAAGAAGATGAAGCGTCGGCCTACGTCCGCGTGCCGCTGGTCGAGAAGCGCAAAGGGACCGTCGTCCGCTGCGACAACATGACGATCGGCTATCCGACCAAGAAGATCGCCGATGAAGTGACGCTCGATATCGAACACGGCGGTCGCATCGGCGTGGTCGGCGACAACGGCCAGGGAAAAACGACGTTGCTGCGAACGCTGGTCGGCTCGATCGATCCGCTGGTCGGGGATGTGAAATGGGGGCACCACGCCGACGTCGGCGTTTACGCTCAGCACGTTTACACGACCTTGCCGGGAAATGAGACGGTCGAAGAGTATCTGCGGACTGCGGCCGATCCGGACGTCAGCACGCAACAAGTGCTGAACGTGGCCGGGAGCTTCCTCTTCCGCGGCGACGACGTTCGCAAAAAGATCAAGGTTTTAAGCGGGGGTGAGCGAGCTCGTCTCTGTCTAGCTGGACTGCTGCTTGGCAAACACAACGTCCTGATTCTCGACGAACCGGGGAACCATTTGGACGTCGAAACGGTTGAGTCGCTCGTTCGTGCGCTGGAGACCTACAACGGCACGGTGATTTTCACCAGCCACGATCGCTACTTCATGAAGAGCGTCGCGACCAATATCGTCGAAGTCCGCGACGGCCGGGTCATTCATTTTCCTGACGACTATGATCACTACGTCTATCGCCTCAATCAGGAAATCGACGAAGAAGGGGGCGCTGCGCCGGGAGGCAAATTGCCGGCCAGCAGCGATCATCATTCCGCAGGCGGCGACAAGGGAGATCGTCGCGATCGCAACAAGCAGTTGCGGACGATGCGAAAAGATCTGAAGAAGATCGAAACCAAGATCGCCGAGATGGACGACGAAAAAAAGAAGCTCAATGACAAGTTGATGAAGCTGACCGATGCGAAGGAAGCGGAGAAAACCCACACGCAGCTAGTCGCGGTGACCCAGGAATTGGAGCAACTGGAAGAGCAGTGGCTGGCGCTGAACGAAGAGTTGATGGAAGCGGACGGCTACTAGAAACGATTTCGTCTTCCTTGCGGCGGCGAGTAGAATAGAACGATCGCGAAACGGAGAATCCCATGGCGACCGACTCGACGCACGAACTGCAGCAATTTCACCAATTCATTGGCGAGCGTCTGGCTAGCGGCGCAGAAATGAGCGTCGCGGAGGCGGTTGCGGAGTTTCAGCATTATCAGGCCGAACTAGAGCGGCTGCGAGTTGAGCTGCAGCCGGGTCTAGAGAGGATGCAGCAGGGGGAGTTTACTGAGCTGGACGCCGAAGCGGTGAAGCGTCGGGCACATGAGCGCTGGCAATCTCGTTCCAGCGGAGAGAATGCGTGAGCGGTCGCGTATTCTGGGATTCTCGAGCGCAGACCGATCTAGATTCGATTATCGACTACATCGCGATTGAGCAGCAGAGCCCGCAAAACGCCGATTCATTTCTAGGCGATGTTTTCGAGAAGGCGAATTTGTACGCCTCCAATCCGCTTTTGGGGGAATTGCGAGAAGATCTCGGGCCGGGGCTTTGAGTCTTTGCCGTTCATTCCTGCATCGTCGTTTACGCGGATGTCGCCGAGGGAATCTACATCCTGCGAGTCATCCATGGTTCGCGCGACTACAAACGTCTCTTCTGAAACGCCTAGTCCAGACTCGCCATCCGTTCAATCAACTGCGTGATCTTCGCACGCTGATCGCTGAGAGCCTCGAGCGACGCGAGAATCTTGTCGGAGAGTTGGCGGTTCTTCTCGTGCAGGAGCGACTCGTCTTCTGCAGGAACGCCGTCGAACGAATCCTCGAGCGTCGTCAAGTCGCTCAGGACCGCGGCGCTTAAGGCGAAGGCGTTGTCGGCGAACGAATCGATGCGGTCTTCGATCATCGTCAGTTCCGCGAAAGCCTCGTCGACAACCAGAATTGCGAACGACCTGTTTTGGTCGAGATTGCCGAATCGTCCGCTTGATCGCAGATCGGCCAACACGCCGGTAGGGCCGCCAAGTTGAGCGGTCGTTAGATTGGGTCGGATCCCTTCTTCGCGAATTGGAAACTGGATCGGGCCGCAAGTTTGGTAGTCAAACGAGCCGTCGAGGATGCGGCGACCGTCAACTTCTACGCGCGCCAGGTTGTCGATCTCAAAAAGTGCGGCGTCGATCGAATGTGAATTCTCTTCCCGCAAAGCTACGCTAATCTTGCCGATTTGCGTACGGATCAGATCGAGCGTCAGTTGCGACTCGGCGGCCAATCGGGATACCGCGTCTACATGTTCGAGATCGGCGGAAAACGAAGCCAATTGCGGGGCCAGCTTTCCCGGCTGGGAAGACGCGTCGCCATGAGCGCGGACGATTCGCTCGGACTCCGCCAGGATCGTGCTTGGCGCCGTTACGGCGTTTGACGCTTGGGCGCTTTCCAGGAGCGTACGCTCCAATCCGCTCAGTTGTACGCCAATTCGGATCATTGCAGGTTCCCTGCCTACTAGCGCCGATCGTCGGCAGGAGGCTTTTTGAATTTTGCGGCCAGGCGATCCCAGAAGGTGGGAGCTTCCTTTTCTTCGCCGACGACCCCTTCGCTGAAGTCGTGCACCATCAGGTACGACTGCAAGCTCGCCATCAATTGTCGAGCACGCTGCAGCGCGTCGCTACGGCGACGATCGCGACTGCGGCGTGGGGCCACCGAAACTTCGATCACAGTGGTCGTCATGCCTCGTTCGTCTTGTTGTTCGCGGGGACGGATCGTCATGACTAGCGCGGTCCCGCGATCAGAATTGCGACGCGTCAGGCCGAACGTGTCGCCGTCGAAAGCCAAGGTTAGTTGCTGTTCGCTGGTGTCGATCACTTCGGCGACATGGTCGGTCAGGAAGCCGCGCATCTTTTCCCAGACCATCTTCAGCGGCGCGCGGGTCGTCATCGTCCGTTCGACCAGGGCGTTCGGCGAGCGGTGGGCGAACCACGACGACCACCAGTGACGGCGTTCTCGTTTTTCCGTTTCGTCGCGACCCGAGCCGAGTTGGATCACCATGTTGCGGCCGAGCTCTTTCGCTTGCAAAAGCGCGCGGTCGGCTCGGTTGAGCATTGATTCCGGGGTGTCGCCCGCTTGCAGTTCGGTAACGCCGAAGCTGGCGGTCAGGTTCTTGCCGCCGAGCGAAGGCTGCGCCGTCGCCGCGACTTCCTGGCGAATCGCTTCGGCTCGCTGGGCGGCCGTTTTCATGTCGCACTGACCGCAGACCAGCACGAACTCTTCGCCGCCGTAGCGAGCCGCCACATCGCCGGGCAGCGCGTGTCGTTTCAAGTGCGATGCGAAGCTGACCAGCGCGTCGTCGCCGGCCGGGTGTCCGTAGTTGTCGTTGATTCGTTTGAAGAAGTCGATGTCGCAGATGATCAGGCTGCAAGGACGATTCGTCTGATTGTGCTTGCGAACCATCTCGTGCAGCGAACGGTCGAGTTCGGCGCGGTTCGCCAGGTTGGTTAGCGGGTCGCGAGTCGCTTTCACATGCAACGAACGAAGCTGCTCTTCCAGGCGTTGGATACCGCTCGCGTCGCACAACTGCAGCGTAGCGCCGCGGCCAACGCCATCTTCGGTAATGACCGGAGAGATATGAGCGGTGATCGCCGAGTATTCGCCTTGAGCGTCGCGGATCGTCAGGCGGAGCACTGATTGCAGACCGCTTTGAATCGCGGCGGCGAGCGGATCTTCGCGTTCCGGCAGGAAGCGTCCCGAGGCGTCTCCCATGCCGACCAGCTTTGGCGACCAATTACGGTTGAGGACCGATTCGGACGAAAGTCCAGTCAGCGTTTCGGCGGCATGGTTCCAGCGCAGGATCTTCAAGTCGGCGCCGACGTAGATTAAGCCGTCGTGGACGTTGCGAAACAAGTTTTCGTGGAACAGGTTCAGCAATTGATTGGGACGTGCGACGCGCTGCGGATTGACGAGGTCCCAATGCGAATTCGCTTGCGTCGGCGACAAGTCGCGCAGCCATTGTTGAGCGACGTCATGTTGCAGTTTGTTCGAGAATCGCATTTGGAACGTGCAGAAGTCGCTGACCAGTTCCGGATCGAACTGCGAGCCGGCGTAGGCGAACAACTCGGCCAAGGCGCGGTCTTTGCTGCGAGCGCGACGATAGACCTGGTCGGTCGTCATCGAGTCGAACGCGTCGACGATCGCCAGCATCCGGGCGCCACGCGGGATGTCGTCGCCGCAGAGTGGGAACGCACGTTTGCTGCCGTCGAACCAGGCGCCAGCGTGTCGAATGACCGACATGATGCCGGCGTCCGAACAGCAATGTTCGATGATCTCGACCCCGGCCGCATGATGTTCGTCCATCAGGGCCAGTTCTTCTTCGTTCAGCTTGCCGGGCTTGGCGAGCAGGTAGTCGGGGACCGCTAACTTGCCGATGTCGTGCAGCAGCGCGGCGACTTCCAGTTCGTCCCGTTCGGCGTGCGAGTTGCCGCGGATCGCCGACCAGGTGGAAATAGTGGTCGCGACGCGCAGCGAGTGGGCGGCGGTCGGAGGGTGTTTCGCTTTGAGGGCGGTGAACAGACTGCTGGCGACGCCGAGTCGTACCTGGACGAGTTGATTTTGTTGCTCGAGAGCGGCGGCTACGAGCGCTTCATCGTCGACATCCTCGGTACGCTGCAACATCTGCTGCAACGCTCCGAAGCGATGATCGGCCGATTCTCCAGGATCGACGCCGAAGTTGGCGGATGAATCTGTGTCCATAGGGCGCGGGCGTCTAGCTGGCGAAACAGGATTCTGAACCCGGCAATGAGGCTCAGAACGGATTTTTAGGACTTTGCTGAAAACCTAGGTCGCAGATTGGCTACAGTCAAACTGCTAAACTAGGAGAGTCCGACTCGTTGCCGACAGCCCAGCGATGAGCTAACGTAATCGGCGCCGAATGTGGCGGTCCTAGCGAATATCCTGGAGGCGAGACAAATGCGACTGGTCACCTATCAAAGCGAAGCGGGTCCCCGTGCTGCCGTTGCTCGGGGGGATGATTTCATTGATCTTCACCATACCGATCACACTCTCCCTACCGATATGAAGTCCCTGCTAGCGATGGGGGACGTCGCTCGCGAAAAAGTGCTCGCCGCCATGGAGCACGGCGATCCGATTCCGCAGGGCTCCCGAATTCTGACGCCGATCATCAATCCGCAAAAAGTGATCTGCGTCGGTCTGAATTACGCCGATCACGCCAAAGAGACCGGCGCCACCGTCGGGGACGAGCCGATTATTTTCAACAAGTTTCCCTCGGCCCTGATCGCCGACCATGACGAGATTCACTTGCCGCCGGAAAGCAGCCAGGTCGATTACGAAGCGGAACTGGTGGTCGTGATCGGAACTGCTGGCAAGCATATCCCGCAAGGGGAAGCGATGAGCCATGTCGGCGGCTATTGCTGCGGCAACGACATCTCAGCTCGCGACTGGCAAAAGGGGAAGCCGGGCAAGCAATGGCTGCTCGGGAAAACGTTCGACACCTTCGCTCCGCTCGGGCCGATCCTTTACACCCCCGACGAAATCGCCGATCCCAGCAACCTGACGATCCGCATGCGTCTCAATGGGGAGACGATGCAGGAGTCGTCGACCAGCCAGCTGATCTTCAAGATCGATTTCCTGATCTCCTACCTCTCGAACGTGGTGATGCTGCAGCCGGGCGACTTGATCTTTACGGGGACGCCGCATGGGGTCGGCGTCGCTCGCGATCCGCAAGTCTTCCTGCAGCCAGGGGATCAGCTGGAAGTCGAAATCGAAGGGCTAGGCGTTCTGACCAATCGCGTCGCGATCCGCTAGCGACGTGGTCCGGTTTGCGCGGATGCGTAAGAAAAAAGTTCAAGCCGAGCCTTCCTTTAGAAGGCCCGGCCTGACTGCCGAAGTCCTATAGAGTCAGGTCTCTCAAAACGGCGGATGGATCCGCCGTTATCCACTTGCTAGCATTGCGTCAGGGAAGATGGAATTCAGGCGGAACGCTGCGCGCGACGATCGTCGTCGACGCGCCATTCTTGATGATCGCAACGCGGCCGGCCGTAACGCCGGGGTCGCGGACGGAGATGATGCGGCCTGCGGCAAACGGGCGCGCCGGTACTCCTCGCAAGCGCTGCTAGAGCGACGTATTCGGGTCGTCGATCTGATTCCGCTCCACTGGTTCTCGGTCGCTTCGTATTACCTGCTCGGCGTCGTCTTGATTAGCTTGCTGGCGGTTTTGCACTTTTTCGCCGCTGAAAAGGTAGCGTTTGCGAATCTCTCCAGCGTCAACAGCTTGGGCGGTTGGTTGGCGATTGTCGTCTTTTGGACCGCCGCGCAAGGGGCGCTGGTGATCTATCGCATTCGTCGCCACCGCTTGGACGACTATCGGGGACGCTATCACGTCTGGCTCTGGGGAGTCGCCGTGTTGGGAATCGCCGGCGTCGATCTGCTGGTCGACTTCCGGACGCCGATCGGCCAGATGATAGAACATGCCAGCGGTCGCCAGTTCGCCGATCTGGAACAAGGTTGGGCCCTGTTGGTCGCGACCTCCTTTTATGGATTGGCGCTACTCCGCATCGTCTGGGAAGTTCGCGCCAGCCGCGGCGCTTTGGCGTCGGCGCTGTTGTCGCTGACGGCGCTGGGAACGTTCGTCGCGTCGCAGGCGAACTTGATTCTGTGGCCAGAGCAAGTCAACGTCCAGCTCACGACCTGCGTTCTCTATCTCGGCGGCGTCTGGTTGTTGTCGATGATGCTGATGCAATACGCGCGCTTCGTCTGGATGGACGCCATTGGTCTGATCGCCCAGCGAGCCGTTGTCGAAGCGGACGAAGAAGAGGAAAAGGCTCCAGCCAAGAAGACGTCGCGTCGTCGTCCGACGATCGTGAAGAAGGAAGAAGAAGCGGAAGCGCAGGAAGCGTCCGAGGACGATGCCGATTCGGGGTGGTTCTCATGGGGCTCAAAGAAGTCGAAGCCGGCTGTTGAGGAAGAAGAGACCGAGAAGACTCCGGCGTCCAAACGAGCCGCTAAGCCAACCGTAAAGGCCGCCGCGAAATCGGACGAAGACGAAACGCCGGCCGAAAAGAAACGGGGCTGGTTCGGCTGGGGCCGTAAGAATCCGGCCGAAGGGGAAGCCGCCGACGCCGATGCGAAAGTCGCCGCCAAGCCTGCCCCCGCGAAACCGGCGGCCGCGAAGAAGGAAGAGAAGAGCGACGAAGCGGCTGCGCCAAAACGTGGCTGGTTCGGTTTCGGCGCCAAGAAGGAAGCGGCGCCCGACGTAGCGGCCGAGAAGAAGCAGCCGGCCCCGAAGGCTGCCGAAAAGAGGCCTGCCAAGGAAGAAGCCGCCACCGAGAAGAAGCGGGGTTGGTTCGGTTTTGGCGGTAAAGCGAAGACCGAAGAGGAGCCTGCGGAAGAGAAGAAGTCAGGCTCGCCGCTGGCAGCCAGCGCTCGCCGTGCGGTCGTCAAACAGCAGCAGGCCAGTACCTCGGCGCCGCCGCAAACGTTGAAGATGGATCCGCTCACACTTGGCGGAAACGACGAGGGGGACAGCGACGACGAAATTGCGGCGCTGGAAGCGAAGCCGGACCATCTGCTGACCAAGGCCGAGCGTCGCCGCTTGAAGAAGCTGAAGCGACGCGGCGTGGCGGCGTAAACGCGACGCCTACAGGTTCACGCAGGGTTCCAGTCGAGTGCCGTCCCCGTCGGTCACGGCGATTTGCTTTTCGCCGCGAATGGCGACCCCTGCGTGGCTGCCATCCTTGTGGAGCAGAAACAACTGCAAGTTGAAGGCGATCTTCCCTTCCTCATCTCGTTCGTAGGCGGCGGCATGTTTGGCGACGATCGCCAGCGTTTCCAAGCCGGCGTCGATCGGGCTAGCGCCGCGTCCCATTTGCTGCACCGCGTGAAAGCTGGAGCAGTTCAACATGTTCGCTTCGCCGTAGCCGATGCTGCCGCAGCTTCCCATTTCGTTGTCAACATAGAGCCCAGCGCCAAAGATCGGCGAGTCGCCGACCCGTCCTGGCATTTTGAAGCAGTGACCGCTGGTCGAGGTCACACAGGCCAAATCGCCCCGCACGCTGCGCGCCGCCAGGTGAACGGTGCTGCCGGAGTGTTTCTCGCCGGTGGTTGGATAGTAGCGATTGAATTCGGCGATCGTTTCGGCGTCGAACTCGCCGGGTAGCGGCGGCAGCCAATCTTTGCCGCGGCACTCCATCCGCTTCCAATAGAGCCAGACCTTGCGAGCTTTGTCGGTGAGCAGATTCTCTTCCGGAAAGCCGTTCGCTTTAGCGAACTGGAGCGCGCCGTCGCCGCAGAGCATCACGCGACGCGTTTGCTCCATCACCAGTCGCGCCACTTGCGTCGCATGCCGCACGTTCTTGAGGCCGACGACCGAGCCGCCGCGATGACGCGGACCATCCATCACCGCCGCGTCAAGCGTCACTTCGCCATTGGCGTCCGGCAGTCCGCCGTAACCGACGGTCAATTCGTTGGGATCGTCTTCGATCAGCGTTACGCCGTTCACGGTGGCGTCGAGCGGAGGTTGTCCGCTGGTCAGTTGATAGAAAGCGAGACGGGTCGCTTCGAGCCCGTTGCCCGATGCGATTACTTTTTGCATGGATGTGGCGGTCACGGATGGGGGCTCCCGATCAAGCGATGAGAAGAGGTCGTCCGTTAGCGTACCAGAATTACCAGCCGCCGCCTCCTCCGCCTCCTCCGCCGCCGCCTGAGGAACCGCCGCCGCTCCCTCCGCTACCGCCGCTTCCCCCTTTGCTGGGGCTGATCGAAGAGGAGTAGACGGCGCTGCCCAGCGCGCCGGCGAGGGCTGCTCCGGTAAACATCCGCCCCGCCGGTCCATAGATAGATCGCGACGGGTAATTGTTGGTGTTGTCTTGGAATTGGCTCGCTTCCAAAACTTTTTCGCCCAGTTGTTTGTACCATCCATCCGACAAGCCGAACGCCATCGCCCAGGGAAGCCGCTCGTCGAGCAACAGCGCTCCTTCTTCTGGGGACGAGGCGTACTGCACCTGGCGAACGAACTCTCCTTCCAGCCATTGGCGGTAGCCGTCGAGATGGTCGAGCAATTGCCGACCCTCATGCGTCGGACGCTTCATCAAGTGAAAAAACTGCCGCCCCATGATCACCAGCAGCAGAATACCGATCAGTATGAAGAAGCTAACTTGGTAGGCGAAGACTCCCAGGACGACCACTTCGGCGATAATGAAGGGAAGTGCGAACGCCGTCATGAACAGGGCGCCAATTAGCGCCAGAACTCGCTCAAGCGAAAAGCCCAAACTGTAAAAAGCCGCCTTCCAAATCCCCAAGGCGTTGGCGCTGAGAAAGTAAACGCCGACGCTCCACATCGAAAGCCAGAAGGTTAAAAACAAGGCGACCGCATAGTTTGGGGTCGAAAGAATCGCCATCAAGATGCCGACGACCGAAATCGAGACGCCCCAGAGGGTCCACCAATAGTTCACCACGAAATGCGTGTTGCGATGTTCGTTGATCAGCGTCGTTTTGAATTCAGAGATCGCGGAGCTGATTCTCATGTGATTCAACTTGCTGAAGGTGATCTGTTTGGAATTAGCGAATAGCCCGCGTAACAGCGCATAGACGTCGGGAGAGAATCGCGAGAAATCGGCGCCCTTGCTTTTGGTGGCGGTATAGTCTCCCAGGGCGTTGCGGCCCAGTTTGATCGCTCCTTGCGATTCGGCGTAAACGAGCGCTGCCGCCAAGCATGTGTTGTCGAAACCCATCCGCGAAACGTAGCGCGCCGCCGCCGGCGAAAGTCCTTCCGGCGGGCTGTCCTGCACCAGAATTGCACCTGGCGCCGGATCGCGGCCGACCAGAAACCAGCCGATCACGTAAACCCCAAAAGCACAGACCAATGTGAGCAATGTCAGGGCGAGGTCGGCGTTGTCGTTGAGCAGCTGCCCGTAGGCTTCGCTTTCGGAGGGAAAGGTTACCGCGCCGGTTGGAAACTTTACCGACACAGTCCAACCTTCTTTCTTAAGCAGCGGTGAAGTCGTCTCCAGCTTAATTTCAGCCTGCGGAGCGTCGAGCTGGCGCCAGTCTTGGTTCATTTCGCCGCTCGCGCCAGTCCAGGCCGCGACCGTCAGTTGATCGTTCTTGAAGTCGTCAGGCAGGTGGATCGTGACGCTCGAATGCTGGATCGGAAAGTTCCAGAAGTTGCCGGTGACGTTCCAGTAGAGTTCGTCAAACGTTTCGTCGTGGTGGAGCCAACCGTCGGTGACGTATTCGATCGTGTAGACGTACGTTCCCTTGTCGAGCACCTTCTGCGCTTCCCCCAGATAGATGCGGGCGTCGTAGGGACGGTTTTCATCCGGCTGTTCCACGCGAAAGTTTTCCGGCTTTCCATCGCGGGTTGCGCTGATGACGTCGAGCGAATGTTTCTTGCGTATGCCGAACGTCGGAGAAGTGATGACGGGGAAATCGCGGTAGATGCCTCGTCGGATCTCTTGTCCCAACGAAGTGACCTCGATCGTTTCGACGACATGCAGCTTCGAATCGGCTTGAACCTTGATGTCGACGTCATAGCGGCGAATCGCTTCCACCGTCGGCAACGGCTTGTCGCCATCTTCCGCAGCGCATAGACAAAGCGGATTCGATACGAAGATGATCGCCAGCAGCATCGCTTGGATCGGTTTCCAGCCTTGCATCCGCTTGCTTCCCCCAGAAGTAAGTAGTGCTGCGCCAAACGGGTATGGTAGTAGCCATCCGCTAGATGGATATCGCGTTGGCGTCGCGTTAAGGTTTGTTGGAAATATTGGCTTCGTCGCTCCGTACGCTTGCAGTCGTAAGGAGCGAGCGACAGAATCATCCTCGCTGTGAAACTCTCTGTCGTCGGGGCTTGCTCGTTGCAACTCCGGCGATTTTTTTTGCGCGAGGATGATTAGGTTTCGGCCAAGGTGTTTTTGGTCAACATACGATCGATTTCATCGACGGCACGCGACACTCCTTGAGGATTCGCCAGTCGCGCCGAAATCTCGCGGCAGGCGTGGGCCGTTTGGTCCGATTGCAACAGATGTTGCAGTTTTTCCGCGATTTTTCCAGCCCGAAATTGACTCGGGTAGAGCGTCGAACCGATTCCTAACCGCTCGATCCGCTCGGCGTTGTCCGGCTGATCATGGCTGAACGGCATAATCAAATGCGGTACGCCGGCGGCGCAAGCTTGCGACAAAGTGCCGATTCCCCCGTGATAGACGAGCGCTGCCGAGTGGGGGAGAAGTTGCGAGAGGGGAACGTATTTAAAGTGACGGACGCCGCTGGGGAGTTGTTCGGGAAGCTGCTGCGGAAAACGAGTCAATAAGATCCCGCGACGTCCAAGTATCCGGCAAGCGGCGATCGCTTCCTGGAAAAAGGCGTGACCGTTGAGCATCGCCGAACCGGGCGTGAAGACGATCGGCGGATCTCCGGCGTCGAGAAACTCGCGAACGTCGTCATCCAGTTCTCCCAATTCCGATTCGTCCCAGAGCGGAAAATCGGCCAGCACCGTGTTGGCGGGCCAATCGTCTTGCGCCGGCGCGTACCACGACGGAAACAAGCCGATCACCTTCTGCGGCGAATGCCAGAGTTGCGTCGAACGGACGATCGACGGCAAGCCTAACTCGCGGCGGAACTTGTTGGTCGGACCTCGCAGTACACGGTCGACCATCAATCGTTCGGCCAGGCGATAGACGCCAGCATTCCACCAGAGCGGCATTCCGGTCCCGGCCGGCATCCGTCGCATCAGTCGCGGCGGCCGGATGTTGCTCCACAAGACTGACGGCTGCAAGTGAATCGTGGCGAGCGGCACATGAAAGACTTCATGAGCCATCTGCAGCCCTTGCGCCAGCGCCGATCCAACCATCAACAGATCATTTCTGCCGCTGGCGACTTCCCGCGCGATGATTTCGTAATGCCGCCGTTGCCAGGGGAGAATAATGCTGCGCGCGATCGTTCCGAAACCGCGGAGCGGATGGAACAGATTCGGATCGCTGATCGTCCGCTTGTATTCTTCTTCGGTATCGACTGGATGGAAGTCGATCTCCGCTCGTTCGACCAGCGGACGAAAGTGTTCGCTGGTGTGAAGTATCACCTGGTGACCGCGGCGTTGCAGCTCGCCGGCGAGTCCAATAAAAGGATGAACGTCGCCGTAGCTGCCGACAGGAAAGAGGAGGACGCGCACGGCTGGCTCATTCGCAATAGAGCAGGAGTGACTCGACTACGCTTCGTTCCATTGCCAGCCGATCGGCGTTTCCAGTTCTCGCTTGGCGAGTTCGGCCCACGGCGAGTCGGGGTTTTCATCGATCACGCGCTGTAGCGACTCGACCGCCTGTTTGCGAACCTTTTCGAGTCGGCTTCCCGCTTCGGCGAGCGAATCGGCTGGCTCCAGCATCCAGGTATCGTGGCTGGGATTCTCGAACTTGCGGCCCCCTTTGAGGAGCGCGAGCATCTGGTTGTAGCCGTCGGTGCGAGCCTTCGCCGCCGCGGCGCGACCCAGCGCCAGATCGAAACTGGCCCGCCAACGCGGATCGGTGATCTTGTCCCGATCTCCCTCGGCGTCGCTGAGACGGTTGTAGATCGCGTCAATCGGCGGAGCGAGACGAGCCGGCAGACGCTGCGCCGAGTCAAGGTTCCGTTTCAGCGCCGCTTCGTCGCCGGCGCGGAAGTTGGTGGCCGGCGCCGAAAGTGCGCCCCCTTGCGGCAAGTAGGAGACGGCGTCGAGCGCCGCGAGCGCTTTGTTACCGGCCAGCAGCTGCTGATACTCTTCGGCCGAGATGTATTGCGGCGGATACTTGCGGCGATACTCGCCGCCGTAAACGTTGGCGTTGCCGGGCCACGAGCCGAGGGCGCTGGAGCGGACGATCAAGTAGGCCCCGCCGGTCGAGCGGCAGAGGTAGTTGAGCGCGAACGGACCGAAGCCGCTATCGATTTCCTGTGAGCCGAAGCCGGCCGAATTGAAGTCGATGTTGATCCGCTGCAAGCGACGCGTTTCGGGACCTTGGACGATCGCCGGTTTGCCGTCGCGGCGGCTTTCGGCGGTTTGCATCAAGCCGGACAAGCGGCCGAACGGCGCCGGAACGCCGATCGCATGAACCTTCACGCCGAGCGGACGCGCCTTGGCGATCACCGCATCGACCATGTCCTGGTCGTCGCCAGCTTCGTCGGTGACGACGACGATCGCTACGGCGCGGTTCTGCGATTGGAACTTGCCATATTTGTCGAGGGCCTTATCGACGGCGGCGAAGATCGGCTCGGCGCCGCTGTCGTCGCTCGGCAGCTTGGCGATCTGATCGCTGACCGCCGCCATGTCGGAGGTCGGATTGTCGATCAGGAACTGCGGCGTGGCGCCGCCGATCGCGACGACGGCCGAGGTCAATTGATCCGGAGCCTTACCGGCCAGGGCCGGTCCTAATTCTTGGTAGAACTTGGCGGCCGCTTCCTGGAAGCCCCGTTTCAACGCCGAGGCGGACTGCGTGGTATCAACCATCCAGACGACCAGGGCCGGCGAGTATTCGATTGTGTTCTTCAGGTCATCGCCGATTCGCGAGACGGCGTCGTGAACGTCGAGCCGTTCTTCCATCGCGCCGCCGCCCGACGTCTTTCCCCCGCGCATCGACGCGGTTCGGATCATGGTGCCGCGAGCTTCCGCTTCACGGGCCTGACGTGCCGCGACGCCGTTCGGTTGCTTGGTACCGGGTGAAGGTGCGGCTGCCGGAGGGGCGACTGTTTGCTTGGCGGCGGGGGCGGGTTTGGCGAACGGATTGCGGATTCCAACGCCATCGCAGCCAACAAACAAGGCCAGACCAAGCGACAAGAGCCACGGGTAGCAGCGGACGAACGGCATGAAAGGCTTCCTAACTGGTTCGGTGAGCAATGGCGCGGAGGCGCCCCTTGGACCTCCCCGTATTCTACCTTTCCTTTCCGTTAGGTCGAGCCAGATGCGACGGAAGCTTGCATCCCCCTCGCTGGTAAAGGAGAATAGTGAGAACTTCTCGCCATAATCGCCCGCGCTCGGAGCCTCCGTTCCATGCCTTGCTCATTCCCGTCTCGCTTCGTATTTTCCCTTCTCCTCCTCGGCTTTGTTTCCCAACTGTTTGCTGGTCCTGCGTTTACTGATCCGAAAGAAGCAGGCCCCGACTATGACGTCCAAGGGGAATACCAGGGGGTTCTCGGCCCTGACATGGTGAAGATCGCCGCCCAGGTGATCGCCAAAGGGAAAGGGAAATTTCACGCCGTCGGCATGCCGGGCGGCTTGCCTGGCGACGGGCTGAAGCCGGATGAAAAGAAGGTGGAGGCGGACGGAGAGCGGGAAGGGGAGATGGTCGTCTTCCGAATCACGACCGAAGAGGGGAAAGAAGTCCGGGCCGAAATCAAGGACGGGATGATGACCGTCTATGACGGCGACAACCAGAAGGTAATGGAACTGTCGAAGGTCTTCCGCGAAAGTCCGACGATGGGCGCCAAGCCGCCGGAAGGCGCCGTGGTGTTGTTCGACGGGACCAACCTCGATGCGTGGATGAACGCCAAGATGACCGAAGATGGTCTGATGCAACAAGGCGCCACCAGCAAGCAATTGTTCGACGACCATTCGATTCACATTGAGTTTCTGCTTCCCTTCATGCCGGAAGATAGCGGCCAGGCTCGCGGCAACAGCGGCTTGTACCTGCAAGGTCGCTACGAAGTGCAGATGCTCGACTCGTTTGGCCTGTCCGGCGAAGACAACGAGTGCGGCGGTCTCTACACCTTGAAGAAGCCGGACGTCAACATGTGCTTCCCGCCGCTCACGTGGCAGACGTATGACATCGACTTCACGGCGGCGAAGTTCGACAAGGAAGGGAAGCTGGAAAGCGCTCCCCGGATCACCGTCAAGCAGAACGGCGTCGTGATTCATGACAACGTCGAACTGCCGGCCAATCAGAACACCCGCGCGGCGCCGGTGCAAGCGGGCAAAGAACCAGGCCCGGTCTATCTGCAGAACCACGGCAACCCGGTCCGCTATCGCAATATCTGGGTGAAGACCAAATAACGGGCCTTGCGCGTCGTTTCAGCTAGAATAGCGAGCATGGAAACCGACGCCCAGCAGAACCCGTTCGCTTCGCCGCACGCGCCGCAGAAGACGCGTCACGATCTGCCAACGCGCATTGAAGGTCCGTCGCCAATCGACGTGCGCGGGTACTGTTATGCGTGCGGCGCCGCGGGAGAAGAGGACTTTCAGCAGCAGTTCTACTGGGGACGGTTGGTCGTCGACTATTCTCTTTGTCGCAATTGTCTCTGGCGACGCCCTTGGCAACGTGCGTCGATTCTGGTGAATGGTTCGCTCTCGATTTTGGGAATCTTCGTCGCGGTCTACGTGGCGTCCCTGTTGTCGATTATCCGCTTGGATGCGGTCCGATCGAGCCAGTTCCTTGTCAACGGGATCATCCTGTTCGGAATCATCGTCTTCGTTCCGACTAGCGTTGTGGTAGTGATGAACATCGTGTTTCGCATGTTCGCGGTTTTTCGGTGGTACCCAACGGATGTCGGCAAAGGGATTTATCGACTGACGAGAATCAGTCGCCAATTCCGAGCGAACTACTTTGCGGTGGAGAAGGAAGAATGAGCGAGCGGAAGGAGAATCCGTTCGTCTCGCCGACGCCTTTGGTGAGAAAAATGGATGCGACGCCAGATCCGCCGGGAGACGGCCCCTTCGATTTTGGAGAGGATTGGATCGGCGGATTGACGCCGTTGTCGCTACCCGGCGAATGTCTCGTTTGCGGCAAGTATGCGGCTGATAACCAGCGACGCGCTCGAAGGTATCGGCACGGCGACCGAAGTCGCTACCCGAAAGGTTGCAAAATTTCGTATTCGGTCTGCAGCGGCTGCGGGTGGTGGATCGACTTCTGGCACAGATGCATGTGGTTCACGTTGGCGATCTTCGGGCTGTCGGTCATCTTTGCGGGGGTTGCGCTTGTGCGTTTGCGTTACGTTGACCCCTTCGATCCTCAGAGGCTGGACTACATCCGTTTTATGCTTGGATCGATGTTGGGGGTCGCCGTCGCTTTTTTCGTCGCGGCAATGTCCTTTTCGTTTCAGCCGCTGCGCATTCAGCGAATTAGAGACCAAGGGAATCGGACGTCTATCTTTCTCGCGAATCAAGAGTTCCGCCGTATTGTCTACGAGCGTTCGGTGGCCCAACGAATGCGTGACGAATCGGGGGGCCAGTGAATCAGCCGAGCGAGAATCCGTTCGCTTCCCCCCGCGTCGATGAATTCGTTGAAGTCCTCCCCGACGCTGAGGAAGGGACGAACGAACAATTTCAGCTGCGGGTTGGGAAGATCGTCGGCGAGTCGCCGTTGTCGCTGCCGAGAGTCTGTTTGTACTGCGCGGCCGATATTGTCGACGACTTTTCGCTACGGCGAGTCGCCAGGTATCACCGGCTGCGATTGTCGCCAGGGCGTCAGCCGATTCTGTTTCAGTTCTACTGCTCGACCTGTTCCGCGTGCGTGGCCGCCGCTCAGGCCTGGCGACGACGACGCAGCCAGGCTCTCTATTTTGCTCTGGCGTGCGTCTTGTTGGCGGTCGGCGCCTCCTTTTTGGGGCTCTACGGCAATGCGGAATTCCCCGAAACGGCGTGGCTTAGCCTTTTTTCGATCCTGGGAATTGCCCTCGTCGCCCCCTTCTTTCGCGTATGGTATTGCGAGTCCCAGTTGCCGAAGTTTCCAGAATTGGAATCGTACGCGGAAAATACCATGACCGTAAAAGGGGCAGGGTGGAAGTTCATCGAGCGCTTTCGCGAAGGCTCCCCTGCCTGACGTTTCTTATTCGAAACGACCGCACCCAGCATCATCGGAAATCAGCGAAGATGGAATCCGGCTCCCACGAAAACCCGTTCGCTCCGCCGAATGTCGACAAGGTTGTCGTCACGCCTTCGGATTCTGGCTCAGGCGATATCGAAGAGTTTTTCATTCATGATGGAAAGATCGTCGGCCAGTCTCCGCTTTCGTTGCCGTCGGTCTGCTTGTACTGCGCGATGGCCGCCGCCGACGAAACCTCCCAGCGAAAGACCTGCCAGTTTTCTGGTAGGACGGAGTCGGGGAATTGGACGACGCTGACAGTTTCTTATTCCGTCTGTGGGGCGTGCGTCGCGAACGCGCAGGCCTGGCGTCTTAAGCTTAGGCAAGCCGCATATTGTCTTGTTCCCACCCTCATATCAATCGGCTTCCTTTGTATTATCGCGATTTTCTGCTACACCGCTGTTGGGCTCGTGGAGGTCGCGGAGAGTTGCTTCCCCTTCTTTATGATCGCCGCAATTGGATTTGCGTTGCGCATCGTGTATTGCGATTTCAAAGTCCCCAAGCCTCCAGAATTGCGCATGTATGAGGCGGGCAAGATGGCGCTTTCTCGCGCCGGGCGAGCGTTCCTCGAGCGTTATGCGGATGGTCAAGACGATCTCACACCTGGTGAGGACGATGAATGAGTGAGCTTGAGGAAAACCCTTACGCTTCGCCTGGCGTCGACGTTCGCAATCGAGAAGAGGTCTCCTTCGTGATCGAAAAGGGGCTGATCCTCGGCGAGTCTCCCTTGTCGTTGCCGTCGGTTTGTTTCAACTGCGCCTGCGATGTTGCCGGAGATGGCGAGACGCGTCATCGCACCAGGTATCGGCCGGAGCAGGCTCCCCCCAATGCTCCGGAGCGCGAATTCACGATTACCTATTCGATCTGCACCAAATGTTGGACGCGATCGGAGAAATGGCGCATGCGACGAAACTTCGCCATCTATTTTTTTCTGGCGTTGTTCGTCTTGGGTGGGTGTGTTGGCGTCCTGGCGATGGCCTATTTGAGTGGAGGCAGCGCCATGGCGGACAAACTCTTGTTTATGCTGACGGCCTTTTTATCCTCCATGATGCTAGTGTTCGCCGCCGCGGCGTCCATTGGGATTTGCCATGGTCGCGTATTGGGCGGGCCTTCGATACGAAAGTTTGACGGAAACAAGATATTCGTTGCGGGCGCTAACCAGAGCTTTTTGCGGCGTTTTCGCTAGACTTTTCACGCCTTACGTGGGCGATTCGAGAAGGACCGGCCGCGCGTTACAATAATCGGCAACGAGTCAGTAACGCGAATTCAAAGGCGAGACCATGCAAGGCGAACGTATTCCGATTGGCGAAGTGACGCTCAACGTCGTCATCCGGGGAGAAGGGGAGCCGATCCTGCTCGCGCATGGTTTTCCGCTTGATCACTCGATGTGGGAAGCGCAAATCAACGTCTTGGCGGCCGAAGGGTATCAGGTGATTGCGCCTGACCTGCGCGGTTTCGGCGGCAGCGATCCGGCCAAAGACAAAACGACCATGGCCCAGTTCGCTGACGATCTGTCGCGACTACTCGCCAAGTTGAACGTTACCAAGCCGGTTACGTTCTGCGGGCTCTCGATGGGCGGCTACATCGCGTGGCAGTTCTTCCTGCGGCATCGGACGCGTTTGGCTCGCTTGATTCTGTGCGACACGCGAGCGAATGACGATGACGAGAAGGTGGCGCGCGGGCGGTTGGTGATGGCGGCCGAAGTCGAACGGTTCGGCCTGGAAAAAGTTCCGGGGACCATGCTGCCGAAGCTGATTGCCCCGATCACGCTCGAAAAGAATGAAGCGGTCGTCGCCGCTTTACAAGCTGCGATCTTGCGGCAAGATCCGGCCGGCGTCGCTGCGGCTCAGCGCGGCATGGCCGAACGTCAAAACGTGGTCGAACTGCTGTCGACGATCGACGTTCCGACCTTGGTGATCTGCGGCGAAGTCGATGCGATTACGCCTCCGGACGTGATGCGAGCGATCGCCGACGCGATTCCTTGCGCCGAGTATGTCGAGATCGCCGGCGCTGGGCATATGGCGCCGATGGAGCGTGCCGTTGAGACGAACACGGCGATTCTCAACTTCTTGAAGTCGAACTAGCCGTCGGTATCGAGCTTTGCGATATCGGGCGAAATGTCTTCCAGTTCCATCCGCAGGAAGCGTTTCACCTGGTTGGTCGTCTTCATTTGCAGGGCGCGAGCCAGCAGCGATTCGGCCCGCTCGATGGTGATCTGCGAAGCGAGCTGCTTGATCGTCGGCACGAACGCGGGGCTCATGCTGAAGCTGCGGAGCCCCATTCCCAGGAGCAGGATGAACGCCCGCGGTTGGCCTGCCATTTCGCCGCACAACGTCACCGGAACGCGGGCCATGTTGCAGGCCCGGATGACGTCGTTCAGCGTATGAACGACCGCCGGGGCGAGCGGTTGGCAAAGGCTGCTCACCTTGGGATTGTCGCGGTCGGCGGCCATCAAGTACTGCACCAGATCGTTCGATCCGATCGAAACGAAGTCGACCAAGTCGAGCATCGAGCGGATGACGATCGCCGCTGCGGGGACTTCCAGCATCATGCCGACTTTCACCTCGACGAACGGTTTTCGTTCTTCGGTCAGGCGGCGCTGGGCGCGGCGGACGAAGCTGCGAACCTTGCGCAGTTCTTCCACGGTGGTGATCATAGGAAACATCATGCGGACTTCGCACCCGTCGATGCCGGCGCCTGCCTGCAGGATGGCGCGGATCTGCGACATGAAGAACTCTGGATGCTCAAACGACAGCCGCACGCTGCGCCAACCCATGAAGGGGTTCGCTTCGTTGTGGGTGTGCCCGAGGTAGGCGACCGTCTTGTCGCCGCCAATGTCGAGCGTACGGATCGTCACCTTCTTGTTTGGGCTCGACTCGATCACGTTGCGGTAGATGCTGATCTGCTCCGCTTCGTCCGGAACGTTTTCGTGCGTCAGGTAGAGATACTCGGTCCGGTAGAGACCGACGCCATCGGCGCCCATCGCAGCGGCCGACTCGGCGTCTTTGACGTTGTTGATGTTCGCCATCAACTCGATCGGCTGTTGGCAAGCGGTGCGCGAAGGGAGATCGCGGTTGGCGGCCAACTGGTCCTTCAGGTCGAAGAATTCGCGTTCCAGCTTGCGATAGGCCGACAGCTCTTCCGCCTCTGGATTGACGACGACGATCCCTTCGCCGCCGTTGACGACGATCGTGTCGCCGGTTTTCACGCGCGACGCGATGCCGGGCACACCGGAGACAGCCGGGATGCCGCGGCTGCGGGCGATGATCGCGGCATGGCTGGTTTGGCTTCCCCTTTCGGTGACGATGCCATGGACGTCGGCGTCGCCCAGAGCGACCGCTTGCGAAGGGAGGAGTTCGTCGGCGACGACGATCAGGGGGCCCTTTAAGCAACCATCCCCGCCATCGGGATCGTTGAGGACGTCAGTCAGGTAGGCGCTAAGCCGGACGATGACGTCGCGGATGTCGTTCAGACGCTCCTGCAAATAGGGGTCGCCCATCCGCGAAAAAAGCTGGGTGTAGTCGTCGAGGAGTCGGTGGAGCGCGCCTTGGGCGGTCATCCGCTCGTCGACGATCCAATGGCGGATCTTGTTGGTGAACGCAGGGTCGCGAAGGATGGTCCGGTGGGCGGCGAAAATGGCCGCTTCGTCCATGCCGACCTGGCTCTCGACCTTGGACTGGAGGGCGCTGAGGTCCGAGGAGGTTTGGTCCCGCGCCGTCTCGTAACGGGCCAGTTCCTGGGTGATTTCGTGGGGCTCCAGCTTCGTCTTTTCCGGATTGACGAAAATCTCGAGAATGCAGTAGGCGGTGCCGACGGCGACTCCGGGGGAAACTGCGATCCCCTTATGTAGGTCTGACACGGTCGAAAAGTCCGCCCTTAAGCTGGGTTTTGGAAGCGTTTAGTCCACGCGAGATTATAGTAGAGATTCTGTCTGGAAATACCCTAAGTCTACATTTTCCCGTCTATGGGGGCGAAGCGAATTGGAGTACAGTTTGCATAGCCGCGACGAGCTAAATGGCGCTCTTTGATTAGCTTGTGACGTTTTTTCGGTGTGGCTATACTAGTGAGCTTTGATATTCGGCTCTGGCCGTTTCTAAGGATTGGGTAGGATTTTGGGACGCGGGCATGCGATTCACCCTGATTGATCGAATAACCGATCTTGTTCCGGGAGAGCGGATTATAGCGACCAAATGCCTATCGCTCGCCGAAGAGTATTTGGAGGATCACTTTCCTCGTTTCCCGGTCATGCCGGGGGTGTTGATGCTGGAAGCGATGACGCAGACCAGCGCTTGGCTGATTCGGGCGACCGAGGACTTCGCGCACAGCGTGGTAATCCTGCAGGAAGCGCGGAACGTCAAGTACGCCGACTTTGTCGAACCTGGGGAAGTTTTGACGGTTACGGCCGAGTGGGTCAAGCAAGAAGGACGTTTGACTTCGCTGAAGGTCAAAGGGACCGTGGCAGGCAACATGGCGGTGAGCGCTCGCCTGGTGCTGGATCGATACAACCTGGGCGGAGACGTCCAAAGTGGCGCCGACCGGTTGGCGATTCGCAATTTAAAAGACGATTTCAACGTGTTGTACCCGGAAGCGAGCCGCGTTTAGCGGAGCCGCTTTTGGATTAGCCGCAGTGCGGCAAGCGCATGATTTCATCCACCTTGGGTGAAAAGCACATTTCCTGATTAAGCTTTGGAGAACGCATTCAGATGCCGACGGAACAAGAAGTCTTCGAGAAGGTTCGCGAGGCCTTGGTCGACGCCCTGGGAGTTGATGAAGAAGAAGTGACTCCGGAAGCGACGATGGTCGGCGACCTCGGCGCGGAATCGATTGACTTCCTCGATATCGTCTTCCGACTGGAGAAAGCGTTCGACATCGAAATCCCTCGTGCCGAACTCTTCCCGGAAGACATCCTGACGAGCGCCGAATACGTCAACGACGGCAAGGTGACCCCGGCCGGGCTCATCGAGCTGAAGAAGCGGATGCCGTTCGCCGACCTCACCAAGTTTGAAGCGAATCCGAACGTCTCGGAATTCGGCAACTTGCTGACGGTCAACGACATGTGCAAGTATGTCGAGAGCAAGCTGGCTGCGTAACGAATCGTCGAACTTTGTGCTGATCGCAGTCGGCGATCAGCGCAAAGATTCGCCAGGAAGGGATTAACTGGAATGCGTTGGTTTTGGGTAGATAAGTTCCTCGAGTTCGAGAGCGGCAAAGCGGCCAAATCGGTCAAGTCGGTCACGCTCGCCGAAGATCATATCCACGACCATTTCCCTGGCATTCCAATCATGCCCCACTCGCTGGTGATCGAAGGGATCGCCCAGACCGGCGGTCTGCTGGTCGGCGAGTACTACGAATTTCGGGAGCGAGTCGTGCTCGCCAAGGTGTCGAAGGCGACGTTTCACTTCGCCGTCGCGCCGGGGGATCAGTTGACTTACTCGGTGGAAGCGCACGATATCCGCGAAGACGGCGCCTACGTCTCGGCGACCAGTCACTGCGGAGATCGATTGCACGCCGAGGTCGAATTGTTCTTCGCTCATCTGGACGAGCAGGACAATGACCGAGAATTATTCGGTACCGTCGAATTGCTGCAGTTGCTGCGCATGATGAAGGTCTACGAAATCGGCAAGAAGTCTGACGGAACGCCGATCGAGCCGCCGCAATACATGCTGGATGCGGAAGCGGCGTCTTTAAGTCGAAATTAACCGCGCTCGGTAGGCGATCGCGCCGATAATACCAAGTACGAAGCGGACCAGCAGCCAACGATGCGCGGCTGGTTGGCGCTAGATAATCGGCAAGGTTTGCTTAGTTTCTCTTGTTTGGAGTTCCAGTCGTCATGAGTCGGCGAGTCGTCATCACCGGTATCGGCATGATTAATCCGATGGGGCACGACGTCGAGACCGTCTGGTCCGGCCTGAAAGAATCGAAGTCCGGCGTTGCGCGGACGACCGTTTTCGACGCCTCCAACTTCCCGACCAAAATCTCGGCCGAAGTCAAAAACTGGAGCATCGCCAAGTGCGGCGAAGACGTCGCGCGCTGGGAGAACATCGGCCGTCACACGCAATTTGCCATCGGCGCCGCCAAGCAAGCGGTCTCCGACTCCGGCGTGATGGAAAGCGTCCTCGATCCGACCCGCATGGGGGTTTATCTCGGTTGCGGCGAAGGGGACCAGGATTTCTTCGCGTTCACCACCATGGTGACCGCTGCGATGTCGGGGAGCGGCGACTTCGATAAAGCTGAGTTCATTCGTAAGGGGCTGGAATCGCTCAATCCGCGCCGCGAACTGGAACAAGAGCCGAGCATGCCGAGCGCTCACCTGGCGTCGCTCTTCAACGCGCAAGGTCCCAACGCCAACTGCTTGACCGCTTGCGCCGCCAGCAGCCAGGCGATCGGCGAAGCGACCGAACTGATCCGCCGCGGCACGGTCGACGTGATGCTCTCCGGCGGCGCTCACAGCATGATTCACCCCTTTGGCGTGACCGGCTTTAACTTGCTGACCGCGCTCTCGACCAGCAATGACGAGCCGACCAAAGCTTCGCGTCCGTTCGATCGTCTCCGCGACGGGTTCGTCCTGGGCGAAGGCTCTTCGATGGTCGTGCTGGAAGAATTGGAACACGCCAAGAAACGGGGCGCTCACATCTACGGCGAAGTGCTCGGCTACGGCACCACCGCCGACGCGTTCCGCATCACCGACACGCATCCGGAAGGACGGGGCGCGATCAGCTGCATGAAGATGGCGATGTCCGACGCTAAGATGAACGTCGAAGACATCGACTACGTCAACGCTCACGGCACCAGCACCGAAGTCAACGACAAGGTCGAGTCGCTCGCTTGCCGTCAGGTCTTCGGCGACATGGCCGACAAGATTCCGGTCTCCAGCACCAAGAGCATGATGGGGCACTTGATCGCCGCTGCCGGCGTGACCGAAGCGATCGTCTGCTTGCTCGCGATTCGCGACAACGTTTTGCCGCCGACCATCAACTACGAAAACCCCGATCCGAACTGCGACCTGGACTACGTCCCGAACTTCGCACGCGACGCGAAAGTCGACGTCGCGCTGAATAACAGCTTCGGCTTCGGCGGGCAGAACATCACGCTCTGCGTCGGTCGGTTCAACGGCTAACGGCCGCCGAAGTTAAACTTCAAATCGGGCCACCGCCGCACGCAATTTGTTGGCGATCTTCGACAGCTCGACGCTGGTCGCATTGGCCGCATCGGCGTGCGAAACGGTCGTTTCGGCCGCAGTGCTGACGGCGACGATTTCGCTGACGATCTGTTCGCCGGCGACGTTCGTTTCCGAGATGCCGGACGCCACCGTTTCCAGCGACGACGTGGCGGATCCGACGCTGGTCACGACGTGACGGGTCGTGACGTTCTGCTGTTCGACCGCCGAAGCGATCGACTGCGACATCGCATCGAGTTCCGAGATCACGCTGGCGACGCGAGCGATCGAGTCGATCGCGGCGCCGCTCGACTTCTGGATGCCGGCGATACGGCGACTGATGTCTTCGGTCGCGGCGGCAGTTTGCTTGGATAGTTCTTTCACTTCGCCGGCGACGACGGCGAAGCCTTTGCCCGATTCGCCGGCGCGGGCCGCTTCGATCGTCGCGTTGAGGGCCAGCAGGTTCGTCTGCTCGGCGATTTCTTGAATCGTATTGATGAACGTGCCGATCTCGCTGGCGGCGTGCCCCAGTTCGTCGATCGTCGTACGGCTGTCGCCGGTCAGTTGGCTCGCGGTGCGGGCCGAGCCGGAGGTCCGTTCCGCATTCTTGGCGATCTCCGTGATGCAGGACGACATTTCCTGCATGTTGGTGGAGATGACCGAGAAGTTGCTGGAGATCTCTTCGGTCAGATGATTCATCGAATCGATCTGGGCCGAGATTTCCTCGGTCGCCGCAGTAGCGCTGGCCGAGCGGGTTCGCGTGTTCTGCGCTTGCTCGGTCAAAAAGCCAGCGGTCGCCGCCATGTCGCTCGAAGCGCCGGTCAACTGTTCCGCCTCTTGGGACAGGCTGGTGATGATCTCACGCAGGCTGGTCGTCAGTTGATTGAAGGCGACGGCCAACTGGCCAATTTCGTCTTCGCGACGGATGTTGAGCGTCTCTTTCAGGTTGCCATTGGCGACTTGAGCGGCCAACGCCGTCATTTGCGACAACGGTTTGGTGATCGAGCGGGTCAGCATCCACGCAATCGCCAAGCCGAGCAGAATCGCGATTCCGCCGGCGAGCGTGGCGCGAAACGTGGCGGTCTCGGCTTGCTCGGCCGTTTGCGACGCGAACTGAGCAGCGGTCGTTTCGGCGTTGTAGGCGATCTGGTCGACCAGCGGTTCGATCTTGTGCACGGCGGCGCGAAGCGTTTGCTCCAACTGGGCCAGATTCTGATCTTCCTGAACAAGGGCATCGAACGAGCGGAGGTATTCGCCAGTCGACTTACGAATCTGATCGACCGATTCGGGGGCGACCTGCGACGCTTCAAAAGCGGCGACGAATTGCTTGGCCGCTTCATGCGTTTGCGCCACATATTTCGCGTCTGCGCGCAGCAGGTAGTCTTTTTCGCGGCGACGAATCATCAGCAACTTCGCGGAGACGCCGGAGACGTACTGCTTGCGCAAGTCTTGCTCCATCTTCGCGGTCGCCTTTTCCAAGGCGCCCGAACCTCCTTTGCCGGCGAGGTCTTGCTCGAGGGCGGCGACCACTTCAGTCAGCAAAGCCATCTGCGATTTTTTCAGATCAGCTGCATAGCGATCGCTTTGCAGCGATTGCTTAACGTCTTCGATCGCTTTGATCAACGATTTGCGGTTCGCGTTGTCGGCCCCTTTGCCGTCGGCGGCGAAGCGATGCAGCGCGGCGACTTGCAGATACAACGCGTCGACTTCGTAGTTTTTCGCGAGTTCTTCCAGGTCGTGCACGACGTCTCGAAATTGCCCCTGTAGTCCGGAGTTGTGGTCCAGGCCGCGTCGCTTCCAGCTTTCGGTCAGCGCAACAAAGGACTGCTGATATTCTGCGGCTGCGGCGGCGATTGCCTGGGCGTCGGCCTCGGCGGACTGATCGTGCAAGGAAAGAGCCAACACTTCGAGCGACTTCGCATCGTCGAGCAGCGTCTGGCAGCTCTTTGCGTGTTTCTCGATGTACTTGTCGTCGCGGCGGAGCAGGAAGTCTTTTTCATTGCGGCGGCATTCGAGCATCGCGACGTTCGTCTTTTCGGCGAGCGTTTGCAGCGAGATTTGCCCTTGCAGCAGCGAGTCGTAGCTGTCGACCGTGCGACGAATCGCCATGTGGTAAATCGCCATGCCGACTCCCATGACGAGCAGCACGATGGCGAAAGCGCCTCCCAATTGGTAGCGAATGCTGACGCGACCAAGCGGATTCAGGCGAATACCAGCAGGTCGATTTTGTTCGAGATTTGTCACCGTAAATGCCCCGCTGCGACTTGTGGTCGGAAAGTGAGTGTGGGGGAGGCCAACAGGCCAGCCCATGGGTGGAGATTATTTTTGGCTCTGAAAAATAGATCGTTTTTGCCCCATGTGGCGAAAAAGCATCGTACGGCTCTCCGTAAATCAACGTGATCAAGGCTTGCCTGGTCGTTAGAAGGGGAATTTTCGGCCTATCCGGCCCTGTCTATTGGGCAAACGAGGAGAGAAATAGGGGGCGGCAAGCTATAATGAACTCGACTTTCTCAACCCCAACCTTCCAGCCTGCCCCCGGTTCATTCTCAAATTCGCCCATGAAACGAATTCTGTTCTCCCTGCTGCTTGTTGGACTTCTCTGTTCCTCGGTTCTGGCGGCTCCCAAGCCGATCAAGGCGCTGCTCGTGACCGGCGGTTGCTGTCACGACTACGACAGCCAGAAGAACCTGATCAAGGCCGGCCTCGAAGAACGAGCGCTGATCGAGGTGACCGTCGTCCACCAAGGGGGCTCGACCACCGACACGAAGATTCCGCTCTACCAGGATCCGAACTGGGCGAAGGGCTACGACATCATCCTGCATGACGAATGCTTTGCCGGAGTGAACGATCCGGCTTGGACCGCCCGCGTCTTGAAGCCGCATCAGGAAGGGGTTCCCGGCGTGGTGATTCACTGCGCGATGCATTGTTATCGCGACAAGACCGACCAGTGGTTCAAATTCTGCGGCGTCACCTCGCATCGACATGGCGCCCAGTATGCGCACGAAGTTCTGAACGTCGACGCCGAGCATCCGATCATGGCCGATTTTGGCGCTGCGTGGGCCAATCCAAAGGGTGAGCTCTACCACATCGAAAAAGTCTGGCCGACCGCTACTCCGCTCGGCGTCGCCAAGAATCAGGAAAGCGGCAAGGCCGAAACCTGCGTCTGGGTGAATCAATACGGCGATACCCGCGTCTTCGGTACGACGCTCGGTCATCACAACGAGACCGTCAGCGCCGACAAATTTCTCGACATGCTGACCCGTGGCACGCTCTGGGCCTGCGACAAGCTGAGCCCCGAATACCTGAAGCCGGAAGGACCGAAACTGGTTCAAGTCAGCATGGCGAAAGGGAAGCCGACCACTGCTTCCAGCGAAGAGTCGGGCAAAGGCAACTTCAAGCAGCTAGCGGTCGACGGCGATCCGGCGACTCGTTGGTGCGCCGGCAATGGAAGCGCTCCGCAATGGCTGACCGTCGACCTCGAAAAGCCGCAATCGATCGAAGGTTGCGAAATCGCTTGGGAATCGGATCAGACCATCTACCGCTATACGGTTGACGTCTCCGCCGATCAGCAAAACTGGAAGACGGTCATCGATCGCTCGAAGAACGAAAAGGATCGCAACCATAAGTTTGATTTCAACGCCGATGACGTCCGCTACGTTCGCGTGCAGTATCTCGGCAGCAACACCGGCGGTTGGGGAAGCATCCGCGAACTGTCGGTCTTTGGCAATCAGTGGATGACGATCGATCCGGCCGCGGCGGCGAAACAGGCCGATTCCGAACTCCTCTCGAAGGTTAAAGTTCCGGAAGAGTTCGACGTCACTCTCTTTGCGGCTCCGCCGGCCGTGACCTATCCGGTGTACGTCGCCGCCGCTCCGGATGGAGTGGTTTACGTTTCAGTCGACAAAAACGGTTCGCTCGACCGCAAGGGAACGCGCGGCGCCATCTATCGCCTGCGAGACATCGACGGCGACGGGCGTGCCGACGAATCGAAGTTGTTCGTTTCGGACGTCGATTCCCCTCGCGGACTCGTCTGGGACCGCGATCGATTGTATGTCATGCACCCGCCGCACTTGAGCGCCTTCATCGATCATGACGGCGACGGCGTCTCGGACGAACAGAAGATCCTGGTCAAGAACATCGCGTTCGATTTCAAAGATCGCCCGGCCGACCATACGTCGAACGGCGTGACGCTCGGCATCGACGGTTGGCTTTACCTGGCGATCGGCGACTTCGGCTTTATGGAAGCGGAAGGGGCGGACGGAACCAAGTTGCAGTTCCGCTACGGCGGCGTCATTCGGATTCGTCCCGACGGCAGCGGCTTGCAGGTCTACTCGCGTGGTACGCGTAACATTTTGGAAGTGGCGCTCGACCCGCGCTTGAGCGGCTTTACCCGCGACAACACGAACGACGGCGGCGGCTGGGACATTCGCCTGCATCACTTCAGCGGGATCGAAAACCACGGCTATCCGCGTCTCTACATGAACTTTGGCGACGAGATCATCCAGCCGCTGGCCGATTACGGCGGCGGTTCGGGCTGCGGCGCCTGCTACGTCAGCGAACCTGGCTTCCCCGGCGCCTATGGCGATGCGATCTACACCGCCGACTGGGGACGAAGCATGATCTATCGTCACCTCCCGACGGCCAATGGCGCCACCTTCGCCGCGGACCAGGAAGAGTTCATCAAGCTGCCGCGCGTGACTGACTTGGACGTCGACGCCCAGGGGAACATCTACGCGACCAGCTGGGAAGGCGCCACGTTCACCTACAACGGCGAACACGTCGGTTCGATGATTCGCGTCACGCCGAAGGGATACCAGGCCAAGCCGGTTCCGGACTTCGCGAAAGCGACTTCGGCCGAGCTGGTCGCCCTGATTGCTAACTCGGCGAGCCATCGGATTCGTTTGGCGGCTCAGCGCGAACTGCTGGCCCGCAATGAAGACGATGCCTCGGTCTCGGTGCTGGCGAAATTGGCCAACAACAAATCGGCGCCGCTCGACAATCGGATTGCGGCGATCTTTACGCTGAAGCAGTGGCTCGGCGCCGAGAGCCATCCGATTCTGGTCGAAGCGGCCGCGGACGAAAGCGTGAAGGCGTTTGCGATTCGCGCCTTGACCGATCGTTGGGATCAGGAAGAGCAGATCCCGGTCGACCTGCTGTTGGGCGGGCTGAAGTCGAGCGACGCTCGTACGCAGCTCGAATCGATCGTGGCGCTGACTCGGTTGGGAGACGCCAAAAATGGCGCCGCCGTCGCCGAGTTGCTCGGCAACAGCGATCCGGTGATGGCCCATACCGCGGTGCAAGCGCTCGTCGCGCTGAAGGCCGCTGATGCGGCGTTGGCCGTGATCGATAATGCTCAGGCTTTGCCGGCCCAACGCTTGGGCGCCATCCAAGTGGTGCAGTCGCTGCACGATGCCGATGTCGTCACCGCGTTGATTGAGCGTTTGAATAAAGAACAAGACGCTGCGCGTCGCCGCGATCTGCTGATCGCCCTCGCTCGGCTTTACAACCACGAAGGCAAATGGACCGGCCAGAGTTGGGGAACGCGGCCCGATACCCGCGGTCCTTACTATCAGCCGGAACCATGGGCCGAATCGCCGCGGATCGCTGCGGCGCTGAAGAGCCAATTGGAGTCCCTGTCGCCGACGGAAGCCGAGTTCCTGCTCACGCAGTTGGCTCGTCATCGCGTGGACCTGGACGGCAGTTTGAAATTGGTGTTGGCTCGCGCCGCCGCCGATGCGAAGTTCGTTCCGGCTGCGGTGACGAAAGTCGCGGCCAGCGACTCGCTGCCGGAAGAAGCGGTCGCTCTGCTGCAGAAAGTGGTCGCTGACGACAAGGCCGATCCGGCGGTGAAGTCGGGCGCCATCATCGCTCTCTTGCGTTCGCAGAATAAAGACGTCTTGGCTTCGGCTCATGCTGGACTCGATTCGCTGAAGAACAATGCCGAGGCGAAGGCGCAATACCTGGCCGCGTTTGACGCGTTCAAAGACGCCGGTCGCTTGAGCGGTCGCGTTCATCAGTTGCAAGAGATGTCGACCAGCGGCGACGGGACGGCGGCGGTTTGGGCGGACGCCGGTTTGGTTCTCCTCTCGGGACAGAAGAAACTTTCCCCAGAGGTTTCGGCGGTCGTGACGAAAGCGATCGAATCGGGCTGGAGCGATCGCCCCCGTCTGCGATTGGAAGCGGTTTACCTTGCTAACGATCGTCAGGCGGAAGAAAAGATCGTCGACCTGATCGCGTCGAATGATCCCAAGGTGAGCGCCGCCGCCCAGCGGATCGCCAATGCCTGGCAGATCAAGACAGGTGCGCCGACCGGTCCGAAGCTGAAGACGATGAAGCCGGAAGAGGCGATCGCCCAGGTGTTGAAGAAGTCGGGGGACTTGAAGCGAGGGGAACAGCTCTTCGCCAAGCTGACCTGCAATCGTTGTCACACGGTCGATCCGAACGAAAAGCCGATTGGTCCCTATCTGCCGCAGGTCGCCAAGACCTACAAGCGGGACCAGCTGGCCGAGTCGATTCTGTTGCCGAGCAAGACGTTCGCTCAAGGTTTCGTCACCAACATCTTTTTGTTGGATGACGGCCGCGTGATGACGGCGTTCGTCACCAGCGAAGCGGCGGACGAGATTGTGATCCGCGACGAGCAGGGGAACGAGCACAAGCTTGATCCCGATGAGATCGAAGCGCGGAAGAAGAGCGAAGTCTCGGTGATGCCGGTTGGTCTGGCCAACGAGATCACGCTCGACGAATTCGCGTCGCTGCTCGACTACTTGCAGTCGCTTTCGGCGAAGGCGCCCGACGCCAAGTAAGGGCTCGGACCTTTTCGTCGGTCGCAATGCCGTTTAAGCTGGCGGTTTTCGCTCACCATGTATGCGGAACCGCCTGATGTCTGACGAAACGCCTGCGCTCGATACGTTGATTGATCGCCTGACGACCGACGAGCAAACCTCGGTCGCGACCATCAAGGAGATGATCTCGAAGTTCGTCGCCGAGCGGGATTGGCGGCAGTTTCACGCGCCAAAGAACATCAGCATGGCCCTGGCGATCGAAGCGGCCGAACTGATGGAGCATTTCCAATGGCTGACGGTTGAAGCTTCTCGCGAGGTGACCGCCGACGCCGATAAAATGACCGCCATTGGGGAAGAATTGGCCGATATTCTTTGTTACGGCCTGGCCCTGGCGAATGAGCTGAATATCGACGTCGCCGCCGCGATGAACGACAAAATGCGGAAAAACATCCGCAAATACCCCAAAGACGAGTATCAAGGGCGGTACGGCAAAGACGATCCAGGCCAAGTGAAATAGTCACAATCGCCTTCACGATTTGCCTGGGAGTTGCCCGATGTTTGGGATCGGATTAGGCTAAAAGATTCGACGCCGCTTGCCTCTCCTGACGGCGTCACCGAGCCCCACATGCACATTCTCTTTCGCTCCTTATTCCTAAGGTCGATCGTCGTGAAGTTATTTCTCCCGACTGTTGCGCTGGCGCTTTCGTCGCTGGCTTTCGTTTCGCTGGCCCGCGCGGAAAATGACGTCCCCGAACCGGAAACGCCGCAAGTGGCGCCGGCTTCGGATGAAGGGAAGAACGCCATGTCGGGCTTCCAGGTTCCGGAAGGTTTCAAGATCGAGCTGTTCGCCGCCGAACCGCGCATCGCCAATCCGGTCGCCTTCTGCTTCGATCCGACCGGTCGAGTCTTTGTCGCCGAAACGTTCCGCCAAGGGAAAGGGGTCGAAGACAATCGGGGGCACAACTATTGGCTCAATGACGACCTGGCCGCCCAATCGGTCGAGGATCGTCGCGCCTACATTCTGAAGCATCATCCTGAAGCGAAAGACGACTACACCAAACATGACGATCGCATTCGCTTGATCGAAGATCGCGACGGCGATCACAAGGCCGACCATGATTCGGTCTTCGCCGATCACTTCAATGACGTCGTCGAAGGAACCGGCGCCGGCGTGATCTGGCTCGACGGCGACCTCTTCTACACCAACATTCCGAATCTGTGGAAGCTGCGCGACACCGACAATGACGGCATCGCCGACGTGCGTAAGGCTCTGCACACCGGTTACGGCGTTCGCTTTGCGTTCCGTGGTCACGACATGCATGGCTTGGCGATCGGCAACGACGGCAAGATCTACTACAGCATCGGCGACCGCGGCTACAACGTCGTTAGCGAAGGGGGCGTGCTGAAAGATCCGTCCAGCGGCGCCGTCTTCCGCTGCAATCCGGACGGCACGGAACTGGAAGTCTTCTACACCGGTCTCCGCAATCCGCAAGAGTTGGCGTTCGACGACTACGGCAACTTGTTCACCGGCGACAACAACTCCGACAGCGGCGACCAGGCCCGTTGGGTTTACCTGGTCGAAGGAGGGAACAGCGGCTGGAACATGGCGTACCAGTACCTTAGCGATCGTGGTCCTTGGAATCGCGAAAAGCTGTGGCATCCGTTTCATGAAGGTCAGGCCGCTTACCTGAACCCGCCGATTCGCAACTTTGCCGACGGTCCGAGCGGTCTCGCCTATTACCCTGGCGTCGGTCTCGGCGAAAAGTATCGCGGCACGTTCTTCCTCTGCGACTTCCGCGGCGGTCCGGCCAACAGCGGCGTCCGCAGCTTCAAAATGAAACCGAATGGCGCCACGTACGAAATGGTCGACGATCAACAGCCGATCTGGCGCATTTTGGCGACCGACGTCGACTTCGGTCCCGACGGCGCGATCTACGTCAGCGACTGGGTCGATGGTTGGAACGGCTTGAACAAGGGTCGGCTCTATCGCTTCTTTGATCCCAAAGAAATCGATCAGCCGATCGTCAAAGAGATGCAAAAGCTGCTTGCCGCCGGCTTTAGCGACAAGCAGAACGAAGAGCTGGCGAACCTGCTGGCTCACCCCGATCGTCGCGTTCGTCAGGGCGCCCAATTTGAATTGGCCAAGCGTGACGCCTTGGACATCTTCAACCAAGTGGCGACCGACAGCGACAATCAACTGGCTCGTCTGCACGCGATCTGGGGGATTGGTCAAATCGTCGACAAGCTGCGCGACATTCGCGAACGAGTCGAGCCGACCAAGGTGCTGAGCCAAACGCTGGTCAAAGATGCCGATCCGGAAGTTCGCGCCCAGGCCGCCAAGATCCTCGGCGATCTGGAAGTGCCGGAGGCGCTGGTCGCGCTGCTCAACGACGACAACGCACGGGTGAAGTACTTCGCACTGATGGGGATCGGCAAGGGAGATCACTTTGGCGATACGCGTCCGATGTTTGACCGCGTCGTCGAGATTCTGGCCGAGAACAACGATCAGGACCCGGTTCTCCGACATGGCGCCGTGATGGCATTGGCTGGTGCTCGCAACATTCAACATCTCGGCGATTTGTCGAAACATGACTCGGTGGCCGTGCGTCGCGCAGCGGTCGTGGCGCTGCGTCGTTTACAGAGCCCGACGATTGTTCGTTTCCTGGGAGACGGCAACGAATCGGTGGTGCTTGAAGCGGCCCGAGCGGTTCACGATCTGCCGATCGAAGCGGCGATGCCGCAATTGGCCGGCTTGATCAGTCGCGGTCTGAAAGATGACGCGCTGCTGCGTCGCGTGCTGAACGCCAACTTCCGGATCGGCGACGCCGAAACGGCCGCCGCCCTGGCTGCCTACGCTGCCGACGCCAACGCGCCGGAAGGGATGCGGTTGGAAGCTTTGGCAATGCTCGAAAACTGGGAAACGCCGTCGCCGCTGGACCGTGTGCTCAACTTCCATCGCCCGCTCGAAAACCGGGATCCGGAAGTCGCCAAAGCGGCGCTCGTCACGCAGTTGCCGGGCCTGTTGGCTGGCGGCGAGAATGTTCGCAACACCGCTGCGAAGCTGGCCGCCAAGTTCGGCATCAAGGAAGTGGCGCCGGTCTTGATTGCATTGATTACCGATCCGCAGCAATCGCCGCAAACGCGAGCCGACGCCTTGGTCGCCGCCGTGGCGCTAGATGCGAACAACAAGCAGGTGGTCCTCGACGCTTTGTCGTCGGACGTTCCCGAGATTCGGGCCGCCGCTCGCTCGCTATTGGTGAAGGTCGCGCCGGAAGAAGCGGTCGCCAAGTTGGCTGCCGGGGCGAAGGCCGATTCAACTATCGAACGTCAACAAGCGCTCGCCGCGCTTGCCGAAACGAAACTGGATGGCTCGTCGGCCGCGATTGCCGATCGACTGACCGCACTGCTGGCCGGCGAGGTTCCGGTCGACTCGCAGCTCGATGTGATTCTGGCTGGAGAAGCGAAGCGTGACGACAAAGCGGTTGGCGACTTGCTCGCGAAGTACGAAGCGTCGCTTGACCCTGCCGATCCGCTGACGATGTATCGATCGGCCCTGGCCGGCGGCGACGCCGAAAAGGGACGGAAGATCTTCTTTGAGAAGACCGAAGTCTCGTGCGTTCGTTGCCATCGCGCTCAAGGAGTCGGCGGCCGCGTCGGACCAGAGCTTGACAAGATCGGCGCCGAGCAGAAGCCGGAGTATCTGCTCGAAGCGATCGTGCTGCCGAACGCCAAGATCGCGAAAGGTTTTGAGTCGGTCATGGTGCTGACTGTCGACGGCCAGACGCTTTCCGGCGTGCTGAAGGAAGAGAACGATGACACGCTGAGCCTGGTCAACGCCGAAGGAAACTTGTTGACGATTCCGCAGGACGACATCGACGTCCGCAAAGCGGCGAACTCGCCGATGCCGGAAGACATCTACAAGCATTTGTCGCGTCAGGAAGTGCGCGATCTGGTCGCCTTCCTGTCGAGCCTGAAAGGGGCGAACGGCGGAGCAGGGCACGAATAGTTTCCGCTTCGGCGAAGCGAAATCGATTAAACTGTAAGGCGGACGTCCCCTGGGGCGTCCGCTTTTCGTTTGGCGGCAAGGAATCACCGATCTCGGCGGAGAGAAGTGTGGAACGGCGTGGTCCGTTCGCGTATCCTGGACGTATCGCTTTTCCCGCCTTTCCCGCCGATAGAAAGCCTGCCGCTATGTCGACTCGCGCATCGCTCGCCGCTCTGGCCGTCGTTTTTCTCTCCGCCGCTTCGCTGAATGCCGCCGATCGTCCGAACGTCATTCTGGTGATGGCTGACGACCAAGGTTGGGGAGACGTCAGCTACAACGGGCACAAAGCGATCAAAACGCCGGAGCTCGACAAAGCGGCGGCCGAAGGGGTCCGCTTCGATCGCTTCTATGCGGCGGCGCCGGTTTGTTCGCCGACGCGCTGCAGCGTGTTGACCGGTCGCAATCCGAATCGCTCCGCCGTTTACGCTTGGGGTTGGCCGATTCGTCCGCAAGAGATCACCTTGGCCGAACGCCTGAACGCGGCCGGCTACACGACCGCTCACTTCGGCAAATGGCATCTTGGTTCGGTCCGCAACGACAGCCCGGTTAATCCCGGCAAGAATGGTTTTGATCGCTGGGTGAGCGCTCCCAACTTCTACGACAACGATCCGATCCTCTGCGACCAGGGGAAAGCGGTGCAGTACAAAGGGGAAAGCTCTGACGTGACGGCCGACCTGGCGACTGACTGGATTCGAGAGCAAGCGAAAGGGGACAAGCCGTTCTTCGCCGTCGTCTGGTTTGGTTCGCCGCACGATCCGCATATCGCTGCCGATGGCGACCGTGAACTTTACAAGAATGAGCCGAAAGGGTTTCAGGACTACTACGGCGAGATCACCGGAATCGATCGTGCTTACGGTAAGATCCGCAGCACGCTGAAAGATCTTGGGATTCGGGACAACACGATCCTCTGGTACTGCAGCGACAATGGCGCCGATAAGCGACGCGGTTCGGCCGGTCCGTTCCGTGAGAAGAAAGGTTCAATCTACGACGGCGGTTTGCTGGTGCCGGCCATTCTCGATTGGCCGGCTCATTTCCCGACGCCGCAGACGACCGAAATGCGGGCGACGACCTGCGACATCTTCCCAACGGTATTGGCCGCCGCTGGATTGCCGCTTGACGAAGGACGTCCGCTCGACGGCGTGAATCTGTTGCCGCTGTTGGCTGAGAAAGTGGAAAAGCGTCCGACGCCGATCGCCTTCTGGCAAACGCCGAACAAAGGAGTGTCGACTCCGTCGGCCACGTTGATGGGAGATCTGCTCGCCAAGCAACAAGCCGGTGGCGATCTGCCGGCCGACGAGGTGAGCGTGCATGCGGCCGATCTGCCGCAGCCGGTGATTTCGACCGAAAGCTTTCCGGGACATGCGGCGCTGACCGATGGCGACTGGAAGTTGCATCGCATCGAAAACGCCAAAGGCGCCGTGCGGTTTGAGCTGTACGATCTGGCCAGCGATCCGTACGAAAAGGAAGACGTCCTTTCGCAGTATCCCGAGGAAACCGCGAAGCTAAAGAAGCTGCTGCAAAAGTGGGAGACTTCGGTCGTCAACAGCTTAAACGGCGCTGACTACAAGTAGTCGGCCAAGCCAACTGTCCAGCCGCATTTAGCCTATTCCCGCGAACTGCGGGACTCTTACGTCCAGATCATCGCTGGCGCGCGTAGAATTAATTTAGTGGGCGAATCGATCGCGACGCGTGTCTTGCTTCGCGGTCTAAGTAATACTACGCGAAGAGGAGAGTAGCCATGATCGACATGCAAATGACGAAGGAATGGCGACACGTTTGCGATCGGATTGAAGCTGCCGCCGATCGGCATGCGGCTCGCTATCCTGATATGGAAAAAGCGATTCGGCGTCAGACCGCAGAGTTTTGCGCCCAAGCCCCTCCGGCCGAAACGGACGAATTGCTCGATCGAATTCTCGCGGCCAATGACATTACTGCGTCTTGGACGCGCGATGAGGAATCGGTCGAGATGCCGAAGGATCGGGTCGACGAAGCGAGCGTCGAATCGTTCCCGGCCAGCGACCCGCCCAACTGGTCGCCGACCATCATTTAACCGAAGTTTACGCCCGACAATTTCGAGACGATGCAACAGTTAGGTTGGACGTTATTGGCGATCGGCGGCCTGATCTGCACGGTGGGACTCGGGCTGCTGCTCGCCGTTCGCATTCCCTGGCTAGGGAGACTTCCCGGCGATATTCGGATCGAAGGGGAGCACGTTCGTTTCTACTTCCCGATCGTGACCTGCATCTTGCTGAGTCTCATCCTGAGCGGCGCCGCTTGGCTGGTTCGCTTCTTGTGGCGATAGCGCCGCGTTATTCTTTTGCCCGCCAGTAGTACGGCGGAGCGTCTTTCGCGGCTGCGTCTAAATACTCGGCGCCGGTCGTCGGTTGATCGTCGATCGACCCGCAATCCGCCGCCGTCAAAGGACGCCAGTCGGCGCAGCGCCGGAACTCTTCAATCTCTTGCTGCTCAAGCGGATAGCGCTTTTGCGCCGCCTCTTGCCATTGCCAGAGCGAGCCTTCGTTCGAGCCGTATTGCAAGTGCGGATATCGCAGTTGAACGGCATCATCTTCCCAGCCGCAGACGGGGCAGTTTTCATAACTGCCGGCCGGCTCGTCAAAAACTTCAAATCCACAAGCAGGACAAGGATAGGGCATAGGAAGTATCGATTGGGCTGTAAACGGAAAAAGAGCAGATGACGTACGCTCATTCGCTCATTTTAACGACCAGCGGCAGATTTTCGTCGGCACAAGCGAGTACTAACGCCTTTATTCCAGCGATTCGCAGCTAGCGGCAAGTGCAGGGGGAAATCTTGGAATTCTTTGTCCTCCTTGTTTCTCCGTTTTCGATTAGCCAGATAGGGCGCCGGCAGAACTACACAAGGCGACCGCAGCGGTAAAAGATTTATAAGGTCAGTACATGGGGGCAGGTCTGATGGAAACTTTGATCAATCGTCGGCAGTCGTTGCAGGCACTCGGTATCGCGGCGCTCGGTATGACGCTGCTTCGCTCCGATCAACTCTTCGCGGGCGAAGTGGAAATGTCGCAGTGGCTAACGCGGCTTTACGACAACGCGGATCGGCTGGGGCAAGACAGGATCAGCGGCCTGCAATGGCAAGAGGTGATGGATCAGATCTACGCCGACGTGCCGATGGATTCGCTCAAGCGACGACTGCAATTCGATTCGCTCTGTACGCGAATCATGGACGAGATCGGCTCGGATCGGGGCGAACTGTTTCACACCATCAATCTGCCGATCAGCGGCGCGCCGACCGATTTGGAAGTAAGGCAAGAGGCGCACCAGACCCTGATCACGAAGGTGGCGCACATCAAAAAGGGACGGAGCATTCCGCCGCATGGCCACTCGAATATGGCCAGCGCCTTCCTTTGCATCTCTGGCGACTTTGAAGTACGCCAGTACGACAAGTTGGAAGATCAGCCCGAACACCTGGTCTTGCGTCAGACCGAATATCAAACGAGCGCTGGTCCGGGGACCTGGTCAAGCATCTCCGACTATCGCAACAACGTCCACTGGCTAACCGCGAAGACCGACGACTGCTTCCTGTTTACCTGCAAGATGATTGGGATTGAACAGGGACGGAAGTTGAACGGCCGGATCAACGTCGACGTGCTGCGAGCTGCTCAATTAGGAACCGGCGTCATGCGGGCTCCGAAAATCACGCATCAAGAAGCGGCCGAGCTCTACTAAGCGACCGATCTCCACAACCCGCCGGCGGCGTTTGTTATGCTACCAACAGACTCGATCTATCGAAGCTCGACTCGTGTTTTACAAACGCCCATGGAGTGGTTGTCGATTGTGCGTGGCTCGCAGCTCCCAAAAGAGGCTGCTAAAGCCCCCTATAAAACCTGCCGGCCTGCGACCAGTGACGCCGCTTCGCAGGTAATGCTTTCGTTATGGCGTGAGTGCCCCGTCGATTTGCTGATCGCAATCGAGATCGGCGTATCGCGAGCGCTGGCCGCACCGGCGATCACGCAGATCTTCGTCGAGCATCAAGGCTACTTCAATCGGGGGTCGGCGCGACAAACGAGCGCGATGCGAGCCGTGGCGCTGTTGATTCAGCATGGCCTTTCGCATCCGATCAGTCGCCAGGCGATGATCCAGGTCGACGAGATTCATCGTCTGCACAACGTCCCGCCGGAACATTTGCTCTACGCGCTCGCGTGCGTCGTATATGGGATGGAATCATGGTTTTCTCGCAACTCACCGCGACCTTTGAGTGATCGCGATCTTCAAGACGTCTGTCGCTTTTGGCATGACGTCGCCATTGGTTGCCGGATCGCTGATCCTCCGCGCGACTTCGACGGTTGGAATCGTTGGCGTTTGCAATTCGAAGCGGAGCAGCATGCTCCGAGTCGAACGAATCAAGTGATGGCGATCGTGATGGCGAGAATCTTCGCCAATCGCTTTCCTCGCGGTTGCCGATTTCTCGCGCGAAAGCTCTTCATCGCGATGTTGCCGTACGACTTGCATCATCATATCGGCTATGGGGTTCCTGCGACGCCGATGCGCTGGATGACGAGCGCCTGCTGCCAATTGCGGAAGCTGTTGGTGAAGATCGTTCCTGCCGCCCGGCGCCTTGGTACGTTTCTCTACAGCGACGCTTTGCAGCTTCCGGCTCCTTCTGACGAAGGCTGATTTGTCGGAGGTCCGGGGAAATGCTACAAACATGATTCCCCCTACGGGGCGATGGCGACACGTCTAGCTTGTCGCTTTCCCCCCGCGTCGTACGATATTGAACCGTTCCCTAGCAGCCATGGACTCGGCTGCAGAAATGGGCAGCATGCGAACCTCCGTCATTGTCGTCTTGGTGTTGACTCAGTTTCTGATCGGTGCGGCGATCTGCATCTTAGGAATCGTGAACATCGATACGAACATCGAGGACGTCATGCAATGGCTCCCCGATCATTCTCGCGAACGAACGTTGTACGAAGGACTGGTGGCGCAGTTTGGGGTCGACGATTTCTTGGTGGCTTCTTGGGACGGCTGTACGACGGACGATCCGCGTCTCAAGCAAGTCGAGGAGCGGCTGATTGAGGAAGACGCCGACGGACTAATCGCGAAAACGACGTCGGGCGCCGATTTGATCGAAAACGGTTCGGAGTATGAAAGCGCCGACGCCATCCGCAACCGGTTTCGCGGCATCTTTTTTGGCGACGACGATCAAACCTGCATCGCGATTATCTTGACCAAAGCCGGCATGACCAATCGTTTGAAAGCGGTGGAGTATGTCGATCGAGTCGTACGCGCCGGCGTTGGGCCAGATCAATCGGGCGTGTTGATCGTCGGATACCCCGCGATCTCGGCGGAAGGGGATCGGCTGATCCGCCAGAATCTGACGAACGCGCTGTTGCCCTGTTGTCTGTTGTCGACGATTGCGGCTTGGTTCTTTCTTCGCGACTTGCGGCTGGTCTTGGCGGTCTTCATCACCAGCGGAATTGCTGCAGGGACCAGCATCGCGTTTGTGACTCTCTCGGGACACAAGTGGGGCGGACTCACTTCGGCGATTCCGGCGTTGACGTTTATTCTGACGGTCTCGGGGACGCTGCACTTGGTGAACTACGCGCGCGGCGCCGATCATGATCAGATCGCGCAGACGGCGCTGCGTCTTGGTTGGAAGCCATGTCTCTTTTCCGCGATCACGACCGCGGTCAGCATGTTGTCCCTGAGCCACAGCGAATATCAGGCGATTCGCGAGTTCGGTCTCTTCTGCGCGATCGGCGTCGTGAATTCGGTCTTCTGGCAGTTGGCGTTCGCACCCTGGGCGCTTCAGCTGATTGCGAGGACGATTTCGATCGCTCGAGCGGGAACGTCCCTGGTCCATATGCACGACTGGACGGCGACGCATCCGGTCTTCGTATTCGGCGTTTTCATGGCGACGTTGGTGGTGACCGCCAGTGGGTTGCCTAAGTTGGAGAGCGGGCTTGAGGTCGAAGAGATGTTCGGCACGCATACGTTGGCGATTCAGGACGTCATGAAGTTTGAGCGGAAGATTGGGCCCATCGATCAGACCGAATTGCTCGTCGAGTTTGCGAAGCCTGACCCTGCTCAATTCGCCGATCGAGCGGCCGCGATTCGCGAGTTGCAGAGGGGGCTGGAAGGGTCCCCCGAGGTCGACGCGACGATGTCGGCCGCCGCCTGGTTACCGCCGGAGCCGGAAACGCGGGGCATCGCCGGCGTGAGCGCTCGCGTGGTCTATCGGCGGAAATTGGCCAGCCTGCGCGACGAATTAGCCGATACGTCCTACTTGTCGCTACAGAAGAATGAGGAGGGGGAAGAGGCCGAAACGTGGCGCATCAGTCTTCGCTTTCCCTTCGCCAGAAACGTCGACTTCGCCGAGCTGCGCGACGCTGTGGCTATCGCCACGGAAGCGGAGTTGGCCAAACATTATTCGCCAAGTGAGTTTGGAGTCGAGCAGACCGGCGTCGGGCTGTTGTACCACGTCGCCCAAAGCAAATTGATGGCCGACCTTTTTTACAACTACTTGCTCGCGTTCGCTGTGATCTGTCCCTTGATGATCTTGGTGTTGCGATCATTGACGCTCGGCGTGTTGTCGATGATTCCGAACTGCTTCCCGGCAATCTGCTTGTACGGCGCGATTGGGCTGTACGGACAAGCGATTGATATCGGCATCGCGATCGCCGGCTGCATTGCGCTCGGAATCGCAGTCGACGACACCACGCACTTCATGCTGCGAGCGGAAGAGATTTCGTCGCGCGACGGGAAGCAGGGGAGGATCAAGTATAGTGCGATCCGGACAGCCTATTCGCAATGTTCCCGAGCGATGTTGGCGACCACGTCAATCGCCGCCATCGGCCTTGCCGCGTTTCTGAATCAAACGCTGCTGGTGATGGCCCGGTTCTCGCTGGTCTTGATCCTGTCGCTCTTGATCGCCCTCATCTGCGATCTGCTGTTGTTGCCGGCGCTGCTTTACACGTTTCCCGTCACCGAACGAGACGAGCCGGAAGACGTGAGCTAAGCCAGTAACGTCCGACGCGAATTAACGCGTCGGACGGATCGGCACTTCCGGAGTTAACGGAGGATCGCAGAACTCCGGCTGCGGGACCACGTCGGTCTCATCCTTCGTCGTTACTTTTTTTTCACCGCTTTGCCCACGTGCGATCGCCAGCGCCTGAAAGACGCTGAGGGCGGCGTCGACGTCATCTTCGGTGAGCGACGCCGTTACCGTCGCGCGAATTCGCGGTTTGTCCATCGGGACGGCCGGGTAGAAGACCGGAACGACGAACAGGCCGTTGTCGCGGCAGTACCCGGTCGCTTCCAGCGTCTCTTGTTCCGTCGGGAAAATGATCGGAACGACCGCCGATTCGGTCGGCGGCACTTCATAGCCCAGCTGACGAAGGCCATTCACAAACTGGTCGCGCAGTTTTCGTAAGTGACCAGCGAGGTGCTTTTCGCGGCGGATGATCTCAAAGCACTTCCGTGCGGCGCCAACTTGGGCGGCGGGCAACGAGGCCGAGAAGATAAAGCCGCGAGCATTGCACTTCAGGTAGTCGATGATCTCCTGTCGTGCGGCGATGAAACCGCCGCAGCTGGCGATTGACTTCGAGAGGGTTCCCATCTTGATGTCGATCGCGTCGTCCGGCAGGTTGAAGTACTCCTGGATGCCGCGACCATATTCGCCGATCACGCCCAGGCTGTGGGCTTCGTCGACCATCAACATCGCGCCGTATTGGCGGCAGAGCTGGACGATCTCGGGAAGAGGAGCGACGTCCCCTTCCATCGAGTAGACTGCGTCGACAATCACGAGGATTCGTTTACCCGAATGTTCCTTCAGCTGCGCTTCGAGCGCCTGCAGATTGTTGTGCGGGAACATCAGGAAGGTAGCCGCCGAAAACTGGCAACCGTCGACGATGCTGGCGTGGTTCAGCTCGTCGCCGATCACCACGTCTCCCTTGCCGACCAACGCGGCGACCGTCGCCATGTTGGTCATGAACCCGCTGCTGTAGACGATCGCGTCATCGGCATGGAAGAAATCGGCGATTTCCTTTTCCAGCTCGCGGTGAGCGTCGAACGTACCGGCCAGCAAGCGAACGCCGTGGGCGCCGGTGCCGTACGATTGAATCGCTTCTTCCGCCGCCTGGTTCACTTCGGGGCGATTGATCAAGCCGAGGTAGCTATAGGACGCCATCATCAGCATCTTGCGATCGCCGACCTGGACGTAGCTCCCTTGTTGATGACCGATTGGCGTGCCGAAATAGTCGTGGCCAGCTTCGCGGAAGTGATGGAATCGCTTCAGCTTGTCTTTGTAGAAGCCGAGATAGTCCTCTTGCGACAGCGGCCCGCGATTGGCGCCGGCGTCCGCAGCTGAGCCCGGAGCGCAGCGACTGAGGAACTGGCTAAGCTCGGCGATCGTATGGTGATCGTACAGCGTATCAGCTTCGATAACGCAGCCCAGCTTCTTCTCGAGTCGAGCGCCGATGTCGGCGGCGGCCAGCGAGTCGATGCCGAGCGAAGTGAAGGTGGTGTGCCCGTCGAGCGGAGGGAGGCGTTGCTCTTCGTCGCGCGACCATTCCTGCAGCGTTTCGCAAATCAGGGCGGTCAGTTCGGCGGCGCCGGAGGGAGACGTTTCGACCGTTTCCGGCGTACGCACTTCCGACTCGAAGAGAACTTCAAACTCGCCGCTTTCAAACTTCCGCTTCGTAAGTTGTCGCTGAACTTTGCCGCTGGAGGTGGTCGGGAAAGTGGTCGGACGGACGAAGACGAGATCGGTTAGCGCGACTTCAAACTCGTTCAGGATGTCGCTGCGGAGCGCGTCGATCTTGTGGTTCAGCTTGACCAGTTCGCCGTTCGGACCGTGGGGCGAGTTCGACCAGCGAACCATTTCGCGCGAACCGGCCGCGACGACCAGCAGTTTTTCTTCGCCGCCGGATTCGATCGAAAACGCGGCGCAGCAGTTCGGCAGGATCGCGTCAAAGTGCTGTTCCACCAGCTCTTCGATGTCTTGCGGATAGATGTTGCGACCCCGAATGATGATCAAGTCTTTCAGGCGGCCGGTTACATAGAGCGTGCCGTCGCGGAGAAAGCCGTAGTCGCCGGTTCGCAGCCAATTGCGCTCGTCGCCGGGCAGCTTCGCTTGGAACGAGCTGAGGGACGCTTCCTCACGCTGCCAATAGCCTTTAGCGACGCTGTCGCCGTGGGCCCAGATTTCGCCGACTTCGTTGTCGCTGCACTCGGCGAGAGTTTCGGGATTGACGATGCGGACTTCCAGATCGGCGCCGATCTGGCCGCAGCTAACCAGCGGGCGACCTTCTTCGGTTTCGACGATGCGATGTTGTTCCAGCTGCGAGAGATCGACCGTAATGACCTTCGTCTCGGCGAGCGGCGGACCGCCCGAAACGAGCAGCGTCGTTTCGGCCATCCCGTAACAGGGGAAGAAGGCGTTCGGGCGGAAGCCGCACTCGGCGAATTCCTGGCTGAACCGCTCGAGCGTTTCGGCGCGCACCGGTTCGGAACCGTTAAACGCGACATGCAGCGTCGAGAGGTCGAGTTTGCTCTTCTGCTCCGGCGTGATCCGTTTGGCGCACAACTCGTAGGCAAAGTTGGGAGCGCCGGTCACCGTCGCTTTGTAATCCGAGACCGTTTGCAGCCATTTGATCGGGTCGCGCAGGAACGTGTTGGGCGCCATCAAGATCGACGGGGCGCCGACGAACAGCGGTCCTAAGATCCCGCCGATCAGTCCCATGTCGTGGAACATCGGCAGCCACGAAACCATCACCGAATGGGCGGCGAACTGGAAGTACTTTTGAATCAGCAGTTCGTTGGCGACGATGTTGCCATGCGTCACCATCACTCCTTTGGGGACCGCCGTCGAACCTGAAGTGTATTGCAAGAACGCCAGCTGATCGGCTTGCAGCTCAGGGAGCGAACCGCCGCTGACGCTTTCCAGTTGGTCGGTCACGATCACCGGCGCGTTGGCGACCGAACCGGCGATTTCCGCTTCGACGTTGCGACGGGTCTCGGCCGAGCAGAGGAGCAATCGCGGCGTGCAATCCTGGGCGATCGTCAGGATCCGCTCGGCGTTACGGTTCTTCTTGGGGGGATAGGCGGGAACAGCGACGATCCCGGCGTACAGGCAGCCCAGAAAGGCCTCGATAAAGTCGATGCCGGCCTGGTACATCATCAACGCCCGATCGCCAGGCTTGGCGACCGTCAGCAGGTGATGCGCAATCTGTTGAGCTCGAGCGTCGAGATCTCGGTAGCTGACCGAAATGCTTTCTTCATCCGATTTCAGAAAGGTGAAAGCGGATTTGTCACCCTGCGTATCGACGTGGTTGCGAAGCGCATCGAGGAGGGTTTCAGGTTTCTTCATCGGGTACCTTCAATGGTAGCGGCGCGAAGAGGCGGGAAATCAATTGAACGGATGCCGATATACCTACGAAGTCAATTTGCCCAATATATCTACAGTCCCCATTACAACCACAATACCCAATTCGGCCTCATAAGCAATCCTCTCCCTACCTGAAATTGGTGGGGGATCGCCTTGGAGGAAGTCGATTGATTGACCGCACGGATCGGAATTCATCGGTGCAAAACAGGGGAGCGAAGAAGGGAATTTGTCTGCGATTTTGAGGGTTAATTTTCTAATCGTTCGCTGATTTCCCGCGGTCGTCCGAGAAAATGCGGGAGAGAAGGAGACGTCTCCTTCCGAGATACACCCTATTCACAACAAGAGGGATCCGAGAGACCAATTCGGCTGCCGCCGATCAATCGCTCGCACTTTGATTCTTCCCGTGCTGGTGATGCCGATTTTACCGCCCTAAATTTTACAGCCAATAGCTGGTAAGGGGGGATTCGAAAAGGTCATAAGCGGAGTCCGCCTTTCGCGATAAGGCGCAGATCTTGTCATCTCCGCGCAAATTGCCATCGATAAGCCACATCCGTTCCGTTCGTAGGCTAATTTTTGATTGCGGGTCCAGTATTGGTAGGCATGTCGGACCGGCGTCGCATGCCGCACCATCAAGAATCGCCAACGAGAGTGTTTCGACCAATGAAGCAGGCAAAACGAACCATCGTGCATGTCGACGATTCCAAAGTGATCTTGGAAATGGTTCACGATCTTCTCACCGAGATCGGATTTGACGCCTGCTCGGTAGACGACCCCTGCCGCGTTCCGGAAGCGCTCGAAGCGACCGGCAGCCGGATCCTGATCTCCGACATCGAAATGCCGCAGATGAACGGACTCGACCTGCTGAAGCGGACCAAAGGGGAAGACGGCGGCATCAGCGTGATCATGTTGACCGGCGCCGTCGGCCCGAGCGCCGTCCTGCAATCGATGCGGTGGGGCGCCGAGGCTTGCCACTTCAAACCGCTCAACAACACCTCGCGACTCATCGAGTCGATCCAAGCGGCCTACGCCAAACAAAACGGCTGGTGGACGTCGCTGAACGAGTCGCACAAGCCGACGCGGTTGGTTTAGAGGCGAGGGTAGGGGGACGCGGCTAGGTTCTCACGCACTCCCAAGGCGGATGTGCGTTCGTTTCACGAGGATAAATGACGATCGACGCTTCCAGATCGCCGTTAGCGATATTCCAGAGTTTCAGCGTGCCGTCGTTTCCGCCGCTCGCCAGGACGTTGTCGTCGGGCGAAACGGCAAGCGTTGTGACGGCGGATTGGTGACCCAGGAAATACCGTTTGAGAATGCCGCTTGAAACGTCGAACAGTTCAATCGATCGATCGTAAGCCGTCGATCGGGCGACGCATTTACCGTCGTGGGTAAAAGCAAAGCAAGTTGGCCAATCGCGCGTCGCCGTGAATTTTCGAATCAAAGTCGAAGTTTCGGTTGCGATCAGCGACATTCCATAGCCTTCGTTGCCTACCAGCAGCGTCTGGTCGAAAGGAGCGTAAGCGATTCTGGCAATGCCGACGTTTGGTTGATTCCAGGTTTCGCGAACGTCGATCGCGGCGGCAATGTCGGCCGTAAAGACCAGGGTTCCGTACGATATCGCGAGCCGGTCGCGTGTAGGCGACGCCGCAGAGGACTTGATACGGAAAATGTCCGGCAAGGTTTGCGCAGCGATTTCCTCACCATCGCTTAGCCGGCTGACGACAACTTTGCCCGGTTTGCCGTGGTCGTTTCGGTTTGTCGGTTCATCGTCATAGCCAACGCTCACAAATCGTTGGCCGTCCGCAGAGATCATGCCTCCCAGGAGGCGACCTTTGTGTGGGCGAAACTCAACCCGCGGCCGCATGGAAGCGATCCCGCACACACGAACGTGTCCGTTAACGTCGGCGACGACAAGCGTCTCGTCGTCATCAGAGAATTCGAGATGAGCGATCGGCGATGAGTGCTGACGATCTAGTCCGATCACGGCCGGTTTATCGGAATTGCATAGCAGCAACGTGCCGTCCGCTGATCCGGCGGCAACCAGCGGTTTTGATTTCGCGAACGCAACCGCTGTAATTGGCACAGGAGGTTCGCCAATTCGCAGAATCTCCTCTCCCGTCTCGACGTTCCAGAGAAAGATGGTCTGGAGATCCCCGGTCCCGGCAAGGGTTTTGCCGTCTGGAGAGAACGCCGTCGTCCGCAGCCATTTTTGGTCGGGAGACGGAATGAACTGGATCGTCTGACCGCTATCGAGTTCCAGGATGGTTACTCCTCCGAGCGAAAACCCGTAGGAAGGTGGACCGTTGAAGCCGGCGTCTCGGCGGATCGCCGCCAGTTTTCCGTCTGGCGAGAAGGCGATTCGCTGATTTTTCATTCCGCCGTCTGAGGAATTGTGGGGACGAAACCCCGGAAGCGTTTTGCGCCAGAACTCGCTGAAGTAAGCCCCATCCTCGTCGGGAGCAATATGCTCGGGCCGATCAGGCGGCACGACCAGGCGAAACCCGTCGTCATGTTCGTGAGCGCCCGCGAACAAATGCGGATCGGTGGCGAGATAGAGCGGGCTCGCGCTAGCGGCGTCAAAAACCATCACGCCATTACTGTCGACGCACGCAACAAGCTTGCCGTCGTCGGAGTAGATGACGTTTCGCAGGGCCGCCTTTTCAATTCCGTCGTAATGTGCGGTAAGTTCGCCGCTGGCAAGATCGTAAATCGAGAGGTTGCTCCAAGAGACGACCGCCAGGCTCTGTCCGTTGGGTGCGAACGCGACTCCGGACCCTTGACCTTGGATCGATCGAATGAGCTCGCCCGACGCCGCATCGAAGAGACGCACTTCTTCCGTTGGCGCTTCGTCGTCCTCCAAACGCGCGTCGAAATACGATGGGTCGCGATTGGCGAAATAGGCCTGGTAGCTCGCAAGCTCACTTTCGTTCCGGGGGAAGTCAGGCGGCCAACAAGCGACTGCCACGATTGATCCGTCAGGCGACCAGGCGACGGAGGTGACCTGGATTCCTCCCCAGAACAGCGTTCTCAACAGTGCGCCGCTATGCGCGTCCCAAAGTTTGGCGGTTCCATCCCAACTGCCGGAAAGAATTCGCCGACCATCGGGAGAGAAAACAAGAGAGTCGACGACGCTCTGATGGCCGACGCCGGAATGCAGAAATGACATTCAAAGGGGGCGAAATAACAGCCCGCGTAGTCATGGGGGAGAGTGATCCTGTTCCTAGGATGATAACAGTTCGGGATCCGAGAACCAAGTGAAGTCGGTCAGGCCTCGGTTGGATCTTCGCGAATTAATCCTCCATCTCGGTTCCCGGCGTCCCCGTAAATAGTCGCGGGCGAATGACGACGTCGACTGTTTCCGACTTCACTTCACCCAGCCAAACCATGGCGTCTCGATCCAAGGCGATCGCTTTCAAGTGGGGGAGTCGGAGGTGCGAGTTGGGACAGAAATAGTTCTCGTCGACCTGCAGTTCAAACCAGGCGGCCTTGTAGTAGCCGACATGCAGGTCGACGCTCCACCGTGAGTAATCGTCGGATTCATGCATCGGCGCCGAGATGATGCCGCACCGGTCTTCCAGTGGGAAGTGCCTGTCTTGCGAGGATCGCCGCGTTGGGGTGATTCGGCTCTGTGTCGTCGATGCTTTGAATTGGACCTAGCCGGCACCGACGTTTCTCGTCAGATCGCCTGCAGGTGATTGCTGGAAGGGCTTTTCTAAGTGCTTTTGAGGAAGCATGTTGCGTCGAATGTGTTGGCTCCTGGCGATCGCCGTAATTCTCTTGATTTTCTTTGGCCTCTCGGCGCTCCGCTTCTCGCTAGGGGGATTAGGACGACGCTTGGCGGTCTACCGAAATCGCAGGAAGCGATAGTCGTCTCGATGCAACCACACACACCACTTCCAATTTAGAGGTTCAGCCAAAATGCGACGACAATTCATCTCACTGGGGACGGTTCTTCTTTCACTCGGATGTTTGACCTTGCCGATGGCTTACGCAGGTCCGCCAGGAGGATTCTTCGGTGGGTTTGCCCCGCCGCAACCGCCGACGCCGGGTTACCGTTCGCACTCAAGCTCAAGCAGCAGCCCAAGCGTCGCTAACGACGTTCTCAGCATCGTCGGCGGCGCGTTTGGTGCTTTCAATCAAGCGAATAATAATCAGAACCACAACCACAATCACGCGTATAGCCACAACAATGGCTACAGCTACAACAACGGATACAACCGCAGTTACCAACCGCGTACCGTCCCAGCCCCGAACGTAATTCCTTCTCCCGCGCCTGCTCCGAAGCCGGTGCAAATCCAGCCGAAGAAGAACAAGGCGCCGGTCGTCACCGTCAAGCCGAAGGCGAACGTGATGTTCACCTCCGCTCGTTTCCTCTCGTTGACTGCCGCCAATCTGCAGCAGATCAACGACGAAGTGATTGAGCAACAGGAAAACGACCTTGATGAAGCGGAAGAGAAGCTGAAGGACCATCTTCCCCCTGACGAAGCGACTCTCCTTGACCAGATGAATAACTCTGGGATTACGGACCGGGCGAAGAAAATGGAGATTCTGGACGCGGTAAAGGATGGCGATGCGGATCGGGCTCGGCGACTGTGGGTAGAAGCTAACGGCAGGTCGACCGACGCCCGCGAATTGGAAAAGAAAGTTGACTTGCAAAACCAACTGAATGAATTGCGAGAACGTAATCGGAACGGCGACCTTTCTCGCCGCGATCTCAAGAACTTTGCCAATAGCGTCCGCGACAAGATGGGCGCAGGGCGAGACCGGGACGAACTGATGGACCATCTGGACAAGATGGCCGACCGCGCCGATCTGCAGGACTTGCTCAATAACGCCACGCCGAATGCCGGGACCATGGGGCTGGGGAGCGGATCACTGTCGGTCATCTACAACCCGAATATGCCGGAGGGGAAGGTGGTTAACCTGGGCAACGGGACGGTGATGGTCGGAACCGATCGCGGTGAACTCGAAATCGGGCAGGCTACCTTAGCCGAAGCGCTTGGTATGAAGGTCGCCCAAGGCGAACCGGAGCCGGAGTCGGACGCCAAGATTCCGACCAGCGGCGTCGTGCTGCGGAATAGCAAATCGTCGCAGGGTTCGGTCTCGTATGTGGTCAACAGCAAGTACAGCTACGAAATGCAGCCCGGACATATCCAGTCGCTCGGCAACGGACCGTGGACGGTCGCGTACGATCGCGGCGGTTCGTTCGGCGAAGCGAAGTACACGCTGGATAAGGGAACGTACGAATTTCGACCGAGCGAAAACGGCTGGAACCTGTATGCCAAGAAGTTTGAGGTGGTGATTGACAACTCGGGCAACCCTGGAGAGTTTCACTATGTCGTCAACAACGTCGCCAAGACGGTGGCGTCCAACTCAACGCAGACCCACACCAGCGAATACCCGATCGAAGTCCGTTTTGATCGCGGCGACGGTAACGGAACGAAACGGAAGGTGTTGAGCGACGGCCGCTACGAAGTTGCCGTCAGCCCGCAGGATAACTTGTGGGATTTGTACTCGGCCGATGCGGAGCGAAGCGTCGCGACGGGAAACGCCGCGACGATCAGCCTCTTCGGAAATGACTAGCAAGGGGATCACAATGACGTCAGGCCGCGAGTCCTGTTCGCGGCCTGACGCTTTTCTTGTTTGAGCGTTTACGCTATTCCTCCCGCTCACTCCCCGGCGTCCCCGTAAATAGTCGCGGGCGAATGACGACGTCGATCGCTTCCGACTTCACTTCGCCCAGCCATACCATGGCGTCTCGATCCAAGGCGATTGCTTTCAATTGTGGGAGTCTGAGGTGCGAGTTGGGACAGAAATAGTTCTCGTCGACGTTCATCTCAAACCACGCCTTGTAGTAGCCGACATGCAGGTCGACGCTCCACCGCGAGTAATCGTCGGTATCACGCCCGAAATTGGGCATCGGCGCCGAACTGGGCCGCACATGATAGAGGAAGCATTTGCTCTCCTGAGGTTCGAGACTAAATCCCGGCCAGTCGCTGGAGACGAGCAAATTCGTTCCCCACTCGCATCGCTCCCGAGTCGATTTGTTTTCAAATTGAATGGAGGTAATCTCTGGGCGAGGAAGGAGCAGTTTCACTTTCGATTCATTGCGAATGACCAATGCGAACGTCAAGCAATCGGGCATCTGCTCGAGCAGCTTCCATTCGAGACCGAGCTGGTAGTTCAAGTTGTCTTACTCCCCAATGACCTTGATCAAAATCCGCTTCCGTCGTCGCCCGTCGAACTCGTAGTAAAAAATATGCTCCCACGGTCCCAAGTGCAGCTTCCCCTTGGTGATCGCTACCATCACTTCGCGGCCCATGATTTGGCGTTTGTGATGGGCGTCGGCGTTGTCTTCGCCGGTGCGGTTGTGGAGGTAGCCTCCTTGTTTCGGATCGGTACCGGGGTTGAACGGGGCGAGTTCCTCGAGCCAACGATCGTAGTCGGCATGCAGGCCGCTCTCGTCGTCGTTGATGAAGACCGACGCGGTGATGTGCATCGCGTTGACCAGGACGAGCCCTTCCTGCACGCCGCTGTCGGCGACTGCTTGTTCTACGTCGCGATGAATCGAAAGGATCTGCCGCCGCTGCGGAACGTCCATCCAGAGTTCTTTGGTGTGCGATTTCAAAAGAGCGTGCTCCTGGTCTCTGGTGAGGGAAAAGCGTGGATCGGGGGAAGGTTCGCGGTGGCAAACCGGGCGATTTCGCTGTGACTAAAGATTTTACAGGTGATCGGAACTGGTCGGGGGCAACCACTCCTATTCCAGGGGAATGGAGTGCGACGGCAAAGCTTGGGGTTGCTCTAACTTATTATCTTCAAGGGAGTTATGGGGATTCGTCTGGCGGTCTTTCGTTTTTTGCTGGAATGCCTGTCCTGATGGCGGCCGGTTTTTCGCTCGTGGGGATAGGACAACGTTGGCGGCGACAAATGGCCGCTGTGGCAGGGCGATTGTCCGAGGCAGAGCACACACCAAACACGGGCTTAGTTGGAAGGTAGACGACGATGCGACGAAACATTCTCTCGATGGGCGTAGGTTTTCTTCTGTGCGGTTGTTTGTCGGCTCCGGTGGCGTTTGCCGGCCCTCCAGGCGGTCTGTTTGGCGGGGGATCGTCTGGCTTTGGCGGGTTCGGAGGTTTCGGCGGACATCATCACGGCGAAGGGGGTTCAGATATCGCCGCCGGGGTGCTGAACATCGTCGGCTCGGCGATCAACGCCGCCTCTCAGTCGGGGCATGGCGGCCATCATCCAGGCCATGGTCATCATCCAGGGCACGGACATAATCCTTGGCCTCAACACAATCATGGTCATCATCACCACACGGTTCCGGTTTACCCATCGACTTCGTCGCCGATTTACGTCGAAAGCCGCCCGCAACCGCAGCCGGCGCCGCTTCCGGATGTGAAGCCGAAGAAGAACGAAGCGCCGATCGTCGCGGTGAAGCCGAAACCGAATACCGTTTTCGCTTCCGCTCGTTTTCTTTCGCTAACCAGCGCCGATCTGAAGCGGGCTGATGAAAAGTTGACCGAGGAACAAGAAGAGAATCTCGACGACGTCGAGGACCTGCTGAAAGACGAACTGCCGCCGGACGAAAACGATCTGTTAGACAAGATGAAAGCGGCCGGCATCAAAGACACGAACAAGCAACTGGAGATTCTGGAACTAACGAAAAATGGGGAAGCGGGCAAAGCTCAAGTGGCCTGGATCCAAGCCGGCGGCAGCCCGGAGGACGCCCGAAAACTTGGCAAACAGATCGAATTGCAGAACAACCTGAACGAGCTTCGCGAACGCAATGTCGACGGGCGCCTGACCAAGCGAGACGTTAAGCGATTCGCCGACGACGTTCGCGACGTGATGGGGCAAGGCAACGATCGGGACGAAGTGCTGGATCGACTCGCCGGCGTTTCGGACACGATTGAAATCCAGGAATTGATCCGCGACGCTCGACCGAACGCCGGCAACAGCGGACTGGGCGGCGGCATGGTGACCGTCGTGCAAAACCCGAACCTGATGCCGGGCCAGGTGGTGAACCTGGGGAATGGAACGCTGATGGTCGGTACCGATCAAGGGGAACTGGAAATTGGTCAAGCGATGCTGGCCGAAGCGCTCGGCATGAAGGTCGCCCAGACCGAACCTACTCCGGAATCGGACGCCAAGATTCCGACCAGCGGCGTCGTGCTGCGGAATGACGAAACCTCGCCGGGCGTCGTGTCGTACGTCATCAACAAGAAGTTCGACTACGAGATGCAGCCGGGGCATCTCCAGGCGTTGGGAAGCGGCACGTGGACCGTCACCTTCGATCGTGGCGGTTCGTTCGGCGAAGGGAAGTACACCTTGAATAAGGGAACCTACGAGTTCCAACCGAGTGAAAACGGCTGGAACCTTTTCGCGAAGAAGTTCGAGGTCGTGATCGACAACGCTGGCAACCCGGGTGAGTTCCACTATGTCGTCAACAACGTCGCGAAAACGGTGGCGCCGAATTCGACGCAAACGCACACCAGCGACTACCCGATCGAAGTTCGCTTTGATCGCGGCGACGGCGCCGGAGCGAAACGCAAGGTGCTGAGCGACGGACGCTACGAAATCGCCGTGAGCCCGAATGACAACCTGTGGGACCTCTATTCGGCCGACGCGGCACAGATCGTCTCGACCAGCGACATGCAAACGATCAGCCTCTTCGGCAACTAATCGCGAGGGCTGGAAAACGCGAAAGCCAGGCGACGAGTTTATCTCGCCGTCTGGCCTTTTTTCGTTCGAACCGCATTGTCTGCGGAGCCTTGATGGCTCGATCGCGTATTGCGCGAAAAGCGCAGGCCGCGAGATACGTGGATGCTAGGTTAAAGATGTCCCCATTGGGCGGATGTTGCGAGAATGCTGCCTCTGGAGAAGGGTTTGAACGCCCTTGAGCAGTCATTGCGGCCGAATCGCAATAACTGGCACAAAAAAAATAAAATCTATTGCGATTAGGTGGTAGATCGATAAAGTAGAGATGCCGCCCCCTATTCCTGTCTTTGCGGGGGTATAGGCGATCTCTTGTCTTCATCTATTTATGGCTGGGTGCTGGGTATGTCTCGTTCGAATCGTCGACTGCGCGTAGGGTTTACGCTGGTCGAACTCTTGGTAGTAATCGCAATCATCGGCGTCTTGATCGCTTTGTTGTTGCCCGCCGTTCAACAGGCCCGCGAAGCGGCCCGTCGGACGCAATGCTTGAACAATCTGAAGCAGGTCGGTCTGTCGCTGCACAACTTCCATGACACCTATCGCGAGTTCCCGCCGAGTCGTATTGAGTATGGTTATCTCGGCTGGGCGGCGTTCCTGCTTCCGTTCATGGAGCAGAACGCGCTTTACGATTCGCTCGATATGAAGGCGACCTACGCCAGTCAAACGGCGGCCGCGCAGCAAGCGGCGATTCCCGGCTACGTTTGCCCGAGTCGACATGGCGTCGGCGATATGGCGACCACATTGGAAGCGATCAACGGCAGCGTCTCGACCGACGCTGGCCCGGTCTGGGACTATGCGTCTTGTGACGGCGATTCGGGGGACGATGCCAAGTTGCGCCGCGTCACTTCGACCGGCATGTTGATCATCGCCGAAGGTAACCACACGAAGTACAAGTCGCTCACCAAGATGGCCTCGGTGACCGACGGTTTGTCGAACACGATTGCGATCGGCGAAAAGCATATTCGCCAGGTGAACTTGCTGAGCGAAACGACCGGCGGCGACGGCCCGGTTCTGAGCGGTTGGGCCTATACTTCGATGCGTGCGGCCGGGCCCGGTTATCCGCTGGCCAAAGGGACGACCGATACGGTCTCCGGCGTCGAGAAGTTGGTCTTCGGCAGCTTCCACCCCGGCGTGGTGAACTTCGTTTTGGGAGACGCCAGCGTGCGGTCGATTGGAACGACGATCGACACGACCAACCTTGGTTATCTCGCCAATCGCCAAGATGGCAATGTGATCAGCGTCGATTACTAATCGATTCAAGGTCAAGGGCGATCGAGCTGGGGAGTGTAGCGCCTATCATGAAACGAGTTATGAGTATGGTCCGTTGCGTGACGCTGTTATCGGCATGCGTCTTTGCGATCGGATGTGCGGCGGAGTCGCGAACGCAACCGGTCAACGGCAAAGTGCAATTGTCAGACGGCACGCCGGTGCAGCGGGGCGTGATCGAGTTTCGCACGGTCGGCGAAGATGGCGCCATGATCAACGCCCATGGCAGGATCGAATCGGACGGCTCGTTTCAGCTGACGACCTTTGAAGAGAACGATGGCGCCGTAGTGGGGGAACATCAAGTAATCGTCTTGAACCCAGCTTCGACCGACGGTGGCCCGGTGATGCATGCTCCCTACGCCGATCAGTATCGCACCTACGAGACGTCTGATCTGAAGTTTACGATTGAGCCGGGACCGAATGATATCGTGGTCGAGCTGAAGCGAAAGAAGTAACGACCAGCGAAACAAAAAAGGGACCGCATCTTGGGCGGTCCCTTTTTTCATTTCTTGCGTGCGGAACTTACGAAGCGACGTCGCCGGTCGTCCAGGTTCCGTCGATCAATCGCCAGGTTTTGCCGGTCGGGTTCTTATCTTGCAGTTCGAGCGGCAAGCGAGCGGCGCGGACGTTGTCGTAGCACTGCAGCATGCCGAAGCGAACGAGCGCCGCCGGAATGCCAACCGCGGTGAACGCCGGATGGCCGGTCGCAGGGAAGGGGCCGCCGTGATTCATCGCCGGGCTGACGGCGACGCCGGTCGGCATCTTGTCGTTGAGGAGCCGTCCCACTTTGACGCGGAGATGCGGTTCAAGTTCAGCGTAGGCGGCGTCGTCTGAACCTTGCGTGTCGCTGTAAACGCAACCGGTCAGGTTTCCTTCCAGCGAGTCGATCACCGCGACCGATTCCCCCAGGTCCTTGGCGACGACGATCAGCGAGCCGTTACCGAACGCTTCGGTTTGGAACAGTTCGGGATCGGTCAGAAACTTCGCGGCGCTCACTTTAAGGAGCGTGTTGGCGTGGCTGTAACCGGTTCCGGCGCCGGCCGCTCCGCCAGCGAGTTCCTCAGCGCCAGCTTCCTTGAGCGTTTGCAGCGCGACGGTCAGCCCGGTTTCGACGTTCTTCGACAACAGCGTGCCGACCGGAGCGGCGGAGAACTTGGCGGCGGTCTCCGTGACGAACTTCTGGCTCTCGGCGTTATCGATCACCACGACCAAACCGGGGTTCGTGCAGAACTGACCGGCGCCCATCAGGCAGCTGCCGCTGAACTCGTCGACCAACTTGTCGCCACGTTCCTGTAGGGCGCCAGGCAGGATCACGACTGGATTGACGCTCGACAGTTCCAGATAGATCGGCTTGCCATGCTTGTCGGCCGCTTCTTTCAGCACGAGACCAGCGCGACGACTGCCGGTGTACGCAGTAGCGCCGATGCGGGGATCAGAGACCAGTTTGACGCCGTCGTCGTAGCTGCAGTGATAGAAGAGCTGTACCGTGGCCGGCGGCAGATCGGTTTCCTGAATCGCTTGGAAGGCGAGCTTCGCCATCAACTGCGTCGTGCCGGGGCAGGAAGGATTCGCTTTGGCGATCACCGGATTGCCGGCAGCAATCGCAGCGGCGAAGTCGCCGCCAGAAGCGCTGCCGAAGGCGAACGGGAAGTTGTTCGGTCCGAAGACGCAGGCCGGTCCGAGCGGCGCGAAGTAAGCGCGGATGTTGGTCTTGGTGTCGATCGTCGCTTGTTTCCACGATCGTTCCGTCGCCGCGGCGGCAGCAGCCCGCAGTTGGTTGTACGTGCGCGGCAGCTCGACATCCTTCAGACGCGGACTGATCGGCAGTCCGCTTTCAGCGTTTGCAATCTCGCAAAGGGCGTCGCCATTGGCTTCAATCAGTTCGGCGAAGCGAACGAGAAACGCGGCGATCTTTTCCGGCGGAAGTTGCGAGAGAGTGGTGAACGCTTCGGCGGCGGCCGAAAGAGCGGCGTCGACGTCGCTCCAGTTGCTGATCGGATAGCGCGCCGGCAGCGGCTGTTTGGTCGCGGGATTGTCGGCTTGGAACGTGTCGGAAGCGTCGGCCGCTTTCCATTGGCCGGCGATCAGGACCGGTTGAATATCAGACATGAGTTAAGGCTCTGCGTGTTAATACGGACAATAGTCCCTGGGGCGCGCCGCTCGCGAAAGCTTTCAGCTTAACGCGCTCGTGCAAACGCGACTGCGGCGCCCAGGCCAATCGTCGATGAATTCGCCGAAAGTAAATATCAACGAAAAATCGACGTTCTGCGGTTTGCGTCGTTATCCCTGGACGATCGGATTACGGAGCGTTCCGATCCCGGCGATCGTTATCTCGACTACGTCGCCGGCGAGCAACGTGAAGTCGCTGTCCGGAATGACGCCGGTGCCGGTCAGCAGGATGGCGCCGTTCGGAAAGCTGTTATCACGACCAAGGTAGCCGATCAAGTCGGCGAAGGTGCGGGCCATCTCGCCGATGTCGGTCGAACCGGTGAACGCCGCTTCGCCGCTGCGACGAACCGTGAGGTCAATCTTGATGTCGGAGAGCTGGGCGAACTCGGCGTCGAAGTCGTCTCGCAGCGCGATGCACGGTCCCAGTCCGCAGCACTGATCGTAGACCTTCGCCTGCGGCAGATAGAGCGGATTCTCTCCTTCGATGTCGCGGCTGCTCATGTCGTTACCAGCGACATAGCCGACCAACTGCAGCTTCGAGTTGAGGACCAGCCCAAGCTCCGGTTCGGGGACGTTCCACTTCGAGTCTGTGCGGATCCGCAGCGGTTGTTCGGGACCGCTAACGCGATGGGGGGTCGCCTTCATGAACAGTTCCGGCCGGGGGGAGACGTAAACCCGGTCGTAACAGTCGGCGGCCGCTTCGGACTCTTCCATCCTGGCCGCTTTGCTGCGGGTATAGGTAACGCCGGCCGCCCAGACTTCGTGCTGTTCGATCGGGGGCAGCAGCGTCGCCTGAGAGAACGGGATCGGCTCGCAATTGGGCGAAACATGATTGCGGGCGGCCTCGGCTGGGTTGGCCAATTCGAGCAAGGGAAAAAGCGACAACGTCAGGGGGCGAATAACGTCGCCATCCCACCAACCGGTCTGGGGCGATTGGGCCGCGTCGAGATATTTGACGATTTTCATAAATGAGTGAAATCACGCTGTGGGGGAGTGAACATGGGGGGAAGTCCACATCTTACCGCAGGACGATCGCTGCAAAAACCTTCTGCACCGCCTTGCGAGCGATTTGTGCAAACACCCCTTTCTCGGCTCCAGCGTCGCCCAAAGAACCCGCATGGCTGCCCCGATACGTTAAGAGCGAGCGTCGTTAACTCCAAAGCGTTGCGCAAGTTAAGCGGTGCGGTCACAAAATGGCCACCTCCTGATTGGCCCTGGGCATACGTTTTGCTGCGAAGCAAGGAGGACCGCCTGCGGTCTCTTCATTGCAATACATGGTGTGGCAACCAATCGTGGCTGACGTGCGCACCGTTGCCGTCCGGTAGTTCGGTTGTCGGGAGAGGGCGCTGGATTGCCGGCACGGCGCGGTGCGACGCCGCCCGTTTTTGATTTTGGTCTCGAATATCCCTCCTATCGCCTGCTGGGACTTGGTCTTCTCCGAACCAGTTCCCCAGCATACGATAGGGCAGAGAAAGCGTGCGGTTTTCTCGGCCGTCGCTTGCCCTCGACTTTCTACTATCGCCTTGTTGCCGACGTTTAGGCGAACATCAAATTCGTCGGCCCCTTGCTCATGGATTCTTCCAAGCTCCGGCGTCAAATCGCCAGTCAAGCTGCGCGCTTGATGTATGAACGTCAAGAATCGGAATATTATCGGGCCAAGATGAAAGCGGCCCGGCGTCTTTGCCGCGGCTGGGTTAAACCGGCCGACTTGCCCAGCAACTCCGAAATCCGGGACGAGGTTCAATCGCTCGCGCGGATGTTCGAAGGGGACGCGCGGCTCGACAACCTCCGCGAAATGCGTTTCGCCGCTCTCCATGCGATGAAGCTGCTCGCCAACTTTCGTCCGCGTCTGATCGGCAGCGTGCTGACCGGGCATGTCCGTCGCGGATCGGATATCGATATCCACGTCTTCTCCGACAGCGTCGAACCGATCGCGGCGACGCTCGAACGCGAGGGGATGTTTTTCGACATCGAGCGCAAGGAAGTTCGCAAAGCGGGCGAAAACCAGGTTTACATTCACGTCCATATCCAGGACGTCTATCCGATCGAACTGACCGTTTATCCCAGCGACAAAGCCCACTTCGTCTTCAAAAGCTCGATCACCGGCAAGGCGATCGAGCGGATGAGCATTCGCGAACTTGAGCAGTTCCTGGAAAAGGAATATCCCAACGTCGACGCCGACGAAGAATTGGCCGCCGCCGAGAATCGCGTTGATCGATTTCTGCAGTACGAGATGCTTCTCTTGCCGCTGGAGTTCGTGAAGCAGAATCCGCATTATCATCCGGAAGGGGATGCGCTTTATCACAGCTTGCAGGTCTTTGAGCTCGCTCGGCGTGAGTCTCCGTATGACGAAGAGTTTCTGCTCGCCGCGCTCTTACATGACGTGGGGAAGGGGATCGATCCGCGTGATCATGTCGCGGCGGGACTGGATGCGCTGGGTGATACCATCACCGAGCGCACGCGTTGGCTGATCGAACATCACATGGCAGCGCATGCGCTGCTCGACGGTTCGCTCGGCGCTCGTGCGAAAAAGCGACTCCAGCAGTCCGAAGACTTCGACGGCTTGATGCTCTTGGGCAAGTGCGACGAAGGGGGGCGCCAAGTCGGCATGCAGGTGATGGAAGTGAGCGAAGCGATCGACTACCTGCGCGATCTGGCTCGCGAATGCGGCGACTGGTAGGTCGTCGCTATTCTTCGAAGATCCCTTGGCCGAACTTCCGCTTGCGCTGCGGCTGCGAAGATGCGGAGCTTTGTTGATGCGGCCCCGAAGGATTCGGTTGCGGCGGGTGAGCCTGATCTTGCGACGGGCTCGCCGGCTTCGACTGCGAGCGATGGCTGTCGTCGAAGGCTTCTTCTTCAAAGTAGTCTTCGCCGGCGTCGCCGTAGTAGTCGTCATAGCGCGAGCGATAGCCTGGCTGTTTGGCGTGCTCGACTTCCTTTTCGTATTCTTCGATGACGCGGCTTTGAATCATCTCGCGACACTCCGAATTGATTGGGTGCGCGATGTCGGCGTACAGTTTGGCTCGTCCGTCGGCCGTTCTTTCGGCCGGCGCGACGCGCAGCCGAAAGCCGCAGTTATTGCAGTAGCCCGCGCGAAGATGATTCTTGCCGCCGCATTGCGGACAGTGAGCGGTCAGTTTGCGGCTCGGCATGGCGACGAAGGGGCCGCTCGAACCTTCAATGATTTTCAAATCACGGACGACGAAAGCGTCGTCAAACGTGATCGAACAAAATCCACGCAGACGGTCGCTTGCGTCTTCCATGAGTTTGATACGAACTTCGGTGATATTCACAGCGTATCTCTCCATGTTGGCAGTCGCGCTGATCGCTGACTCGCGTCCGAAGTAGCTGGGCGATTCTTCGCTACGAATTCCGCGTCGCCTCGATTTGCGTTTAGTTCCGATAGGATCGTCGAGTTACCGCCTTGCTGGGGCCAGATTCGTTCGCCGCTGATGTTCTTCCTGTTGCTCGTCTTACTCCATCCTGGCCGTCGTTCCGCCGCATCCTGCAGAATCGATTCTACGCCTGATTCTATCGCTTGCCTGAGGTTATCGCCCGCTTATTAATTTCCAATTCCCCGCTCCGCGTAATTCCTAATTCCACTGTACGCCGCAGTTGCTGGCGGTAAACACAACCCCCAAACGTTGGCTCTTCAGTTTCGCTGCAACTCTGCGGGCATGTCGCGGATCTTGGCAGAGGGCAAAACAGGCGCTGCCGCTCCCCGACATTTGGCTGGAAATCGCTCCTGCCTGCAACATGCTTTTCGTCAACCGATCAATCTCGGTCGATAGTTCGCGCGAAGGTTCGCTCAAGCGGTTATGCATCCGACGACCGATGTCGGTCATCGTGCCTGACTGCAGCGTGTCGCACAAGTCGCTTGCGGCAAACGGGTTGGCGGGGATCGTACACCGCCGAAATACATCGGCCGTCGACAACCCGCCTGGGGGACGAACGACCACGAAGTGCATCCGCCGCGTGACCGGGAGCGGCGTAATGATCTCACCCCTTCCGCGGCAAAGAGCCATGCCGTTGCCGAACAGCCCGGTATGCAAGAAGAAGGGAACGTCGCTCCCTAGTTGAGCGGCGAGTTCCGAAAGCTTCGTACGCGACCAACCCAACTTCCAGACGATATCTGCCGCGACGAGTGCTGCAGCGGCGTCGCTTGACGCTCCACCAAGTCCCGATGCGGCCGGGATTCGTTTTATCAGCTCAATCTTGGCGCCTTGCTCGATCCCGGCGGTGCGGCGGACCAGATCGACGGCGCGATAAACCAAATTGGTCGGCCCGGTCGGTAAGTCCCCGAGAAGTGCGTCGGCGTCTTCACCCTGAGCGGCGGCTTCGGTCCCTGGCGCAAAGCGACAACTGAGCGTCAACTGCGAGTCGTCAGTCGCCGTAAAGCGAAGCGTATCAAAGACGTCGATCGCAGTCATGATAGTTTCCAATTCATGAAAACCATCGGGGCGTTTCGCCAGCAACTCGAGAAACAGGTTTAACTTTGCAGGCGAATGGACGGTGATCGAGTCTGCCGATCGCTTGAGAAACATCCCTGTTATTCTTACCAGGGCGTTACTGGCAAGGCCTTTAACTAGTGAAATAGAAGGGACAGACGCACAAAAACGAAGCTATATTTACGGCGGCATGCCGCTTGTTTGGGATCGGATTCCAGCAATGTAAGGCCCTAAAATGCGCCGGTCAAGCGAATTCGCCGCCCCTGGGAACATACTCGCCTATGGGTAAAGAGGATAGTTTTCTACAATCCCCGCAGACTTACCTCGTTTTCGCCAAACACGCAGCTTGATAGCGACAAGAAGCTTTTGATATGAACCAAAACGCGCCACAGCCGAACACGCCCCCGCAAGCGTCGCTACGTGATGCGGCTCGTCATGCCGGTTGCGGACTGGTGATGGGCGCAGCCGATGCGATCCCTGGCGTCTCGGGCGGAACGGTCGCGCTGGTCCTTGGCATCTATCGTCGACTGGTCGCGGCGATCAGTCATTTTGATATGACCTCGCTGCGCATGTTGCTGACTCGCCGCTGGCGCGAACTTGCCCAGCGCATCGATTTGTTCTTTCTGCTGGCGCTTGGCTGCGGGATTGCCGTCGGCCTGGGAACGTTCATTCTGTTGATTCATGAATTGATCGAGCCGGAAAGTCCCGCGCGACCTTATACCTACGCCGTCTTCTTCGGCGCGATTACCGCGTCGAGTTGGTTGGTGATGAAACTGATTGATGCGCCGACCAAGGGAAGCCAGGCGATCTGTTGGGCGCTCGGCATCGTTGGCGCTGCGGCCGCGTTCGCAATGACAGGCCCGCAGGTTTTTCCGAACGTCGAACAAACTCCGCCTCTCTGGTTCACCTTCTGCTGCGGCATGATCGCGATTTGCGCCATGATTTTGCCGGGGATCAGCGGTTCTTACTTGCTGTTGATCTTGGGGATGTATCGCTACCTCAGCGGCATTCCGAAAGCGCTTCTCAAAGGAGAAGCGACCGGCGCCGACCTGGTGCAGTTCGTCGTTTTCGCGCTGGGCTGCGCGATCGGGCTGATCACGTTCAGCAAATTCCTCCGTTGGCTGCTTCATCGTTTTGAACCGCAAACGATGGCGCTGATGTGCGGTTTCATGATCGGCGCGCTCCGGGCTCTTTGGCCGTGGCGCGAAGGGGACGCCTTCGTCGCTCCTCCCTCGACCGGCGCTCTGCTCGGCTGCGTCGCGCTCGCCCTGATCGCCGCCGTCGCCGTCTGCGGCGCCGATTACCTGACCGGCGCCAACAACAAGATCGACGAAGCGGTCCACGAACCAGTCGAGTAGACGACGGCAATCGCCGCACACAACACTAACCCGAGGCGCGAGCCGAGGGAATGCGGCGAGAGGCGACGAACAGAAACAAGTCTGCTACGAGCCGCGAATCAGGGACGGCGGATTTCGATCTTTCCAACCCCATTCCCTCGGCTCGCGCCTCGGGTTAGTGTCGCGTAGTAATAGGCAGTGCAGGAATAATGATTTCACGTGCTTTAGTTGCAACTTAGATCGGCGATCCCCATAATGCTTCGGTTTGCTTGGTCGTGAGTTTCGCAATGAAGCGACGAGGTTGGCGCCGTGCATATTGATTCATCGTCGATGCCTGAGCCGGAGGAGATTTCCGGCTATCGAAAGCCGTGGTATCGGGAGATGACCCGGTATCATTGGTTCGTCTTCGTCGTCGCGGCGTTGGGATGGTTGTTCGACTGTCTCGATCAGCAACTCTTCGTCTTGGCCCGTCCGGCCGTGATGCGCGATCTGGTCACCGAAGACTCGCTCACTTCGGCGCAGCTGAAGATGCCGAACGCGCTGCAAGCGGCCCGCAGCCGAAACGCCGACTACGCCACCTCCATCTTTATGCTCGGCTGGGCGACCGGAGGATTGGCGTTCGGGATTCTGGGGGATCGGTGGGGCCGCGCCAAGACGATGGTCATCACCATTTTGATGTACTCCGTCTTTACGGGGCTAAGTTCGATCGCCCAGGGGGTATTCGATTTTGCGCTCTATCGATTTTTGACCGGCTTAGGGGTCGGGGGAGAATTCGCCATCGGCGTGGCGCTAGTCGCCGAGTCGATGCCTTCCCGTGCGCGAGCCTATGCGCTCAGCAGCTTGCAGGCCCTTTCCGCCACCGGCAACATCAGCGCGGCGCTGATCAACTTGAATCTTGGTCTTGCCCAAGAACAAGGATTGGTCGAGAGCCCCTGGCGAATCATGTTTTTGATCGGCGCGGTGCCGGCCTTGTTGGCGTTGCTCATTCGCCGCTATTTGAAAGAGCCGGAGTCGTGGCAAAAAGCGAAGGCGGAGCAGGCGCTTGGCAAGAGCAACCAGCTGGGAAGCTATCGCGAGCTCTTCAGCGACGCCAAGATTCGTAGGCACGCGCTGTTGGGATTGGTGCTCGCATGCGCTGGCGTCGTCGGTTTGTGGTCGATTGGGTTTTATACGCCTGACCTGATCAAGACGGTGCAGCGTCCGGAAGTGACCGCCACGGTTTATCGGCAAGAGCGGGATCGATTGATCGCGGCCGGCGAGGTGGAGAAAGTCGCCGTGCTGGAAGAGTTGATAGGGACGCTGACCACTGGTTCGACTTCGGGAGAACTGAGCGAAGCGGCCAAGTCGATGCAGACGGAGCTGAGCAACCAGGTCGAAGGGCGCCTGGCACGCTGGTCGAGTTACGCATCGATGGCGATTAACGTCGGCGCGTTTCTGGGGATGTTCGGCTTCGGCGCGCTGTCGCAAAAGATTGGCCGGAAGCCGACGTTTGCGCTCGGCTTGCTCGCCGCGTTCGTCAGTACGGCGTGCGTCTTTTTGTTCTTGAAAGAGTTCTGGCAAATCTGGGTAATGGTGCCGGTGATGGGCTTCTGTCAGCTCTCCCTCTTCGCCGGCTACGCGATTTACTTCCCCGAACTCTTCCCGACTCGACTGCGATCGACCGGGGTGAGCTTCTGCTACAACGTCGGACGGTTCGCCGCCGCCGGCGGACCGCTGGTCAAAGCGCAGTTGGACCAGCTGTTCGGCTTCGGCGGCGAAGCGTTTCGCTATACCGGCGCGACGATGGCATGCGTCTTTTTGATCGGGCTAGTGGTGCTGCCGTTCCTGCCGGAGACCCGCGATCAGGAGTTGCCGGAGTAGGAAAACGGCCGCCGCTATCCGCCCAACAGGTTACGCATGATGGTCGTGGTCAACAGCGACGCGATATGCTGTGGCGATTTCGGACGGGCTGTCGATGGTGACGTTCAAATCGTTGATCAAGCCATTGTTGATGGAGTAGATCCAGCCGTGCACCGCTAGTTGCTGCCCATGAGCCCAGGCTTCTTGCACGACGGTTGAATGAGAAACGTTTAGCGCTTGTTCCACGACATTCAATTCGCACAGCCGATCGATTCGTTTCTCGTCAGAGCTAATGCGTTGCAGTAGGTCGTCATGCTTTTGGCGGACGTCGCGGATGTGCCGTAGCCAGCCATCGATGAGGCCGACGTGGTGGTCCTCGGCGGCAGCTTTCACGCCGCCGCAGCTGTAGTGACCGCAGACGATGATGTGCTTCACTCGGAGTACGCTTACCGCGTACTCGATGACGCTTTGGCAATTGAAATCGCTATGAACGACGACGTTGGCGATGTTGCGGTGGACGAAGACGTCCCCCGGCTTCAGGCCGATGATTTGATTGGCCGGCACGCGGCTGTCAGCACAGCCGATCCAAAGGATTTCCGGTTTCTGACCTTTCGCCAGATGCGCAAAGAACTCAGGGTCTTCCTTAAGAACGCTTTCCGCCCAGGCCCGGTTGTTCGCCATCAGTTGAGGGAGTAGTCGCATAAGTTCTTTCGCTATAGGGAGCGTAGTGAATTGGTTGTGCACGTATTCTAGCGTCTTCGCGGCGGGGAAAAAGTCGTACAGGCCGCTTGATTCAGATCGGGGGGGCGGTACCTGGAACTGCTGCGCTGCGTCTTGAATTGCGAGAACGCTGCGGCGGAATTTCCCTCACTTGCGCGTCGACTACGAGTGCGAACTAGAACCGCACTCGGAAGTCGGTGCGGAAGAGATAATCGGCCCAATGTTGGTTGGTGACGCCGGTCGCGATTGACGCGCCCACGTCGTAGTCTTTGCAGATGAACCAACGGATTCCGGCCGAGGTTTGGGCGTACATGGCGCCGCTGGCGCTGGTCGCGACGCCGAGGGAGTTGGTGTAGGCGCCGGCTTGGAACGACCAGGTATCAAGTTCCAGCGTACCAATTAGGGGTGAGCTAGGCGCCGGATAAGCGAGCGTGTGATTGAAGCTGGAAGCGACATGCAGGATGGAGCCGCCGTAGGTCGGGTCGGCCGCAATCGGGATCCATTCGCCGACTTCCATCTGCAGATATGATTCGCTCGCCAGGTGAATGCCGACGACGACTGCCGGTTCAAGCGAAACGTGCCCCGTGCCGAGACCGCGGTATGCCCGACCGGCCGGCATGTGGGTCTTCATCAGGAAGGAGACCTGGAAGAGTCCGTTGTCGAACAACAGCGTCTTCGTGCCGATCGTCATGTCGCCAAAGCCGGCGCCGTGTGGTGCTCCGTCCGGATCGACTTCGATATAGCGGTACTCGAAGGTGGCGGAGAATTTCTTGCCGCCGGTTTCGGTGTATTGATAGAGGGTCATGTAGTCGACGTCGGGAACATAGAGCCCGGTCGGCGTCGGGCCGACGCCCGCTTTGGCCCAGAAGAACTCGGCCCGGTCCGGGGTCGAAAGGCCCCAACCGGCGTCCCAGCGAAATCGCATCGTCCCCTGGGGACGAGCCGAAGCGACGAAGAAGGCGGAATCTTCGAGCGGTCGCCAGGCCGGTTCATAACAAGGATCAGTGCAGCAGACCGCATGTTGAATGAGCCAGAGGAAACGTCCGGCGCGCGTCGTCGCGGTACAAGGTTCGCAGCGACATTCGCCGCACGTACTGCAGCCGTTAAGCGGAATCTGGTAGGTGCCCCAGTCTTCCCACTGCTGCTCTTCTTGCATCGGTGCGATCTGGACCGGAGGTCCAAGCGGCACCACTTCGGGAGACTCCGGCGGAGTTGGCAGCGCCTGTTGCGATTCGAAACTGATCGGCGTCGTGTCGAAGCGAAACGGCGGATCGTTCGGCATGTTGTAGACGGCTTGCTGCTCTTGCGGCTGGCCATCGACCGGCGGCAAGCGATAGATCTCCTGAGCGTGGAGTTTGGCGCAAACGCCGAGCGCGACCACGAATAGGATCGCCAAGCGAGCCAAAATCGAGTTGCCAGGGAGTTTGCCCACGCGGTGCGAGTCGTTGCATTTAGGAGTTCGAATGATGCCGCGGCGGGGGTTGTAGGGGAATTCCAGAGGAGCGGCAAGGCGAATCTCCCAGCTTGTCATGATTTGCGACTTGATATTGACGCGAACGCCCAGCGGCGAGTACATGCTGATCCCCTTGTTGGTTTGATTGAAGGATCGGAAACCATGCGACATTTGCTAGCTGCCGTACTGCCGGCGCTATTGATTGGGGCGAACGTTTGTTGCGGACAGGATATTCCGGGAGTCAGCACTTCCGCTGCTGGCGCCGCGACCTCGTATCCGATTGCGCCGGCGCCTTCGGCGGCGAGCGGGGGCTTCTTCAGCGAAGTCTGCGCATGCCTCGAAGCGAAGCATGCGAGCTGCTGCAACTCAACCTTCGGCCACTTCCTGCACGACTCATTCGCCCCGGTCAGCATGATGACCGGCGGACTGCTGCCGCCGCCGTGCAACAGCGTCTATAACCAGGTGCAACAAGGGATTGCCAACGGAATTGGTCCCAATGGTCAGCCGGTTTCGCCGGCGCAAGCCGCTGCGGCGAAGATCGCCGCCGATCAAGCGCAAGTGCCGGCCCGCGTCGCTGCGGTGAAGGCGTTGGCGTGCGTCGATTGGCATTGGTATCCCGAAGCGGAAGCGGCGTTGATCTCGAGCTTGCGTTGCGATCGCAGCGAGTGCGTTCGCTTCCAAGCGGCGATCGCCTTCGCCCAGGCGCGCACCATGACCAAAGCGGCTTGCGAGGCGCTCCGCATTTGCGCCGAAGGAAGCGACAAAGATGGGAACCCCTCCGAGAATTCTCCCCGCGTCCGGATGATGGCGGTCGAAGCGCTGACCCATTGCTGCGATTGCGGGCAGTTGTTTGAGAGACCCGAACAGAACTACGATCGTCCGGAATTCCCCGAAGGGGCGCTGCCGGTCGGCAAGACGGCGCTGTCGCCGTACTATCAGCGAGCGGCTCAGCGTTCGACCGACGAACTGTTGGCGGCGGCTCGCCAAACGATCGCCTCGTTCCGTACGGCGGCGCCCCAGCAAGGCCCAACCGCGGCGACTACCGGCGCTCCGCGCACCTTGTTCGCCTTGTGGAAGCAATCGGCCGTCGAACCGATCCCGGCCGGCGCTCAACCGCCGGTTCCGACTCCGGCCGAAGCGTTCGCCGAAACGCCATCGTTCGACGCTCCCGTCTACGTCGCGGAACAACCGAGAGAAATGCAACCGGCGCAGAACGAGTGGCTGCTGCAACCAGCCAACGCGAATCCGGTCCGCTACAACGCACCGCCGGAGACGTCGGTCGTGCCCGGACGTTCGGTGCTGCAGCGATAACAGCGCCGCAACATCGTAGCCCGAGGCGCAAGCCGAGGGAATGTGCTCAGACGCCACGATCGGAAGTGGCTGGCGATCCCAACGCTTTCCCTCGGCTCGCGCCTCGGGCTACGATTGCGCGCATTTGGCGCGATGTCGGCGTAGGTTGGGTGCAGCGAAGCGCAACCCAACAATGCGTCGGCTAGTTCCAGGTGGGTTACGCCAGCCAAGAACGTCAAAGGAGCCAGTCGCTTTGTTGCGCTGGCTCCATCTACCCTACGTGATAAATTGGCGGTTTACTTCTTCGCCGCCTTCAAGCCGAGCAAGCGGCAGACGTAGATCGGCGAGAGGCCATCTTCCCGCGCCGGGGACGAGAGGGACTCGTCGGTGACGCGAGCGAAGTGGGGCTTCTCGGCCGGCGGCTGGAGAGTCTTCTCCGCCGGGTTCGCCAGTTCCGTGGTCGCGGCGTAGCGGGGCGCGATCTTGCTGACCGGCGTGACGGCCGGCATCGTGACGGCCGGAGCCGGAGTGGCGGCGTAACGGGAGGTTGCGACCGGCTGCGACGGCGCCGGTTCGGCTTCGACCGGATTCGTTTCGGCGGGAGTCGCTCCATTTTCGGGCGTGGTGTGAGCCGGGATGATTTCCGTAGCCGGGCTATTGGTCGCGACCGCCTGAGCGACTTCGGGTTGGGGAGTTCGCTGCGGTTGCGGAGCGATATTGCTGATCAACTGAACCCGCGATTGGTGCGGTTCGGCTTCAGCCGGAGCCGGGCCCATTACCATGGTCGGACGACGCCAATCGATCGGCGCGGCGGTCCTTTCGCTCGGCGGGTTGGTGATCGCGGCGACGGTCTGCGGAATCGCTTCCTGCTCGACCGGCGGAAGTCGTCGCAGGCCGGGAACCGGCGGCAACTCGGACGCGGCCGAAGCGGCGGCGGTTGTTTCGATCGGCGGAGCGGGCGTCGCCGTGGGCTCCGCCGCAGGGGCAGCGGTTTCCGTTGGCGCCGCAGCAGCTGGTAGTACAGCTGCCGCTGGAGCGGTGGTTTGCGGCAGAGCGGGCTTCGCCTCGGGCGCCGCCGCAACCGGTGGGGCCGACGATGGGGTCGACCAGCGTGACTGGGCGTTGGCGGTGGCCGTCATCAGCGACAGCGGTAAGACGATGGTGCAACCGTAGGCGCAAACCGAAGCGATGAAACGCCGCGCTCGGTCGTTCGTTCGCGTCCTATTCATAACAAATCCCCCCCAAACAGATGTGCGGCCTGACTTTAGGCGCGCGACTACTCGGATTTCTTCTTGATCGGGCGAGGACCGGAGCGAGTTGAATGATTATGCGGTTTTTATGCGACAGGCACACTTTAGGGTGTGTGCGGCTAGCGGAGCCAGCAGAGCGGGCGCCGGCATCGGCGTCGGGTTCCCGCGGCCGGAAGCAGGTTTCCCTCTCGCTACGCCCCCCTATTTTCCGTTACTATAGTTAGGTTTGGGACCAAGGATGGGAGCCCGGTATGTCAAAGTGGGAAATGATCTTGTATGCGGTTGCGGCCTATACGGCCGTAATGACGCTGGTTCGCTTTATGCGGCAGCGACGCAATGCATTGACCGCCCAGTTGCGAAAAGCCTTTGACGAAGAACACGAGCGTGCCGCGGAAGCGATGAAAAAGCAGAAGCGCCGCGAAGAAGAGGCGAAACGTCAGACCGCGTTCGAGCAACTGCTTGAGAAAACGCGCGACGCCGCCTAACCGCCGACTGTTCCAATTTTCGCCGCCTTCGCCCGGCGCTAGACCCGCTTCCTTACGATTTGATCCATGCCCAAACGTCTTTATATCGATACCGTCGGCTGTCAGATGAATATGCTTGATAGCGAGCTGGTAGTCGCCAGTTTGCGTCAGCAAGGGTACGAACTGACGACCAAGCCGGAAGAAGCCGACACGCTGCTCTTCAACACGTGCAGCGTGCGCGAACAGGCCGAGAACAAGACGTACAGCCACTTGGGCGTCCTTCGCGATCTGAAGGCGAGCCATCCCGAGAAGATCATCGGCGTGATGGGCTGCATGGCGCAGAACCACCAAAAGAAGATCTTCCAGCGAGCGCCGTACGTCGACCTGGTCGTTGGACCGGGGCAACTGCATCAGATTCCGAGTTTGATCGAAAAGGTCGCCGCCGGCGAAGGACGTCAGATCGAAGTCAGCTTGGGTCGCAAAGATGGTTCGCGAGCCGAGATCGCTCGCAGCCACGAGAGCTTCGATCCGCTCCGCGATCCCGAGATGCGGCCGACGCCGTTTCAGGCTTACGTTCGCATTCAAATCGGCTGCGACAAGTTTTGCACCTACTGCATTGTGCCGAGCGTCCGTGGTCCGGAGCAAGGTCGTAGCCCTGAAGATATCCTCGCCGAAACGCGTCACTTGGCCGAGCAGGGAACCGTTGAGATCACGCTGGTCGGCCAAACGGTCAACAGCTACCGCGGGCTCGACGCCGCTGGGAAGATGTGGAACCTGGCCGACTTGCTGGCGGCGATTCACGAGATCGACGGCATTCGTCGGATCAAGTTCGTCACCAACTATCCGAAGGATATGACCGACGAACTGCTGACCGCCGTGCGTGAGCTGGAGAAGGTTTCGCCGTACCTGCACGTGCCGGTCCAAAGCGGTTCAAACGAAGTGCTGAAGCGGATGAAGCGCGGCTACACCGTCGAGCAGTACCGCGAGATGATGCAGCGCATTCGTGAGGGAGTTCCGGGCGCCGCGGTCAGCAGCGACTTTATCGTCGGCTTCTGCGGCGAGACCGAAGAAGACTTCCAGATGACGGTCGACCTGGTCGAAGAATGCCGCTTCAAGAACAGCTTCATCTTCAAGTACAGCGAGCGGGAAGGAACTCGCGGCGCCGAGCTCTTCTTGGACGACGTGCCGCAAAAGGTGAAGCAGGAGCGGAACAACACGCTGTTGGAGATCCAAAACCGGATCAGCCTGGAAGACAATCAAAAACAGATCGGCAACACGGTCGAAGTGCTCGTCGAAGGGATCAGCAAGACGGCGGCTCGCAAAGAAGACGCTGAAGATTCGCCGATCGTCCAGCTCACTGGCCGCACTCACTGCGACCGAATCGTCGTCTTCGACGGCAACCGCCGCCAGATCGGCCAGATCTTGCCGGTTGCGATCTATGACTCCGCCGCCCACACGCTATTTGGCGAAGTGATTACGCAAGAGTGCGGGTCGGAAGTCTACATGCTGGGTTAAGCGTTCGGTCCGCTATGCGGACCAAGAAGCGGCCGGCGGTTCGAATGGAGCCGATACTAGCCCGAGGCGCAAGCCGAGGGAATCGACTCCGGCGCACCTAGAAATGCCGCTCGCGGCTATGCGGCCGGGAGCAATTGGTTTTCTTTTCGACGCACCGCAGCACTTTCCCTCGGCTTGCGCCTCGGGCTAGTATTGTGCGGGTCGCGATGTCTGGTCCGCATCACGTGCCCTACGAAATGCCGCCGGTGGCGCGGTGGATGTGCGATTCCATCAGATCATCAAGCTTGCGGATCAGATGCGGCTGTCGCAGTTTACGCAGTGCACCCGCTTCGATCTGGCGGATTCGTTCGCGGGTGACCGAGAAGGCCTGGCTTACTTCTTCTAGCGTCTGCACGCGGCCGTCATACAGTCCAAAACGTCGACGGACGATTTCCTGTTCGCGGCCGGTCAGTTCATCCAGCAATCGGTTGATCGCTTGCGGTAGACGATGTTGTTCGTCTCCCAGCGGTTGCGATTCAGCGGCTTGCAGGATTTCGCCGATCGTATCGTCGTCGTTCGACGCGGCGTCAAGCGACATGACGGTTCGCCCTAGCCGATCGGCGGCGATGACATCCCGTTCCGAGAGATCGGCATGCTTCGCGGTCAGTTCGACCGGAGGTTCGCTGCTGTGCTCTTGTGAGAGCTTCGCTTTGGCGATGTTGATCTTTTGGATGCGATCCTGCATACGCGCCGGTAGGCGAATGGTACGAGCCTGATCGGCGATCCCCTTCATGATCGACTGGCGAACCCACCAGGTCGCGTAGGTGGCGAACTTGTAGCCGAGCGAGGGATCGAACTTTTCGACCGCTCGCATCAAGCCAAGATTCCCCTCTTGGATCAGATCGAGATAGCTGAGGCCTCGTCCGCGGAACGACTTGGCGATTGAGACGACCAGACGCAAGTTGGCCGAGGTAATCGTACGTTGAGCGCGGCCGAGCGACTCTTGGGCCTGCACGATGCGGGGATACTGCCAGACCAGCGTTTCGGGAAACTCTTGATACTTCTCAACCCAGACTTCGGCGCCGACGCCGGCACGGGGAAGTTGGAAGCGGGTCTGGTCGTTCAGTTCCGGACGCTGATTGCATAGCTCACTGTTCAGCTTGCGGATCCGCGTCACGATTTCGGGGATAAACTTGATTCGCAGGCCGAGGCCCTCGATCAAGATCGCGGTTTGGTGACGTCGTCGCAGAAGTCGTTCGACCGCCTGATTGCGGCGTTCTGGAGTTTCCGGCGAGAGCAGGACCGTCAGGTCGTACTCGTTCCGCTGTTTCGCTTCGCGCAGCGCAGCCAGCGCCTGCTGCAGTTTCAACATTTCGCGTTGTTTGAGCGCGGCCGAAGTGACGGTCACCTCGAAGGTGCGATCGAGTCGACGCGAACCGTCGAGCGTTTCGACCAGCAGCTTTTCGACCTGTTTGACCGCGACGCCGCAGCCGAACAAGCGGCGCTGAAATCGTCGCCGCGCGTTGATGACGCGATCGGCGGCCAGGCGTTCCTCTTCGACCGACATCAACGGAGAACGGGACATCTCGTTGAGATAGCGACGTAGTGCGTCGTCGTCCCAGGTATCGTCGGCTCTTGACGAATCTTCCGCGGCAGGCGTCTCGTCATCCTCTTCCGCGCACCAGTCCGTCATCGGCTGGGCGTCGTCCGTCAAGCCGTCAACCGATCGTCCGACGATCCAATCCAGATCGCCGGAGTCGTGAGGCTCAGCGTTTCGGGATGCCTGCAACATTCGCACTCGCTCCTTCTAGCGTCGCAGCGCCGCCCAAGCTGGCTGGCGGACCAGCGCTGCGATTGTTTCGGGGGCGGCAGGATGAAATCGCGGCTTAGAGTCCGAGCGCGATCGATTCCAGGTGCAGGTAAAGCTCATGCAGCGACAAGGTTTTGCGACCTTGTGCGGCGGCGGCAACTTCGGGCGACTCCAGGGCTTTGGTCAGTTCACGACCAGAAAGGACGCCGTCTCCGCTTCGATCCGACGAAGCGAACACGCGTTGGGCCTGGGCCAGAATTTGCGAATCGTAAAGCTTGCCTTCAATCAGTTGGAACTCACGCTGTAGCGCCTGAGCGCTAAACTCCGCCTCCACGAAATTCACCACGCCGTCGTGGTTTTGATCCCATAAGCGAATCTTTCGCGTGAATTCTTGGTCCGAACCGCCGGCCAGGCGAACGTTCTTCGTCACCTCTTCGTCGGTCCATACGCCATCATGATTGTCGTCAATTCGGAAGAAAATGCGAGCCGCTTGTCGTCCCGCTTCGGTCTCGTGGAAACGAGCCTCCGCTAGAGAACTAGCCAGTTCGCCGCTTTCGAGCTGATTGTCGTCATCCAAATCGAGTTTGGAAATGAGGTCACCCAGCTTTTCGCCGCCGGACCGCAAAGCTTCGGGCAACTTTCGTAAACCCGCAATGACTTCCGCGTCCGAAACTTCTTTCTCTGAAGCGAGCAGAGAAAGCAATTGTCTCCGATTTTCCGCCGACAAATCGGCCGGTTTCTCAAAACGAGCGAACGCCGAATCCAACTTCCCCGATAGGTCAGGGATCGAACGGGCGAGGGAGCCGGTTCCGATCGGAGCCGGTTCCATCTTTTCGGTCGCTTCGCCGCCATCGGGGACGTTCGACGTGATCTTTATACGCAGTCCGTTCGGTTTACGGTCAGGCTTTGTACGAGAATTATCCAGATTTTCGGGATTCCCGGTCGGATTGCCGGTTCCCATTAGCTCGGTGAAGCTGGGAGCTCGTTCGGTCGTCGCCGTTTCTGGCGTGTTCTCGCTGGGAACGACTTCGGTCGGCGCCGGCTTCACTTCGGGCGACTTGTCCTGCGGCTCGACGTTGGCGACATCGTTGTTGTTGACGTCTCGTTCGCCGCCCAGGAAAGCGGGAATGGCTAGTAGTGCGGCGACAACCGCAGCAGCGGCGGCGCCAACTCCGATCCATTGCCACGACCGATCGGCGGTGCGGCGATGACGATCCGACATGCGAGTCGCCGGAGCGGGGCGAAGATCAACTTCGGTCTCCGTCGCAGCGCCAGCGGCGCTACGGCGAGTGATTTCGGCAAAGATGTCCGCCGTCAGATCACGGCCAACAGTCGCCTTCGGCAGGTTGCGAACAGCATCGCGAGCCGCCGCCAGGCTTTGCAAACGCTTCCGAAGAGCTGGAGTTTCGGCCAGCGCGGTTTCGACGCGCTCCACCTCGTCACAGCCGAGTTGGCCGTCGAGATAAGCCGATAGCAGTTCTTCAGGGATCCCGGCGTTCATGGTTTCCGCTTGAGTGCAAAGTTTTCGTCGCCAGCAAAGTTACCGCGCACAACTCGCTGGCCCCAGGCGACATTGGTCCCGCGATTCGGTATTTGAGACGGGACCTGTCACGCAAAAGTTCCTTCCGACCGGAACGAAGATTTGCCGGGGGTGAGTTCGTGGAAGTAAGTGTAACTCAAATAAGGGTTTAACGCAGGATGCGGGTTTCATCTTTTTTTCAAAACGAAGTGCTGGCGCCAATCGTCTCCTTTATCGAAATAGTCCCCCTAAATCGCGCAAAGAAGGTGTTTAGGACCCTCCGTCGTGGTAGAGTGGGGGGGAAACGTGAGCTTCGTTGGACCCCTTGCTCATTAAATTCCCATCATGCTTCAGCCTGCGCTCCTCCCAATTATTAGGCATTTAGCGGCCTTCGCGGCTCTTTTTTGCGCCTATTCCGCCTTTGCTCAAGATGTGAAGGTCGAAGCGGTGCAAGCGACGCCCGGCGGTGCGGTCGAGGTACGTTCGTCCCGTTCCGGTCCCGGCGGCAAACCGCCCGAAGACGCCAAGCCGGTCGATGGCGAGAAGCCGGCCGAGACCAAATCGGAAGAAGCGAAGCCCGACGACAAGAAGCCGATGGAGGAAAAGCCGGCCGATACGACGCCGAAGCCGGGCGAACCGATCAAACGCCCCGATGATCCGCCGGAGAAGGCCGATCCCAAGGAACTGGAAGTTCGTCCCGATTTGAAAGGGAAGGTGGAGTTCAGCTTTCGCGGCCAATCGTGGAAAGCGGTCCTCGACTGGTTGGCCGAAATCTCTGGGACCAGTCTCGATTGGCAAGAGCTTCCCGGCGACTATCTGAATCTCACCACGCAGCGACCCTACACCGTCGATGAAGTGCGTGATCTGCTGAACGAGCGTTTGATCATGCGCGGCTATACGATCTTGCGTCAGCAGGATGGCCTGGTCGTGGCGAAGCTGGAGAAGCTCGATCCGGCGATGGTGCCGCGCGTTCATCCCGAAGATCTTCGCTATCGCGATCCGCACGAGTTCGTCAAAGTCTCCTTCCCGCTCAGTTGGCTGATGGCCGATTCGGCGGTCGAAGAGTTGAAGCCGATGCTGAGTCAGCCGTATGGCAAGATGACGGCCCTCTCCACGTCGAACCGCTTGGAGACGCTTGATGTGGTGTCGAATCTGCTCGACATCTACCACGTGCTGCAAGAAGAGCAGTCAGGCGCCGTGCAGTCGACCAACATGCTGCAGTTCCCGCTCCGGTTTACACGTGCCGCTGACGTCAAAGCGCAGGTCGAATTGCTGCTGGGCATGGCGAAAGCGTCGGGACCCTCGATGCCGATGGGACGCGACCAGCAGCAGATGATGCAACAGATGCAGCAGCAAATGCAGCAGCAGATGCAACAAATGCAGCAGCAGCAACAAGGGCAGGGAGGGAAAAAGCCTCGCGGCGGCGGAGACGAAGAACTGCAACTGATCGTCAACCCGCGCAATAACAGCTTGATCGCATATGGGCCGCCGAATCGGATCGTTCTGGTGTCGCAGGCGGTGCGGATGCTCGACGTTCCCAAGGATGGCCAGTTCGCGGCGTCCGAGGGTTTTGACGATATGGAGATCTACCGGCTCGATCAGCTTGATCCGAAGGCGGTGATCAAAGTGCTGGAAGAGACCGGCGGGCTCGACCCGGCGACGGTCCTCTACGCCGACGAAAAGAACAAAGCGGTCGTGGCGATCGCCGGACCGCAGGATCAGCAACAAGTCAAAAAGCTGATCGAGAAGCTTGATGGATCGGGGCGGCAATTCAAGGTCGTTCCGCTTCGCCGTTTGAAGGCTGATTATGTCGCCGGCACGATCCGCTTCATGATGGGCAAAGAAGAGAAGAAGGAAGATAACCGCCGCAGCAGCTATTCCTATTACGGCTACGGATATGGGGGTCGTAATCAGGAAGAAGACAAAGATGACGACATGTTCCGCGTCGACGCTGACGTGATCAGCAATCGCTTGCTGTTGTGGGCGAACGATATTGAACTGCAGGAAGTAAACAAGCTGCTGGTGCAGCTCGGCGAGATTCCGCAGGAAGGGATGCCGGGAGATCTGGTCCGTCGCGTTGATGTCGGCGACGCCGAATCGGCCCGCGAGTTGATGGAGCGGGTCAAGAAACTGTGGCCCGGCGCCGGAACCAATCCGTTGCAGATCGATCTGCCGGCGAAAGAGGAGCCGGCGAAGGAAGCCGAAACCGAACCGACGACCGGCACGGAAGACAAAGCGACGAGTTTATCGCCCGGCAAGTTCCATTTTGCCCAAGAGCGAATGACGGTCGCGGCGACAGAACCGGCCGAAGAGAAAGCGGAAGTCGTCGCGGAGGAGTCGACTCCGGTGGCGGTCGCAAAGCCGCCGATTCAGATCGGGCTCGACTCGCAAGGCAAGTTGATGATCAGCTCGGCCGACGCCGACGCGTTGAATCGAATCGAGGACCTGGTTCGTGAACTCGCGCCGCCGCCGAAGGATTGGCACGTCTTTACGCTTAAGTACGCCTCGGCGTCTTGGGTGACGCTCAACTTGGAGGAGTTCTTCGAGCAGAAGGATGAGGATAATTCCGACGATTCGTTCCGTCGTTGGTGGTGGGGCATTCCTGAAGAATCGAAGCAAGCCGATCCGCTTCGATTGTCGAACCGTCGCCCGCTGAAGTTCATCTACGACATCGACACCAACACGATCGTCGTGCAGGGCGCCGATAATGATCAGCTGAAGACGATCGCTGATCTGATTGAGCTGTACGACAAGCAAGAGCCGGTCACGTCGCAAACGGCCCGGATCAACTCGCTCTACCAGGTTCGCTACTCGAGGGCGTCGGTCATTGCCGATGCGGTGAAGGACGTTTTCCGCGATTTGCTGTCGTCCAATGACAAGGCGCTGCAACAGAATCAACCGGGTGGCGAACAGCGACAAGGCTCGAGCCGCAGCGGCCGCTCATCGTTCTTTGGGGACGATAGCAACCCAGCGGCTCCGACGCGAGTCTCCTTCCAAGGGAAACTTTCGATCGGGATCGATAACGTCTCTAACACGCTCCTCATCTCGACCGAAGGGGAGAGCCTGATGACGCTGGTGACCGACATGATCAAGCGAGTCGACGAGTTGGCCAAGCCGGTCGCGACGACGAAAGTGATCACGCTCAACGGAGCCGGCAACCCGCAGAAGATTCGGGACGCGTTAGAAAAGTTGCTGAAGGAGCAGAAAGATAACCAGCAACCGAATCAACGCAACCCGCAGAATGGCCAGCCGCAGATTCAGCCAGGCCAAGAGGGAGCGGTGCAGGTCGCGGAATAAAATAGTAGCCCGAATTGCAAGCGAGGGAAATGCGCTCGCAAGTAATACAAGAAGGCCCAATGTCTAGTGAAGGACGAATTCTTCGATCCGTCACAAGACATTGGGCCTTCGGCGTTGTTTCCAGCCGCATTTCCCTCGCTTGCGCTTCGGGCTACTAATGAAGAGAGCCGCGGCACGCTACTCTGATTCACTCGCCGGCGGTTCTGGTTTCTCCATTGGAGGTGCGGTTTCTTCCGCCGGTTCTTTTTCGGTCGTTTCTTCCACTGCCTCCGGTGCAGGCGTCTCGGCAGGCTTCGGCTCTGGAAGCTTCTCCAGGGCAGCTTGCGCTTTCTCCATCGCTTCCCAGGCCCATGGCTTGTCGCCATAGAGATTGATCAGGCCTTGGTAGATCTGCCGCGCTTGCTCCGGCTCGTCTTCCGCCAGCTTGTCGGCTGCGGCTAGGCGAGCGCCGATTTCGGCCAGTTGTTTGCGGCTGGTTTCGGCGAGTTGTTTGTCGAGCTGTTCCAAACGACGCTGGGCCAAGGTGAGACAGCGGCCAGCGTCCCCGGTCAGGCGATCGGGCGGACCATAGACGGCGAGCAAGGCCCGCAACTTGGCGGCCGCTTCTTCCGGATTGGCGTCGATCAGCCGCAGCGCGTCGATGTAAGCGATCTCGACCGCGTCGAACGTGTCGGACTTTTGCCCCAACTGCATCGTCAGACGATAACGCCGCTCACGACGGTTTAGACTCAGCTCTTCTTTCCACGCTTCGATTTCAACGGCGCGAGGATCGTCCGGGTAAGTCGCCAAAAACAAATCAAGCTTGTCCCCCGATTCGTCCAGCTGACCGGCGTCGACTGCCGCAGAGATTTGCTCGAACATCGTATCGGCTGAGGGAGAGCGCGGGAGCCAGAAGATCAGCACCACGATCACGATCAGGGCGATGGCGATCAAACCGGTTTGCAGATGGGCGCGCCAATTCGAGGTCGGTTCTTGTTCGCTGGTGAAATAGCGGCCTGACTTGCGATCTTGGGCGACCGTTGTGAAATGCTTGGTTTGACTCGCCGGCGTGGGAGGTTCCGGCGCGGCAGGCTCCGGCGCTACTCGCGTTTCGTCATCGGCGATCAGCTGAGCCGATTCGCTGGCGACTCCCTTCAAGCGATAGTCGTCCATCTCCGGCGTCTGCGTTTCGATTGACGCGGACTCAATGCGAAACGCCTCTTCGTCGGGGATCTCCGACTCGAGCAACGCTTCGATGCGGCGGATCACCGCCGTTGCGGTCGGAAAGCGATCGCGGGGGCGCTTTTCCAGAAGGCGATGAATGATATCGGCCGCTTCGGTCGGAACGCCGTCGCAGAGACGATCGATCGGCGGCGGATCGGAGTGGCGGAGCTTGTCGAGCGCTTCGGTAACGGTTCGAGCCCGGAACGGCGGCTGCTTGGCCAGCATCGCGTAGATCACCGCGCCCAGACTATAGAGATCGCTGCGCGGGCTGACCGGATCGCCGAAGGCTTGCTCCGGCGCCATGAAGTCGGCGGTACCGATGATCCCACCATCGGCGGTGACGCCGCTCGCTCCAAAGAGACGTGCGATGCCGAAGTCGGAGATCTTCACGTTGCCGTCGTTGTCGATCAGGATGTTCGCCGGCTTCACGTCGCGATGGATGACGCCGAAGTCGTGGGCATGTTTCAAACCTTGGGCGACCGCCAGGCCGATCTCGAACGCTTCACGCCAGGTGAAGTCGCGTTTACGCTGGATCAACTCGGCCAGGCTGTTTCCTTCGATCAGTTCCATCGCGTAGAACATGCCGGCCGGCTCTTCGCCATAGCCGAACAGGCGAACGATGTGCGGATCTCGAAGGGTCTTGAGCGTTTCGATCTCGCGTTCAAATCGCTCGCGAGCGCCGCCGCGGGCCGCGCCGCCGTGCAGGACTTTGATCGCCGCACGATCGCCGGTTCGTTCATCAACGCCGACGTAGACGGTTCCCATGCCGCCGCGACCAAGCGTTTCGTGGATTACATACGGGCCGAATTTTTCGTTAGACATGAGCGCTTGCGGAAAGGAGAAAAGCGAGTCGAGGAGAACGCATCGGCGTGCGCAAGAATAAGCGGCGGAGTCGTTGGACTCCGCCGCTCTTAAGAATACGCGTTTTTGCTGCGCGAAGCTATTCCGCGGACGGGGTCGCCGCTTCTTCTTTCGCTTCGGCGGCCGGTTTTTCGGTCGATTCTTCCGCTGGCTTCTCGGCCGCCGGCTTTTCTTCTTCCGGCGTCGCTTCGGTCGACTCGTCCTTCGGCGTCGTGGCCGGAGGAGCGGGGCGTTGGAAACCTTCGATATGCAGCTCCATCAGGTGCACCAGCGGGAAGTCGGCCGGCAACGTTTCGCCAAGCTGTTCAAGCAGTTGGGCGTACGTTTTCAGTTCGTCCGACAAGTCGCCGCTCGCAGCGTCGTCTTCCAGTTCCGGGTGCTCTTTGTAGATCTCCGCCCACAGCGCCCAGGCCTGGTTGTACAGGTCGCGAGCTTCGACCAGGTTCGCTTCCTCGAACGCCTGGTTGGCCTGATAAACCAGGCTTCGCGCCCTGATCGAACGTTCGGTCATTTCGCTTGCGGAACGCGTGTTCCAGTAATCGAAATGGACGACGCTCTTCTGCTTGTCGATGATCCCCAGCAGGAACTCGTAGTCGGTGATGTCGCGATACAAGCGGCGAACTTCGACCGCCTTTTGGGGATCGCTGATCTTCTGGATGATCTCTTCCAGTTGCGGTTGAATCGCTTCTTCCGCTTTGCGAGCGGCCAGCTCTTGTTCGCCGGATCGTTCCATTGCGGGAACTTTCAACGCGGCGATCTGATCTTCCGGCAGCTTGGCTTTCTTCGCTTCGCGGATTTCGTTTTCGATCGGACCGATCAACTCATCAGCGCGGGCCCGCAGCTCTTTCAGCTTTTCGGTGTGACGCGCGTAGTCGTTCAGTTTGACCGGGATGCCCCAGCTGGTCGGCAAGTCGCGATCGCCGTAGTCGCCGGTCCATTCCTTGTTGGCTTTTTCCCAGTTGGTCTGGGCGGTATCGCCGATGTGACCTTCTTTCTCGATGAACTCGGCGAAGCTCATCAAACGCTTCGGAGCGTTGGAGAAGAAGATCGCCGGCGATGCGTTGCCGATCTTACCGGCGCCGGTGTCGACCACACGATCGGCCCATTGATTCCAAAGGCGAGCGACGAGCCAGTTGTCGGGCTTGTTGCCGACGCCGGCGGCGCCTTGTTCGACGTTGGAGCCTGCTTTGCTCAGGTACTCGTCGATCTCGGCATGGAACTCATGATCTTCCGGGAAGATCTCGCGGTACTGCGCCTTTTCGTCGGCGTAGCCGAATTTGATGCCGAAGAAGTGGGCGACCGAGTTCATCAGCTTCGGTTCGTCAAAGTTGTACTTCGTACCGGCCATCTGATACTCGAGTCCCTTTTTGACCCACAGATAGCGGTGGCGATAGTTGTCGAACTCGCGCGAGATGTTGTACGACAAGTTCCAGGCCTGGTATTCCCACACGCTCAGGAAGTGAGGATTCAGGTGAGTAATCTGTTCGCAGATCGCGTTGACGTGATCGTACTGTTCGGTCTTCTGGTATTCGTTCAGCTGATTCCACAGGATCAGCGTCGCGATGCCGTCCATTCCCAGCATGCTCAAACGCATCGCCTCGCTGGTCGGGTCGATTTCGCCCAGTTCCGCTTTGGCGATGCGATATTCAGCGCGCTTCTGCGCGAGCAAGCCGCCGGGGCTGTCGGGCCCGGTCGAAGGCTGACTCAAAAAGGAGTTCAGAATCAGCAAGCCGACAATACAAGCGCCGTAGATGATCTTGCGACGAAATGAATCGCTTTTCATCCTGCGATCTCCCGCGTTTTCAGGAAGAAGTAACCCGTCGTCACCAGGCAGAGGAAAAAGGCGAAGACGATCAACAATTGTTGAATCATCACGACGCCTGGAATGTTATAGCCGTCGACGACGAAGGAATGCGTATCGAGCTGCGTGTAGTCCGGCAACATGTTGACGAAGACGCGCAGCGCGTCGAAGAAACGAGCGTCGATGAACTTGACGACCGACACATAAGCGCCTTCGTCGAGATCGACCATCACGTTTTTCTGATTGAAGAGGCGAATCGAAGATTCAATCGGACCGCCGCCGAACCACTCGCCGTTCGCCAGCTGACGGACGCTCGCGGCGAAGTAGCCGTAGCCGAGTGCGATCAGCGACGCCAATGCGGCGACCGGACCGTTAAGGAACGTGCTGAAGACCAGGCCGAAGGTGATGACCATCACCATCTGGAAGAACATGCTGATGTAGCACTTTACGAAGTTCCAGAAGAACGAGCCGTTGCTCTTCAGGATGAAGACCGAGTTCTGGGCGACGCCGTAGTACTGGCCTCGTTCCGAGCATTGAATCCAGAGTTCCATCTTGCCGTCGGCATTGGTCAGGTCCGTGATCAGGTCGAGATTCGGCGCCGTCGGGTCGATGTCGGAGTTCTCTTGCGACCGCGAAACCAGGATGTCGTCCGCTTCTTCTTTGGCGGTGAACGGAACCGCTCGCGAACGAATGTCGAGGTCCGGGTGCTTGAAGTAGTACGAACCGCGAATGCCGCTGACGATGTCCCCTTTGTAGGTGCGGAAGACGCGCAGATTGAATTCGAGCGGCAGTTGACCTTCTTCGTTCAGCAGGTCTTCCGACATGTCGAAGGTAAAGACGGCGGCCGAAAGGGTACCCCCTTCGATGTGACCGTAGTAGTCCCATTCGTTACCGACGTTGATCCCCTTGGCGGCCGGTTCGCCGCCGCGATCGAGGAAGCGGATCTTGCCGAGATGGCGGACGCGGGCCTGAAGCATTTCTTTCGGCCCCGACACGGTGAAGGTGCCGTCCGCGTTGCGAGTCACTTCATGGATATGCTGACGTTCGCGAGCCGTGACTCCTTCTCCTTCGGCGTCGAGAGTAAAGGGATGACGGTGACCGACGTTGAGGGTCGTTTCCCCTTCCCAGCCGATCAATTCCTTCTGGCCGGTCGCTTCATTGACCGCAGTCAGTTCGGTGACCGATTGCGGGTCGACCTGATGCGTGTGGTCGAGGCCGCGGTAGAGGAAGACGTACGAGAAGAGACCCATCGCGACTAGCATGATCGAGCCGACGCCGATGTAGCCGAACAAGCGGCCCAGGAAGATTTCCCAGTGGAGCACCGGCTTCGTATAGATCGTATAGATCGTCTTGTTTTGGATGTCGGCTGGCAGGCTGAAGACGCTGATCAAGATGCACATCAGCAAGAGCAGCCAGTTTTGGAACGTCAGCACGAAGCTCAGGTAAAGCCGCACCGGCGATTCCGACGTCGGGGTGATGTACCAGCCGGAGAAGAGGAGGACGACCATAAAAAGGGCGAACGCGACCAATGCGCGTTTGCGAATCGCTTCCTGGAACGCCAGCCAGGTCATCGCGCCGACGCGACGGGGTGAGATCGACAACAGTTCCGGCACCGACTCGACTGCGGTTCGGCCGACGGCGTAGAACGCTTCGAACGGGCCGTTGCGAATCGAAGAGACGATGAACCCCATCAGCGCCCCGACCACCGCTAGAATCGCGAGCGCCGAGCAGAAGACGACGAGCCCCCCCAAGTGATCGGCGCCGGGGAGCAGCCAGTCGTTCATCGTGTAAATATCGTTTTCGATTCCCATTGAATCGCTTTACCTAACTAAGCCAAGTAGAGAAAGAAGCGCCGCCGCGTGGGCGACTCCCGACGTAACCTCAGAGTTAGTTGGCCGAATCGTCCCGATCGACGCGAGCGCGACGGCCCGGTCGGGCTTCGCTGTCGCGAACGATGCTGAGGAACAGTTCTTCCAACGTGGTCGTCGGATTCTCGATGTCGATCAGTTCGGCGTTGTGACGCTGAATGACCTGACGAATCTCTTCTTTGGCCTCGTCCGAAAGGCCGCGGGTCCGAATTTGCGTTTCGTCGCGGACCTTCAACAGCGCGTCGACGCGTCCCATTTCTTTCAGTTCGCCCTGATGCAGGATCGCGATACGATCGGCGACGTCCTGCAAGTCGGCCAGCTGGTGGCTGGTGACCAGGACCGTCTTCCCTTCGGCTCGCAGCCGCAGGATCAGGTCTTTCATCTCGCGAATACCGAGCGGGTCGAGCCCGGTGGTCGGTTCGTCGAGGAAAATCAGTTCCGGGTCGTTGATCAGCGCCTGGGCGAGACCAATACGCCGGGTCATACCCTTGGAGTATTCCTTCAGCTGACGACGCTCGGCCCACTTCAGGCCGACCATGTCGATCAGCTTGTCGACCCGTTCCTTGCGAACCGAAGCCGGCATGTCGAACAAGCGGCCGTAGAACTCCAGCGTTTCGCGGGCGCTGAGGAAGCGATAGAGATACGATTCTTCCGGCAGGTAGCCGATTCGCTCTTTAATGCTCACCTTCGAGGGGTCTTCGCCGAACACGAGCGCTTGTCCGCTGGTCGGGAAGAGGAGCCCGAGCAACAGTTTCATCGTGGTCGACTTACCCGAGCCGTTCGGGCCCAGCAGACCGAAGATCTCTCCGCGACGCACTTCCAAGTCAAGCGCCTTCAAAGCGCGGACTTTTTGGCGTCCCCAGAAATCGCGGTAAACCTTGGTGAGATTACGAGTTTCGATAACGATTTCATTGGACGCCGCGGGGGAAGCCGCCGCAGAATCCATGGTCTCGGTCGTCGCCATAGAGGAGCTAAACCTACCAAATTGGAGAAGCGAGAAGGATAAATCGGATGTGAATGACGCCGCGTGCAAGCGACAGAAGAGCTAGCTCTACCCATTCGCTACGCACGACCGCTGGCAATCGTTCGCCGTCTGTCGCCCATTTTTTTGCCCCTGTCCGGGGAAGATTAAGGACGAAGACGTAAAAGGTTGACTATAGATGGCCGCGGGGCTGGTCGCAAGGAAACGAGGTTCCCCGGCCAGAATGTTTCACCCGATCTTCTTTGATTTGTCCGGATTCGCCCGTTCTTACTGGCTATACCGGCTTCTTATCTTGCCTTACGTGGTACTTCTCTCGGGGGAAGGGAATCTACTTGACCAGTCGGTGCTATTGATACATAATCTCATCCACGTAATGAGATAAATTCTCAATTTCAATAGTGTTTTCTGAATTGCGCGGGGACCGGAAAATGAAGAAGTCGGCCAAGAAAGGCTTTACCTTGGTAGAGCTGCTAGTCGTGATCGCCATTATTGGCGTGTTGATCGCTCTGTTGTTGCCGGCGGTGCAGCAGGCTCGTGAAGCGGCTCGGCGGATGTCGTGCACCAACAATATGAAGCAGCTGACGCTCGCTTCCCACAATTACCACGACACCTTCTTGCGGTTCCCCATGACGCGGGAACGCTCTGGCGGTTGGTCCATTCAGGCTCGTCTGTTGCCCTACATCGAGCAGGTCTCGTTGCAAAACGCGATCGAGTTCCATATTCCGTATGACCAATACCTTGTCGGCTCGAAGGATACGGTTCGCTTCGGTACCGACAATCGTCGGCTGCCGGCTTTGCGAGTCGATGCGCTGCTTTGCCCGTCGGAAGTGAACGATCGGACCCGCAACGATTCCAGCGGAAATCCGGAGCACTACCCGCTGAGCTACGTCGTCAATCAAGGACGCTGGGTCGTCTGGGACGGCGCGCGAGGGGGCGAAGGGGGTTTCACGGTCGAAAAGTGCACCAACATGGCCGCGATCACCGACGGAACCAGCAACACGCTGGCCTTCAGCGAAGCCCGCGCCTACTCGCTGTACGATCGCGATACCTCGACCTACAGCGACAAGACGATGCCGTCGCTCAGCACGCAGCTCTCGTACATGAATGGGATTGTCGACAGCGTCACGCGCGATTCGGGGCATACCGAATGGGTCGATGGTCACGCGCATCACAGCGGTTTCACCACCTTCTTCCCGCCGAACACGATGTTCAAAGGAAGCGACGGCAAAGATCGCGCGCTCGACTTCACCAATAATCGCGAGAAGAACGTTACGGCCACCTCCAACCCGCCGACGGTTGCTGCCGTCACGGCTCGCAGCTATCACCCGGGGATTGTGAACGTCTCGTTCATGGACGGGTCGGTTTCCCGCGTGTCAGAGACGATCGATCTCACCGCTTGGCAGTCGCTTTCGACCCGAGCTGGGGGCGAGGTAACTGACCGCACCAGCTTGTAGGGGATGCAACGATTACAAAGCTCGCTGCTGGGAGAATGCAACATTTACAAACAAACGACAGGCTCAGAATTGAGTGATTTGTTGTAACTGTTTTTAAGACAAGGAGATGTGTTGATTTGAAAGGATTTCTGTGCGGGTTCGGCACGGCTTGTGCATTAGAAGCCCATCAGAATCCTGGACGTGAACCCTTCCCGAAGTAGCGTCTCTCCGCACTCTCCGACAGAACTCCGCTGAGATCCTCGCCGGTTTAGGCCTCCCGCAGCCGAACCGGCTTTTTTGTTTCTTGGCCCCTCTTCTGTGGTCTCATCCCAACGACATATTGCGGCCGGGGAAGTAAACTCAAGCGAATGGACGGAAAACCTGCAGCATCGCCCCCGAGCGTCGAATTGGCGACTCCTGAGATTCGCTCGTACGACGAGGCGATCAGCTTTCTGCTGAGTCGTATCAACTACGAGCGATCGGCGGTGATTCCGTATCGCAGCCCGCAGTTTCATCTCGCCCGGATGCGGCGTCTGAACGAGCTGCTCGGGAACCTGGTCGATCAGCTGAAGATCGTTCATATCGCGGGGACCAAGGGAAAAGGTTCGACGGCGACCGCGCTCAGCGCCATTTTGGAAGCGGCCGGCTATCAGGTTGGGCTCTTCAGTTCGCCACATCTCGAGCGTCTGGAAGAGCGATTCGCGATCAATCGAACTCCGTGCCAAGCGGACGACGTAACGCAACTCGTGCGTGAGATCGCGCCGCTGGTGCTGCAAATCGACGCAGAACGTTCTGGCGACGGTCCGACCTATTTCGAGATCACCACGGCGATGGCGTTGCTCCACTTCGTCCGCCGCGGCGTTGATGCGGCGATCTTGGAAGTGGGACTCGGCGGCCGTCTCGATTCAACCAACATTTGCCGTCCGCTCGTTTCGGTCATTACGACGATCAGCCGCGATCACATGGCGCTGCTGGGCGACACACTGGCCGAGATTGCCGGCGAGAAGGCGGGGATCATCAAAAGTGAGACGCCGGTCGTCTCCGGGGTCGATCAACCGGAGCCGGCTGCGGTCATCGAGCAAATCGCCGATCAAAATGCCGCCCAACTAGTCGAGATCGGTCGCGACTTCGCTGTCGAACCGACCAGCGAGCGGACGTTCGACGTGACCTGGCAGTTCGCGGAAAAGAGCGGGGCGCTGACCGGTTTGAGTTGCCGTATGGCGGGCCAACATCAAATGCGAAACTCCGCCGTCGCGATCATGGTCGCCAAAACGCTCGAGTCGCGCGGCTTCTCGGTGAGCGATGAAGCGATTCGTCGCGGCTTGACCGAGGCGGTATTGCCGGGCCGGATTGAGCGTCTGGCCGATTCGCCGGTCATCTACGTCGACGCGGCGCACAATGACGCGTCGATCTCGGCGCTCGTCGACGTGCTGAACGACTTGCCGGTCGATCGTCGTCGACTCGTGCTCGCCCTCTCTAGCGACAAAGAGTACCGCGAGATCCTGCGGCTCCTTTTACCGCACTTTGATGAGATCTGGTTTACCCGCTACGCAACCAATCCCCGCGCGATCGATCCGGCCGAACTAGAAGCGGCCGCGGTGCAATATCCGACCGGACGTCGTAGCGTGATTCGCCATCTCGTCGACGACCCGCAACAAGCGTTCGCCGACGCGATCGCCGCTTCGGACGAAAACGATCTGCTCTGCGTGGCCGGGTCGTTCTTCATCGCCGGAGAGTTCCGGCGGTATTTTCGCGAAATGTAGTATTTGGCGCGTGTGAAATACTAGCCCGAGGCGCGAGCCGAGGGAATGCGGCTACCAAGCGTTAGGGCGATGAACGCCAATTTGCGGCCCGAGCGGAATAGAAGCTTTATCGGTGACGGCGACCACACTCCCTCGGCTCGCGCCTCGGGCTAGTATCAGCGTTTGCCTAAGCGCCTATCCGCTCGTCATGTCCCAGCTTCTCGATCTGCTCTTCGCTGGGGAATTCGCTGACGCGGAACCGCGGCGGATAGGTTTCCAGGTCTTCCAGCAGATCGCCGACGATCGCTTCGACCTTGTCCCACGTCGCCGAGGCGACCGTTCCCAGGCGGCCAGGATCGCCGAAGAGGACGAAGTCGGTCTTCGGCAGCAGTCCGTTCACGTCGCGGGTCCAGACGCAGTAGGTGAAGATCTCGCCGCTCTCGTTCCGCTGGATCGCAGTGTAGGAGGCGACGAAGAGATCGATTCCCTCTTCCTCGAAGACCCCTTCGAGCATCGCTTTCTGCTCTTCGTATTCGCCGAGGAGCGATTGGACCTCGAACTCGCGGAAGCGTCGGTAGAGGGGATGCGATTGGGGCGGGAGCCACGTTTCCCACTCGCCGTCGATCAAACGGACCGGAATGGCGCTGATCGGCCGCGGGTCGGAGATCGACTGCTCAATCAGGTCGAGCATCATCGCCAGGCCGTCTTCGTCGTCGCTGCCGACGACGATCAGCGAATCGCGATTGGGAGCGACGGCGACCGGATCCCCTTCCAGCTTGAACTCCAGGATATGATCGATCAGTAGCATGCGAGCCGCGTCGTAACTGTCGCCGCTCGCCAACGCATACAGCTTTTCGCCCACCACGCCGACGACGAACTCGGCGTCCTCGAGGTTCTGTTTGGCGATCTCCATCACTTCGTAAAGCGAGACCCCCCAGGTATCGAGCAGTTCCTGGTCGATCGCGCGGATCGATTCCGGCAGGTCGTAGACCGGCGCTGCTAGCAGATGCTGGCCGACGTCGACGTAGGGCAGGTTGAGCGGGGGGCCGCCGCGAAAGTGCTGTTCAAGCCGGAGCATCTCGAAATAGGCTTTGCTCCGTACCACCGGGCGGACGTCGTGCCGCGCGTCTTCAAAGTCCTCGGGGACTTCCTTGCGGTAGGAGAGGAGGGCGCGGGTCGCCTGGGAGAGGAACTCATTGCGGTCCGCTTTCGCGATGCTGCAGTACTCGGCGTAGAGGTTATTGAGGTTGGCGACGCCGGCCTCTTCGCCGTTTTCGTAGAAGCGGAGCTGGAACTCTTCTTTGTGAAAGACGATTTCCTTCGTTTCGCCTGCCTGGCGAATGCGATCCATCAAGAGTTGGGCGAAGCGCTCCTGCTTGGAGGGGCCAAACAAAAAGTCAAACATGCCCATGCCGAAAAGCTCCTGCTCCCAAGTCAAACGCCGCAGCGACGTCTGACCATTCGTCCCGTCGTCCTCGTAGTTTGGACTTTGACGCGATCGATTGCAAGAAATCGACGCGCTGCAGCGTGCGAAAGTCGCAGCAGCGCTCGCCGATTAGAGAGCGCGACGATACCGTTTGCCGCGTCCGCTCGGGCCTTTGGGCGGCTCCGACTTCGGAGCGTCGACGACCATGCCGACTTCGCGTTCGCCATCGGGGCCGATCGCCGTCGCCGCCGGACCAGGGCCGGTGTCGACATCGGTTCGTTCGTAAGGCTGGAACCCTTCCATCTCGTCGCGGATCAACAGCTTGTCGATCCGAATCTCGATGCGGGTCAGCTCGTTCCCCTCTTCCGGCGTGACGAAAGTAAACGCAATCCCTTCTTTCCCCATGCGGCCGGTACGGCCGACGCGGTGGACGTAGTCGTCCGAGAATTCCGGGATGTCGTAGTTGATGATGTGCGAGACGTCCGAGATGTCGATGCCGCGGCCGACGACGTCGGTGGCGACCAGGACCCGAAATTTGCCCGCTTTGAAGTCGGTGAGGGCCCGGTTGCGGGCTCCTTGCTGCATATCGCCGTGAATGCAGTGGACCAGCTTGGTCTTCTTGGCCAGACGCTGGGTGATTCGCTCGGTTCCGCGCTTGGTCCGGCAGAAGACGATCGACTTGCGGGGTTGTTCGCGACGGAGGAGCTCGACCAGGAGATCAAACTTCTTGGATTGATCGACGGTGAAATACCGCTGCTCGATCGTCTCGGCCGAGATATTGGTGGGGGAGAAGTCGACCTTTTCCGGGTCGCGCATGTACCGCTGGGCCAGCTTTTCGATCGACGGCGGAACGGTGGCGGAAAGAAGCAGCGTTTGGCGGCTATCAGGGCAGCGGCGGAGGATCTTTTCGATGTCGGGGCGGAAGCCGATGTCGAGCATCCGGTCCGCTTCGTCCAAAACGACGATCCGCAGCATCTCAAGGTTCAGCGCCTTGCGGGTCATCAGGTCGATTACCCGTCCCGGGGTGCCGACCACGATGTGAGGAGCTCGCTTCAGCTTTTCGATTTGCGAGCGAAGCGGTTTGCCGCCGTAGATCGCGACTACGTTGACCCGCTGGCCATGGGCGAGCTTGGCCAGTTCGTCCCGAACTTGCACCGCCAATTCGCGGGTCGGGGTCAGGATCAGGGCCTGGGGGTTGCGCGAGTGGGGGCCATGCTCCAGGCCTTCGATGATCGGAATGCCGAAGGCGGCGGTTTTGCCGGTACCGGTCCGAGCCTGGCCGAGCACATCCTTTCCCTCAAGGGCCAGAGGGATGATGGCGGCCTGGATTGGGGAGGGTTGAACGTATCGCGCCGCGGCGAGGGCGGCCTTCATTTCGGCCGACAGAGCCATGTCGGCGTACTTGATATCAGCCATCTGGGACAAGGGAAGCTCTACTGTCAAGGGCTGCGTGCTTGAAATATAAGCCCTCTAAGATACCCCAGTCGGTCGCTAGCGACAATCGGCAAAATTAGCGGTAGGCGAGCCTAAGTCGTTGAAGCGCAAAAAAATAGGCCGAGCCGTAACCTCGCTGAAAAGCGGGATAGCGGCCCGGCCTGTCTCGTCGTAACGGGCATTCCCGGGTGGGGAACTGCTTGATTAAATGCGGCCTTGCGGCCGCATCTTAGCCTGTCGCGTTAAGCGTTAGGCGGGGGTAGCCGGAGCGACCGGGGCTTTCGCCTTCTTCTTGGCGGCCTTCTTCGGCGACTTCTTGGCTACCTTTTTGGTGGCGGCCTTCTTCGGCGATTTCTTGGCGACCTTTTTGGCGGCCTTCTTCGGCGACTTCTTCACCGCTTTCTTGGCGACCTTTTTGGTGGCCTTCTTCGGCGATTTCTTCGCGACTTTCTTGGCGGCCTTCTTCGGTGCAGCTTTCTTCTTGGTTGCCATCTCCGTGGCTCCTCAAGTGGTAGCGCCCATCTTCTGTAGTGAACTGCTCCTTGGGCGCTAGGTAGGGGGAGCAATTCGAAGTTCAAATAAACGAATCGATGCTGCCGGCAGTTGGCGTTCGGCCGTCCGTCCTACGGCGCCTCGATTCGATCAGTAGTCTTGAGGACGTGCTTCACGACGAAGTTCTGCGTTTGAGTTTTGGCGATCGCTTGTGCAGTTTGCGATTCGCTAAACGCGTCACAACATTCGTGTCCGCGCATTGAATCAATTTCGCAGGTTTTTCGTCAAGGTGAATTATCGTACTTGGATTACGAATTGTTCAGAAATTTCTCGTGAAGCGACCTCGAACGTCCAACTTTGATCCAAGAAGACGCTTTGCGAGTCGCGCTTTTGGTGGTCGTAGCCCAATCAAGATCCAACTACACTACAGAAATCGTCTCGCTTCCTTCGCATCGTTTTTCCCTCGCAGCATTCATGTCGGACCGCCTTAACGATTTCCTTTTGCATCTCTCCGGTACGCTCCCAACCGACGGTCCGAGCAGTGGAGATCCCCATCGATTTCACTGGATCGCGGTCGCCGACGAACTCGAAATCGCCGCCATCTTTCATGCGCTGGAGCACCTCGAAGGGGAGCTGTCGCCGCAGCGCCGCGCAATGCTCGACGCCGCGCTGAACCTGATCGCGATGCGGCTCCGCGACGATCCGGAGCTCCCTGAAGAGCTGATTCCGCGGATTGCCGCTCTTTATCGCCGCTGGGGCGATAGTCACCCGTTGCGGCACTTGTTACTCCCGTGGCTTACCGCCAACGGGACGGTTGAAGCGCTCCAGGAGTTCGCCGACCTGATCGCGGACGATCCGCCGAGCCGCACTGCGGCCGCCGCCGTCGGTTTTGCGCCCCTCCTACGACATGGCGATTTCAACGCCGAGGCCCTCTATCCGCGCCTCCTCGCCGCACTGCAGCACCTCAGCGTCGCGGCTCTCGTTTTGGATCTCTCCAACTTTTTGTTTCGCTCGGGACGCTTGCAGCAGCACCCGGCCGCCGACGTCAGCAACCAGCTGATCGACCTCTTGGGCGGGATCACGACGCGGCTGGGGCAGTTGGAAGAAAATGCGGAGCTGACCCCGGAGAAACTGCAATTGATGCGTACTCAGGTGTCGGAAGGGGTCGCTCTGGCGGTCTCGCTTTGCGACGCGCTGGCGCTGATCGGAGACAAAAACGCCATCGGCAAGCTCAATCAGGTGCTCCAACTCAGCCATCGGCAGCTGCAATGCGAAGCAGCGGCCGCTTTGGCCCGCTTGGGCGTCGAAGAAGGGACCAAGCATCTCGCCGAGATGGCCAAGCACCCGGTCGTTCGCCTCCGCGCGCTGAAGTTCGCCGAAGAGACCGGCGGGCTCGACGCGATCGAAGAGGAGTTCAAGTCGCCGGTCGCTCGCGCCGAGGGGGAACTCGCCCTCTGGCTGTCGCAGGAGACGCAATTCGGCCTACCGCCGCACGAGATCGAGCTGATTGATGAGCGCGAACTGGCCTGGCCTGGCTATGACGATCTGCAGAACTGCTATCTGTTCCGCTACGCCTACCACATGCCGGCCGGCAGTTTTCAATCGTTGGGGATCGTCGGCCCGCTGACGCACAGCTTCGCCGCCGATCTGACTCCCTGGAAGCCGGAAGACGCCTACGCGGCGTTCGCCGGATGGCAGGCCGAGCACCAGGATGTGTTCGAATCGGAGCCGGCCGAATGGCAAGAGGCGCAAAAGCAGCTGGCCGATTCGCTCACCGCGCGGCTTCAAGCGGAAGGGTACCACGTGATCCAGGTGATCAAGCTGGGTTACTTCTTCGGCGACGTTCGCCTGATCGCCGTGGTGCGTCGACAGGACGGTCTCCCCGGCGTCGCTGTGGCTGATCTTCGCACGACCACCTTCTACGGCAGCGAAGGAACTGATCGCCCCATCGGCCCGCACGAGGCCTACATGATGCACAAGGGACGAGAATTCCTGGCCAACTTCAATCCAAACACCTATGGGATGTAGGGTCCGCTGTGCGGACCAAATGCGTTGGAATAACGCCGCTGATTCCCTCGGCTCGCGCCTCGGGCTGGTTACGTCTCCTCCCAACAAAAAACTAGGCAGCGTCCGGCAAAGGAGGTAGGCTGACGGATGTCCGTTCGACCTCTTCTTCTCAACTGCGCGATCGGGGAGACGACTCATGGCGATCTTGGTACGACTTAGCTTGGCGTTCGCCTTTCTAATGTTCCTCGCGGCAATGCTCCTGCCGGGGACCACCGGCGCTTCGCCTGATTTTAATAAACGGTCCGAAACCAGACGGGCCCTGAGTCACATGGAGATCAACGTTCTGATCCATCGGGACGGCAACGATCGCGTGCCGGGGGATACGGTCGAAGAGCTGGTCGCCAATCTCGAAATCTTTGGCGCCGACTTTGAAGGAGACGAGGGGAAGCTGCTCAAGGATGGGGTCGACGGTTGGGGCCGGCCGCTGGTCCTGGTAAAGACCGGTTCGTCAAATTGGGTGATCCGCAGCTTGGGCGCCAACGGCGTTGACGATCATGGCCGGGAGGACGATATCGAGACCGAACTGGAAGTCGCGCCGCGTCCAGTCCGACCAGTTTCGACCAGTCGCAGCACCGGCGTTTGCGGTTGCGGCGCCAAGAAAGAGGTCGAACAGGAAGTGCATTCCTCCGGCGACGACCCGCAACCAACCCTCGCCCCGAAGCTGGAAGCGTAAGTAGCCTCCCATTCTAGCCCGCAGCGCAAGCAAGGGAATGCGGGTGGAAATCTCGGATTGCGCGACTTGTCCCAATCCGGCTTTTCAACGCGCCCGACTGGTTAAATGTTCTCCACATCCCCAGTAAACTCCGCCGGGTTGGCGAAACACTCCGCATAGAGCTGGGCGCAGGACGTAATGGAATCAGCGATCTCGCCGGCGATCTGCAGCGTCTTGGCGTAGTTATCGTCCTCTTCGATGACGAAGTACTCGATAAAGAACTTCAACGTGCGACCCAGCTGAATTTCGTATCCCTTTGGCGGCAGCGCCATCGGCCGCATTTGGATCGGATGATCGCTTCGCGCCCAGTCGCGCACCCACCAGGCCAGAAACTCTAAACTGAGCCACGCGCCGGCCGAGCGATCGAAGATAATCTCGATCTGCAGCAGGACCTCATCCTCGAGACCGCCGCCGGTACGGCGAATCGCCACTTGCGGCAGGTCGCCGTACTCGCCTGGCAGCGAGAGGTCGTCCGGCGCGACGTCCATCAACGGCTTGGGAGAACAAAAACAACCGGCGACGCCGGGCAGGGCCGAGATTGCGTCGATCAGGGCCTGGACTTGGGGTGGTAAATCCATTGCGTGGGGCGTCCTCTGTTAGGAGGTTTTCGTGAAGTGCGCCTGTGCGAACGATTTACTTCAAATCGCCTGCGTCGATGACGATCTGTCCCAGGTCGGTCATCTTGCCGGGCTCAATCGTGATTTCGCAGACCCCTTTGCGGTCGGTCTTCTCGTCGCCGATTTTGAGATTCTTTAAATAGCCGCCAGCCTCATGCCAAAACGAGAATTCCCATTTGCCGGCCGGCAAGTCTGCGATGGTGAAAGCGCCATTGTCATCACTGGCTGCGGCGTAGGGAGAATCGCGAACCAGCAGCTGCGCCTTCATCCAGGGATGAATCGTGCACGCGGCCGGAATGGGAGATTTCTCTTCTTTTTCGAACGTTTGGACGTGGGCGCCATCGGGCGGCACGAGAACGTTGAACGTCGTATTGAACCCCGTGACGCTGAAGTTGTGGGCGATCGGATCTTGATTGCGGAAGTGGACTGGACGCTTGGTCCAGATTACTTCCATGTGCGGCGTATACACGCAGGCCAGGTTGTCGACGTTGATCGGAACATTGGCGAGCTGCAAATAGTTGGGGTGCGGTTCCGGCGCCGACTTGCCGCGAGCGGGGGTGATCCAGACCGCGACGTTTTTGAGTTCGCCGTTGGGTCCGACGAGCAACGTCTCAGCAAAGATCGGCTTCTTGCCGCAGACTTCCACATCTTTGTCGACCTTCAGTCGCAGCGGCGGCGGAGTCATTCCCTTCACGACGAACTTGCCGGTAAGTGAGCCCCATTGAGCGTGAGCCGCGGAAGATGCGAACAGAATGAGCGACAAAGTCAGTAGCAGTGCTGGAGTACGAATGGCTCTCTCCTTTGGCATGACAGGTCCGCGCGAAGAAATCGGTCGGTGCGATGCCAATCTACTGGACTGAAACTGCGGTGGCAAACTTTTTTGGCGGTTCGACTATTCGCCGTTTGTCGACCGCATTCCTTGCATGCGCTGCAGGCTAGTGGAGAAAGCTTGGCGAGCGACTACCAATTGAACGGACCGACTACTTCGCTCGACTTTTCAACTCCTTCGGTGACGTAGTGAATCACCAGCGACTTGCGGGTTGTCGTCGGTTTCAAGACTTCGGCGCCGCCGTGGATTAGCTGGCCGTGCCAGAGAAGGATTTGCCCCTTCTTGGCGCAGAAAGTCCGTCGTTCGTATTTGAGCGCTTCTTCGGCGACGAATCGATGGTAGCCGGCCTGATGTTCCGGCGCCGCGGTCCGGAGATTGGTTTGCGGATAATTGTCGAATCCCTCGTACCAGCCGCTGCGATGAGATCCGGGATAGTATTCCAAGGGACCGCAGTCGGGGCTGATGTCTTCGCACGCAATCCAGACCCCGATCAAGTAGTTGCGAGGAATGATATGGAAGACGCCGATGTCCTGATGCAGCTTCTGGGCGCTGCCGTACATGAAGTTGATGCTGGCGAACTGCTTGGCCGGGCGCCCCATGATAAGGGAACACTGCGCGCGAATTGCCGGGCTGCGGAAAATCCTCCGCGTGTTTGCATCGAATTCGTGAAAGCCGTGGATGCGCCAATTCGAGCGGGCCAACATCTCGACTCGCTGCTCGGGCGTGAATCGTTTCAGCAACTCTTCGTGCGAGATCGCTATTGGAGGCGAGTCCGGTTCCAGTTTGACGCCGAGATACGACAGTCTGGGAATCGGCTTGGAGGCCGTAATGGTTGATTCGAGGAAGGCGTTCATCCCATCGATATCGGCTTCCGGCACTAAGTTGTCGAGAACGACGTAGCCGTCAGTCGCCCATTTGCGGAGCAGTTCGCATTCGGCATCCGAAATCTCACCCCGAGCGCGCTTCTGGTCGATTTGATCGAGGGCGTCCTCTTCTTCAAACCACGGAGGGCTGGTGATAGGAGCAGGGCGTTTGCGGAAGCGCGACAGAAACGAGAGCATGTTGGGCCAATCTCTGCGAGGGGGGAACTCACACCGGCAGAATGACCCTTCAACATCGCTTGCCTCAATGAAATCCTGGAGAATTCAGCATGAATACCAGGTTAGCGCATCTCGGTCGCAGGCGAAGCCCGGCCGGACGAATCGCTGTTTTCATTCCGCTCGCGCGTCACTGGAAGTGTGGTTACGGAAACGAGAAAAGGCCGAATGACGAGCAGTTCGTCATTCGGCCTTCGACGTTTGTTGTATTGGCCTGCCGCAGTCCCTTGCTTGCGCTGCGGGCTAGTGTGGCGCGGCTTAGCGCGGGATGCCGTTTTGTTGATTCGGGCCGCGGGGGGCCAGACCGAGCGGAACGTTCTGCACGCCGCCTGGTTGTTGAGCGCCGAATTGGTTTTGACCCGGCTGGGCGGCAATTTCCGGTTTCTCGACCACCTTCTGCCAGCCCGACGGCAGGCTCGGTTCGTAGAACGCGCGGCGGAAGAGGTTCAGCTGCTGCACGTTCAAGGCGAAGTCGCCTTGCGAGAAGGTTTTGCGATTCTTGAACTCATACGCGGTGCGGGTATGAACCGGCGGCTGGGCGTAGGGGTTCCAGTTGCGATCGAAGACCTGAATCGCAAACGGCAGGAACTCGGCCTGATCGATCACGATTTCGACGTGATGGAAGTTCTGCGAATCTTCCAGGTATTTCGGCCACGCTTCGATCCAGTACTCTTTGTCGTTACCCGGCGGCGTGGTGACGCGGAGCCAGTAGCGAGCTTTGATCTCTTCTTTGTTGGCGCCGAACATGAAGGGAAGGGGACCGTTCTTGATCGCTTGCCCTTGCTGTTCCGGCGGCAGCTGACGTTCGATCAGCTGCTTCTTCGGAGCGTTGAACTCGAAGATCGATTTGCCGTCGCAAACCCAATGTTCCAGGAAGTCGCCGGGGACCGGTTCGTAGGTCGGCGGCTGGTTCGGCTGTTGCGGAGCGCGGTATTCGCGCAGTTCCGACAATTGGAAGCTTCCCTTGTCCGGGTTTTCATATTTCAGTTCGCCGGCGGCGTACGTCTTGTGATCTTGCGGCGGTCCAAAGACCGAGTCGTATTCCCAGCGATGGAACTGGCATTCGTACTGCTGCACTTTGCTGCTGCGGAATTCCCAGTAGCCGAGAATGTCGTCCAGGTACTTCAAGTGCTGCGGAGTCAATTCGGCGACCCATTGCGGCGTCGGCATCTGGGGAGGAGCCGGGGCGCGCTGCGGGGCGACTTGACTAGCGGGGACGACGGGAGCTTGAGCCTGAGCGGCGACCGTGAATTGGACCAAGGCCAGGGCCGCGGCGGCGAAGATTCCGTTCTTCATTCGAGGCGTACCAACGTGCACATGTTGCTTGCGGTCACAACGAACATCCCTGTCGCTGCGACGCGGAAGGCGCATCGGGGGAGAGGCTTCCGCAGCGGGCCAGTTTAACAGGCCGCACAGCGCCGACCTAGAGCAGATTTCGCCCCTAGGGAGGGGCGAGCGGGGTGGGTGATAGCACTCGAGAATAACAAGGGTGCCGTTGCCACGGCTTTGCGTGGCAATGAATGCGTTCAGCAATTTGGCAGAGGTGCGGCCTGACGCTTAGGACGGTGACGCAGAGGGCCTTCAAATAATCATGATCCGCCCACAATCATTGCCACGAAGACGTGGCAACCGGCACCCAGCTTAGAGAGTCGTTTGCTGCTCGTCGGCGGTCAGACGCGAGTCGATTTCCGACTTCAACTTCTCTTGCGTTTCGACCAGCTTTTCTCGCAGGGTCTGGACCGAGCGATAGGTGCGGCTCACTTCGGCCAGGACCGTTTTCAGGTGAGCTTCCATCTTGTCGTTGAAGGCCGTGATCTGTTCCAGCTCGTTGGTGACGTTGTTCAGGTCATTGTCGAGCGACATGCCGAGCGCCTCGCGACGCTGCGTCACTTCCTGGGTCCGGGTGATCTGGGCGTCGGTCAGGGTGATTTCTCCCTGGTAAGCGGCGATCTGATCGCGGACGCTGTTGAGCATCGAGTAGGCGAAGCGGAACTCGCTGCTGAAGTCGTGCAGCGGGCGGAGGTAGACGTCTTCTTCGATCTTCACGGTACCGTCCGCAGACAACTCGGCGGCGGTGGTCGCGTCAAGCAAAGTGGTGTCCCCTTGCTTGAATTCGGTCGCGGCGCCCTGTTTCAGTTCAGGAGCGACCGCCAGGCCGGTGGCCGACTCGAAGTTTTCCCGCGGGCCGGTGACGTCCGAATCGGAGTCGACGTCGACCGAGAGATCTTTCAGGAAGGTCACTCGTTTCCAGACGGTGGCCGGCGGATCGTTCGGATCGGCCGTCTTGCCGGTGCGGGCGAATTGATCCTTCAACATGGCTGCGACAGCCGGATCGCCGCCGCCCCAATTGAACGTATCGTCGATGATTCGATCGACTTCGGGTTGTTCCATTTCGGCGTAGATTTCGCGGTTGTCGGTCGGCATTTGGTCGTATAGCGTCCAGCTTCCCCCTTTGCTGACCAGCGCCGCTTGTTGCGGCGTGAGCGGCAGCGCCGGTTCCAGCGAGACGGTCGGGAAGTTGGTCGTCGTGACGATGAATTCGCCCAGATAAACGCCTGGCAGCACGATGCCGTTCGGACGAGGAACTTCACCAAACGCGTAAACGACCGTATCGACGGCGAGCGAACGATCTTGCGACGGCGCCGGGGCCATCGGATTGGTCGGATCGGGCTGACGCGCCGGCATCACCACGTCGATCGAGTTTTGCGCCAATTGACCTGCCTGGCAACCGCGCCAAACGCGACCGCGATTGTGCAGGACTCGTTTCAGTTCGGCGTTGGCGGTCAGGACCGAAGCGAACGGTTCGTCGTTCGAAACGATGCGGCCGGTCTGTTCGTTGATCGCGACGCCGGTTTCCAGCGCTTTCACTTCCGCTTCGAGACGCGCGTGCGTTTCGGTCTTACTTTGATAGTCGGCTCGCCAGGCGGCTTGCGTCTTCAAAACCAAAGCGCTCAGCACCATGAACGCAAACGCGGCGAAGAACGCGGAGAACGTCGCTAGCACGGTGACGATATGCCAAGTCTGAAAGTTGAGATACGACAAGATCCCAAACAGCAGCACCAGCACCGCGATCACGATGTAGAAAATGGTCATGTCAGGTCTTTGGCTTGAGCGGAGGAGAAAGCCTATTGGGGATCGCAAGCGACGCCGTCAAAAGGTGACGAGTCTTTCTAGTTTAATTCCTATGTCGCCGCCGACGCGCAAATTCTGCGGAAATCGCAGGCGCATAGGATGGGTCGATAATAGACTAGGAAAAATGGGCAGTCAAGTTTGTCTGTGCCTTTCTGGTTTCCTAACCTCTTTCTAACATAGCACTTCCGTCGCGGAGTGCCGGTCTTTTCGGCCAACTTTGGCACCAGGGTCCCCCACATGGAAGGGTTTGGTCTCTGCTGGGGTGTTATCGAAGTCGGTACAGGCCGCAGACGATTTCCCGCTGAATGATTCAAGTGGCGACGCTTTCGGGGACGAATCATCCCCACAGGGAATCGTTTCATCTGGAATGATTCATACGATCCGCAGTCGCAGGCAAGTCGGCCGGCGGCTTTCGAATTGCGAAAGGGAACGGCATGGATGCCGAACAAAACGCCGCAAGTCGCTGGCGAATCTTCGCTCGTTTGGCCGAATCGACAGGCCGGCTCGACCGATTGGTCCGCCGGGCGCTGGCGGAAGCGCTTTCAGACGCCCAACTGAGCGAAAACGAATTCCTGGTCCTGGCCGCCTATGACGACGTGGCGAATCCTCCATCGCAGCGTCAATTGGCCGATCGCTTGGCGGTTTCGCCGGCGCAAATCAGTGCGATCGTCGAACGACTTCGCCAACGCGAGTGGATCGACGCTCAACGTGACCCGCACGATCGTCGGCGTCAGCAGTGGCGATTGACCGACGCCGGGGTCGAAGTCATTCATACCGCCGGAGCGGCCATCGCCGCACGGTGGAGCAAGCTGGAGGAAGCTCACGAGTGTACTCCGCTGGCGTCCGAAGCGCTGCGTCATGCGACGCAACTTCAGGTCTCTCCCTCTTCCCACTCCTCCAAGACTCCCACCTCGGCTGAGCGCGCAGCCTAAGACGGAAATGGTTTCATGAAGCGACATCAAGACCTGATTCGACCTGGATCTCGCGGCGGCGCCGTAGCGCTGGCCGTCTGTCTGGGGTTGATCTTGGTCGCCGGCTGCTTTCGAACTCGCGGCTTTTATCATGATCAGGCAGACGCGGACGCTTATCACCTGATTGCGCAGAAGGCGAGCGATCCTCGGTGGGAGCTGCCGGACTATTCGGTTTACCCGAATCCGGAATCACGGATGTTCGATCCGTACTCGGAAGACTTCCCGCCGCAGCCGCTCGACGATCCCGCGTCGAACGAATTGATGTACTTCGTGGACGGCAAGAAGAACTATCAGAAGTGGACCAAGAACGGGGTTATCGACTCGGTCGAGAATCCGGCGTGGCTCGCCTTTCTGCCGTTGAACCATGACGGCACGTTGACGCTCAACGACGATCGCGTCGTCGAACTGGCGCGGCTCAACTCGCGCGATTACCAGACCGAGCTGGAAGACCTGTATCTCTCCGCACTCAACGTCAGTTTCCAGCGATTCCGCTTTGACGCGCAGTTCTTTGGCGGGTACGAAACGATCTTCACCGCCGATGGTCCGCAGCGCAGCGGCTCTCGTTCGTCGAGCGAACTGCAAGCCAACACGCGCGGCATCCAAATGGAAAAGCTGTTCGCCCCCGGCGGCGAACTGGTGGTTGGTTTCGCAAACCAGCTGGTGTGGGAATTCTCCGGACCAAATACGCATTCGGTCAACTCGCTAATCGACTTCTCGCTGGTGCAGCCGCTATTGCGCGGCGGCGGTCGACGGGTCGTGCTTGAACAGCTGACGCAATCGGAACGAGATCTGCTCGCGAATGTTCGTCAGATGGAACGTTTTCAGCGCGGGTTCTACCTGGAGATCGTCGCTGGGCGTTCGGCCGGGCCGGGACCAGCGGCAGGCGGAATCGGATTTCCGAGCGTCGGCGCCAGCGGTTCGTTCTCGGCCGGCGGTTACATGGGATTGCTGCAGACCGAGCAAAACATTCGTAACCAGGAATCGAACATCGCCGGGCTGCGGAGCAGTTTGACGCAGCTCGAATCGTACTTCGAAGCGGGGCGTATCGACTCGTTCCAAGTGGAACTGACGCGTCAGGCCCTCTTCCGCGAACAAAGCTCGCTCCTTGCCAATCGGGCGTCATTTGCGAACCGGTTGGACCTCTACAAGATCGATCTCGGATTGCCGCCGGAATTGCCGGTCAACTTGGACGTCGATCCCTTCTTCAACCAATTCAATCTGATCGAGCCGGCGTTTACGCGCGTGCAAAATCAGCTGACCGATCTGCAGATCGAACTTGGCGAATCGATCATCGGCATGTTGCCGGACCCAACTGCGGCAGAGCTCGATCCGCTGCAGCAACTAGAGCCGGAGCTGGTTTGGAACGAAGAGTCGCAAATGACCTTCGCCGGGATCGTGGCGAAGTTGCGACAGATCCAAGAATTGCGGGGCCGCGTCGCCTCGGAGTTCGCGCCGCTGGTCGCGAAAGACGTCGATGGTCTGCGCGAGATGTTGCCGCAGCGGGTCACCGAGCTAGAAGAGATTCAGCGGCAATTGGCTGAATACGGAACGCAGAACGGCAAGCCGACCACGCAAGAGTCGGTCACCAACGGCGTGCTTAGCACTGGACGCCTGACCCGTTTGCCCGATCAGCTGGACGCGATCCAAGTCGATTTGCAGGAAGATTTCGCCCTGCATGGCGAAACGCTTGATAAGTTGATCGCCGACATCGAGAAGCTGCAAGTCGACGCGCCGAACTTGACCCCGCAGGAGTTGTTCAAGCGGGCGCAAGCCGAAGTCTTCGGCCAGGCGCCAAGCGAGATTTCGGCCCTTATTTCCGATGTCCTCGGCTTGTCGCTGGTTCAGGCGCGAGCCAGAACCGAATCGATCACGCTGACCGAAGTCGATATTTCGGCCGAAGAGGCGCTCGACATCGCCCGGGCGAATCGCCGCGACTGGATGAACGCCCAAGCGGCGCTGGTCGACTCGTGGCGGCAAATCGGCTTCTTCGCCAACGACCTGGAAGCCGATCTCGACGTCGTCTTCTCGGGCGACATCGGCAACCTGGGGACGAACCCGGTGAAGTTTAATTCCGACAATGGACGACTGCGCGTCGGCTTGCAATGGGATGCGCCGGTGACGCGGCTGGTCGAACGGAACAACTACCGCGAGTCGCAAATCGCCTATGAACGGACGCGGCGTCAGTATTACGAGTTCCGCGATCTCGTCTGCCGCGGCCTTCGCGACACGATTCGTACGATCGACGTCAATAAGATCAACTTCGAACTGCGTCGCGCCGCCGTCCAAGTGGCGATCTCGCAGGTCGAACGAACGCAGTTGCGTCTGCAGGAACCGTCGAAGCCGAACCAGGATCAACAGAAGTTCGACTCGTCGACCGCTCGAGACTTGATTAACGCCCTCGATAGTTTGCTCAGCGCTCAGAATGACTTTTTGGGCGTCGCAGTCAACTACGAGGTGTTGCGCCGCAGCCTGGACCTCGACATGGGGACGATGCAATTGGATAGCCGGGGCATCTGGATTGATCCCGGTCCGCTCGACACCGCTTCGTGGCGAACTCGCTCGAATCTCTTGAGCGGCGACGGCGAGATGATCGAAACGCCGCAGCCAGCAGAAAACCAGGACGGCGCAGGGGTGCTCGAAGACTTGCCAATGGATTTGCGAGCTCCGCTTCCACCGATGGACAATGGCATTTTGGATGACGTGATTCCGCCCCCAAATGCGAAGTAGTACAGGGCATAAGGGGAGATATCGCGTGATTTTCTCGGCGAAATCTCAATTTCACCAAGAATGATTGTCGACTTACGTATGGCTAATTTGCGGTAGTCTGGTAAGTGAAACAGCTCACTAAAAAAGATCTGGCGTGAGCGAAACTCTTGAACTGGTCAGGGGTTAAATCCAATTGCGGCAAGGTTGTCGCTAGCAGAATATCTGCGCAAAGGAGAGGTTTTAGCGACCATTTTTGCGGGTGACTTGCCCCTTTTAGTTGGCTACAATTCAGGACGACTCGCATCATTGCGACTCGCCCCGCCTCCATCCCACCACCTCGCATGCAAGCACGCGTGCGACCCACCCTACGAGCACACGATGACAGGATTTAACACTGTTCATTTGCTGGGGGTCTCGGCCAACGGTCGTCGAGGATCGACGACGCGATTGGTGGTTGCCTCACTGGCTGTCGTTAGCGTCATCGTTGGCGCAGCGTTTTATTGGAATCGTCCGAGCGCCAAAGGCGTGGTTGCGTCGAACGAGTTGTTCCACACCATTGAACGAGGCGCGTTCCTGCATGATGTGGTTGAGCGAGGCCAGGTCGAAAGCGCCTCGAACGTCGAAGTGAAGTCGGAAGTGCGCAGCTATCGCACGACCAACTCATTCGAAATCTTGTGGGCGATCGACGAAGGGGCTCCGGTGAAGAAAGGGGATCTGCTGATCCGTTTGGACTCGTCGGCGCTGGAAGAAGAGCAAACGCTACAGCAGATGGACGTGACGCAATCGATCGCGTCTCTCTCCAAGGCTGAAAATGAGTTAGCCGCCGCTCAGATCGCGATGAACGAGTATGTTCTCGGTACGTTCATGGAAGAGTTGAACGAAATCGAAAGCGAAATCACGCTGGCTGAAGAAAACGTTCGTCGCGCGGAAGAGTATTTGCTCTATAGCGGTCGTCTCGCCGCCAAAGGCTACGTCACCTCGCTGCAATTGCAGGGGGATCAGTTTGCGCTGAAGAAGGCGAAGATCGAACTCGAAAAGTCGCAGACCAAAAAGAAGGTGCTGCAGGAATACACCAAAGAAAAGAAAATCAAAGAGCTCGACAGCAACATCAAGGTGGCGGAAGCCGACCTGGAGGCGGCGAAGGAACGGCTGGAACTCGAAAACAAGATGCTCCAGTTCTTTGAAGATCAGATCGCCGCGTGCGAGATTCGGGCTCCCCAAAACGGCCAGGTCGTCTATGCCAACGTTTCGAGCGGCCGCGATTCGAGCGACTTCGTCTTGGAGCCGGGCGCCAAGGTTCGTGAACGCCAGACACTGGTTCGTCTCCCCGACTACGAAGCGATGCAGATCGTCTGCGACGTCAACGAGTCGCGGATCGCGCTGATCGAAAAGGGAATGCCGGCGACGATCAAGCTGGACGCTTACGACAATTTGGAACTGATGGGGGAAGTGATCCGCGTCAACGAATATCCGACGCCGGGAAACTGGATGAGCTCGTCGGTCAAGAAGTATGCGGTGACCGTCAAAGTGCTGAACCCGACCATGCAGATCAAGCCGGGCATGACGTCGCAGGTTTCGATTCATGTCGAGTCGTCGGCCGACGTCGTGCAGGCTCCGGTTCAAGCGGTCTACGAACATGACGGTTCTCACTTCTGCATCCTGCGCGACGCGTCGGGCATGGTGCAAGCGCGACGAGTGGAGATCGGCTCGAACAACAGCCGCTTCGTCGTGATCAGCAAAGGGCTGCAGCCGGGAGACCAGGTCGCGATGAACCCCCGCGGCTTCCTCGATAGCGTCGATCTGCCGGCCGCCGTTTCGCCGGCCGAAAAAATCGCCCAGCGGTTTGAAGAGGTGAACGCTCGAGAAAAATCGACTGCGACGACCTCGGTCACCAGTTCCGCCGCAGCCGACGTCGAAAAGATCGCCAACAAGTACGATCGCGACGGGGACGGCGCCTTGAACGCCGCCGAAATCGGCGCCGAAGCGACAACCGATAATGCGGCGCCCAAGGAGTCGAAGAAGAAGCCGACTCAGGATCAGGTCGCCGACGCGGAGACCTCCGCCGCTGCGACGCAGGAACACGCGGCGCAGCCTGAACGCCAACGGCCGGCCGGAGGGGGCCAGTGAAATATGCGGTGCAGGTCGAAGACCTTCGGAAGATCTATCATCTGAAGGGAGAAACGGTCCACGCGCTGCGCGGCGTTTCGTTCGACGTGCCGGAAGGGGACTACGTCGCCATCATGGGGACGTCCGGTTCCGGCAAGAGCACGCTGCTTAACATGTTGGGGTGTCTCGATCGACCGTCGCAGGGGCGCATTCTCCTCGGCGGTTATGATACCAGCACTCTCTCGGACGACGATCTCTCGCAGATGCGAGCCTCACGCGTCGGCATCATCTTTCAAGCGTACAACTTGATCCAGCAATTGACCGTGCTGGAGAATATCGAAGTCCCGCTCTACTATCGCGGCAAAGTAACGGCCGAAGATCGCCGCCGCTGCAAAGAGCTGGCCTTGATGGTCGGTCTGAAGGGACGCTTGGACCATCGCCCGATGCAGCTTTCCGGCGGTCAGCAGCAGCGCGTCGCCGTCGCTCGCAGCTTGATCAACAATCCGGAATACATTCTGGCGGACGAACCGACGGGGAACCTTGACTCCCGCACGACCGAAGAGATTCTGGCGCTGTTTGAGCGACTGAACAACGAAGGTCGGACGATCATTATCGTGACGCACGAAGATGACGTTTCGGAGCATGCGCAGCGCGTGATGCGAATGTCGGATGGGCAGATCGCTTCCGACTATAAGATCGAGAATCGTCGTTCGGCCCTCGCGGCCGCAGCCTCTTGATGCGGAGCTAATGGAAAATGCTCGGCATACGAGTCTGGAAACTTGGCGTCAAGAGCTTGCTGCTCCATCCGATGCGGTCGATGCTGACGATTCTCGGCATCTTCATCGGCGTGGCGAGCGTCATCTGGCTAGTCGCGATCGGCGAAGGGATCAGTCTCAAGGCGCAAGAGCAGATCGAAGGGCTTGGCGCCGAGAATGTGTTGGTCCGCAGCGTCAAGCCGCCGGCCGAAGCGAACGAAAGCGCTCGTGGGCTGACTCCCTACGGGCTGACTCGGGACGACTTGCTGCTGTTGCAAGAGACGATCCCGACGATCGACCTGGCGATTCCGATCCGCGAGATTCGCCGCGAGTTCAGCTATGGCCCACGCAGCATGTTTGGACGGCTGGTCGGCTGCACGCCGGAATACGCGGAAGTGACTCGCTTGGACGTACAAAAGGGGCACTTTCTTTCGGACGCCGAGGTGCGCGGTCGCGACAACGTTTGCGTTTTGGCGGCGGAAGTCTCGGAGCGGCTGTTCGGCTTCGCCGATCCAATCGGCAAGCAGATTCATGTGGAGGCCGACTATTACACGGTCGTCGGCGTTCTCAAGCCGAGAGCGGCGACCGCGGCGATCGGCGGCAGCATGTCAGGACAAGAGTTCAACAAAGACGTTTACATTCCGATTTCGACCCTTTGGCAGCGGATTGGCGACCAGGTAATGACCCGTCGCGCCGGCAGCTTTGAAGGGGAAATCGTCGAGCTGAATCAGATCACCCTGCGGATCAAAAAGAACAGCAATCTGCTGGACGTGCCGGCAGTGTTGGCGACGGCCGACGTGATTCGGGCCAGTCTGGCTCATCATGATCGGGCGAAAGACATTTCAGTGGTGGTGCCGCTGGAACTGCTGGAGCAATCGCGTCAGACCCGTTTGATGTTCATGGTCTTCATGGGGCTGATCGCGGCGATCTCGCTGTTGGTCGGCGGCATCGGCATTATGAACATCATGTTGGCGACCGTGACCGAACGCACGCGCGAGATCGGTATTCGCCGCGCGATTGGCGCCAAACGTCGCGACATCGTGCGACAGTTTCTGGTCGAGACGATCGTCCTCTCGGTCGTGGGCGGTTTGACGGGGATTGTCGGCGGCCTCTTCTGCGTGCCGGCGGTCGATCTGATGCGGTGGGGAGTGCAGAACTACGATCCCGAGCTGATCGCAATGTTGCCTGATACGATTCGTGAAGTTCGCCCCAGTATTGTGCCGATCTCGATTCCGATTGCGTTCATCATCTCGGTGGTGGTTGGGGTCGTCTTCGGCATCTATCCGGCCCGCCGTGCGGCTAATCTCGATCCGATCGAAGCGCTCCGCAGCGCAAACTAATCGCCCGCGGTTCGTGAATCGGCCAACTATCGCGATGGCGGCCGCCGTCTACAATAGTGTCTTTAGCGGCCCGAAGCGCAAGCGAGGGAATTGAGGTTGCAAATGAATGACGAATGCCGAAGCTCGAATGACGAACTCTCTTTCCTTCGACATTCTGGTTTCGACATTCGTCATTTTAGCCCAACGCATTTCCCTCGCTTGCGCTTCGGGCTACTAATGAAACGCAATTCCTCTTCCTTAGCTCCCCCTCGCTATGTCTGACGCTCCGCTGACTATCGCTTCGATCACCGCCGGCAGCGCCGGGATGTTTTGCGGCAGTTGCATGCGCGACAATACAATCGCGCGGGCGATGCATCGGGCCGGACATGACGTTCACCTGATTCCGACCTACACGCCGATTCGGACCGACGAAGAGAACGTCAGCGACGAGCATCTCTTTTACGGCGGGATCAACGTCTACTTAGAACAGTCGATCCCCGGCTATCGCTTTCTGCCGAGCTTCATCACGCATTGGCTCGATCGCCCGGCGATTATCAACTGGGCGACTTCGCGGGGAATTGAGACGAGCGCGAAGAATCTCGGTGCGCTTACCCTCTCGATGCTGCGCGGCGAACATGGCAACCAGCGGCAAGAAGCGGTTCGCCTGGCCGATTGGTTGGCTGACTCGGTCAAGCCGCAGGTCATCAACTTGTCGAACATCTTGATCGGCGGCTGTATCGGCGCGATCCGCCGCAAGACCGACGCGCCAATCGTCGTCACGCTGCAGGGAGACGACATCTTCCTAGAGGATCTGCCGGAACCTTACAAATCGAAATCGCTCGCCGAGATTCGCAAGTTGGCTCAGCAGGTCGATGGGTTCATCGTCTTCAGTCGCTATTACGCCGAGTTCATGAGCGAGTGGTTCCAGACGCCGATCGAGAAGTTTCGGATCGTACCGCTGGGGATCGACGTCGCCGACTTTCCGTTGGAGCTTGCCCAGAACCGTCCTTTTCTGGAAGACGCGCCGCCGACGATCGGTTATCTGGCGCGTTTGGCGCCGGAGAAAGGACTGCACTTGCTGGTCGACGCGTTCGTCCAGTTGCGGCAGATGCCGGGAATGGAGCGTGCCGAATTGAAAATCGCAGGCTACCTCGGCGCCCAACATAAGAAGTTCGCCGAAGAGCAGTTCGACAAGCTGAACGCCGCCGGACTGGGGGAAGCGTATCGTTACGTCGGCGAAGTCGATCGCCACGGCAAGGTGGAGTTCCTCCATTCGATTGACGTCTTGTCGACGCCGACGATCTATCGGGAACCGAAAGGATTGTTTGTGCTGGAAGCGCTCGCTTCCGGCGTGCCGGTGATTCAACCGGCACATGGCGCTTTTCCGGAACTGTTAGCGGCGACCGGCGGCGGACATCTTGTTCCGCCTGACGATTCGACCGCTTTGGCTCAGAAGTTGGCTGCGGTTTTGTCCAATCGGGCCGAAAGTCGTCGACTGGGGATGGAAGGTTGCCTGGCGGTGCACCAGCGTTATCACGCTGACGCGGCGGCGGCGGCGACGATTGACGAGTATCGCCTACTACTCCGTCGTTGACGGTACTTCGTGGTCAGCTGGATCAGGGGGGCCCCAACGAAACGGCCGCGACTCTTGCACCGACGACTCGGTCACTTCGCCGCTTTCGATATCGACCGCGTAATACTTGCGGGGTGGACCGACCGGTGAGCCGAACTTCGCGTTGTCGTCGAAGAAGATCCGGATGTAGGTCCGCTTTCCATCGAAGCCGCGGATCTCGCCGCTGTGGATGTCTTTGATCGGGCGACCGGTCGTCTGGTGAGCGAATTCGATCGCCTTGGCGATCAGCTTGCGATCCGGGGGGAAGGCGGCCAGATAGAGCCCGCGCAGCAGCAGCAAACCTGCGCCGACGGCTGGCAGGCCAAAAACGATCCACATTCCCCAGTGAAACACGCGGTCGATTACCCGAAAACGGCGACTTGGTAAGAAACGACCCATTTTACGCGAAAACAGGGCCGGAGAGCAGGTTGGGGCCTGGCGACGCTGCGGGAAGTGGAAATCGACCTCCCCCCTAGGCTAGAATGGCACGCATCATCCCACCTTCCTCCTTTGACGCTTTTTCTAAGAGGATCCCATGCGACGATTGCTTGTGACGCGCTGTCTGCCGGCGCTGCTGATCGGTTGGATGCTATTGCCGCTTGCGACCGCGAAGGCCGAAGAAAAGACCAGCGACGGTGTGAAGCAGCGGACCGAGGTCTACAAGAAAGTGGGCGACGTCGAGCTGACGATGCATATCTACGAGCCGGCCGACCATACGGCGCAGGCGAAGAGCCCGGCGATCGTTTTCTTTTTTGGGGGCGGTTGGACCAGCGGTTCGCCAAAGCAATTCTTCCCGCATTGCGAACTGTTGGCCAAAGAAGGAATGGTCGCGATGGCGGCCGAATATCGGGTCGCCTCGCGTCACAAGGTGAAAGCCGACTCGTGCGTCGCCGACGCGAAGAGCGCCGTCCGTTGGGCCCGCGCCAACGCCGAAAGGTTGGGGATCGATCCGCAGCGTATCGCCGCCGGCGGCGGATCGGCCGGCGGACATCTCGCGGCCTGTACCGCGGCGATCGACGGATTCGAGGAGTCGTCGGAAGACGCGACGATCAGCAGTCGCCCCGATGCACTGGTTCTCTTTAACCCGGCCGTTATCTTGGCGCCTGAGAAGCAGTTGCCGCCGGCAGTGCTAAAGCGGATGAACGGCTTGGCGGCGCGGATGGGGACCGAGCCGGAAAATCTTTCCCCGTATCACCATCTTCACGCCAAGATGCCGCCGACGATTATTTTTCATGGGAAAGCGGACGAAACCGTTCCCTATGTGACCGTCGAACGCTATGCCGAGAAAATGCGTGAACTGGGTTGTCTGTGCAAGTTGGTCGGCTATGACGACGCGGGACACGGCTTTTTCAACCAGGGCCGCGGCGATAATAGCGCCTACCAAGATACGACCAAGCAGATGACGCAGTTCCTGCGGGATCAGGGTTTCCTTTAATCAGGCCCCCCAAAGTGAAGCTGCGCGGGCGATCCGTCCCCCAATATTTGTCGCACGGGGGCGGTTGCCGGCTAGAATCGAACCGCAAACAGCTTACGATTGGAAGTTTACGGCTTGACGATTCACCTTTAGCGCGAGATTCTGCGTGCCGGCATTTACGCACCACATTTTCATTTGCGAAAATCGTCGCGAGAAGGGACATCCCCGCGGCTCGTGCGACGAACTTGGCGGCGGCGAACTTCGCGACGCCATCAAGAAAGAGCTGAAACGGCACGGATTAAAAGGAGAAGTCCGGGCCAACAGTGCGGGATGCCTGGATCAATGCGAATGCGGTCCGGTGATTGTGATTTACCCGCAAGCGATCTGGTACGGTGGGGTAACCCTCCAAGATGTGCCGCGAATCGTCGAAGAGACGGTGGTGCATGGTCGCGTGCTGGAGGATATCCAAATCCCCGAGGCAGCGCTCAATACGAAAGGGAAAGTTCCGTTTCAGCGTGGTCGTTGCGATGGTTGCGACGGCGCTAGCGGAACAAGTGAGTAAACGATGAGAATCGTAGTTTTGGGCGCCGGAACGATCGGTTCTTGGATCGCCGACTTGATGTGCCGCAATCGCCACAGCGTGACGGTGGTCGATCGTGACCCCGAAACGGTCCGCCGATTGAACAATGAGTTGGACGTTCGCGCCCTGTGCGGTTCGGCGTCGGAGTCGGCGGTGCTGTTTCAGGCCGACATTCTCGGTTGCGACCTCTGCCTTTCGGTTACCGGCGACGACGAAGTGAATATCGTCGCGGCGAGCATGGCCAAAGCGATGGGCGCCCGCCGAACGGTCGCTCGCGTGTACGGCCGCGTCTTTCGCGACTTGAGCACGTTCGACTATCAGGAACATTTCAAGATCGATCGTCTGCTCAGCCTGGAGCATCTTTCGGCGATCGAATTCTTGCGCGGCATTCGTACGCCAGGCAGCGCGGTGATGGAAAACTTCGCCCGCGGCGAACTGGAAGTGCAGGAGATCGTCTGCACCGAAGCGACCCGGGCGATGGGACATCCGCTGAAGACGTTGGAGCTACCCCGCGGTTCGCGCATCGGCACGATTCAGCGCGACGGCAAGATGTGGATCGCCGGGGCCAACGATGCGATCGCACCCGGCGACCGGATTACGGTAATCGGAAGTCGCGAGAACATCGACGAGGCGAAAGGCAAGTTCCAGGCGAAGCCTGACGTGCGGCGTTCGGTGGTGATCGCCGGCGGCGGCGAAACCGGCTTGCACCTGGCTCGCATGCTGGAAGGGCATCGCTTCAACGTTTCGCTGATGGAAACGAACAAGGAGCGTTGCGAGTACCTGTCGCGACTCTTGGAGCATACGACGGTGATTCTGGCCGACGCGACTCGCCGCGTGGTGCTGGAAGAGGAACGCGTGAATGCGTGCGACGTCTTTGTGGCTTGCACCGGCGACGACGAAAACAACATCATGGCCTGCGTCGAGGCGGGCGAATTGGGCGCGCCGCAGTTGATGGCGATCGTCCAGCGACCCGACTACGCCAACGTGGTCAACAAACTGGGGATCAACCTGGCGGTCAGCCCGCGTAACGTGATGGCTCGCCAGGTGCTCGGCTTTTTGAACAACGGTCCGATCGTGACCCGCAAGCAGATTCCCGGCGGCAGCATTGCGATCGTCGAAATCGAAGTCTTGGCCGGCGCGAAAGCGACTGAGCACGTGCTGGCGAATTTGAAACTGCCGCCGCAATGCTTGATCGCGGCGGTAATGTCTTCCGACTATGTGCGCGTGCCGACGGCGGATGATCGATTGAGTCCAGGAGATACGGTCGTAGCGCTGGTGGAAGACGGCGCGGTCGATGCGATGCTCGAATTGTTTCACACCAATGGTCGCTAACCTTCAAGCAGCGCCTCAAGACGATAAGCGCCGATGAACTTTCGCCTGGTTTGCAAATTTCTGTCGATCGTCTGCCTGTTGATCGGCATTACGATGACGTTCAGTCTCCCGTGGGCGTTTCCTGCGCTGGGGCATCGCACGTCCGAAGCGGCGATCGGTTTTGAGACGGCCGGCTTTCAGTCGCTGGTGATCTCGATCGGCCTCTGCTTCATCTGCTGGGCGGCGCTCTCTTACTATGGTCGCTCGGCGAAGGGAGAACTGTTTCGCAAAGAAGCGATGGCGGTGGTCGGTTTAAGCTGGGTCTTGGCGACCATTCTCGGCGGCTTGCCGTTCGTGTTGAGCGGCGCTTCGCGTAGTTTATCGGTCCGATTGTTCGACAACCCAGACCATCCGCCGCAGGTCTACAACGAAAACGTCGAACCGATTACGCCGCTGCAATATCGGCTGGTCACGATCTTGATCGACGCCAAAGCGGTCGGAATCTCGCGTCAGGAGTTAGCATCGGCCGACGACGGGGAGAAGTTGATCGCCGCCTTCGACGAACTAAAGGCGAATCCTGAATGGGCCGACGCATTGATCTCGCCCGAAGAAGAGCCGGCGCCCGGCGATCGCTTTAATCACTATCGCATTCGTCCCGTGAAGATGAATCTGGCCGACGCCCTGTTCGAATCGCAGTCGGGCTTCAGTACGACCGGCGCCACCGTGATCGCCAATCTGGAAGATCCGGTGCTGGTGCCGCACTGCATCTTGTTCTGGCGCAGCAGTACGCACTTGCTCGGCGGTTTGGGCATCATCGTGCTCTTCGTGGTGGTGCTCGGACAAGGCTCGGCCGGGAAGGCGCTGATGCACAACGAAATGCCTGGTCCGTCCAAAGAAGGCGCCCACTCGCGCATGCAGCAGACGGCGTGGTACTTCACGGCGATTTACCTGGCGCTAAACGCGGTGTTGACGTTCATTCTGTGGCTGCTGGGCATGACGTTTTTCGACGCCCTTTGCCATGCGTTCGGCACGATGGCGACCGGCGGTTTCAGCACCTTCAACGATAGCCTGGGACATTTCTACAAGGCGGATCCCTACACCGGCTTCTGGATCGAATACGTCGTCATCGTCTTCATGATCCTGGCGGGTATGAACTTCATGCTCTTGTACTATCTGGTCGTGAAGCGTCGCTTTAGCGCGTTGTGGAAAGACGTCGAGTGGCGCACCTACATGATGGTGCTCGGGGGTGCGACGGCGCTGGTGATCGCTTTCGGCATGAGCTACGGCGACTTCCGCAGCCACGCCGAGCAGTCGCTGTTTTCGGAAGCGTCGGATGCGCTTCGATATGGGCTATTCCAGGTCGTCTCGATCATGACGACCACTGGCTACGGCACGCATGACTTCGACGGCTGGAACAGCTTTGGCCGCGGCGTTCTCTTTTTGCTGATGTTCGTTGGCGGTTGCGCCGGCAGCACCGGCGGCGGATTGAAGGTGATCCGTCATATCCTGTTCCACAAGATTCTCTACCTGCAGATCGAAAAGGCGTACCATCCGACCGTGATTCGCCCGCTGCGTCTCGGCGGCAAGCCGGTCGACGATCCCGATTTGCAGCAGAACATCCTGGTCTACTTCGGTTTGATCCTGGTGCTGTTCGTCTTCAGCTGGATGGCGATCATCACGCTGGAGCCTGATGCTACCTGGGGAACGTCGCAGGTGCATATCGAACACAAGCTGATCGACAGCGCGACCAGCGTGGCGGCGACCTTGAACAACATCGGTCCGGGCTTGGGGGTGATCGGCGCGACGCAGAACTACTCGAACTTCACCTGGTGGACGAAGATGCTGTTCGTTTGGCTGATGATGCTCGGACGGCTCGAAATCTTCGCCGTCGCGGTTCTCTTTATTCCCAGCTTCTGGCGTTCTCGATAAATGGCGACGATTCGCTGCGCAACAGTTCAGTTTCAGCATTTGCCCGGCGACAAGCAGGCGAATCTGACGAAGATCGAAAACTGGTGCGTGTGCGCCGCCGAGTCAGGCGTGCAAATCATCGTCTTTCCAGAGATGTGCGTCACAGGCTATTGGCACGTTCACAAGTTGGATCAGGATGGCGTCGCCGCGCTGGCCGAACCGGTTCCGGCAGGAAGTACGACACAAAGGCTGATCGAACTGGCCCAGCGTTTTCAATTGATCGTTGGCGCCGGTTTGATCGAGTTGGCCGACGACGGCCGTTTCTACAATACGTACGTCGTCGCTCTGCCGGATGGAACGGTTCATCGTCATCGCAAGCTCCATTGCTTCATCAGTCCGCACATGAGCAGCGGCGATCAGTATACGACGTTCGATACGCACCTCGGGGTGAAACTGGGCGTTCTCATCTGTTGGGATAACAACCTGGTCGAGAACGCACGTATCACCGCGCTGCAAGGCGCCGAGATCTTGCTTGCTCCCCATCAAACCGGCGGCACCGCGTCGCGCAGTCCGCATGCGATGGGAAGAATCGATCCGCAGCTGTGGCAGGATCGCATGCAAAATCCAGACGCTCTCAAAGCCGAGACCAACGGCGACAAAGGACGCGGCTGGCTGCTCCGCTGGCTGCCGGCTCGAGCGCACGACAACGGGATGTTCATCCTGTTCAGCAACGGCGTCGGTTTGGATGACGACGAAGTCCGCACCGGCAACGCGATGATTCTTGATTGCTACGGACGGATTCTGGCGGAGCAACTGGAGCCGGAAGACGCCATGGTCGTCGCCGACGTCGATCTCGATCTGCTGGAAAACTGCACCGGTCGACGCTGGATCCGAGGACGACGCCCGGAACTCTACTCGCCGCTCACCGTTTCGTCAGGGAGCGAACTCGATCCGCGATCCGCGAGATTCTCGACGAAGTCGACGCGCGATTAATCGCCGCGTTACATCGCCGTCAATCGTTCGATAAAGATCAACCCGCCGACGATCGCCGCGCCGATCGACGTGACCAACACCGCGCCGCTGGCGACGTCGAGCGCGTTTCGCAGGTACTCATTCTCGGCATGGTCAATCGCCTTGGCGAGCCACTCGATCGCCGAGTTAAACAGCTCCGCCGCCAACACGAGCGCGATGCAGAGCAAGAGGAGCGACCAGCGGATGACGTCGACTTGCAGATAGGCGGCCAGCGCGATCACTAGCGCCGCAGTGATCAGATGAACGACGAAACTCGACTGGGCCCGTACGCCGATATAGATGCCGCGGAAGGCGTCGCGGAACTTGGCGACCCAAGTGCGCGGCGCAGGTTGGTACGGTGGGGAAGTCATCGGCGGCGATCTCCAAGCAGGCGGCGTTGTCGAGTACCGCTATTCTAGCCCGAACGCGCCGACCGGCGGGATCGGTTCCCCGGCGATCCTGCTGTATCTTCCGGTCGCGAAGAAACGGGGCTCGAACGTAATGCCGATGCCGGTAACGGCCCGGCTCGGGTCGACGTTCACGTTGAACGTGAAGAGGCTCGATTCGCCGATGCGGGTCAGGTAGATGTTCTGGCCAAGGTTGCCTGCGCTCTCGAAGTCGTACGAAGTGCCGACCCCGGCGATCCACTTTTCGGTCATGCGATACTGGAACGACGCATTCAAAATGTTCGCCAGGACGGGAGAGCGGATCATCGTATAACCGACGTACAACGTTCCGACCTGCGGGCGGCTCATCTGGGCGCCGACGCTGACCATTTGCAGTCCGTTGTCGAAGAAGTCCCAGTCGCCGTCCGAGACGACCGAAAGTCGATCGCCGATTTCCCAGTTGAAGTCGTAATTGACCAGGCCGACCGATTGGCCGAAGTTGTCCCGATCGGCGTCGGGGAAGACCGACGCGCCGACGTCAAACTTGATCCAGTCGATGATTCGTTCATTGCCGGGGCCGCCGCGTTTGGTTTGCCAGACTTGTCGCAGCTCGAGCCGCGCCACTTGCAGGTCTTCGGCGATTTCGGCCGAAGGAGAGGTCACCGAGTTCTGCAGGCCGTAACGAATCGCGTAGTAGCGTTCATCGACCGTCGCCGGCAGCGGGACGTTGTTCGGCAAGCCGAACGTGTTGACCTTAAAACGGCGAGCGAACTGCTCTTGAGCGTCGTCGTCCAGGTTGTCGTACAGCGGGAAGCGTTCGATGTTCTGGCTCGAGTCGGCGTAGAACGCATCGCCATAAAGCGTCACTTTGTGGGCGAGTCCGTTCAGGTTCCAGAGTTGGCTCTGCACCGCACGATTGGCGGACCACATCATCAGCGAGCCGCGAACGCCGACCTGGCCGTAGCCGCGGAGGACGTCGTTGTTGTTGATGTCTTCGTGCCAATAGCCGACCTGGCCGAGGACGTACGGCGTCACCTTGGTCGGGCCGACGTCGAGCGGCATTTCCAGCGATTGCGTCGTGAACGCGCGAATCCCTTCCGAATCGGTTTCGTAGGGGAAGAGCGAGAACTTCGCCAGGTCGACCGGGTTGGTCGGCGCTTCGGCCGGCTGTAGATGCAAGTAGCCAATCGACGAGTGAGCGTTCCAGGTCAGTCGATCGAACAGCAGCGACTGGCCGATGATCGTGTGATCGAGCTGCGGAATCTGCTCGGTCTGCATGAAGAAGTCGTTGACCCGCGAGGCGCCGTTGATCGAAAAGCTTTGGTTGTCCCAGAGCTTTTCCAGTCGGAAGCCGGTCGTTGCGTCCTTTTCCGTGTCCCATTCCTGCTCAAAGTACGACTCGAGGAAGTTGCGATCGCTGATGTATCCCAACTCGCCAAAGAATCGCCAGTCGCCGCGGAAAGTCTGACGATGACGACCGATGACGCGTCCACGGTTATCGGTTTCAAGCGGCACGACGCGACGGTCGGCGCCCAGGTTGTCGGTGCCGCCGTCATGAATGCCCCAGGCGTCTAAATAGCCGCTCGCCGGCGTCTGCATGAAGGGGAAGTAAGTGCCGTTGAAGTCGAATCGCGTACCGACGCCGAAGCCACGTTCGCTCAAGAAGTCGAGCGAGGTATTCCACTTCGTCCCTTCCCACGGATCCTTGATGCCGAAGATCTCGTAGTTGTCCCACTCGGTGAGGACCTGGAAGCCGAAGTTGCTGTCGTTGCGGACCTTCAGGTTGTTCAAGTAGAAGGTCGGGTCCTCGATATTGGCCGACATGGTCGGCCAGTAGAAGACCGGCAGCCCTCCCATGTAGACGAAGTTGTTGCGGGCGGTGGCGCGTTTTTCATGATCGATGATCGGCGCCGCGGTGTACGGATCATACTGCACTTCGCCGGTGACCGGATTAATCACTTCCCGCTGCTCGTCGACGAATTCGATTTCATTCGACTGTAGCCAGTAGTTCGGCACGCCAAGGCGGCTCGTGGTAATTGACGCGCCATACGCCTGATAACGACTCCGATCGACGCGTTGCAGCACGTCCGCTTTGAGGCGAACCAGGCCTTCGTAACCAGGCGCCGGGGTCAGCAATTCGGCGCCCAACACGACGCCGCTTTCGAGCTCGGCGTTGTAGTACATCCGATCGGCGAAGACGACTTGCTCTCCCTGGCGGAAGACGATGCTCCCTTCCAGGTAGAGTTCGATATCGCCGCCATCGTTCGATTGGTTCGACTCGGCGAGTCCCCGAATTCCTTTCTTCGACCACAGGACGACCCGATCGGCCAGGATGTTGACCGAACCGATGGTGTCGATTCCCTCGATCAAGACGTTGACGCCGGAGTCGAACATCATGATCGATTCGCCGCTGACCGGGTCAGTTTCGGTTCCGCGGAACTGGAAGCCGGTCGCATAGCGATTGTTGATCGTGACGCGCTGCGCCTTGGGAGTTGGCGAAACGTTCGCCGGCAGAGCGGCGACGCCGGGCTCTTGATATTGAATCTGCATGATCGGCTGCGGCATGCCGACCTTGGATGCGTCGCCACCTTCGCGCTGAATCGCCAAGCCGCGCTGATAAACGGCCGGCGTCACGGCGTTGTTGGCATTTTGATTCGGATGGGGGAGGTTGATCTCTTTGTTGGTCGACAATTCGCCGAGCCACGACGGTCCGCGGAACGTGCCGTCCATGATGTCGGGGCCATACTGAACGACGACTTCTCCTTCGAGATAGACCTTCACCTTGTGAGGCGCCAGGCGGAACGGCTTTGAGTAGTCGATCCACAACACGGCGTCGCGAGAAACGGTGAAGGAATTCCCTTGCTGGATCCGACAATTGCCTGAGAGGATCCAGACTTCCTGATTCCCTTGTTGCGACACTTGCGCCGAATCGGCGGAGACGGTGATCGGGTAGGCCTGGCTCGGCTCGGGGAAGGCGATTTCGGCTGCGTTGACGCGCGCAACGTCAGCGACGTTGATGCCGCAGCACCAAACGACGATCGCCGCCAGGACGTAACGTACCAGCGATTTAACCAGAAATTGACGCGTCGGGGGGGACAGCGTACTGGCTTCCTTGCCTTACAGGGAGGGCCCTCGCAGCACGTCGCGCGCAGGTAGGGCCGGGTAAATTGCGGGGCGGATTATAGGAACCGATCGCAACTGGAGCAAGGCAGTTTCGCGACGAACGATTTCGGCTAAGCCGCGACGCGATAGAGATTTGCGACGAACGCGCGAAAGTGGAGCTAGCTCGCGTCGGTTTGCGCTTCTTTTTGCCGAGAAACTAGCTGCGCAAAGCCTGCCGTCGCCAGCAAGCAAATCACCGGAACGACCGGCGCCCGCATCCGGATATTGCTCCAAAAGAAGGCGTGCACCAGCGTAAAACTGACTGCTAGCAGCACCCCCCATAGCCAGGGAGGGGACCACAATTTTCGGCCGACGGCGAAGACGCCGACCAGCGCCAGGGCGAATTCAACCAGGTAAAACGCGCCGACTGCGTAGCGTGCCAAACGCCGCGACGTCGATTCATCCGCCGAGAGAGCATGGGGCGCCAGGCGCCAGAAACGGCCGACGCGGACCAGCGTCGACCAGGCGAACATCCCCGGCTGCTGGCGAATCGTCTCTTTCGCTTCGGCATAGGCGGCGCGATCCCGCCGCCACTCGTTGATCGACGTTTGCTGCTTGGGATGCTCACGATTGAAGCGGGCATGCAGCTCGTCGCTGTTCCAGACCGGCTCGTCTCCTTTGCGGAGGAACTCGTAGAACTCCGGATTGTTTCCCCACAGCAGCGTATAGCCGCCATGCGTGGTGCCGAGGACGATGTGGTTGTCGAAGATCAGATAGTTGCGGGCCACCCACGGAGCGAGCAGGAACGCGCTGATCATCGAAATGACCGCGGCGGCGGCTAAACCACGCGATTGGCGATAGTAGAAAAACGGCAGCACGACCGTACACATCGCCAGCCAAACCAGAAAGGTTGGTCGCGAGTAGACGGCCAACATGATCGCTCCGGCGACGTTGATCGCCTGAACGACCATGTTTTTCTGATAGCGCTGGGCGTCGGAGATCAGTGTGGTGCTGAGCGTCGTTAGCGCAAGCAGAGCCGCGGCGGCCAATAAGGTTCCCAGCGTCTCGGTCATCACGACCATCGCCTGATTCAATAGTACCGGATCGATCGCCGTCAACATCGCCGCGAGCCAGGCCCACTTCGGATAGCCCATCGCGACCGCCCATGCATAAACGATCGCGACGGTCAGCACGCCCATGACCAGATGGAGCGCGGCGACTTCGGCCGGCTTGATCTCCCCGGACGGCGAGGTGATCGCCAGCAGCAGCGGATAAAGGGCCGGGCGATAGGCGGTCGGCTCGGCGGGATCTTCCAGCGTGAAAGAACGCTTTTCGATCAGATTGATCGCCAGCAAACGATAACTGTCGGGATCGTGGGCCAAGCGTCCCAGCGAAACGTAGCCGACCGCTCCGCGCACGAGCAAAGCGGCCAATAGCACCAGATAGAATCTGCGGTCGGCAAGCAGGCGATAGGCTGGGGGGAGGTCATTTTTCATGGAGCTATTGTAGCATCGCGTCTCGCAAGCGAAGCGGCCAGAGGTTTACAATGTTGGGACAATCCTCCTACCCCCGGAAATGCCTGTGCTTGACCGATTGATTGAACTGCTGGTCCGGTTTCGCGTCGTGACGCTGATTCTGGGGATCTGTCTGCTCGGCATTTCACTGGTCATCGGGCAGTCGCTCAGTTTTGATCGTTCGATCGACAACATGTTCGCCTCCGGCGATCCGCTGCTGGCCCCCTATCTGCGGCTGAAAGAGGTTTTCGGCGGCAACGAAGTGGTCTTGGCCGTCTATCCCGATCCGGAATTGTTCGATGAGTCGGGCGTGGGGATGGATCGGCTGATCGCGATGCGAAAAGAGATCATGGCGCTGGAGGGGGTTCGCGACGTCCTGTCGATTGATCGGCCGATCGGCAAAGAGATCGTCAATCCGGACAACAACCGGGCGATCAAGCTGCGCGACACCTTCGTTCGGCTGACCCACAACGAAGCGGGCGACATCGCGGCGCTGGTCTGCATCTTGGTTCCAGAATCGGAAACCAAAGTGACGCGGACCGAGATTATCGACCAGATTCGCTCAATCGTCGCCCAGCAGCCGGGCGGCATGATCACCGGCGAGCCGGTGATGGTGGTCGATGGGTTTCGCTACGTTGAAGAAGATGGCGCTCGGCTCGGCTGGGCGACGTCGCTGCTCTTGGGGCTGGTGATCTTAATCGCTTTTCGGAGCGTCCGGTGGGTGATTGCGGCGATCGCCGTCGTCCAGCTGACTCTTTGGCTGACGCAAGCGAGTTTGGCGGTCGCTGGGTTTCAATTGAGCATGGTTAGCTCGATGCTCACAGCGATCGTGACGGTGATCGGCGTCGCGACCGTAACCCATGTGCTGATTCGCTTTCGCGAGTTTCGTGCTCAAGGGCTTGAACCGGAACCCGCATTGATCGAAACCGGCAAGCTGCTCGCCACGCCGATCTTTTGGGCCTGTGCGACCGACGCCGTCGGCTTTAGCGCCTTGATGGTGACGAAGGTCGGCCCGGTCCATGATTTCGGCGTGATGATGGCGGTTGGCGCGATGCTGGTGATCGTCAGCGTTTGTCTGTTACTGCCGGGGATTATTTTGATCGGCGCCTACGGCAGCGATGCTGGACGGATCTGGGGAGAAGGGAGACTCGACGGGGGACTTAGTCTGACCGTGCATTGGGTGGAGCGTCACCCGGTGTTGATCGTCCTCTTTTCGGTCGTCATGTTGTCTGCCGCGATTGTCGGTTCGCTGCGGCTGGAAGTGGAAAGCGACTTCACCAAGAACTTCCGCGAAGGGGCGCCGATCGTCGTTGCGTACGACTATGTCGAAGAGAATCTAGGCGGCGCCGGAGTCTGGGACATCATGTTGCCGGCGCCCGAGACGATCGACTGGACTTATGTCCAAAAGGTGCATCAGCTGGAATTGAAGTTGAAGGAAGAGGCGCCGGAGTTGACGCAGACGCTCAGCCTGGCCGATGCGATCATCGCCGGTTCGCCATTGAACCTGGAAGCGATGCGATTCGACTTTCTCCGGAACCGTGCGATCAACATGGGAATGGGAATGTTTCAAACCGAGATGCCGGGGATTTTGGCGGCGCTGCATGCGGAAGATCCGGAGCATCCCGGTCAGTATTGGTTCCGCGTCATGCTGCTTTCGCACGAACGCCGCGATGCGTCGGAGAAGAAGGCGCTGATCGCCAAGGTGGAGGCAATCGCCAGCGAGTTCCAATATCCGGAGCCCAAGAAAGGGGAATCCGAAGTGGAGGTGCTCGAGCCGGAACAAAAGCCGGAAGTGACCGGCTTCTTTGTGTTGCTCACCTACCTGATCGATAGCCTGATCGCTGACCAGTGGCGGGCCTTCTTGTTGGCGATCGGCGGCATCACGTTGATGATGCTGGTCGCGCTGCGAAACGTTCGTTACGCGCTGATCGCGCTGGCGCCGAACGTCTTGCCGGTGCTGGTCGTGACCGGGTGCATCGGGCTGTTCGGCGTAAAGATCAACATGGGCGCCGCGATGATTGCGGCGGTATCGCTCGGCCTGTCGGTCGACTCTTCCCTCCATTACATCATCGGCTTCCAGCGGGCGCTCGCCAAAGGGCTGACCGTCGCCGAGGCGATCGCCGAAGTGCAGCAAAGCGTCGGACGGGCGCTGATCTTCGCCACGGTCGCGCTGATCCTGGGGTTCAGCGTCCTTTGTTTCAGCAACTTCATCCCGACCGTCTACTTTGGCGTCTTGGTCAGTTTGACGATGTTGGGGGGGCTGTTTGGCAATCTCATCCTGCTGCCGCTGCTCTTGCGTTGGACGACGCGGGACAAGACCCCCGCGCCAGAGCCGTCGCCAGCGTAATCGAAAGGGGAAGGGCCCGTTGCCGCCAGGGGACGCCCTTTCTATTCTGGAGAGATTCCCATTCCTCTCCGCCAGTAGCTGTGCACCCCTATGAAAATCGCCTACCTCGACTGTCCCAGCGGTATTGCTGGGGACATGACCCTGGCCGCTATGATCGACGCCGGCGTTCCGCTGGAGCTGTTGCAGGAGGGGATCGCATCGCTGGGACTTCCCGGCGTGCAGCTGGTCGTCGAAGAAGTGAAACGCCACGGCTTTCGGGCGCTTCATCTGAAGGTCGAGCATGAGCCGGAACATGCCCATCGCCATTTGCATCACATCGATGCGATGATTGACGCGGGCAATCTCACCGCCGCCCAAAAGGAACTCGCGAAGCGGATCTTTTTGAAGGTCGGGGAAGCGGAAGCCAAGGTCCATGGTTCGACCTTGCAGAAGGTCCACTTCCACGAAGTCGGTGCGATCGACTCGATCGCTGATATCGTTGGGGCCGCGATCGGCTGGGATTATCTCGGCGTGGATCGGATCGTCTGTTCGCCGGTCCCGACCGGAACCGGCTATATCGAGATTGCGCATGGTCGCTGCAGCGTTCCAGCGCCGGCGACCGCCGAGATCTTAAAGGGGATTCCGCTGGCCGCGTCGGACGTCCAGTTCGAGTTGACCACGCCGACCGGCGCGGCGATCGTCGCGACCGTGGTCGATCAATTTGGTCCGCTGCCGGCGATGCAGATCGATCGGATCGGCTATGGCGCCGGAACGCGCGATTTGAAATCGCAGGCCAACATCGTGCGTTTGATCCTTGGAGAGACGGCCGATCCGCTCGATAGCGACCAGGTCTGGGTGGTCGAAACGAATCTGGACGACATCTCCGGCGAAGTGATCGGGCATGCGTCGAACTTGCTGCTGGAGAAGGGGGCGCTCGACGTTTACAGCACGTCGATCCAGATGAAGAAGAATCGTCCCGGCGTGCAGCTGACCGTGCTGTGCGACGCCGCCGACCTGGCGAAGATGGAACGGATTCTCTTCCGCGAGACCGGCACTTTGGGGGTGCGACGCTTTCCGGTCAGTCGGCACAAGCTCGTTCGCCGCGAACATTCGGTCGAAACGGCGTTCGGTTTGGTCGCCGGCAAATTGGCGTGGATTGAAGGGGGCCCGGCCAGTTTTTCGCCTGAATATGAGGCTTGCCGCGTGTTGGCGGTGCAGCATGACAAGCCGCTCCGCGAGATTTATGACGCCGCCCAGGCCGCATTCGACCCAAATTCGCTTTGAGCCGCGGAGCGAATCGACGTAAGATACGGCGAGACTTTTCCTGCTCGCCGTTTTTTCTGCGCTAAGGCGGTTTCCAATGGACTGGATTCGCGAAAACTTGCCCTACATCGCCTTCTTCGGCGGTTTGTCGATCTTGACGTGGATGATGCTCCGCCGCGTTTGGGCTAAGCAGCGCAAGTCGAAGAAGGAAACTTCCAACGAACCGCTCGTTCACGTTCCCTATACGGACGATCGCCCCTTCACGATGAGCGGCGGTCCGAACGATTTGCAGCGTTGGCAAGCCGAGATGCTGACGATCACGCGGCAGTTTCAAGCCGAACTGAATACGAAGATTCATTACCTACAGCAAGCGATGACGCTGGCCGAACGAGACGCCGAGCGTTTGCAGTCGCTGATCGAAGCCGCCCAGGCGGAAGGAATCAAGACCGACAACGTCGCCGTCGACCGGTTGCGGCAAGCGATGGAAGAAGCGGCCAAGTTTGACGCCGACGCGGCGCCTGACTTTGGCGTCGTGACCGAGACGCTGTGCGATGTGAAAAAGAAGAACGAACTCTACGCGATGTCGGATGACGGCAAGTCGGTGGAGGAGATCGCCGTCGCGATGGAAATGGACCCAGTCGCCGTTGAGATGGTCCTCAGCATGCGCGGCTAAGCCAAGATTCGCCAGGGAGACGCGTGATGGAATATTCCGAGTACTTCCAAAGATTTCCCGACGCCTATGCGAGAATCGTCGCCGGGCTCGATCGGGTGAACACCCTCTACGCCTATCTGATCGATAGCGGAGTCTTGGATGGGGCCGATTCGATTCTATCGATCGGCGCCGGCAGTGGCGAAGTTGAAGTGCGAATCGCCGAGCGGACCGGTCGGCAAATCGCCGTGATCGAACCGTCGCAGTCCTACTTCGACCAGTTTCTGGAAAACGTGAAAGCGGCCGGCGTACAGGAACTGCTGCTCGAGGCGCATCGAACGTCGTTTGAAGATTTTCAACCGCGGCGGCAATATGACGTCGTCCTCTCGCTCTTCTCCTGGTTCGCGTTTGAGTTGGATCGAGAGCTGCTGCTCAAAGCGCTCGCTTGTCGCGACGCGGAAGGGAAGTTGCTGATCTGTCTGCCGACCGCCGATTGCCCGGCCAGCAAGATTTCGGCGATCAGCCGTTCGTCCGGAATCAATCTGACCAGCGAGCAGTTATCGGCATGGGCCCGCAACGAAGGATTCGACCATGACTATGACGTCTACCATGGCGTCGTGCCCGCCGAGCTTTACCTGTATGGGGATGAGCTGACCGAGCAAGGGAGAGACCTCGCGTCCTTTCTGGCGGCGACTCCCTGGGAAGAGATGTCGGACGAGTTGCGTCAGATGTCGCTCGCAGCGATTCAATCAGGAAAGTCCGGCGATCAGATTGATCATGCCAGCGGTTGTCTGATTTTCGACGCTGGCAAGCATGCGGCGAGCGAGTGACGATCGCCGCGCCGCTGCGGATTAGTAAGCCGCTTGTTGCAAGCGATATTCGTGAACCGCATAGGCGACGGTACGCAACAAATCATCTCGGCCGAGCGGCTTGGAGAGGTATCCGGAGCAGCCCGCTTCGAGGCACTTCTCTCGATCTCCGTGCATCGCATGGGCGGTGACGGCAATGATCGGGCCTTCAAACCCTTGCAGACGAATCAAGCTGGCCGCGGTATAGCCGTCCATGACCGGCATCTGCATATCGAGCAGGATGACTTCCGGCGATTGCGTCGCCGCAAAGCGAACCGCTTCTTTGCCATGTTCCGCCGTCCAGGTCTCGGCGCCGGCGTGATCGAGCACCACCGACATAAAGCGGCGGTTAGCCTCGCCGTCGTCGACGACCAAAGCGCGAACTCCTTGCAAGCTCGGCAGATTCCCTTCCGTCAAACGGCAAAGTGCGGTTTCATCGCCCAGACGCGTCGCTTCGTTCGATTCGTAGACCGAGACTCCGGCGTCGATCAGGATCGTGAACGTGCTTCCTTCTCCTTCGACGCTGGCGACGCTCAGCGAACCGCCGAGCAACTCGGCCAGGTTTTTGCTGATCGCCAGTCCCAAGCCGGTGCCGCCAAAGCGGCGCGTGACCGACGAGTCGGCCTGCGAGAATGGGAGGAAAATCATCTCGAGCTTGTCGGCTGGAATGCCGATGCCGGTGTCGACGACGTCCAGCGCCAGCTGACAGCCGGTCGCGTGCTCTTGCAAGCGAGCGACGATTTCGATTCCCCCTTGGCTGGTGAACTTGACCGCGTTGCCGACGATGTTCAGCAACAACTGCTTCAGCTGCGGGCCGTTGGTCACCACTTGCGAAGGAATCTTCGACACCCAGCGCGACGTCAGCCGAAGTCCTTTCTCCTGCACCTTCGGGCGCATGATCGAGATGACTTCGTTGAGTATTTCTTGCGGCGAGCAGGGGATCCGCTCAACCGACATTTGTCCCGACTCGATCTTCGCCAGGTCGAGGATCTCGTTAATCAGCGTCAACAAGTGCTGGCCGCTGGCGCGAACCGTTTCCAGGTATTCGCGACGCTCTTGCGGGGTCGACTTTTCGTCATGCATCAGCAAGTCGGTGAAGCCGATGATCCCGTTGAGCGGCGTGCGGATTTCATGGCTCATGTTGGCCAGGAACTGGCTCTTGGCGTGGTTCGCCGATTCGGCCGATTCCATCGCGTCGATCAACTCTTCGGTCCGCTTCACTTGTTCGGTAATGTCGACCTGCGTCGCAATGAAATTGATCAGACGGTTTTCACTATCGAAGACCGGTTTGATTTCGAGCGCGATCCAATAGGGGCGGCCATCTTTGGCGTAGTTGAGCAGTTCGACCGAAACCTGGCGGTAATCATGCAAGGCTCGTCGGATCACGCCGACCGCCAATTGGCTGGTGTCAGGACCTTGCAGCAAATCGCCCGGCTTTTGCCCGATCGCTTCCTCTAGGCCGTATCCGGTGAGATCGGTGAACGCGTTGTTGACCCATTCGATGACGCCATAGCGGTCGGTGATGATCACCGAGTGCCGCGTGCTGCTGGCGACCAGCGAAAGTTTTTCGACCGCGTTGTGGTATTCGGTCAGTTCGGTTTGGTCGATGCAGACGCCGATCAACTTCGAGGCGCGTCCTTGTTGGTTGGTCACCAGCTTGCCATGCAGTTGGATGTAGCGGGTCGAACCGTCGGCAAGGGGAACGCGATAGTTGGCCGAGTAGTTCGCGCCATGCAGCACGCAACGTTCGGCGGCGGCGTTCAGTTCTTCCCGGTCCTCTTCGTGCAGCAGGTTGATGAACAAGGCGAGCGTATCGACGCCGACGCCGGTTTGCAGGCCATGCATCTGCCGAGCTCGCTCGTCCGCTTCAAACTGATCCTGTTCGACGTCCCATTGCCAGACGCCGATGTTGCCTGCCTCTAGGGCGCTGTCGAGACGTTGATTGGCGTTTTTCAGCTGTTGGCCGAGCAGCGCCATCGACGGCAGTTTCAGGACCTCCGGCATCAAGCGGATCAGCACCAACACGGTCACCCACGAAATGGTCGCCGTAAACGCTTTGATCAATCCGGAAAAGCGATAGACCGGCCACCAGAAAATGCCGGCTTCAACCAAGTGGCCGAATCCGCACGCCAAGATGAACGCGGCGAACAGCCAAATGATTTTGGGAAACGGCAGGTCCGGTCGTCGCAGCAGGAAGTAGAGGAGCACAATCGGAATGGCGAAGTAGGCGCCAAAAATCCCGATGTCGGAAATCACATGCAGCCAGCCGGTTTCCAGCGTCCATGATCCGCAGTACCAGCGAGCTGGATAGTCGCTGCTGTCGAATAACTTGCTGAAAAAGCCGGAGAAGGTGTCGGCCTGAAATTCGCTCGACTTCGCAGCGCCGGTTCCCGCCGCCAGATCGCAATTCGAACCGGCGCAGCAGTTCGGCAGTTCCGGCTCGGCCGACCATGACGCATCGCATGCGGCGAAGGTCAGGACAAGGCAAATCGCCAACGGTTTGATTCGATGGAGCGAAAACATGGAAGCGCACAAAGATGACGTAGTTCCCCAGGCACCAGAAGTCTGGTTTCCAACCTTACGTCGCGGTTTCGCGTATTTAGAGGGAATCAGGAGGAAGGCGCAGGTCGGATAACTTCAGGAGAAATTGCCCCTTTCCGCCTATTCCGACGGCGCCGTCCATGGGGCCAAATATCCGCTACATCCGTTAATTGCCGCCTATCGGTGTTCGCAATTGGACGATCCGAAACGCTTGCGCATGTATGGGAAGACCGCATGCGGCTTGCCGCCGAAAAGCGGTGTAGATCGCGACCGTCGAAGAAACCGCTACGCGATGATCTCTCGCGACCAGTAAATGAAATCGGTCGCCGCCGGTTGGACGCCGAGCGATTTGACCAGCATCGCGACCTGACCGCGGTGATACCAAGAGTGGCCGAAGAGCTGCGTCACCACATCCCCCAGCATGCTGCGGCAAGGTCCCGCGTCGCTGCTGACGTACTCAAAGTATTCTTCCAGCTGCGCGTCATCTTCTAAGCTGCCGAGATACCCTTCCCACAACTCGTGCGATGCGGCCAGCTCGGCGGCGAGCGTTTCCAGCGTCCAATTCTCGGGGAAGAAGTTGGCGTGCATCTCCAGCGCCCGGCCCATGCGGACCATCCACTTGTGCCGCGCGACCGCCAGGTGAGCCATGATGCGGATCGCTTTTTTGAAGTCGGGATCGGCGTGCTTCTCGGTCGGGACTTCCGCCATCGACGCCAACGTCTTGGCATGGGCGTCTTGTTCGTAGGCGAGCCAGCGAATGGCTTGATCGATCAGGGTGCGCGGCATCGGCGATCAACTCCAGGGGAAAGGAAAGGTTACTTTTCGCCAAGACAATAAAGATGAGTGGTGGTTCGCCAATAAAGACGACCGTCAACAATAACCGGACTCGCGAAACCCCCTCCTTCCAGCTTGCCGGACGAGACCTGCTCAAACTTTTCGCCCGTCTTGAGGACGAACATTTCCCCATCTTCGTTGGGAACGTAGATCAAGTCGCCGATCAGCGTGGGCGAAGCGCTGAAACCGCCGCCGAGCCGCTTCTTCCAATGCGTGTCGCCGGTCGCGGCGTCGTAACAGACGGCGACTCCGTCATCCCCAATGGCGTAGACGAACTCGCCATCGACCAGCAGCGAGGGGACGTAGACCTTTTTCTGTTCTTCCCAGATCACGTGCGACCGATCGAGTTCGCCGCTCGCATCGGCGGCGTCGATCGCCATCACAAAATGGTCGGGATAGCCGCCGCTGACGTAGACCGTATCGCCAGCCGCTTGCGGCGTGTTGGCGGTCGTTTCTGAGAGCCCCACGAAATTCCAAATCGGCTCGCCGGTTTGGGGATCGTAGCTGATCAGTCGATCTTGCCCGCACAGGATCAATTGGTCTTTCCCGCCGATCTTGGCGATCGTCGGCGTTCCATAGCTGTTGCCGTGCGGACGAGAAGTACGCCAGACGACGTCGCCGCTGCCGCGATCAAGCGCCGCGACGAAGCCGCTTCCCTTGCAGTCTCCCTGAATAATCAACAGCGATTCGTAGATCAGCGGCGAACTGCCGTAGCCATGCTGACTGTGGAACGGGCCGGCCTTGGTTTGCCAGACGATTTTTCCTTCCGGCGAAACGGCAGTCGCCCAGATCCCCTCATCGACCATGAACAACGTATAGATATTGGTTCCGTCGGTCGCCGGAGTCGCGGAGGCCTGGGTGTTTTTCGGGTGCATGTGCATGAATTTTCCTTCATGCACCGGGATCGCCCACTGCTTTTCGCCGGTCTTGGCGTCGAAGGCGAGCAGCGACTGGATCTGGGCCGATTCATCGGCCGTCGTTAGATAAAGGGTTTCCCCCAGCAAGATTGGGGTCGAATGGCCGTGTCCTGGGACCTCGGTTTCCCAGATTACCGTCTGCGGGCCGATCTCGGTCGGCGGAGCCGGGCCAACCGCGTGATTATCGTGCGTCGCTGCTCGCCACCAGGGCCAATCGGCGGCCGAAACGGTGATCGGCGACGCGGTGCTTTCGATCGGGCCGGTAGAACGGACTTCCTGAGCCGGCGGCGGTGGGGAACATGCCCAAGTGACCGGCAGCAACAGGGCGAGAAAGAGAAAATAATGTCGCATACGGCGTTTCTCTCGGTCGGGGGAGGTTTGCCATCATGGTAACGGGAAAAGGAATGTGAAGAAATCCGCGTGGCTTTGAACGCCCAACTCGGGCATAATGCGCAGGATAGAGCGTTTGTAAGCCTGCATTCTGTATGGAGAGGAGTTCCGCTGATGTTCACGCTAACTCGCTGGTTCGCGCCGCTGGCCGTGCTGTTGATCGCCGCGCCGCTATGGGCGCAAGCCGAAGGTCAAGCCGATCTCGACAAGGCGGTCGATCTAAAGTTGTCGGCCGAATCAGTGGATGATCTCGAAAAGGTGATCACCCTCAGCGAGTCCGCCTTGGAAAAAGGTTTGCCTCCAGAAGACCAGGCCTTCGCCAAGCAACTGCTGACGTCGGTGCTGTATCAACGAGCGCAGACGATCGCCGCCGGAATCTTTGAACGTCAACCGCCTGCCGCTCAGTGGAAGGAACTGCGTGACAAAGCGCTGGCCGACGCCAATCGCGCTTTGAAAGTTGATCCGACCTTGGGCGAGATGCAGCTGCTCAAATCGCGGCTGTTGATGTTGCCCGATGGCGACAAGGAAGAAGCGAAGAAAGCGCTCGATGCGGCGATCGAAAATCTGAAAGAAGACGATCAGCAGCTTTCTCGCGCGATCATGATGTCGGCCACCTTGGAAACCGATCCCAAGCTGCAGGTTGAAAAGCTGAGCAAGGCGATCAAGACCGACCCAGACAACGTCGACGCCCTGAAACTGCGCGGCGTCCTGTACCTGCAACAGGAAGACTTCGAGAAGGCCTCGGCCGACTTGAAGCAGGTGATGGATAAGAACCCGAACGACGTCGCCGTGCTGCAGGCCTACGCCGACACGCTCGCCGGGATGAAGAAGTTTGACGAAGCGATCGCGCTGCTCGACAAGACGGTTGCCGAACATCCCGGTTCGCCGGTCGGTTATCTGCTGCGAGCTCGCTTGAAGGTGCTGGCCGAAGACTCGGAAGGCGCCATCCAGGATCTCGACCAGGTCTTGGCCTTCATCCCGCGTTCGATTCCGGCCCTGATGATGCGGGCCCGGCTCTACATCGATCTCGATCGCCCAGCCGACGCCGAGAAAGACCTCGACCGAATTCTGGGGATCGAAGCGAACCTGCCGGATGCGATCATCTTGCGGAGCGTCGTCCTGACGCAGCAAGGCAAATTCGATCAGGCGATTAAAGATCTGGAATCGCTGCTGCAGCGCGACCCGAACAACGAGTCGATCCTGATCCAGATCGGCATGATTTACAACTCCGACAATCAGCCGCGCAAAGCGATTCAGATTTTCGACACGGTGTTGAAGAAGTCGCCCGACAGCTGGCAAGCCCTCAGCGGCCGCAGCAACGCGCAGCTTTCGATCGGCGCCCAGAAGGAAGCGATCGAAGGTTATGAGCAAGCGCTGAAGCTGCATGCCGACGATGATCATATTCTGAACAACCTCGCTTGGGTGCTGGCGACTTCGCCGGACGATTCGCTCCGCAATGGAGAGCGTTCGCTGGAGTTGGCCAAGAAGGCTTGCGATCTGACCAACTACGAAGCGCCTCACATTCTCAGCACGCTCGCCGCGGCTTACGCCGAAACGGGCAACTTTGACGAAGCGAAGAAGTGGGCTCAGAAGGCGGTCGACAAGGGAACCGACGAAGACATCATCGGTCACCTGAAAGAAGAGCTGGCCAGCTACGAAGCGAAGAAGCCGTGGCGCGAAAAGCAAGAGACGACCGAGAAGGATCCGAATGGCGCCATGCCGCCGGCTCTCGAGGAAAAGCCGGTCAAGAAGATGAAGGAAGATTCGATCGACCCGGACGCCGACAAGCAAGCGGGCGAATAGTCGCAGAACCTAACTGGACATGCCGGAAGGAGGCAGCGATGGAGATCCTCGAATCGAACCAACTGGTTCAAAAGAAATGCAAACCGTGCGAAGGGGGCGTAGAGCCTTGTTCGCTGAGCGAAGCCAATAGTCAACTCGCCCAACTCAACGGTTGGGAGCTGACCAAAGATGGCCAGCGGATTCGCAAAAACTGGACGGTGAAAAACTTCATGGCCGGTATGAAGTTTTTCAATCTGGTCGCCGAAGTCGCCGAAGCGGACGGACATCATCCGGACCTGCATATCGAAGGATATCGGAACGTCTGGATCGAAATCTGGACGCACGCGATCGGCGGTTTGAGCGAAAATGACTTCATTTTGGCGGCCAAAATCGACGAATTGCCGATCGATTTGAAGTAAAAATTCGCCCGACCAAAGGGCCGAAAATAACGTAAGCTTCCAATGGCGGGCTGGGTAAACACTCAGCCCGCCATTTTTTTGTCCCATTGGTTAGCCCGGATAGCTCCGCTATCTGGGCCGACGAAGTCGGCAAGAAGCATCAAGCCGCGGTTATGGCAAAAAGCGGAGGCGCGCTACGTCAATCGGAATGGCTTACCCCAGTCGCCGCCAACCGAGAATCGATGCTTCCTGCGGCTACGCCGCACCGATAGCCAAGCTATCGCGGCTAACCATGCGTCGCTTTAACTTCTAGGTGCAACATGAACCACGTAACGTATGAAGGGGATCTTGTCCCTGCCGCGCCGATCGCTTGTCCGCCAGCGGCCGCTCCGCGCAGCGGCGAACTCTTGCCGCAAGAGTCGCAACCGCGCACCACGAACGGCGGCGGGATCAAAGAAGCGTTTGAGTTCACTATTCGGACGCCGGCGCTGTTGTTTGTGCTGTGGCTGACGTTCGGGCCGCTCTCCTTGCCGCTGATTATCGTCAGTCCCAAACTGGGCGTCTTCTCGAAGGTGATGATCACCACGGCGACCCTCTTCCTGACGATCGTGTTGCCGATCGCACTGACGATCTATTTCTCCCACTTTGCGGTGCTGCCGGCGCTCGATGCGATCCGCGACGCCAACGCGCGTGGAGGGGCGATTTAGCCTTTTGTGAAACAGCTTACGCGCCGATTATTGCGTGGGGGTTGTTTTCGCGGCGCGGCTTCTTAGAGTTTCGTCTGTGGGGGAGAATTGGACGAGATCTAAGGAGTAACGGACGATGCGACTGCGCCAACTGGGAAAGACCGATCTGCAGATTCCGCCCATCGTGTTCGGCGGCAATGTCTTTGGTTGGACCTTAGACGAAGCTGGCTCTTTTGAAATTCTTGACCAGCTGCAAGAGCGTGGTTTTACGGCCCTCGATACGGCGAACGTCTATTCACGCTGGGCGCCGGGCAATCAAGGAGGAGAGTCGGAAACGATCATCGGCAAGTGGATGAAGTCGCGCGGAACTCGCGATCAGATCACGCTGATCACCAAGGTTGGACATGATCTCGGCCAAGGGCATCACGACCTGACGGCCGCCCATATCGCGGAAGCGGTCGAAGACTCGCTCCGCCGTCTGCAAACCGATCGAATCGATCTCTACTTTTCCCACTACGACGATCTCCGGACGCCGGTCGAAGAACCGATGGAGGCCTTCGACAAACTGGTTCAGGCCGGTAAGGTCCGTTGGCTCGGCGCGTCAAATCTGTCAGCCGAGCGAATTGAAGCGTCGATCCACGCCAGCGCTCAACATGGCTGGGCCGCCTACCATGTCATTCAGCCGGAGTATCAGCTCCTCGCGCGAGAGCAATTTGAAACGGAGTATGTCCCTCTCTGCGAAAAGTGGAAGTTGGCGGCGATCACTTACTTCTCGCTCGCCAGCGGTTTTCTTTCGGGCAAGTATCGGAGCAGCGATGATCTGGGACAAAGCTTGCGCGGTTATCGCGTCGAGAAGTATCTCGACAATCCGCATACGCCGGGCGTGCTGAAAGCGCTGGAAGAGATCGCCAATAAGCATGACGTCACGATGGCGACGATCGCGCTGGCGTGGCTGTTGGCCAAACCGACGGTCGCCGCACCAATCGCCAGTGCGACCAAGATCGGTCAACTGGACGCAATGTCGGCCGCCGTGGCGCTAACGCTGGACGACGCCGATATGCAGGCGCTCGATCAAGCGTCGCAGCCGCATGCTCCGACGCAATAACGAAAAAGGAGCCGGAACATGCTCGGCGAATGAGCATGCCTGGCTCCTGATGAAGCTTATTGCAAGGTGGCGACGTCACCTTGGTTTCGTGACCGAATTCTACGGCTGTTTACCGTCCGAAGTGAGTGCGAAGTCGATGGCATTGGCGCCACTTTCCACTTCGCGGATCAACTCGGACTTGGAATTGTAGGCCGCCGGAAGAGGCTCTTTAACCACGGCATTATCGTAGTCCGACTTTCGTGCGAGAACCATTTCTTCGTACCGTGGGTCGTCGGAACTGATTTCCGAAAAGTCGATGTCGTCCCCTTGGACGACGGTCGTGATCGAGACTTTGTGTTTGCCGGTCAGGGCCCCCAAGCGATCGACGAACGCCAATTGGTATTTCCCGTTTTCGTCGGTCGTGCCGACGGACGGACGTCCTCCGGTTACTGGGACAAAGGAGACGATGACGTTGGGCAATGGTTTGCCATCAAGGGTAACCGTGCCGCTTACGGCGCCGAGGCTGGGCCCCTGTTCGGCGCAACCCACGGACATAATCAAGCAACTCAGCAAGGCCAAACCGGCCATCCTGTATTTCAGGTAATGGGACATTCCAGACATCTCCGCGCATAGGTAGGAACGTTTAACGAGTACGGACAAGCAGGGACTTTCTGCGGCTATGGAATCAAAGCCACTTCGCCGCCGGTCCGGCTTCCCAACGCTCCCCACACGCCATACGCAGACTTTCCAACAGGCGTCGCCACACTGTCGACGGCCTGGTTTCCGGTGTCGATCGTTTCGCTGATGAAATGCACCGAGCCGTCGGCCATCAGTACGTTACCGCCGCCGGGATGCCAACTGGTCAGCGTCCCCATATGCTCGTTGCCATCGACGCCGCCCCAGTGGCATGATGGACCGTTCGGACCAACCATGGTCGCAAATGCAGAGAAGTAAGGGCGTCCATCCCATGCGCGACCGGTGTGGGGGCGGAAGTCGGCGCGAACGTCGCCGGTCAGTTGCTTGGTGACCGCGTCGTAGCGAGCCGAACAGGCCTGAGGGTTCCAGTTCTTCATATTGACCGCAACGCCGCCGCGAATGTCTCGCGGGCCGCCGCTACCGGCCGCTTCGCCCATCATGATGGTGTTAGAAAGTCCATCGGTGATGGCGGAGAAATTGAGCTTACGATCGATCTGGAAGATTCCGCGATTGTCGCGCCCCTGGCTCGGACGGAAGTGGTTTTGATGATAGTCGTCGCCAACGCAGACCTTATAGTTCAAAAGTGACGGGCTTTCGTTGCGATTGGTTGGTGGGGCGTCCGACGGGCATATGAAGCCGCCGATATCGACTTGCCAGTTCTGCCTTTCCCACGTGTTGTTAGCCATGCTCCACGGGTTGGGGAGGCTGGAGGTGTTGGCTCTTTCCCGCATGTTTTCGTACAGACTGTTTTGCTCGATGTAAGGAAGAATGAAGATCGTCCAGGAAAACACTCGGTTCGATCCCCAGTTCCCCTCGAGGTTGTAGTTCCCCATGGGCGGAAGTTCGCCGTAGGTGTCGTGACGATTGTGCATGGCGAGCCCCAACTGTTTTAAATTGTTGGTGCAATGCATGCGTCTGGCCGCTTCCCGGGCCTGTTGAACCGCAGGGAGCAGGAGGGCGATAAGAACGCCAATAATGGCAATCACAACGAGCAATTCAACAAGCGTGAAGCCACGAGATACGAAGCGCCGTACCATGTCATTTCTCCTTGAGAAGAGAAGCGAAGAGAAGATGAGAGAAGAGGAGGATGCGAGGGGCAAGGAAAAGGTGTAGCTAGCAAAAATTCCTAGACCCTCAACATTCAGCGGTATGTTATCAGTGCAGTTTGGGAGCAGCAATCTGAATAGGTTAAAAAAGTAGTTTTTAATATAAATTCAGTGGATTTGAGCCGTGCTGTACGGGCCATTGGAGTGGGGCATCTTGCGACATTAACCTCAAGCAATCATTCGGTAGGTGGATGAGGTCGCGCGGAACTCGAGATCAGATCACGTTGATCAACAAGGTCCGATATGACCTTGGTCAAGGGCATCACGATCTTGCGGCGGCCCGTATCGCGGAGGTGGTCTACGATTCGCTGAGCCCTCTGCAAACCGAGCGAATCAATCTCTACTTTTCGCACTACGCCGATCTTCGAACGCCAGTCGAAGAAGCGATGGAAGCGTTCGACAAGCGTATTCAGTCCGGCAAAGTTCGCTGGCTCGGCGCGTCGAATTTGGTCGCCGCGTGAACTAAGATAGAAGCGTTCCCACCCCCGCATCTTCTATCGGTCCAACGCCCCATGTATCGATTCGCTTTTGCTGCGCTGCTTGCCGTTTCGTTCGCTTCGTCGGCCCTCGCCCAGGCGCCGAAATCTTTCTCCGGCATCTATCCGCACCTCGCCTACTTCAATAACGAAGGGGAATGCGGCACCGGCGCCGTCGTACCTTGGGCCGATCGTTTGTGGGTAATCACCTACGGTCCGCATCTGCCGAACGGTTCGAGCGACAAGCTGTACGAAATCGATAACGACCTGAAGATGGTCATTCGGCCGGAAAGCGTCGGCGGTACGCCAGCCAACCGGATGATTCACCGCGAATCGAATCAGCTCTTCGTCGGCCCCTATGCGATCGACGGCGAACGCGAGGTTCGCGTCATCACGCCGCAGCAGATGTACGGCCGGTTGACTGGCAACGCGCGACATCTATTCGACCCGGCCGGCAAGATCTACTACGCGACGATGGAAGAAGGTTTTTATGAGGTCGACGTCAAAACGCTCGCAGTGACCGAGCTCTATCAAGATGGCAATCGCCAAAAGGAAAAAGGGGGCTCGCTGTTGCCGGGCTATCATGGCAAAGGGCTCTACAGTGGCGAAGGACGATTGATCTACGCCAACAACGGTGAGAACTCGGACCTGGCTCGCAAACGTCCCGACGTCGACTCTGGTTGTCTGGCCGAGTGGGATGGCAAAGACTGGAAAGTCGTCCGCCGCAATCAATTCACCGAAGTGACCGGACCGGGCGGCATCTACGGCAACGCCGATCCGGCCAACGACCCCGTCTGGAGCGTCGGCTGGGACTATCGTTCGCTGATCCTGATGGTGCTGGATGGCGGCAAGTGGCACACCTATCGCTTGCCGAAGGGAAGCCATTGCTACGACGGCGCCCATGGTTGGAACACCGAGTGGCCCCGGATCCGCGACATCGGCGAAGAAGACCTGCTGATGACGATGCACGGTATGTTCTGGAGGTTCCCGAAGAACCTCACGTCGAAGTCGTCAGGCGGCATCGCCGCTCGCAGCAACTACCTGAAGGTGATCGGCGACTTCACGAAGTGGAACGATCAGGTAGTGTTCGGCTGCGACGACACCGCCAAGGCGGAGTTTTTGAACAAGCGAAAAGCGAAAGGGGACCTGATCGGCCCTGGCCAATCGCAATCGAACTTGTGGTTCGTCGACGCCGCCAAGATCGACCAGCTTGGCCCGGCGATCGCCCGCGGTTCGGTCTGGTTGCATGACGCCACCAAGGAAGACGTGCCCTCCGATCCGATGCTCGCCGGCGGTTTCGCACGCCGCGGCGTTCACCTGGCTCACCAGGAAGCGGAAGCGGTCACCTTCACGCTCGAAGCCGACCAGCAAGGAAACGGTCAGTGGAAAACGCTCCACACGGTCGAAGTGCAGCCGAAGGGCTACGCGTGGCTTGATCTGTCGGCCGATCCGCAGGCCGCGTGGATCCGCGTTCGGACCAACCGCGACTGCCAGGACGTGACCGCGTCATTCCATTTCGCCAACGAAGACCAGCGGCCGACCATGACCGGCGATCTGTTCGCCGGAATGGCCAAGCATGACGCGACCGACTACCTGGCCGGTTTGGTTCGGGCCCGAGGAGAAAACCTGCGGACGTTGCAGCTGGTCTCGAGCGTCGTCCAAGGGGAAAAGCTGGTCGAAGAGGCGAACTTTGAAGTCGCCGCCGACATGGCCCTCGAGCCGCTGGCTGACCCGGCGTCGCAGGTCTGGCTGAAGAAGAACGCCACCCCGCCGACCGGCGTGCTGGCGTCCGACGCCGCTTCGGTCGTCTTTGTGGACGACGATGGGAAGACCTGGCGGTTGCCGCGGCATATCGACGTCGCCGAAAGCGCCGCCGGGCCGGTTCGCGTTGACCGGGAAGTTTGCACCGAACGGGACCTGTTCCACGCGTCGAACATCTTCTACGAGCTGCCGGCCATCAACGCCGGCGGGTTCGCCAAGATACGCCCGGTCGCATCGCACGACCTGCGGATTCACGACTACTGCAGTTACCGTGGGATGATGATCCTGACCGGCGTTGCGGCCGACGCGGCGGCCGGCGAGCACATCCTCCGCAGCAGCGACGGCCGCGGCGCCCTCTGGGCCGGAACGGTCGACGACCTGTGGCAGCTCGGAAAAGCGGTTGGCCGCGGCGGACCGTGGCTCGATACCAAGGTCGCCGCCGACGTCCCGTCCGACCCCTACCTGATGAACGGGTTCGAAAAGCGGACGCTCACGCTGTCGCACAAGGGGGACAAACCGGTCAAAATTCGGGTCGAAATCGACGTTACCGGGGATGGCGACTGGATGCCGTACCAGACTTTTTCGGTCGAGCCGAACCAGACCGTAACGCACCAGTTCCCCGCGGCGCTGCATGCTTATTGGGTGCGAACGGTCGCCAATCAGCCGACGACCGCCTCGGCCCAGCTTGCCTACGAATAAAATTTTGCCGCCAACGGCGGGAAGTGGACTTCCCGCCGAAGCGCTTCGCGGTAAAAATTCGCGCTTATGGCAAAATCGCTTCATCTCGACATTCTCCCCCAGCCCGACGAAACGACGTGCGGACCGACCTGTCTGCACGCCGTCTATCGGTTTTTCGATGACGAGCTGCCGCTGGCGCAGGTCATCCGCGAGACGCCCAAGCTGGAGGAGGGGGGAACGCTGGCAGTCTTGCTCGGCTGCCATGCGCTGCGTCGAGGGTACAAAGCGACGATCTACACCTACAACCTGGCGGTCTTCGATCCGTCCTGGTTTTACCCGCCTCCGGAACCGCTGGAGTCGGAAGAGGCGGTCGCCGCATTTCATAAGCGGCGGCTGATCGAGCGGTTGCATGCTCAAATGCAGGTCAAGGAAGAGCCGAAGCTGCACACCGCGAGCCGCGCCTACATCCAGTTTCTGGAACTCGGCGGGGCGATTGAGATGGAAGACCTGAGAGCGTCGCTCGTGCGGCGTTTTCTGAAACTCGACTTGCCGATTTTGACCGGGCTGAGCGCCACGTATCTATATGGCACTCCCCGCGAGTTCGGCCTCGATTGCAAGCCGGACGACGTACGCGGCTACGCCGTTGGGCACTTCGTCGTCCTCCATGGTTACGACAAGGAGGCGGGAACGGTCAGCGTGGCCGATCCCTATCTGCCCAATCCGCTGGGAGAGGAACATCATTACGATGTGAAAATCGATCGATTGTTGTGTGCGATCATGCTCGGCGTCCTGACCTACGACGCCAATCTCTTGGTGATTGAGCCCGCCGAAAAATCCAGCAATTAAAGCCCCGTTTCCCCAACACACCATCTTTTTTGCAGCGCGCAGGCGCGCTGTCGCGCTCCGCGGCGAAATCGCGGCAAGGGAGTGCTATTTCGCGATGTCCGTATTGATTGTCACCAACACGCCGGACGACTGGCCCGCCCAGATCGAAAACGTGCAGGTCGTCGCCGCCAACGATTACCTCACCAATTCCAAGTTCAGCGAACTGCGCGGCGTGAAGGTCTTTAACCTCTGCCGATCGTACAAATACCAAACGATCGGTTACTACGTTTCGCTCTTGGCCGAAGCCCGCGGCCACAAGCCGCTTCCTAGCGTCACCGCAGTTCAGGACCTGAAGACGCACGCGATCGTCCGGCTCGCTTCGTCCGACCTGGAAAAGCTGATCGAAAAGTCGCTGGCGCCGATCAAGTCGGACAAGTTCGAGCTGAGCATCTACTTCGGCCGCAACATGGCCCAGCGTTACGATCGGCTTTGCACGCAGCTCTTTAACCAGTTTCAGACGCCGCTGCTTCGGGCCAGTTTCGTCCGCGACAAAAACGGTTGGCAACTGCGCGCGATCAACGCGATCTCGACCAACGACGTGCCGGACGCCCATTGGGACTTTGTGCTGGAAGCGGCTCAGCAACACTTCGCCGGACGAGGCGGCAGCGTCAAGAAGCGCGCCCGAGCTCGCTTCGACATGGCGATCCTCCACAATCCCGAAGACGCCGACAAACCGTCGAACGACAAGGCGCTCGCCAAGTTCATCAAAGCGGCCGAAGCGCAAGGGATTCACGCCGAGATGGTCACCCGCGACGACTACGGCAGCATCGGCGAATTCGACGCCCTCTTCATTCGCGAGACGACCCAGGTCAATCATCACACCTACCGCTTCTCGCGTCGCGCCGCCGGCGAAGGGTTGGTCGTGATCGACGATCCGCAGTCGATCGTCCGCTGCACCAACAAGGTCTTCCTGGCCGAGATCCTCTCGCGCCACAAGGTCGCTACGCCGAAGACGTTGGTCGTGCAGGAAGAGACGGCCGGCATGATCGCGCCGGAGCTAGGTTTTCCCTGCGTCTTGAAAAAGCCCGACAGCTCGTTTTCGCACGGCGTCGTCAAGGTGAAGAACGAATCGGAACTGGCCGACAAACTGAAGGAGTTCTTTGAACATTCCGACCTGATCATCGCCCAGGAATTTTTGCCGACCACCTTCGACTGGCGGATCGGCATCATTGATCGTCAGCCGATCTATGCTTGCAAGTACTACATGGCGACCGGGCACTGGCAGATCATCCAGCAGAAAGAAGGGAAGACGAAGTACGGCAAGTCGGAGACGATCCCGATCGAACTGGCGCCCCGCAAAGCGGTGCAAGTCGCGCTCAAAGCGGCCAACCTGATCGGCGACGGCTTGTACGGGGTCGACGTGAAGGAATCGAACGGCCACTTCAGCGTGATCGAAGTGAATGACAACCCAAACCTCGACGCCGGCTACGAAGACGCGATCCTGAAGGACGAACTCTACCGAAGGATCATGAGCGTCTTCCTAAGAAGAATCGAACAACGCAAAGCCGGCTTGTCGTAAACCCAGGGTGGCACTGCTGGCTTGTCCAGCAGTGGAGCCCTAGTACCAACTTCCCACTGCTGGGCAAGCCAGCAGTGCCACCCATCAAACGCAATTCCTCCTTTGGTAACCCCCATGAGCGATCCGCTTCACTTGTTTGACGCGTTCGGCGTAGAGCTGGAATACATGATCGTCGACGCGCAGTCGCTCGACGTCCGTCCGATCGCCGACTTGCTGCTGAAGGAAGCGGCCGGCGAGATCCTCTCGGAGATCGAACTGGGAGAGATCGCCTGGTCGAACGAACTTGCATTGCACGTGATCGAACTGAAGACGAACGGTCCGGCTCCGTCGCTCGATCCGCTGACCGACTACTTTCAGCAGCACGTGAAGCAAGCGAACGATTTCCTGGCGACGTTCGGAGCCCGGCTGTTGCCGACCGCGATGCATCCCTGGATGGACCCGCACGCGGTCCAGCTCTGGCCGCACGACTACAACCCGATCTACGAAGCGTACAACCGGATCTTCGATTGCCGCGGCCATGGCTGGGCGAACCTGCAAAGCGTCCATCTCAATCTGCCGTTCGCCGGAGACGAAGAGTTCGGACGATTGCATGCCGCGATCCGTTTGATCATGCCGCTGTTGCCGGCTTTGGCCGCCAGTTCGCCGATCTGCGACGGCAAGCCAAGCGGGTTCCTCGACACGCGGATGGAAGTTTACCGGACCAACTCGCAGCGGATTCCTTCGCTCACCGCGGCGGTAGTGCCTGAGCCGATTTTTACCGAAGGGGATTACCAGCGCGAAATCTTCGCGAAGATGTACGCCGACATTGAGCCGCACGATCCGGAAGGGATGTTGCAGTTTCCCTTTTTGAACGCCCGGGGCGCCATCGCGCGGTTTGATCGAGGCGCGATCGAAATCCGCGTCCTCGACATCCAGGAATGTCCCGCCGCCGACCTGGCGATCTTGCAGGCGATCGTCGCCACGCTCAAGGCTTTGGTAAGCGAAAAGTGGTCTCCTCTGGCCGAACAGCAGCTGGTCGCCACCATGCCGCTGTCGCAGCTCTTTTTGGAAACGATCCGCACCTCGGACGCGACTCCGATCGAAGACGGAGTCCTCCTCCGTCAGTTCGGCTGGAACGATCGCCATCGTCCCACCGCCAAAGAGCTGTGGCGACATATCCTGGCCGAACTGAACATGACTCCGGCCAAAGAAAGCCCGCTCGACGTCATCCTGAGCGAAGGCCCGCTCGCCCGCCGTATTTTGCACCGCGTCGGCCATGACCTGACGCAGCTGAAGTCGATCTACGGCGAGCTGGCCGAATGCCTGTCGAGCGGAACGATGTTCCGCGCGTAGGTCCGGCGCCCGCTACAACGGAAGACTCGCTCCTTAAAAAATGGTTGACAAAGCGCACGGATTCGTGGTCGAGTGCGCCTGCAGGATCGTGCCTCTTCGCAGAGGCGTCTGGCTCTCGGAGGAGCCCCGGTTGGTTCGCTAACCTCGGGAAAGTTCAGGGGAGATTTGCGGCGCCGTCGTGCGCGAGGAATGAAGGTGCGCGCTGTGCGAAACGGAGAATGCTGCGGTCCCGCCGATCCAAAAAAAATGCGCCGCGGTCCAGTCCACTCTGGCGAAAAAAAGAGTGCAGCGGTCCACTCCAGTTTTGGGGTAGGGCTTTGGGAGGTTGGGAATTGCCCAGATTGTCGTTCGGGGTGTGGTCGAAAAAAAATGCGCGCTGCGGTCCAGTCCACTCTGGCGAAAAAAAAAGAGTGCAGCGGTCCAGTCCAGATTTGGGGCAGGGCTTTGGGAGGTTGGGAATTGCCCAGATTGCCGTTTGGGGCGTGATCGCAAAAAAAATGCGCGCTGCGGTCCAGTCCACTCTGCCCCCAAAAAAAGAGTGCAGCGGTCCAGTCCGGTTTCGGGGATGGGCCTTGGAAGGTTAGGAATTGCCCAGATTACCGTGCGGGGCGTGGTCGCGAAAAAAACTGCGCGCTGCGGTCCAGTCCTTGGTGATTCGGGTTGGATTCGTCAATTCAGCTTCGACAACCGTTAGTGAGCCTGCGGCCGCATTCCCTCGGCTTGCGCCTCGGGTTAGTGTTTGGCGCGAAAAAAACGGCGACTGGAGTCCAGTCGCCGTTGGCAGGTCATTTTGTCGTCCGTGAAAACTACTTTGCCACGCGGAACTTGTGGACCGTGGTCGAGCGGAATTCTTCGCCCGGCTTCAGGGTGGTCGTCGGGAAGTTCGGCTGATTCGGCGTGTCGGGGTAGTGTTGCGTTTCCAGGCAGAACGCTTCGTGCTGGTTCAGCCGAGCTTCGGCCGGCAGGCCTTTCAGGAAGTTGCCGGTATAGAGCTGAATGCCAGGCTCCGTGGTGTAGATTTCCATCACCCGGCCCGACTTCGGCTCTTGGACGGTCGCGGCCAGGGCGAGCTTGCCTTCTTGGCCCCGGAGTACGAAGCAATGGTCATAGCCAATCGGATCGCCGCCGGTCGCTTGCAGGTCTTGGCCGATCGATTTCATCGTGGTGAAGTCCATCGGAGTCCCTTTGACGGTCGCTTCTTTACCGGTCGGAATCAGGGCGTCGCTGACCGGCAGGTAGGCGTCCGCTTCCAGCTTCAACTGGTGGTCGTAGACTTTGCCGCTGCCGGCGCCGGCCAGGTTCCAGTAGCAGTGGTTGGTCAGGTTCAGCACGGTCGCCGCGTCGGTGGTCGCCGTGTAGTCCATGATCAACTGGTTGTCGCTGGTCAGCAGGTAGCTGACGCTGACCTGCAGGTTGCCGGGATAGCCTTCTTCGCGATCGGGGCTGGTGCGGCTGAAGGTAACGCCGATGCGATCCGCGTCTTTCACTTCCTTGGCGTCCCAGACGTAACGGCTGAAACCTTTGTCGCCGCCGTGCAGGGTGTTCTCGCCGTTGTTCAGGGCCAGGCTATATTCCTTGCCCCCCAGCGTGAATTTGCCCTTGGCGATCCGATTGGCGTAGCGACCGACGGTGGCGCCGAAGTAGGGATGACCCCCTTCGTACAAAGCGACGTCGTCGAGGCCGGCGTTGACGTTGGCGAGCACGCCGTTTTTGTCCGGGGCCTTCAGCGAAACGATCGTCGCTCCGTAATTGATCAACTCCATTTGCAGGTCCCCGTTCTGTATCGTGAACAGGGTGACCTCTTGTCCGTCGGCGGTTTTGCCGAAGGGTTGCGCGGTGATCGACATGCCGGGTTTACTCTTTGCAGCGGTTTGCGTCGGCTCGGCGGCGAGGACGAACTGCGTCCCCAAGAGGCTCGCGGCCAACGACAAGACGCACCAGCATCGCATAATTTTGGTCATTTCTCGACTCCCCTTAGGGGCCTTTAAGCGTCCCTAAGCTCTGGGTTTGGGCGGTTAGATAGGGTGGAAAGGGCCCGCGCATTATGTCGAGCGGTTTGGCGAAAGTCCAGATTTGCCGAGCCTAAAGGGAAAAACCGTGCCAAGTTTTTCTGCGTAGTAAAGGAAGTTGCGCCAAAGATCTCAATCGGGCCCATTTTTTCTAAAAATTCGCCGCAAGAGAGTGCCGCCTGCGGCATCTATCTGCAAACGGAGAGCCGCGACCTTGCCTAGCAGCGCCGACAATCAACCGAAGCCCGACTGGCCAGCCATTATCGCCGAGCATGAGCGATGGCTGCGCGCCGTGCTCTACGCGCGATTGCGGAACAGCGAGGACGTGGAAGACGCGTTTCAGGAGACGTTCGCCGCGGCGATCGTCGGCAGCGACAAGTTGCGTGACCTGGACCGCGTCGGACCGTGGCTCTACCAGATTGCCGTTCGCCAGGCGTTGCAACTGCGGCGCAAACAAGGGCGCCGGCAAAAGAAGATTGAGCAATTCGCTCAAGAGGCCCCTACGGCCAGCGAGCGGGATCCGCTTGCCTGGATGTTGGCGGACGAACGGCAGCAGCAAGTACGCGACGCGCTGAAGGAACTACCGCAGCGCGACGCCGAAATCCTGCTGCTGAAATACCTTGAGGATTGGAACTACCAGCAGATCGCCGACAGGATCGGCGCGAGCCATAGCGCAGTAGAAGCGCGACTGCATCGGGCTCGCGGGCGACTGCGCGACAAACTACGTGCACGGAGCGTCGCAGGAGCGGCCCGATCATGAACGAAAACGAACGAATCGAACTACAACGCCAAATTGATTTACTGGTCGACGGCGAACTGTCAGCCGAACAAGAACGCGCCTTGCTTGCGAAGCTGGAACAAGAAGAGGCGTGGCGCGATTGTGCCCTGACGTTCGTCGAAAACCAGGTACTGCGGCGAACGTTGCCGCCGATGGTCGATTCCCACCCCGTGGCGATTCCCCGCGCCACAGAGTCTCCCAGCGCGGCGCCGATCCTCCACGGCGCCCGCGGCTGGGATGGTCGCTTCGGCCAAGTGGCGACGCTCGCCGCTTCGGTCTTGATCGCGTTTATCGCCGGGCAGATGATCGCTCCCTGGATGTCGGCGTCGCAGAGCGGCGGCAGATCGATGGGGAAATCTCAGAATTCCGGAAATTCGCCGCAAGAGGCTCCGCTCTTCGTCAACTATCGGACCGGCGACGGCGTTAACCGGATGCCAATTGCGATCGACGAGAGCAAATCATTTGATCCAGCGGCGCCATTTCCGACTTCGTTCGGAATGAGCCAGCAGCAGTTGCAACAGTTGAGCGACGATGGCCGAGCGTATCAACAAAAGCAGCAATGGATTCCGGTGAAGTTAAAAGATGGACGTGAGGCGGTGGTTCCGGTGCAGGAACTGACGATTGAGCCGCCCCCAACGCATTATTTTCCGTAACGGATTGCGATCGCCGCCCATGGCGTGCGACACGAACAAGAACCAGTCAGGGAGTATTGGGACATGAAATTGGATTGGTATTCTAAGGGACTAATGTTGGCCGCGATGGCCGCGACCTTCGGCGGCGGTAACGTGCTGATGGCGCAAGAGAGCGGCGACGCCAAGGTGGTCGAAGCGAAGCCGGCCGAAGAAGCGCCGGCCGCGGACGAAGCGAAGTCGGAAGATCAAGTGACCGAGCGTTACTGGATCGGCGCCAAAATGACCGCGGAAGTGCCGAGTTTGCTGAAACGTCACCTACCGCAGTTGGCCGAAAAAGGAGTCTTCGTCGAAGGCGTGTTTGCCGGCAGTCCGGCTGAGGAAGCGGGGCTGGAAGCGGAAGATGTGGTGCTGGAGCTGAACGGTCAGCCGATGGTCGACGCGCGTAAGCTGGTCGACGCCGTTCGCGAGGGGGAAGGAAAGACGCTGAAGTTTGTCGTCCTGCATAACGGCAAAGAGACCGCGGTCGACGTAACGCCGCGCAAGATGACGCAGGAAGACGTGTTGGCGATCGCTCAATCAAGCTTGATGCAGGGCGCAGAGTCGGACGCCCGCATGCCGATGCGAATGCGATTCTTCGGTCCGGGGCAGATGATGCCGCAACCGGGCGTCATGCCGGAAATGCGTCTCATGGACAAGTCGACCGGCGAGACGATTAAGATTCGCGTCTCGCGTGAGGGAGATGGTCCGGCGAAGGTGCATGTCGAACACAATGGCAATTCGTACGACGTCGACGCCGAACATATCGACGACTTGCCGAAAGAGATTCGCCCCATGGTGACCCGCGCATTGCAAAGCGGAGCGTTTGGGCCTCACGGCGAATTGGATATTGATTCAATGCTGCCCCACGGACCAGAAGGGCCCATGGTAGAAGGAATGCTGCAACAGCAGTTGCAGGATATCCGCCGAATGCTGGAAGAGATGAAAGCGCAGATGCGCGGGCAGATGCAGGACGCGCCGCAGCAGCCGAAGGCGGAAGACGATCAATCGATTTAGAAGAAAACCTGTCTCGCCAGGTAGAAGAGGGATGAGGGGGCGTGCGCGGCAAGGCGCACGTCCCTTTTTATCATGGGGGAACCGGCGATTTGATCTTGTTCCGATCGCTTCTGGCCGTTATTTATTCCGCCGCACGTTCACTTGAAACATTGACAGCGCGGTCTTGCCATCTATGTCAGAAGTTCGCCAAGTTCCCCTGATTTTGCCCGACCTTGGTCTGGAAGACTCAACGCTTCGCGCCAGCATGTGGTTGGTATCGAAGGGGAAACCGGTTTATCGCGGCGATCGCTTGCTGGAAGTCTTTGCCGGCGAAGTGACGTTCGACGTCGTCGCCCCAGCGTCGGGAATCCTGGCCATGAAGATGGTCGATGAAGATGACCGGATTGAAGTCGGTCAGATCCTGGGCGCCATCGATGCTAGCGACGAGCGGAGCTAGTTAATCGGCTCGTCCAGCTTGGCGATCCGACGCTCGTGTCGGCCTCCCTCGAACTCTTCCGCCAGCCAGGCCTCAACAATCTCCAGCGCCAGCGGCAACTCGATCAACCGTTCGCCGATCGCGATCACGTTCGCCTTGTTGTGCTTGCGTCCCAGCTTGGCCGTTTCGATGTTCCAGCAGTAGGCGCAGCGGACGCCCTGGACCCGGTTGGCGGCGATCGCTTCGCCGTTGCCCGATCCACCCAGAACGATCCCGCGGTCGAACTCGCCATCGGCGACCGCTTTGGCGGCTGGAATGATGAAGTCGGGGTAATCGCACGATTCCGGCGAGAACGTGCCGTAGTCGGCCGTCTCATGCCCCAGTTTCTGCAAATGCTCCAAAATCGCTTGCTTATATTGGAAGCCGGCGTGGTCAGAAGCGACAACGATCTTCATTGGGCGAACTGAACGAATCGAAAGGGGAAGGAGGTCCCCCGCACGCGAAATCGGTACGGGCCGGACGTCCCATCATAGTCGGCAAAATCGGAACGTGTTAGGCCCGAAACCGTCCTGCGGGAGGCCGTCTGGCCGGTATTTGGACCTCTTTTTGGCCCAGATTCCTGCAGCCCGATCCCGTTTTTCGGCCGATGCAACTGTATGACCTACGCTTATGCAGTGTTTTTGGAGCGATTTTGTCCCTTTCCCTGTCTCATTCCATGTCAGCCGACTCCCCACCTGCGACTTCTCCCCGAGGTTTCCTCCATTGGGGAATGCTTGGCGCGATTCTTTTGGCGGCCGCGATGGCGGTCACGCCAAACGTCGCCGATCCCGATTTGTGGGGACATGTTCAATACGGTCTCGACTTGCTGCGAGACGGCCTCCCTGCGACTACCACGTATAGCTACACCGCCGAAGGGTATCGCTGGATCAATCATGAAAACCTGAGCGAAATCGTGCTGGCGATCGGCGCTCAGACGATCGGTCCGGTCGGCCTGCTGTGGGCGAAGTGTTTGCTGGGACTCGCAATCGTGGGCGTGATGCTGTGGCGCTGCGAATCGCAGCGGACGCCGCTGCTGGTCTCCGGCGTGATCGTCCTGCTGGTGGCGCTCAACTTTACGAATCACTGGAACGCGCGACCGCAGCTTTCCAGCTTCGCTCTGTTCACGCTTTTGATTCTGCTACTTGATCGTTGTTTCGCCGGGTGGCGCGATGACTGGCGATTGCCGTGGCTCGGAGCGCAATTTCGCCGACGCGATTATCAACCGCTGGCCGCTTCTCATCCGCGGATGAAAGCGCTCTGGCTTTGCGTGCCCCTCTTTTTCGTCTGGGCCAACGCTCATGGCGGATTTGTCGCTGGGTACGCGGTCTTCGTCGCCTATTTGATTTGCCGCTTTGTCGAGTTGTCGCTCGATCGCGGCTGGCAAGGCGCCGGGATGATGCGTCGGCTCGGTCTGATGGCGGTTGTCGGCGGACTGGCGACGCTGATCAATCCGTACGGACCGAATCTGCATCGCTGGTTGCTGGCCGCGCTCGGAACGGCTCGACCCGAGATCACCGAATGGCATCCGCTCTATGAAATGAATCTGGCGTCGATCGCCTTTTTCGCGCTGCTCGCCGCGTTGGCGTTTTCGATCTTGCTGAGCCGCAAGCCGCTCGACTTTACGCAGCTGGCGATCACGGGACTGGTCGCCTGGCAGGCGACTTCGCATCAACGACACACGCCGTTTTTGGCGATCTTGTTCGGTTTGTGGTACGCACCTCACTTCGCTTCGGCCTGGAGTCGCTGTTTTGGCGCTGCCGATCCGGCGAAGGAGCAGACGTCGCCGCGACAAGTCTGGATCATGGGAAGCGGCCTGGCGGTCGTCTACCTGGTGTTGATCGCCGCGCTGGCTCCGCGACTTTCGCAAATGCCGACGCCCCGCGATCAGTATCCGGTCTCGGCGATCCAGTACATGGCTGACCATCATTTGAAGGGTCGCTTGGTCGTGACCTACAACTGGGCCCAGTATGCGATCCATGCGCTGGCCGCTGACGGCGATACGTCGTTGCAATTCGACGGCCGCTTTCGGACCAGCTATCCGCAGGAAGTGCTCGACATGCACTTCGATCTGATCCTGGGGCCTGATCCGAATTTCCGCAATCGTAGTCCAGAGTCAGGTCCGGCGGATGCGAGCCGCGTATTGGCTTACGGTCATCCCTATCTGGTTCTGATCGATCGCGGTCAGCCTTACTCGACCGAAGCGATGCGTCAGCACGCCGATCAGTGGACGCTGCTCTATCAAGATTCGCTTGCCCAACTTTGGGGTCGCCGTGATGAATATGGCGATCCTGGTTCGCCCCAATTTATTTCGCCCCAACAACGCCAAATCAGCGATGCCCCGCAAATTGGCGCCGTGTCGTGGCCCGCACATCCGGTAACTCACCGCGACGTTGCGATCGCCCAACCGTCCATCATGCCAGCAAACAATGCAAAGGGGAATTAAGATGCCAGCCTCAACGATCTCGCGTCCCGCGGCGATGCCGCATGACGCCTTCGATTGGGAAGGGGAAACGATTACCGCGATCGATCGCCGCTTGGACGAAATCGATCGTTTGTCGCATGCGCTGGACGCCGAAGAAGTTCAGCCAGCGATCGAGCAGGGCGCCGAAGCGAAATACGAGTTTCCGCCCGGCTTTCGTTTGAGCGTCGTGATCCCGGTTTACAACGAACGAGATACGATCGAGAAAGTGGTTCGCCGGATTGATCAGCTGCCGGTCGATACCGAGATCATCGTGGTCGACGATTGCAGCACCGACGGCACTCGCGACGTGTTGGCTCGCATCGCTCATTACATCGATCTGAAGATCAAGTATCACGACCAAAACCAAGGCAAAGGCGCCGCGCTGCGAACCGGGTTTGAAGCGGCGACCGGCGAAGTCGTCGTGGTGCAGGACGCCGATCTCGAATACGACCCGCGCGACATCCTGACCGTGATTCGGCCGATTCTGGACGGAGAAGCGGACGTCGCCTACGGCTCACGGTTCAGCGAAGCTCGGCACGCCAATTCGTCTTGGATTCACCGCGCCGGAAACCGCTTTTTGACCTGGCTGTCGAATTTCACGACCGGGCTGCAAATTACCGATATGGAAACCTGCTACAAGGCGATTCGGATCCAGGCGCTTCGTTCGGTGACGATCGAGCAGGATCGGTTTGGTTTCGAGCCGGAGATCACCGCCAAACTCGCCCGGCGGAAATTCCGGTTCGTCGAGCGGCCGATCTCGTACAACGCCCGCAGCTGGAAAAGCGGCAAGAAGATCGGGATCCGCGACGCGCTGCAGGCGATTTGGTGCATTTTCCATTACGGCTGGCGCGATTAGTCGCCAGGGGCGGCGCCCATCGTCGCTTAACTGTTCTACAATAGTCCAACGACTCTTTGACCGAACGGAATAAATCTGACGCGGCGCAGGTGGAGAAGTCCGCGGCGCCGGTCGGCGATGATATAAGGGCGTCCCCGAGAGGGCGAATGGATTGAAATGCGGCAAATTGGCGCCATAGCGACCGATCGTGAAGCTGCACGCTTCATCGACTACCTGCTGACTCAAGGGATTGATGCGAAAGCGGAGCCGCGCGACGGTAAGTTCCTCGTCTGGATTCATGACGAAGGGCAGATCGATCAGGCACGCAGCGAACTCTCGGCCTATCTCTCGAATCCCAACGACCAGCGCTACGCTGACGCCGCCAAGGAAGCGAACTCGATTCGCAAGGTCGAGTATCTGAAGAACGAGCAACGCCGCAAGAACGTGCATGACATGCGCGGCAAGCTCGGCGGGGTCGGCATGATGGCCCGCGCAACGCCGGTCACGATGACAATCATGTGGATCTGCATCGCCGTGACGGCGTTTAGTATGCTCGGCCCCAGCATCGTGAATGGCCTGCCCCGGAACTGGCTGATTGATTGGCTGACGTTCGCTCCCGCTGCGATGATTCCGCAGGCGATTCGCAGTCACGATCCGTTCGTCGCGATTGAAGCGGGTCAGGTCTGGCGATTGATCACGCCGATCTTTCCGCATGGAGGCCTCATGCACATCGTCTTTAACATGTGGATGTGGTATTCGTTCGGCGGCATTCTGGAGCGTCGCCTAGGATCGGGGCGTTACCTGGCGATGGTGCTGGGATTGACGCTGTTCGCCAACATCGCGTCGGCGATGGCCTCCATCTATATTTCCGGCAACGGCGGAGAGCTATACGCCATTGGGATCTCCGGCGTGTTGTTCGGCTTGTTTGGATTCGCTTGGGCGAAGTCGACCTTCGAGCCGCAGTTCGGCATTTACCTGCCGGGCCAGATGGTGATCGTGATGATGTTCTGGTTTGGGCTCTGCTGGATGGGCTATGTCGGCAACATCGCCAACTGGGGACATACGTGCGGGTTGGTCGCCGGCGTGATCGCTGGATTTATTCCGAGCGGTTCGTCTCGGTGATCGGCGTCGTTCGCGAAATCGCAAACGCGACGAATTGCTGCAGTCCTTCTCGAATCGGTTCGGCGTCGAGTTGGCTCTGCGCTCCTGCAGCGCGAATGTAGCCGCAATCGACGTCGATCTCGATCTCGTAACTACGCCCGTGTTCATGGAACTCCAACATTGTCGTCCATGTGGGCGTACAGCGGTTAGGCTTGCCTGGAATCTGGTAACTCGCGTCCTCGACCAAGGCCTTCTTCAGGTCATCAAGATCCGCGACGTGGGAGATGTCGCGGCGCTCGGTTTTCCCATCGACCTTCCGTACTAGAAATACTTGCTGGGCGCTACGAATCAGAGCCGCTTCCTCTGGCCCGAAGTAGCCGATCGCCGCCCGGGCGCGGTTCCAATGGTAAATCGTGGTCAGGACGGCCACCGAGACCGCAAGCAGGAGAATAGCGGCGACCAGCCAGGTTCCGCGAGCGTTCATACGGTGATTTTTGCCGGGATAGAGGGAATTCTGCGTTAGTCCTGGGCATAGTATACTTGGGATTTCCCGATTGATTGACCGCTTGCCAGAAGAGATAAGTCTCCGGAAGGGGGGCCGATGCCTGATCGCTTTGATCCATACCGCGAAGCGTTGATCGTAGAAGAACGCACGATCTGGCCTGCCGACTGTGAGATTCCGCTTGCCGATCGGGGGCGAATCGAACGCTTACTGCAAGGCGACGCGGCGAGTTGCAGTCATTTGGAATACGTCCGGGTTCATACCGGGTTTTGCCGTACGATTACCGTGACGGCGGAAGATCTCGATCGAGTCGGCGCACGGGCCTGATTGGTTGGGATCACTTTCGACACCCTCTAACTTGTGAAGCGAGCAGCGTTGACGGCGGAACATGAAATCGTTCGCGTTCAATTGAGCGAACGAAGCTACGACATCGAAATTGGCGCAGGAATCATTCCGTCGGCGGCTGACTTCTTCGCCGCGCGAACCAAGATTTCGCACGCGATCATCATCACCGACGACCAGGTTCGGCCTCTCTACGCCGATACGATCGCCGCTGCTTGTACGGCGGCCGGCATGCGGACGACGTTGTTGTCGGTCCCGGCAGGGGAAACCAGCAAGTCGATCGCGATGGCCGATCGTCTCTGGAACGAAAGCCTGGCCGCCGGCGCCGATCGCAAGTCGGTCGTGATCGCGGTTGGCGGCGGCGTGATCGGCGACCTGGCCGGTTTCATCGCGGCGACGTTTGCGCGGGGCCTTGCGTTCTTTCAAGTTCCAACGACGCTTCTGGCGCAAGTCGACAGCAGCGTCGGCGGCAAAGTGGGGATCAATCTCCCGGCGGCCAAGAACATGGTTGGCGCCTTTTGGCAGCCGCAGGGAGTGTTGATCGACGTCGACGTTCTCACGTCGCTACCGGAACGGGAGTATCGCGCCGGCTTGGCCGAGGTGGTCAAATATGGCGTGATCCTGGACGCTGATTTCTTCGCTTATCTAGAAGCGAATGTTGATGCGATTCGCGAAAGGGAGCAAAAGGTCCTCACTCAGGTGATAGCACGCTGCTGCCAGCTGAAAGCGGACGTCGTGCAGGCCGATGAGCGCGAAACCACAGGCCTACGCGCCGTGCTGAACTACGGACATACGTTCTGCCATGCGTTTGAAGCGACCTGCGGCTATGGCGAACTGCTGCACGGCGAAGCGGTTTCGATCGGCATGTTGTGCGCCTCGCGCCTGGCCGAATCGATGAATCGAATTTCTGCGGAAATTACGCAGCGTCAGTTTAAGCTGTTGACCGCATTGGGTTTGCCAACGGCCCCGCCGCAGGTGGATATTGACCAGGTCATGGCCGCGATGCAGCGCGACAAGAAGGTCGAGCATGGCAAGCTGCAGTTCGTCTTACCGAGCGCGATGGGTAAAGTTGAGCTTGTGGGTAGCGTATCCACTAGCCTCGCAAAACAGGCAATCAGTGATGGACAATAGAGCATAAGTCTTCTTGCGCCTGACCGCATGTCCGATGTGGAAACGCGCCAAATCGCAATTCGCACATATCGGAATTTTTTCCGAACTCTATAGTGAGGGGCTGTGACGTAGCCTTGTAATCCGCATTAGGCAGATGCGGAATAACCGCAGGCCGCGTCACCTTCTTCGTTCTAGAGTTTGTCCGCACTGACAGCGGACCTGGTTATTGCGATGGGGCAGATATGAACCAACAAAAATTCGTCTATGTGTTGGATGACGATGCGGAAGCGCGTGCTTCGCTAGCCACGGTAGTCCAATCGCTGGGCTATCCGGCGTTGGAATACGAGTCGGCCGAGGCCTTTCTCGAGCAGTTTGAACCAAATCGACGCGGATGCGTCGTTGCGGACGTCCGGATGGGAGGCATCTCCGGCGTCGAATTGGTTCATCGACTGCAAGAGCAGGATCTCAACTTGCCGGTTGTTGTAGTTACTGGATTCGCCGACATTCGATTGGCGGTCAGCGCGATGCAGGCAGGCGCGGTCACCTTCCTCGAAAAGGTCGGGCGTCCGGGCGAGATCGCCGATGCGATTGAAAAGGCGATGGAGCACGAAGAGATTCGTCACGAAGCGGTTTCGGAACGAGACGATTATCGTTCGCGAATCGATTCTCTCTCGGCGGATGAACGAGATGTGCTCTTACGCGTCTTGGACGGCAAGCCGAACAAGGTCATCAAGAAGGAACTGGACATCGGTTTGCGTACTGCAGAGCTCCGTCGAGCGAATGTGATGCGCAAGATGGGGGCTCGCAGTCTGGCCGAACTGGTCCGGATGACGCTGGTCGCCGGCCTTGCGCCTCCCGCTCTGGAGATGAGCGAGCTGCCTCAGCAGCAGGAACAGTCGAAAGCTTCGTAGCGATCGTAGCGGTTATTTGGGCGATCGTAACGCACGGAATGAGCTAGTCTTAAAGGTAACGCCGAAACGATCCGGTTCGCCTTCTAGCTCCCCTCATTCCGCCCGCGACCTATGACCGCCCGACCTGCCGCCGAAGCCGGCTATATCCAACAGTTTGTAGAGCGAGCCAGTTCGCTCTACTCGTTGCCCGCCGTGGCGATGGAAGTGTTGGAATTGACCGGCCGTCCTTCGATCGACGCCGCTCAAGTGAAGAGCTGCATCGAGCGAGACCCTGCGCTGACGATCAAGATCTTGCGCGCGGTGAACAGTCCGTTGTTCGGCCTCTCGCGGCAAGTCTCCGACTTGCACCAGGCGTTGGCTTTGTTGGGGATGAAGCCGCTCAAGCTGTTGGTGCTCGGGTTTAGCTTGCCACGGGAGATGCTGGACGGCGTCGAAGCGGATTCTCTCTCGCGATACTGGAGCGTCGCTCTGACCAAGGCGGTCGCCGCCCGCGAAATCGCCGAGTATCTCGGCTATCGCAACGGAGACGAAGCGTTCATCGCCGGATTGCTGGCCGACATCGGCATGCTGGTGTTGATGCAGGATCTCGGCGCGCCCTACGCACAATTCATCCGCAAGGCGGAAGAGGAAGCAGCGTCGCTGCTGGAGATGGAAGTCGGTACCCTCGGCTTCGATCACATTATTCTCAGCAGTCGGCTGCTGACCCATTGGAAGCTTCCTGATTCCGTCATTGATTCGATCGCGGCGATCAAGCCGCTGCCGCTAACCGCGCCGCTCGAGCTGGCGAACCTTTCCGAGACGGCCCGGACGTTGGTTCTGGCGGATCGTTTGGCCGACATCCTGGTCGGCAAGCGTCTCGCTGCGCTGCCGGCCTGGGTCGAAGCGATCGCGAAATACGTTCCATCCGACAAGACCGACTTTGAAAACCTGGCGGTCCGCATCGAAGAGAAAGTCAAGCAATTGGCCGCCGTCATGCGGGTTCGCATCGACGAAAAGGCTTCGTACGTGGACGCCATGTTAACGGCGTATGCGCGACTGGCGGAAGTCGCCAGCGAAGCGGCGCTCGACGTGGCTCGTCGCGATCCGGAAGAGCTCGAGCTGCAAACCGCGTGGGAAGAAGCGAAAGAGCTGACCAGCGCGATGCAAAGCTTTCGCCAGCGCCCGCTGACTGCGGCGGCGCCGGAAAAGCCGAGCACGCTGAAGTCTTCGCCGGCGGTCGCGACGATCGAAACGGCGAAAGCGTCTCCGAAGGACGTCGCCTTGGACAAAGCGTCCGTTGCGCGACTCGATTTCGACGTGCAGCGTTGCCGGCAAATGCGGGAACCGATCTCGGTGTTGCAGCTGACGATCGATCGCTATGACGACCTGCTGTTGCATGCCGGTCCGGATGAAGCGATTCAGACATGGCGCCTGCTGGAGAAGGCGGTTGGCGCCATTATCGGCGACGCAGGAAGCTGCTTTGCGTCGGCCGACGCCGTCTTGATGGTCGTCCTGCCGATGCAGGATCGCATGCAAGCGGTTGAAACGGCTCGGCGGCTGGTGGCCGGAATTCGCACTTGGTCGCTTGCTCGGGCCGAATCGGGGCGATTTTCGCCGCTGACGATCAGCGTCGGCGCCGCCGCGATCGCGCTGCCCCCCAAGAATTTCCCGTCCGGCGAACTGGCTGACGCCGCGACCCGCTGCATGGAAGTCGCTCGCCGGAGCGGGGGCGATAGCGTCAAAAGCATCGAGATTCTCTAGGTTACGGCCCGAATTGGCTTGCTGCGACCCGTTTCTTTTTGCAATCCACTTGCATTTTCGCGCCAAGCGTCTATCGTGAACAAATTCGTTCCCGTGCGCAGCTCCCCATAGGGTCATGGATCAATTCGTCGTACTTACCGTTTATTGCGGCCTGATCGTCGCTGCATCAATGTTGGGGGGCGCGCTTCCCACGATGATGCGACTGACGCATACGCGCATGCAATTGATGATGAGCGGCGTCGGCGGCTTGATGTTGGGAGTCGGAACGCTCCATTTGCTGCCGCACGGGGTCGCCGAAAGCGGCTTGATTGACTTGGCGGTCGGCGGCATGTTCGCCGGCATCCTGACGATGTTCTTTCTAATGCGCGTTTTTCACTCGCATCATCACGCTCCAGTCGAGAAAGAGTATCCCGAAGTCGTTGCGGAAGAGCAGGCTACGTGCGAACTAGAACACGAGCACGAACACAAGCATGACCATGATCATCATCATGGTGGGCACGGTCATGGGCATTGCGATCACGACCATGACGCCGGCGATCCTCATTCGGTTTGGCGCTGGCTGGGAATCTTCCTGGGGTTGTCGCTGCACACGCTGATTGACGGCATCGCGCTGGCCGCCGCCGTCGAAGCGGCCGCACATGTCGAAACCGGGTTTGGCAGACTCGCGATCGGCGTCTTTTTGGGAATCGTGCTGCACAAGCCGCTCGACGCGTTGTCGATCACCTTCGTCATGCGGGCCGGAGGCTGGTCGGCTACGACGATGAACCTGATCAATTTCGGCTATTCGCTGATGTGCCCGATCGGCGTCGTCCTGTTTTACTTGGCGCTCGGCAGTCTCGATATGAGCTGGCGTCACTACGTGATCGGCGGGGCGCTGGGATTTGCGGCCGGCGTCTTTATCTGCATTTCGCTCGCCGACATCCTGCCCGAAATTCAGTTCCATTCGCACGACAAGTGGAAGCTCTCGAGCGCCTTGCTACTGGGCGCGTTGCTAGCAGTTGCGATCGGCTGGCTCGAACCGCCGCATACGCAACGTCATCAACCGGCGCCGACCGGAGGCCCCGTCACTCCGCTGGCATTGCCGGCGCCGAAGCCTGCTGGCCAGCAATAGTCGCGCGACTTTAACGATTGCGGCGACGCCAAGGGTTCTAGCGGTGATGATGCAGTCGCCGTAGCGGTTGTGACGATTTCTCTGCATGTAGTGGTTAATCACCCCGGCTCCGTCGTGCGCGGCGAGGGAGCCTTCAGGCGAACCTATGAACTTCATGCCCCAAAAACCGCTTTGGAAGCTGGCGACATGCGCTGCGCTGTCGACGCTCCTCTGCTGCGCGCTGGCCGGTTGCAATCGCTACGGGTATGTCGCCAACGCCGACGCCGAAGCGAAGGCGCTGGTCACGCAAAAGTCGAACGATCCGCGCTGGGCGATCGACAACTTCAATATCCAGGTCTCTCCTCGCAGTCGCTACTACGATTCGTATGACCCGGTGAAGCCGCCGATGCCGCCGGACGATCCCTACTCGCACGAGTTCATGCATCGGGTCGACGGGATGCGGGGATGGAGCCATTGGGGACGCAACGGCGTTCGGCCGATTCTGGAAAACCCTCGCTGGCTGGAAGAGCTCTATAACAGCTCCGAGGTGACCGAGCAGGGACAGATCATGCTCGATCTGGATGACTCGGTACGATTAGCGATCTTGCAGTCGCCTGACTACCAGCAGCAGTTGGAAACGATCTATCTGTCGTCGCTCGACGTTAGCACGGAACGTTTTCGCTTCGACGTGCAGTTCTTCGGCACCAGCTTCACCCAGTTTCAACATCTCGGACAAGAGCGGATTGGGGGCGAAAGCAGCCAATTACGACTCGATAACGGGCTCACCGCGAATCGCCAATTCGCGACCGCCGGCGAGTTCTTAGTCGGCCTGGCCAACTCGACCGTCTGGGAGTTCGCCGGCCCGAACCAAGGGGTCACGACGTCGATTTTGAACTTCGGCCTGGTGCAGCCGCTGTTGCGAGCCGGCGGTCGCGTGATCGCGCTGGAACAGCTGACGATCGCCGAACGAACCTTGCTGGCGAACCTGCGAGCCTACGCGCAGTATCGCCAAGGTTTTTACACGCAAGTCGCCTTCGGCGAACTCGGCGTCTCTGGCCCGCAGCGTCGCGGCGGTTTCTTCGGCGGTACCGGTTTGACCGGGTTTACCGGGCAAGGTAGCGGCGGTTTCGGCGGCGTGGGTGACGCGACCGGTTTCGGTCGAGGTTTCAGCGTCAACGGCGCCGGTGGAGCAGGGGCGAGCGGCTCTGGTTTCGCTGGCGGCGGCGCTGGTACCGTTGGCGGGTTTCTCGGTCTCTTGCAGCAGTTGCAGCAGATCCGAAACACGCAAGATAGTCTGTCGGCCCAGGAGCGAACGCTGGATCTGCTGGAGGCGAACCTCGACGCCGGCCTGATCGACATCGCGCAGGTTGATCAGTTCCGTCAGAGCATCGAAACGGAACGAGCGAACCTGCTGCAAGCTTACAACAATCTTGAGACGTCGCTCGACAACTTCAAACGGTCGACGCTCGGCTTGCCCCCGAATCTGCCAATCGCGCTGAACGACCAATTGATCGAAAAGTTCAAGCTGACCGATCCGGCGACGACGCAAACGCAGGTCGCCATCGAAGAATACATCTCCCGCTTCGGCGACTTGCCGGTGATTCCGACGCTGGAAGATTTGAAGATGTCGATGGAGGACGTCGACGTGCTGCAAGAGCAGGTCGACGCGCGAGTTGGCGAAATTCCCCAAGACTTACGCAATCTGGAATCGGTAACCCAGGCCCGCACGTTGGAAATGACCGATGCGGAACGAGGCCTGTTCGAACGCGACAAGGATCGTTTGCTGGAAGAAGTGAACGACTTGCAGGAACGGAACGCCGCGAATCGCGAGAACGTCGGCAAGCTCGCCGATGAAATTGGAGAGGTTCAGCCGAACGTCGTCGCCGACCGGATGGTCGCTCGCCTGGTCGACATGAAGAACCTGGTCAGCGAATTGGGACTGATTGAAGCGCGGGCTCGCGTGGAGCAGATCTCCGTCCCCCGCATCTATCTGACGTCGGAACAGGCGCTCGAGATCGCTCGCGCCAATCGCTTAGACTGGATGAACAATCGGGCGTCGCTCGTCGATACCTGGCGGTTGATCGAATACAACGCCAACGCCCTGAAGTCGGACCTGACGATTCGCTTCAGCGGCGATCTGCAAACGATAGGTGAGAACCCGGTGCAGTTCCGTGATCAAACCGGCTCGTTGCGAGCGTCGGTGCAGTTCGACCCGCCGTTGACGCGATTGGTAGAGCGGAATAGCTTTCGTCAGCAGTTGATCGAGTATCAACAGGATCGTCGCGATCTGATCCAGTTTGAAGACTCGGTCGCGGCCGACTTGCGGGCCTCGCTCCGTACGCTGGAGCAACTTCGTTTGAACCTCGAGATCCAGCGTCGCGCGGTTGTGATCGCAATTCGCCGCGTCGATCAAACGCGTGAAGCCCTCAGCGCTCCGGTCGCGCCGGCCGAGCCAGGCCAACCGGCGCTGTCGCTTGGTCCGACCGCCGCCCAGAACTTGCTGTTCGCGTTGTCCGACTTGCGGAATACGCAAAACAACTTGATGAGCGTTTGGCTCAATTACGAAGCGAATCGGATGCGGCTCTATCGTCAGCTCGGCATCATGCAGATTGACCACGAAGGGATCTGGATCGATACGCCGCTTGATTTGCGTCCCCCCGAAGTGAAGCCGGAAGAAGTGGAATTGCCTCCGGCCGTTCCGGCGGAATGGTTCCAGGAAGGGTACTTCGAGTTTCCGGAAGAGAAGCAACCGGCCGAAGAGGCGGAGTCGACCGAACTGGCGCAACCCGAGTCGCCGGAGCCGCCGATGTGGCGGGTCGATCGTTGGATCACCCGGTTGCTGCCGCAAGGCAAACAGCAGACAGTGGCCCAAAGCGAACCCTCGGCCTACCAAACGCCGGAGCCGTCGCCAGACGACGAGCAGGAAGAGCTCGTGGCGCCGCTGCCGGAGCCGTACGAGTTCCAGGTCAGTCGTGAGCGGCGGTATACCAACGGGGAAATCCAGCAAATGCTGCAGGAGATGCGGGCCCGAAAAGAGGGGCGAGAGACCCCAACGCCCGTCGAGTCGCCTGAAAGCGGATGATTTTCGTTCGGAACCTGCGATAATTGAAGGGGTTAAGTCTAGATGACGACTTTCCCGCCATCCAAGGACCAGCGAAATGTCAGAAGCGTTTGAAAACAGTTCGCCCGAATCGCGCCCCAATCTGCACCTTGACACGCCGCGGCGCAGTTGGTTTTGGCCGATTCTCTTTTTGCTGATCATCGCGGGGATTGGGTTCGGCGCGTACTATCTTCCGTCGTCCGGTCTGCTGAGCGTCGATGACGAAGCGACCGGCGCACTGACGTACGAAGTGCAGCGTGAGCAACTGCTCGTCACCGTTACCGACGACGGCAACGTCGAAAGCGCCAGCAACATCGACGTCAAATGCGACGTCGCCGGCGGCGGCACGATTCTCTGGATTGTCGAAGACGGCAAACGGGTCACCAAAGGGGAAGAGATCATCCGCATCGATACGTCGGCGATCGAAGATCAGCTGAACGCGCAGAAAATCGTTTACGAAAAGGCGCTCGCGACCAAGATCGAAACGCAAGAAGCGTACGAAGCGGCGAAGCTGGCCGTGCAGGAATACGCCGAAGGAACCTTTCTCCAGACGCTGCAACAGCTGGAAGCGTCGATCAAAATCGCGCAGCAAAACCTGACCACTGCCGAGGATATGCTTGGCTATAGCAAGCGAATGTCGCGCAAGGGTTATGTCACGTCGCTTCAGCGCGAAGCGGACGCCTACGCGGTGGAACGGGCCAAGCTGGACTTGGAAGTGGCGGAAACTAGCAAGCGGGTGCTGGTCGATTTCACCAAACAAAAAACGATTCGCGAATTGGAAGCGGCCCGCGATTCGGCGGAAGCGCGCATGCGGTCGGAAGAAGCGGCGTTCCAATTGGAAAAGGCGCGGCTCGATCGGCTCCAAAAACAGCTTGCCAATTGCGTCATCAAAGCGCCGCAAAACGGGATGGTCGTCTACGCCAACGAATCCGATCGTCGCGGCGGCTCGCAGGATACGGGGATTGCCGAAGGAACGATCGTTCGCGAAGGGCAGACGATCGTCCGCATTCCAGACTTGGCGAAGATGCAGGTCAAAGTGACGATTCACGAATCGAAGATCGATCGGATTCGCAGCGGGATGCCGGCGCGGATCGTCATTCAGGATCGGACCTTCGCGGGACATGTCACCAGCATCGCGAATCAGCCCGAACCTACCGGCTGGTTTTCCGCCAACGTCAAAGAGTATGCGACGATCGCTTCGATCGATGGAACGCAAGAGGGATTGCGACCTGGTTTGACGGCGTTTGTGGAAATCCAAGTCGCCGACATTCGGGACGCGCTTACCGTACCGGTCTCGGCGGTGGTCGAACAGCGTGGTAAGTATTTCTGCTGGGTGAAGGCGACCCTTGGACCGGAACGTCGCCCACTGAAGTTGGGACATACCAACGACAAGTTGATTGAAGTGCTGGATGGGGTGAAGGAAGGAGACCTCGTGCTGCGTAATCCGCGGGCCGTGGTCGCCGACGCTCGTATGTACGCGGAAGAAACTCCTGCCGAACCGGGCGAGGAGGAAGCGAGCGAAGAAAAAGAGGCCGAAGGTCAAGCGAGTCCTTCCGATCGCCCGACAAGTGGTGGTCCGACCGCTGGTCCGCCCGGCGGAGGTCCCGGCGGCGGAGCTCCGCGTCTCGATCCGTTCGCCAACGACGCCGACAAAGATGGCAAGTTGAGCAAGGACGAAGCGCCGGAGCAGATGAAGAACTACTTTGATCGGATCGACAAAGATGGCGACGGCTTTATCACGCGCGCCGAAATGGCCGCGTCTCGCGCCGCTCGCGAACGATCGCAGCAGGGAGGAGGTCCTCCGGGAGGAGGCGGACCGAGCGGATCCGGCGGAGGCCCGCCCCGTCCATGATTCAGCGTCTCGTTTCGACAATTCGGCTCGGCTTCAAGAGCCTGATGCTGCACAAGCTCCGGTCCGGCCTGGCGATGCTCGGCATCATGATCGGCGTGACGGCGGTGATTTGGCTGGTTGCGATGGGGGAAGGAGTCAGCTATCAGGCGCAACAGCAGATCAAAGATCTGGGCGCGACGAATGTGATCGTTCGCAGCATGAAGCCGTCCTCCAATTCGGCGACCGGCAGCAGCTTCATTATTGAATACGGGCTGACCCGCGACGACTTTCAGCGGATTATCGAAGGGGTTCCGTCGATTCGCCGGGCGTCGCCGATGCGCGAGATCAAAAGCGACGCACGAGCCGGTTCGCGCGAGAGCGAAATTCAATTGCTCGGCGTGACGCCTGACTACCGCGATATGAACCATCTGTCGCTCGAGCGAGGTCGGTTTATTTCAGACCGGGACGTCGACCGAGGCGAAAACGTCTGCGTGTTGGCGTCCTCGGCGGCCGTCAACTTGTTCGCCCACGAGAACCCGATCAACCGCTTTGTCGAGATTGCGTTCAACGGTAAGACCGACGTCTACAAGGTGATCGGGCAGACTGCCGATCGAACTCCGTCGGCGGCGATCGGCGGCAGTCTCGCGGGACGCGACTTCAATACCGACGTCTACATTCCGCTGACGACCCTCCGTAATCGAATCGGCGACCAGGTGATTACGTCACGTTCCGGCAGCCGGGAAGGGGAAATCGTCCAGTTGTCGCAGATCACGGTGACGGTTGGCGAAGTGGAGGAAGTGGAAGAAGCGGCGGCGATCATTGAGATTTTGCTGGAGAAGTATCATCCGCTGGGAGACTACGCCGTCGTTGTTCCGAGCGAACTGCTACGACAGGCGGAGATGCTGCGGATGATGTTTAACGTGCTGTTGATTTTGATCGCCGGGATTTCACTGTTGGTTGGCGGCATCGGCATTATGAACATCATGTTGGCGACCGTTACCGAGCGTACTCGCGAGATCGGCATCCGCCGCGCGTTAGGCGCCACTCAGGAAGATGTGATCGTGCAGTTCCTGGCCGAAACGGTGGTGTTGTCGGCCGCCGGCGGTTTGATCGGCGTCTTTTTCGGATTCGGCTGCATCCCGGCGACGTACTTGGCTCAGGCCGGCATGGAACGATGGTTGCCGGAAGTTTGGAGCACCTTGCCGGGGACGATTCGCGATCTTCAACCGCGCATCGCCCTCTGGTCAATCCTAGCGTCGTTTTTGATTTCGGTCGGCGTCGGCGTGTTGTTTGGACTTTATCCGGCGCGGCGCGCGGCGAAGATGGATCCGATCGAAGCGCTGCGTCACGAATAGTTGTTGGGAGCGATGCAAGCCATGCGAATGGCGGCCGAATTTGAGAACCTGCAGAAGCACTACCACCTGGGAGACGTGGTGGTGAAGGCGCTGCGCGGCGTGACGGCCGCGTTTCCTGAAGGAGACTTCGTCGCGCTGATGGGCTCTTCCGGTAGCGGCAAGAGTACGCTGCTTAATCTGCTCGGCGCGCTCGATCGTCCGACCAGCGGTCGTTATATCTTGGGTGGCTACGACGTCTCGACTTTGAACGATCGGCAGTTGTCGCAAGTTCGCAACCAACTGATCGGCTTTATTTTTCAGTCGTACAACCTGATCGCGCAGTACACCGTGCTGGAGAACATCCAGGTGCCGCTGCAATATCGGCCGGGTAGACCGCCGATCTCTAAGCGAGATGTGAATCGCTGTCTCGATCTGGCTGCGCAAGTTGGTCTCACGGAACGACTCGACCATCGACCATATCAACTATCCGGCGGTCAACAACAGCGCGTCGCGATAGCGCGGGCTCTGCTGAACGATCCCGCAATCATCTTGGCGGACGAACCGACCGGCAATTTGGACTCCAAGACCGGCAAAGAGATCATGCAGATCCTGGGGCATCTCAACCGTGAAGGGCGGACCATCATCATGGTGACGCATGAGGCGGATATCGCCGAACAGGCGAAACGGCAGATCTACATGCGCGACGGACTGATCGCCGGGGAAGGGATTTTCCCCGGCTAAGGGAAACGGAGGCCGCTAGTCGAACTGGCGTCCGTACTGGAGCAGCCGAACAAGCGAGTGGAGCTGACCGCCGCCGCCAACCAGGACGACTTCGGAAATCGGCCGATCGGAGTTGGCGTTCGTGTAATTGCTGATCGAGATCGACGCTTCTTTCGTCAAGTTCTTGAAGACGGCGTCCATCACTTCGTACATCTTGCTCACTTCCGGCGCGGTGTCGGGCTGGCGTTTCATTTCTTCCGCCTTGGAGAACGTCAGACTCATCTGACGAACCAGAATGCGGGTAAACGAATCGCCGCCGACTTCGAGCGAGCGGAACCAGAGGCTGTTCAGGCCGCTGACGACCAGCGTGCTGGCGTCGGAACCGACGTCCAGAATACCGACCGTCTGATCGGTCTCACGCATGTTCATTTCCTTTTCGGCGTCCGAGAAGTCGTCGAAGTGGAAGTAGTTGTGCAGCGCGATGGGATCGGCCTGAACAATGTGCGGAGTAATGCCGAGCCGCTTCAAAAAGGCGAGCCGTTCCTGAAGCTGGAGCAAGCGAGTCGCGATAAACGCCACTTCACGCCCGGGCTCTTCCATCACGTCTTCGTCCTTAGGAGGTGCGTCCCAGACGTGATAGCCTGTGGAAAGCTCTTCCAAGGGGAAGGGGATCTGGTTGCGAGCTTCGTAGTGAATCGTCTTTTCCAGCTTTTTCATGTCGACCGGCGGCAGCTTCAGGAAGCGGCCGATCAATTCCGACGCCGGTTGTCCAAGCGCGACGATCGCGTCTTTAAAGCCCGCTTCGCCAAGATGGGCGATGAACTTTTCGACCGACTCTTGAACAAGGCCGCGACGATCGGCGTCGTCCGCACGGGAGAGAGGTCGCTTGTGATCGCAATGGAAACAATCTTCGGCGACGACGACAACTTTCGCGTTGTCTTTTTCGCCCATCTTCTTTTTGCTGAGCAAGACGGCCTTCAGGCCGGAGTTGCTCAGGTCGATCCCCCAGGCGCGATCGCCGGCGATCTTTTTGGAGCCAACCGCCAGTTTGCCAAGCATGCCGGCTTTGGCGGGGGCGAGATTGAAATCAATTTGCGTGACGCCGAGTCCCTGCAAGGCGAGGCCAATCGCGACGTAGAACGAGGCGCGGTTTTCCTGGAAGTGGGCGTTGTCGTCCAGCTTTTCGGATTTGATTTGACGGAGCCCGGCATGCAGCGATACCGGCGATCCTAGCGTGGTCCGCTTGGGAGGATCGGCCCAGTTCAAGTCTCGCTCCATTTTGCGAAGCGAGCGATTCTCGAACTTCTGCGACATTTTGTGCAGCATTTCCATCGCGTTACGATCGCGAGGCATCAGCTTCACCAAACGGCTCGCCAGGCCGATGAGCGGGCGATCGATGCGCGTCGACTTCTTGACGTCGTTCGCGATCCAAGCGAGCTCCGCGACTTGATCGAAGTACTTATGGAAGTTTTCGCTGCGAACCCCTTCCGGAATTTCGGTCAGAACTTCGTAGGCGCGTTCGTAGCGATACTCCGAGACGTATTCTTTCGCCTTGCTGAGCAGTTTGTCGCGCTTGGCGACGTCCGCTTGCTGCTGATGCTTTTTCAGACGCTCGGCCAGACGCTGGGCCGATACGTCATGCGGCTTCAGTTCCAGTAGGCGTTCGACTTTGGGGAGCAAACGGGATGTCCGCTTTTCGGCGACCGCCAGTTTGATCTCTTTCGAGAGCCGTTTGATTTCGCGACGGACGTTGTTGGCCTTGTCGTGGATCTTGGTGAGATCGTCGTGCCACAGGATTTGCGGGATTTGCCGAATGAGGGCGACCGCCTTTTCAGCCTGCTTGTTGGCGAACAATTCGTTCGCTTCTTCGGCGACGGTCAGCGCCCGAGCGAGCAGCGCTTCTTTTTCCTGAATGACTTGTTCGATCCGCAGGGCGGCTCGCTGAGCGAACTTCATTTCCCCTTCATGGGTCGGGCGAGTCATCTCGCGCAGCAGTGCGCAGGCGGCGTCGTGCTGGCCTTCGACGACCAGTTGTTCCGCCTCCTCAAACTTGCGTTCGAGGTGGCTTTGTTGTTGCTGGGCCGTCTCGGCCAGGTTCACGCCGCAGCCGCCGCAGAACTTTTCATGGACCGTGTTCATGCAGCCGCATTTCGCGCAGGCGACGTACAACGCATTGCCGCAATCGCCGCAGAACTTGCGGCTGGGGGGATTCAGCGTCGAACAGGTCGGGCAGTGAATTTTGTCGCTGATCGCCTCGGCGGAAGGAGACGCAACCGGCATGTGCGGTTTCGAATGCCCGTTGCTATGCCCGTTCCCATTAACCGAGATTGCGCCGGAAGCGCTCCGTTTCAACTCGTTGTCGTAGGCTTCCTTCTTCTGCGGATTGAGCAAAATTTCGATCGCGTCTTCCACTTCGTTGTAGACCTGACGCCACAGGGGCGGATCGATTTTTCCAAAGAACTGTTGCAGATTCTTACGCGTACGTTCGCCGCAAATCTGGATGTAGGTCGCGTCGTCTTCGTAGAAGTCGAGTCGTAGGATTTGGTAGGCGTTGAGCGGGCGATTCTCATCGTCGATCCGCAGAATGACCTTGTAGGGATCGACTGTCTTTTGAGTCGTATTCATGCACTGGCTGGATAAAAGTCGACATTAACAGCAAACAAGTCGGCAGGACTTATTTGCTCATAACTGAAAAATCCAAACGAAAGTTCATCGTATCGATGCGTGGGTTGTTTGTCTTAATTTTGATCCATCCATAGCTGGGAGCGAGAAAGTCTCCCTCTGGAGAGTTAGGTGGAACCGTAATGGTTAGCGTGTAAATCCCCTTTTCTCGTCCTTGTTGCGAGTGCGGTTCCAGCGTCGCGGTGACGAACGCCGGATGGGCCTCGACTTCTAGAATTTCGACGTCCTTTTGCTTATCGCGAACGTGGAAGGACATCGGCAACGTCTTGCCGTCCTTTTGGAGGAACTTGCCAAGTTCGATCACCCCATGGACGTCGATCGCGTCCGAAATGATCCGGAAGGGACCGACGACTTTGCCCGACACGTTGACGTAATCGCGTTCCTCTTTCCGTTTTGATTCTTCGCTTTCCGGAGCGGTCGCGTAGATTTCAAACGGGAGCGAAAACTCGCCCTTGGGCATCTTGTCGGAGACTTCAAAGGTGACGCGCCGCGCGGCGGTCGCTCGTTCGATGCCCAGCGATTTGACGTCGACCGGCTCGACTCCAACAACCGAGACGAGAGCGTCGGGGTAATCGCTGGAGACTTCCACTTGGTCGAAGTCGCTCCAAATCATCGAGTAGACGATGACGTCATGCCGTTCCGAATTGCCAAGCGGAATTGACGAAATAACGAGCTGTTCGGGATAGGCGGCGACGTACGAAGCGATGACCCCTTCGACGACCAGATCAAGCTGCGGACGATCAGGATCGTTCGTCAAGATCGAGGCCGATTGGCGGAACGGTCCCGACCTGAACTTGATCTCCCAGTCCAACTTGATCTCGGTGGATCCGCCAGGCGGGATGGCTTCATCCGTTTCGCGGTTTGCGATGGTGCAACTGCAACTGGAAGAGCCGATCGTCAGTTGCAGCGGCGCGTCTCCTTCGTTCTTGATGACGAAGACGTGAGACGATTTTTCAAAACGCTCCATTGCGCCAAAATTGAACGTGTTTTGTTCGATCGAAACCTTCGGTTGCGGTTTCGGCGGGGCGGGGGAAGCGGGCGACTCGGTCGCAGGCTTATCTGCTTTCGGCGTAGGGGAATCGGTAGGGGATTGGGGAACGCTGCTGGTCGACGAAACTGGCGTCGTTTGCTGAGACTCACCCATGTAGTACCAGCAGACGAGGCCGAGAATGAGCGCGACGGAGGCGACCAGGGGGAGCTTATTCATACGATTGAATCAAACGCTAAAGAAAGGAAAAAACCTTGGGGGCGAAACGGTCGCCCCCAAGGCCGAAATCGGGAATTGAGCCGGTATCGACAAAGTTCAAGCTTACTCGAACGTGCCCTTACCGATGGCGTTGCCGTCGATCGAGGGGCCGTTGTAGCAGCTGCCCGGATCGAATTCGACCGTGCTGGTCGTGTAGCCGATGTCCGACTTACGTTCGTCGAGCGACTTGGTCGCCGTCATGGTGTCGATCGGGAAGCCCGGGTTCAAGAAGCCGTCGACATCCAGGTCGTTGACTTCGATGACCGAAGCGTCCGCCATCAGGATGTTGGCGCTCGGCTTGCCGCCGCCAGCGTGCCACGCGAACCAGTCGCGGGTATCCTGCAGCCACAGACGACCATCGGCGCCACCCATGGTGGTGTTACTGACGTCTTCCGGCAGCGTGTCGAGGTTCGGAACGAAGTCGTCCGTGAAGATGGGGTCGGTGCCGGTGAAGAGGGGCAGAACAGCCGGGGTCAGCTTTTCGATCAGCCGAACGTTGCTCGTCGACGTATCAAAGTAAGCCGGACCGTCATTGAAGGCTTCCGCCAAGCGGGCGCCGGTGACCAGACCGAGGTCGGTGTCAATGTCGGTACCCAGAATCGCTTCGTTCGAGTCGCCTGGAGCCGAGTCGCCCAACAGCGGGATGGCCGAAGACGGAATCGGCGAGGCTTCGACGACGCGGAGGGTCAGACCCTGGTAGGCGCCGGCTTTTGAACCAGCTTGTTCCTTGGCGCTCTTCGAGGCGTCGAACGCGACGTTGCCGCTAGCGTTCGAGACGCGAAGGCGTTCACGAGCGGCGAACCAGCTCGCCGAATAGTTCGTGTTGACCCCCTTCTTGATGAACTCGTCCAGGACGTATTCCGGAAGGGTACGGCCACGAGTGGTCGGATCAACGTAGGGATGGCCTTGCGGATCATAGCCAGCCGTCGGACCGGTGAAGGCCGAGCAGGCGCCGGCGAAGATCTGGTTACCAGCTTCGATCGAACCTTGCAGGTCGCTCGACTTACCGGTACCGACCAAGTCGTTTAGCTTTTCCAGAGCGCGAAGCGGGCTGGTGGGGCACATCTGGTCAGCCGGCGAACCGCTGCCGGAGTTGACGACGTCGGCAACCCAACCGACGGTGTCGGGGCAGCCGTCACGTCCCCAGTCATAAGGACCGCTAACCAGCTTCTTGGTACGACCACGGTCGGCCTGAGCGCTGAAAGCGATACCGAATTGACGCAGGTTGTTTTTGCACTGGGCGTTACGAGCCGCTTCGCGAGCACGCGACAGGGCCGGCAGCAGCAGCGCGGCGAGGATACCGATGATCGCGACGACCACCAGCAATTCGATCAACGTGAAACCACGTTTCTTCATTGCAAATCTCCAGGGTTCTTGCTAAAAGGCAATGTACTAAAGTGTTGTGAGACGCTTTTAGGGGGTCGACGCGTTTCTCTCCAGGGGACGCGTCGGCCTTTTTTTTGTGTGCTGTGTAACTCTTAGGAAAGTCGCCCGATAACTGACCTTCCTTACTCCGGCTCAAAACCTCCTTTCAAAGTCTCGTTGATTATCCAGACGTGTAATCAATTTTTGATGAACGCCGCACAGGAATCTCGTTAACCTTTCGGGCCGATAATTCATCGATTAGCGGAAGGCGTTCGGATTCAGGTCCCAGCGGTTGTAAATCAGCTTGTCGTCGATCTCGACGTCCGAGCTGTTGAATAGCACGTTGCTGGCTCCCATGTTTCCTGGAAAACCATTGTTCAACATCGAGTCTCCGCTTGAGTCGTAGAAAGAGGTGACGCTGCCATCCGCCATCAGAACGTTGGCGTAGCTGCGGTGCACGGCGCCAAATTGGCGATAGTCCTGCTTCGTGTTGTTGTTGAATGCGCCCCACCAAGCCGGTTTCAGGCTGCCGCTCACCATGTAGGGCGTCTTCAGAATGTCTGGGCTATCCAGCGCGCCGGCGGCGGTTCCAGCCGTCATGAAGATGCGGGGGCCGCCGGTCATTGACTGGACCAGGCTCGGAGGACCTTCGCCCGGCTCCAATTCAAAACTTAGCTGCCCGGCGGGAAGGCCGTCGCCCACAAACGGAACGAAGTTGGCCGCGGCGACGCCAGAGTCGATACGGCTTTGGGTCAGCGCCCCTTTGCCTGCCGTCTTGGAATAGATCCGTTTGACCGGGTCCGATTCGCAGGTTGCCACCAAGTTGCCGGACTGATCTACCGACATCGAAGAACGAACTAAGAACCAGCTTGCGGTAAAATTCGTGTTGTAGAACTTGCCGTAAATCAAGTCGCGGATAGTCGCCTGGCGATCTGTGTAGACGCCCGACAGAATCCCTTTGCACGGATTGACCTGGACCGTGCCGTCCGGGAGGGTCGTGTCAGCCGAACCGCTGAAGTTACTGCAGGTCGCGGCGCCAAATTCGGCAGCCGAGCTGATCGTCGCCAGGTCATCGTAGGTTTCCGACGCTCTCGCCTGATTGCTGGGGCAGAGCATGTCTCCAACCGGGATATTGCGATTCACCAGATCGGCGACCCAGCCGACATCGGTGACGGATCCTTCACGACGCCAGGAGAATGTGCCGGAGCAAAACTCGCCGCTCTTACGCTGCGTGGAATAGGCCTGCAGGCCAACCCCGATTTGGCGCAAGTTGTTTTTGCATTCGGCACTTCGGGCCGCACTTCGGGCTGCGCCCACGGCTGGCAAAATGAGCCCAGCCAGGATGCCGATAATGGCGACCACGACCAACAATTCCACCAGAGTGAAACCGTGGCGAGAGAAATGAAAGCGCATTAAGTTCTCGGGGGTTTGCGCGGTTTAGACGTACTATACGCCCATAGGACATCCGGCTCTCGGGCTCGGGAAAGCCGCATTGTCATCAGAAACGATGAAGAAAAGATTTAGCGCCCGTGTTCTTAGTAAGAAGAACAGTTCGCAGGCGCGCGCAAATTCGCCCCCAGGATGGCGATTATTCGCAGCATCTTCGTTAAGATGGACTGACTGGAACGGGTGGTAGGATGTCGTTCGAAACGCCGATACCGCTCCGAATTGATTGGCTATCGAGAAAACCAAGCAATCCGGAGCGGATCGAGCAAGAACCCAGGCAATTGTCTATCAACACGGTCTAACTATCAGCACACGCAGCCATGTTCTTCCTAACGGCTGTACTCGAATTACGTGGGAAAAATGGCGATGGTTCGCTCGATCGGCAAATTTCTGAAGAATTCTTCGGCCGCATGTGTAGTTTTTGATCTCTGGCACAACACAGCGTCGCTGCTGATCGTTTTTCTCCTGGGATCGGCTGCCGTCGCCGATGAGACGCTGCTGCTGGAAAATCAGGCCTCCGTTCCCATTTCCGGTTTCGCCGACACAGCCGAGGTTGAGCGACTCACGAGCGAAGCTGCGGAGATCCTGGACGGGACGCAGGGAAAGGTCACCGTTCAATTTGTGGCCAATGTCGACACTCCAGGCCGCGGACGTTACTACCTGCAGCTTTCTCAGCCGCTCTCCTCCGGCGGGAAGATGTCGCTGCAGGCGAAGCGACAGGAACCGTTACGAGACGTCGTGACGGTTGAGCGGCGCGAAGATCAGCTTGTCATCCGCGTTGGTGAGCAGGAGCTGCTTCGGTATCACTTGGCGCTGCTTCCCTCTCCGAACCCGGATCAGCCGGAATATGGACGAAGCGGATTTATGCATCCGGTCCGTACGCCGCTGGGGACGATCGTCACCGATGACTTTCCGCCGGACCACATGCACCAGCATGGCGTGATGTTCGCTTGGACCGATACGACCTATTCCGGGCGTCACGTCGACTTTTGGAACAGTTTCAAGCAGGAAGGACGCGTTGAACATCGTCGCCTGTTGCGAACCTTTTCAGGTCCGGTCGTCGGCGGCTTTGATGTGGAGCTGGCGCATGTCGATCTGACGAGCGGCGAACCGATTGACGTTCTCTACGAAACCTGGTCCGTGCGAGCGTACGCTTCGGCCGATCCGTTTCTGCTGGAAATCGAATCGGTGCAGCGAGCAGCCGGCGCCGAGCCGCTGGTGATTCGCAAGTATCACTACGGCGGCATGGCGGTGCGGGGAAGTCGCGAGTGGTACCAGGCGAAAGAGGCTGGCTTTTTGACCAGCGAGGGAAAGGATCGACTGGCCGGAAATCATTCGCGTCCACGGTGGGTCGACATGTTTGGACCTGCGGACAAGGGGAAGCTGGCGGGAATCGCCGTTCTGGACAGCCCTGACAATTTTCGCTTTCCGCAGCCGGTTCGATTGCATCCCGACAAACCCTATTTCTGCTTTAGCCCTCAGGTGGAAGACGCTTTCACGATTGGCCCAGAGTCGACTTATCGATCGCGTTACTGGTTGGTTCCGCATGACGGTCCGATCCAGCAGGAACAAATCGAAGCGATCTGGAACAGCTTCGCTCACCCTCTGACGCTAAAAAAAGAGTCGTAGTCGAGCGAACAGGATTTTGCCATGGATGACGTTGCGAAGATCGTGCAGCTGCAGATCGGTCAGCCGAAATCGTATGGATCGGCCGACGCAGCAGATCCGATGGACCGCGAGTGGACGACCGGCTTTTTCAAACAGCCGACCAGCGAACCGGTCGAGGTCGATTGGGAAGGGATCGTCGGAGACGGCGTCGCCGACCGGGTGAATCATGGCGGTCGCGACAAAGCGATGCTCGTTTACGCCGCAGCGCACTATCCCCTTTGGCGAGCGGAATTGCGTGGCCAGATCGACGAGGCGAAGTTTGGCAACGGCGCGTTTGGCGAAAACTTGACTGTATCGGATCTCGACGAAGAGGCGGTCTGCTTAGGGGACGTATACAGGGTGGGGACAGCCCTGTTGCAAGTTTCGCAGCCGCGTCAGCCTTGTTGGAAACTTGCGCGGCGGTGGCGTTTGAAAGAGCTTACGGCGCTGGCGGTAAAAACCGGACGGATGGGTTGGTACGTTCGCGTCCTGGAAAAGGGAACGCTGCAAGTTGGCGACGTGCTGCAGTTAATTGAGCGACCAGCGCCAGATTGGACGATCGCTCGTTTGAATCAGCTCTTCTATCACGATCGCAAGAATCTAGACGATGCGGCGATCATGGCCGCGAGTCCGCTGCTGGCCGAAGCATGGCGCGGCGAGTTTCGCAAACGGGTCGAAAAGGCCGAGCAATAGCCGATCGCTAATAGAGTCGCACGCCGCACGGCGTTTCTTGATCAGGGATGATCAGCACGACGTTACCCTCGGCGTCATTGACTCCTAAGGTGAGCACTTCGGAGCGATGGCTCCCGATTTGACGCGGCGCCAGATTGACGACCGCCATCACCTGGCGGCCGACGAGCGAATCGAACTCGTAGTTCGGCGCGAGTCTCGCGAGCGATTTCTTTACCCCCAGCTCTTCGCCAAAATCGATCTGCAAGATGTGCGTCGAGCGTTTCCCTTCCGGAAAAGGAAGGGCCGAGATGACGCGGCCGACGCGGATGTCGACTTTCGTCAGTTCGTCGAAGGTGATCGTAGGAGAGTTGCTCATCACAACGTCTTCAAGAAGCGACGCACTAAGCGGCCCGTCTTGCCGTCTGGGGAACGTTGAATCGGCGCACGGTCATCGCATCACGTTGGCCCAATCCATTGACGCAGCGGAAGGGCCGATTGGCCTGCATCAGCTTTTCGTTGTCGGTTCCCTTGGCTTTGCTCACATAGCTGGGATCGCGCGGGTGCCAGAGATGGTAGGTTCTGGCCCAGCGCATGCTGGAGGCGAAACGAACGCCCGACAGATAAAGTCGGCGTTGCAGATCGCTGTCTTCCAATCCCCAGCCGATGAAGTCCTGGTCGTAGCCGTTGATCGCTTCGTAGTCGTCGCGCCAGAGGGCGACGTGACAACCTTTAATGCGCGGTCGATCGGACAACCGCAACTGGCAATAGACGGCGGCACGCAACGCCTTCCAACGCATGCGGCGTTCCTCCAGTTCGGAAGCCCACGCGCGAAAGTTGCCGTTGCGAATGTCTTCGACGCGGATCGTTTCGGTGACGTCCTGACTTAGCCAGAAGGTGTCGCCGACCATGGCGTGACCGCGCTGACGATGTTGCAAGTGCTGCGCGACGAAATTGGGCGAAGCGACCAGGTCGCCGTCCAGAAAAATCAAATAGGGAGCGTGCGAAACCGTGATTCCTTCGTTTCGGCACTTGCCGACTTGAAAACCGTCATGGGGGTGACTGGTTAGCGTCAACGGAAAGTCGACCGTCGCGGCGAACTGTTCCACGATCTCTTCCGTTTCGTCTTGCGAGCCGTCATCCGTCACGACGACTTCGAATGCGCCGTTGACGCCGCGCTGCATTGCGAGCGATTCCAATGAGCGGCGTAGGTTCCAAGGTCGCTGGTACGACGAAACGATGACGGTAACTTCGGGAGATGGCATAGAAAACAGTTCGCGTGTAGTGATTGCCCCAGCGCAAAGTCGAACAGCAATTGATACGAAAGATGAAGGATTTGAGTCAAGATCAACAATGAACTCAAACGAGGTCAGTTAGTCATTCCCCTGCGTTTGGGTGAGATGCGCAAGCCGCAGTCCGACTAGTTTGGCCATCGTCACGGCGATATAAAGTTGCCCCGTAACCGCTTCCGACCAGGTCAGCGTTCTCGCCAGACTGGACGACGGGAGGAGATCTCCCAGGCCAAGCGTCGTTAGCGTCGTGAAGCTAAAGTAGATCAGCGCCGACATGCGGCGCCCCGGCAACACGTCGCTGTCGAGAGGGAATTGAAACGCGTCTGGATCGATCATAAAGACGCTTAGATACGCGAGCGCCCAGATCAGCCCTAGTAAGAGGTAGACGCTGACGCCTCCCAGGATTTGGTCGGTCGTGACGCGCCTTGCCTTAAAGACGTCTTGGCCGATCGAGTAAACGATGTAAGCCAGAAACGTGATCATTAAAGCGTTGCTTAGCAAGTGCCACCCGACGCTTGCGTCTTGCGCTCCAAACGCATCCAGACAACGGATCACCCAGATCATGCCGAACGCAGGAATCGCCGTCAAAACGACGATCAAGAAGCGTCGATGACGAATCAGCACGTCGTAGGCCGACGCCAAGATTACGATCGAAAGGAGCAAGTCCGAGACCCATCCGGCGTCGGTCGATTCGGGACGAACCGTCTCGCCGGCAATCAGCAGAATCAACGCGATCAGCGTTGCGCTGTGGCGATGCTGGATCATCCATTCTCGCCAGTTCTCAGGCTTGTGCCACTGTTCCGCTTTAGCCATGGGGAAGCCAGTGAGTTACTGGTTAGCGGCGAATCGTCACTTTCGAGCCGACCGACAGGATGCCAAACAAGTCTTCCGCATCACGCGGGCTCAGTTGGATCGAACCAGTCGATCCGCTTGATTCGCCATGCAGGGCGACGCCGCCGTCGAGATAGACGGCGTTCTCACCAACGCCGCCGCTCGCTTGGCCATAGGAGCCGGGCTGAGCGCTGTAACGATCGGAGGGATCTTCTTTGCGAATCACCTGATGTTCGCCCGGCTGAACCGAAGCGGCGTCGAGGATCGTCACCGGGAACTTGCCGGCGAAGCAGCCGTCGACCGTCAGGGTTAACTCGCGGCTCGCCAGGCTAATTGTCGCGGTGAACGGTCCCTGCATTACCTTCAATTGATCGTTGGCGGAAAGGAGTTCCGGGTTCGAGATGCCGTTGATTCGTTGCAACAGAATCGGCGGGACCTGATGCTTCTCGGCAATTTCGTTGAGCGTTTCGCCGCGTTGGACGACGTAGGGATCGGCGAGCAGGTGTTCGGTCGAGTAGACGACGCTGCCGGCCAATTGGCTCAAGAGCATGTTCAGCTTTTCGCTCTGTTCGGTGGTCAGCTCGGCGCGGCCTCGCCACGGAGTCAACGTGCGCAGCGCTTCGGCCCATTGGTTTTGTTCGAGCTGCGTCTGGGCGATCTTCCAATCAGCCTCAAAGTTGGGACGCATGTTGGCGGAAGCGGGTTGCGCTTCCATGCCGCCGTAGCCGGCGCTGGCCGCCGCGGCGTTTTGATAGGCCGATTCGTCGCTGACGACGGCGTTATACGATGCCCCGCCGTACTTCGAACCGCCGGCGTCGTAGGACGAAGCGCCGTAGGTGGAGGTCGGCGCCGGTTGCGTGGGAGCGGTCGAACTAGCGAGACTCGATTGTCCGACCGGTTCGGCTTCAATCAGCGGCGTATGCCGTTTGTGATCGTGCGGAGCGTCAAAGCTCGGAGCGGCCGACATCGACTGCGTCGGAGCGGCAGTTCCGGTCGAAGGAGTTCCCAGCGGCGGAGCGACGTCGTTGGACGCCAGCGAACCAGGGGACGGCGAAGCGGAAGGGGGGGAGTAGGACGGAGCGAGAGAACCGCCAGGCGAAGGCGAACCAGCGAACGCAGGAGCGGTATCTCCTCCGGTTAGGCCTTCAATCTCCAGCTTTGGAGCGGTTTCCTCCGGCTGGTTAAGATGATGGTAGACGCCGTAAGCGACCGCCATCAATACGATCACCATGCACGCGGTTTTGATGGTTTCCACGTTTTCGTCCTCCCTGACGAAATCGCACTCTGATATCTGAAAAACGACTCAAGTAGGCGACGCGTCGTCGCCGATCAAAGATAGTGAGGTAATATCGTGAGCCGCTGGGACGAAGATGATCTTGATGACGACGAATCCTTCGTCGATGACGAAGCCTGGACCGACGACGATTTGCCGAGCGACGAACCAGACGACTATCTTGATCACTGTCCTCAGTGCGGCGGCGAGATCTATGACGATGCCGACGTTTGCCCGCACTGCGGCGAGTATTTGATCCACCGCAATTCGCCTTGGAGCGATCGGAGCTTCCTGTGGGTCGCTCTTGGATTGCTCGGCGTCATCGCGGTGATCGCCTCACTCTTCTTTGGGTTCTAGCCGCCGACGAAAACTCATCGAAGTTGGGCTAGGGCCGCTCATCGTAGCCGATACGGCAAAACCCGGCCAGAGCGATTCCCGGCCGGTGCTAGCGGAGTCGCGTAGCGTTCGCCAAAGAAAAATCAGTGGCCGGAGACCATGCCGTTCCACAGCTCGATGCGAGCTTCCAGCGCCATTTCGGCCGCATGTTGGGCCGCATGCCATTTGGCGTCGTCGTCGCCGCACAGTTGGGCCAACAGTCGCCGCGACAGCGGGCCATGTTCATCGCCGTCGATCACGATGTGCCGGTGCAGATAGTAGAGGAAGCGATCCGCTTTGCCATGCGACTTCTCGTTGATCCGCTCTACCAGCTTCTGGAAGACGCTGGGAAGCAGGTCTTCGCGACCGAACGTAAAGCCGGCGGCGATCACGGCCGGATTGCGCGAATCGATCAACTGGAACGTTTGCAGCAAAAACTGATCAACCGACGCGGGAAGCGACGCGTGCAGCCCGGCCGAAACCACATCGATGCCGTCTGCGACCATGTGGATGAAGGTGTTGATCGGTTCGACGTTGGCGCCCACTTCGTTCATCGCGTCGAGATAGAGCTCGAAGTGGCTGCAGTAGCCGCCGCGACCATCTTCGTCGCACTCTTCGCCGAGGACGATTTCGTTGATCAACCGGCAGCTGGAACCGTCGACGCGCGGAGTCCACGGGACGTGAACGCAAGTCGCTTCGCGCTGCAGCGCTTTGAGCAGCGACATGAAGTCCCAGACCGCAAAGACATGCCGCTCCATGAATCGGCGGAGCGCGTCGACGTCTTTCAATTGCTCGTAAACCGGATGCGAAAGCAGCGCTTCACGGCGCGGCTGCAGCGCTTCTTCGATCTTGGCGATTCGTGAATCGGACGATTCGGTCATCAAGAGTTACCCACAAAAAGGGAGGAGAGCCGCGCGCCCCGGCGAGTCCGGCGTCCAGCCGTTAGGTCTGCGGGACGCCGGGTGATTGCGAGCGAGAATTCTCGCCGCTTACTTCTTCACGCGTTCGACGTATTCGCCGGTGCGAGTGTCGATGCGGATGACGTCGTTCATGTTGACGAACGCGGGGACCAGGATTTCGGCGCCCGTTTCGACCGTCGCCGGCTTCGAGACGTTGGTCGCCGTATCGCCGCGAACGCCCGGTTCGCAGTAGGTCACTTCCAATTCGACGTGGATCGGAGCGCTGATCGAGATCGGGAACTCGTTGTACAAGGTCGCCATGCATTGCATGCCGTCCTTCAGGTACTTCCAGGCGTCGTCGATTTGCTCTTTAGTCAGTTCCCACTGTTCGAAGGTCTTGTTGTCCATGAAGACGTAGGTGTCTCCTTGGGCGTACAGGAACTGGCAATCCGTTTCGGCGACGTCGGCCGATTCCAACGTTTCGCCGCCGCGATAGGTGCGATCAAGCGACGTGCCGCGAATCAGGTTACGCAGGCGACATTTGTAAAGCGCGTTTCCCTTGCCCGGCTTCACGAAATTACATTCGGTCATCAGGTAAGGTTCGCCGTCGATCTGGACTTTCAAGCCTTTTTTGAAGTCGCTGGTACCGTACTGCACTTTAAGGTCTCGCTGTAAACTAGGTCGCTCCGGGGGCGATATACCCGGGGGGCGGCCGACATGTGGGAACGATCGTCTCGCCTAATAACCGGCCGCTGCCATGGCCGGGGATCGTGTCTATTTCACAGCCGGCGGTCTTGGCGGGCCGAAGAGGTTCTCCCCCAGGCCCAACTTAGATAACAGGCTGATAGAATACGAAAATGCGTATTGTAACTCCCTCTGGCGATCCTGTCCGCACCGCTTCGGCCGACGAATTTTCGGAGCCTGTCCGTTGGCAATCGGCGATGAAGAGAGCGCTGCGCGATCCGGCCGAACTTTGCCGCCGTTTGCAGCTCCCTGATTCCTGTGTCGACGCCGCAATCGCCGCCGCAGCCGACTTTCCGCTGTTCGTTCCCCGCGAGTTCGCCGCCAAGATGACGCCGGGCGATCCGCACGATCCGCTCCTGTTGCAGGTACTGCCGGTTTTGCGGGAACTTGAATCGCCACAAGGGTTTACGGCGGATCCGGTCGGAGACTCCGACGCGACATTGACCCCCGGGCTGCTGCAAAAGTACGCTGGGCGAGCGCTGCTGGTCACCACCGGGGCATGCGCCGTTCATTGCCGCTACTGCTTCCGCCGCCATTTTCCCTATACCGAAGTCCCGAGCGGAGTCGCCGCCTGGCAGGAGGCGATCGACGCTTTGGCCGGGGACGAGTCGATTCATGAAGTTTTGCTCTCCGGCGGGGATCCGCTGACGCTGGCCGATGCGACTCTTGCTGAGTTGGCCCAGCAACTTGCGGCGATTCCCCACCTGCGGAGGATCCGCGTTCATTCGCGGTTGCCGATCATGATTCCGCAGCGAATCAACGACCAACTGCTCGCCTGGCTGACCGGAACGCGGCTGACGCCGATCGTCGTCATTCATGCGAATCACCCGCGAGAACTCGATCGACCTGTCCTGGAATCGATCGATCGCTTGAACCAGGCCGGCGTCATGGTTTTGAACCAAGCGGTCCTCTTGGCCGGGATCAACGACGATGTTGAAGTGCTGGCGGAACTCTCCGAGCGGCTGGTCGACCAGCGGGTCGCACCCTACTACCTCCATCAGCTCGATCGCGTCAAAGGCGCCGCCCACTTTGAAGTGTCGCGCGAGCGGGGAGCGGAGTTGATTCGCCAGCTCCGGACGCGATTGCCAGGCTATGCGGTGCCGCGCTACGTCGAAGAAATCGCCGGCGAGCCGAACAAGACGATTATTGCTTAGCTTGGGCGGCGCTTGTTAGAGCTCGAGCGAGTGGGCAGCTGGCCAGGTTCACCGCTTCGCCGCGTCGATACTTCGTCAGCAGTCGGCGCGACTCTTCGGCCAGCATCCGCCGCACTTCGCGGCGTTTCCCTTTGACCCGCTCGATCTTCATGTGATCGTAAGCGGTCGTCTGATGCCGCATCCAGGCGATCACCGCCGACTCGGCTCGCTGCTCGATCGGAATGCGTTTGGTGCGCGCGACCGTGCCGCTACCGACCGGAGTCGCATGCGCCGTCACGGCATCGGCGAAACGATTGGCGATCGCGGTATGGCCGCTGTCGAAGCGAAGAAACTGGAGCACGGCGCCGCGGAAGTCCTCGACGTATTCGCCTTGCTCTTTTTCACGTCGCGCCGCACTGGCGGCCTGCTTTTTCGCGTAGGCGTCGGTCGAACGTTCCATTTCGAGCTTCGCTTTCGCGGCGGCGATCGTCGCCGCTGGCGCCCACACGCCGCGCGAGAATAACTTGCGTCCTTTTTTCTCCTGTACCGTCCAGGTCGGACCAGCCGCTTTCACGCGACGAGTCAGTCCCGCGTCGCCAGGGGGCAACAGCGACCAATCGGCCGGCGCCGTCAAAACTTTTCCCTCCGCCGTGCGAACGGCATTCGGAGCGGGACCAGGCGAAACGATGCGAGTTTGCTGCGGCACAGGATTATGAGCGTTACAGAAAGAAGCGAAATCGACGGCTTTCGATGATACGCGCTTTCCGTTCGACGAACAGCCCGCTTAGTTCAGCGAGTCGTCGTCAATCCGCACATCGACCCGATTCCCAGTCTGATGCACCGGAAACTTTTCTCCCTGGCCGTCGAACAAACAGTCCGTGACGCGGATCTTTTCCCCTCCATCGATCCAGAGAGCATATTTTTTGCCGTCGAGAATCGTGCAGTCTCGTACGGTGATCCGCGAGCAGTTTTTCAGCGTGATCGCAGCCATTGGATCGGCGTCGCCGTTCATGTGCAGACCTTGAATCGTGCTATCACGGCAATCGATCAAGCGGACCGAGTTGTTGGTATCGGCTGGGCCGTAGTCTTTGATGCGATCCATCACGTTGGCGCCGATTACCAGGTTCGAGCAGTTCTCGGCCTGGATGCAGGCGTCAATCGCGCGGAAGAGGGTGTTGCCGACGATCGTCACGCTACGGGCATGTTTCATATCGATGTTGTAAGCGACGTCACACATGACGTTGTCGGCGATCGTCACGTGACCCACTTTGTGCGGCAGGTCCGGCTGTCCGACCAAACGGACGTTCGCACAATCGGGTACTGACGAGTGTTGAATCGTGCAGCCGACGATCGCCGCTTCCCGCACCGAACCGGCGGTAACGTCGAACAGCACGTTCGCCGCTTCGGGATGCTCGAGGGACATGTTCGCTTCGATGTCGCACGTGCCGATGTGCAGATTGCGGATCTCGCTGTTGCGAACGACGATACCTCCGGCTTTGTTGTAGCTGATATGGCTGTTGGCGATGTTGATCTGGTGGAGATTCAAGTCGCTAAGATAGAGACCGATGCCGCTGTTCTCGTAGAGGTGACACTCGCCGACCAGGACGTTTCGATTGCGGCCGGTCAGCACCACGCCGTGCAAGCATTTGCGAACCGCCAAACGGGTCAGCGTCGGCTGCATCGCGCCGTTGATTTCGACGCCGATCGCTTCGTTATGGGCGCCGACGATCTCGAGCCCGTCGATCATCGGCGTCCGTTGCTTCTCCCAGACGTTCGGCTTGACCGACTTTGGATCGGCCGTCCCGCCGTGCGTGCCGATCACGCGAATCGCCGGACCGGCCGCTTCCATCTTGATGGTCGCCGTGCCGTCGCCGCTGATCGCAACTGGTCCGGCATGATCCAGATCGATCGAGATCGTGCCGGTGATCCGATAGACGCCGGCTGGAAAACGAATCGACTGGGCGCCGGAGTCGACCATCTTTTGGATCGCGGCGGTGTCGTCGGTGACGCCGTCTCCCTTTGCGCCGAAGTCGCGCACGGTCGACTCGGCGACGGCGAAGGAGGTGAGGAGGAAAAGGAGGAGGGAGGCGGACAGGAGGGATTTAATTGGCTGGAGCATGCGGCTGGTACTTCTCCCAAGATGCGCGGAACAGCCCGGCGATCGCCTCGGCTCCGCGCAAGTTCGGTTCAATTTGCAAACAGAGATATTCTTTTTCGTGACCACGGAACGTTTCGTAGATCGGCGCACATTCGGCGGCGATCGCCAGGCAATTGGCGCGAATGCCGCGATTGACCGCTTCGAGCAGTTCGACTTCGTAGGGGCTCAGTTCGGCGTCGGGATGATAAATGTCGCCGATGATCATCAGCGCATCCGGATTGGCGCCCCGTAGTTTTCGGAGCAGATGTTCGTGTTCGCGCAGAAAGGATTGAATCCCTTCCCGCAGGTAGAGCTCTTGATTCCAAAGGAGATCGTTGCCGCCGATCGTCAGCGTGATGACGTCTCCATGCAGATCAAGCGGGACGTCCTCCATGCGGCCGCCGTCCTCGGTCCGATCGATCAGCGTCCAGCCGTCGCCGAGAAAGCGATGAAACTGCGCGACCGCGCCGCCGCCGTCGACTTGCGTATAGAAGTCGATGCTCATGCTGTCGCCGAGGGCGAGATAGGTTTGCGATGACTTGCTCATGTTCGGCTCCTTCGATTTCAAGACGGATCGATTTCAGGAGTAGGACATTGTCGGCGATGGGCAGGTTCAAGGCAGAAAAAAAGCCGCGGTCCGAAGACGGCGGCTTTTCTGAATTTCATTCGGCTATTTGGCCGGTTTCGGCGACTTGCCGGCGTCCGGGTTCGGCTTCGAGAGGTCGATCTTGGCGATGCCGGTTCCGGCGTAGCCATCTTTCGGCGTGCCGTCGTCGTTGAGCGCGTCGAGCGTCCAAAGAACGCCGCGCGAGACGACGCCGAGCCATTCGTCGGTGTTCATCGTTTCGTTGTGATGACCGAGCGTGGTGCCGAAGACCTTCGCTTTGCCATACTGGTTGGTCCAGATGACGCTATGGTTCTTGTCGGTGTCCTTGCCGTAGGCCAACGCGAGCGGCTTCATCTGCGGCCATTCTTTTTCGATTTTGTAGAGTTCGGCGACCGGACGTTTCCAAAGTTCCGGGAAGCCGGCCATGATCGGATGATCAGGCTGCAGATTGACGACGTCGATCGGGTGATGGCTTTCGTGGCTGCGCGAGGTGACGCCGAGCAGCTTGCGCCATTCGTCGGTATCGGCGTTGCGATAGCTGTGCATCGAGCAGTGAATGACGATCGCCGGAACGCCGGTTTCGGTGTGGGCTTTGACGATCCCTTCGACGAACTCGACGTCTTTCACGTCGCCGTAGCATTCGTTGTGAACGACGATGTCGTACGGTTTGATCCAGTCGTGATTTTCATAAACCGGCACTTTGATGTCTTTGCCGCTACCGGTCAGCGCGACGTCAAATTCGATGTTGACGCGTTGGCTGAGACCTTCGGTGATGATCTTCACCTGGTTCGGGTAGTCATGGCAACAACCGCCGGTGATCAAGAGTCCCTTCAGTTTCTTCGGCGCGTCTTCGGCGACGGCCGAAGCGCAGATCGCCAAAGCGGCGACCAGGGCCCAAGCGGGCGTATACGATTTCAGTCGAGACATTCAGGAGTCTCCTGCGGGGCGATGATGGTGTTGGGGCGATTACGGAGCGCTGGGAGTGGTGTCGGCGTCAAGATCGCCCAAAGCGAACTGAATGCCGTCGAGGTAGAACGCCAGCATCTGCGGGTTCCAATAGATTTCTTCACGATGGCCGAGCGAGCTATAGAAGACGCGGCCCTCTCCCCAGCTGCGGACCCACGAAACGGCGAAGTCGCCGTCGTCGCGACGGATGCTGTCTTTGTTCATGTTGGTCTTCTCGGCGTCAAGCGACAGCAGCACGTGCAGCGCCTTGCGCGAGTAAGGATCGCGGAACTGATAGATCTCGTCGACGATCGAGAAATCCTTGCCGCTGAAGGCGGCCATCAGCGGATGCTGCGGGCTATCGACTTTGATGCCGACCTTTTCGTGCCACGGGTGGGCGTTGAAGTAACCGCCGACCATCTCGCCGAATTCTTTCCATTGGTAGTTGGCGTCGCTCGCGGCATGAAAACCGACCAGGCCCTTACCGCCGGCGACGAAGTCGAGCAGGCTCTTCTTTAGCTTCGCTTCCGCTTCTTCGGAAGTCAGCTTCTCGCCGTACTTGGCGGCGATTTGCTCTAGATCTTCCGGCCGCGGTTTGATCCATTCGCCGGTCGTGTTGACCATGACGACGGCGTCATACTTTTCCAGGTTGCTCGGCCAGAGGTCGGTCAGGTCTTCGGTGATCGTCGACTTGAAGGCGCCGCTCTTCTCACCAATGATCTGAACTGCTCGACCCCCAACGGGGATCGAGCTATGACGGAAGCCGGCGTGACGCAGGAAGACCAGAACGTTCTGGTCTTTCTTCGGCGTCGCGGTCGCTTTGGCAGGCGCCGCTTCTTCAACCTTTTTCAGTTGGTCGGGCGAGACCAATTCGCGAATGAAGATGTTCTTGAATTCGAGACGATTGCCGTGGTGCTGCAATTCGATCTGACCGGTCGGGTAGATCGGCTTGTCCCGTTCCCAGTAGTTTTCCAGGATGACGTTGTCGGTCACCAGCTTGCCGTTCAGCTTCACCGTGACGCGATCGCCGATCATCTTGATGTAGAACGTGTTCCACTCGCCAATCGGGTTGTCGGCGATGATCGTCGGCGCCGATTGGTTGTTCTTGTTGTTGTAGAGACCGCCGGAGCCGACCTTCCAGTGCTCCGGATCCCAGATCTGGATTTGGGGAGCGCCGCGGACGTAGATGCCGCTGTCGCCGTCTTTCAGGATCTTCCAGTCGACGTACATCTCGAAGTCGGCGTAATCTTTGGCCGTGCAGAGGCTTTGACCTTTGCCGTCGTAGATCAGCACGCCATCTTCGATCGACCAGTGCTCACGCATGCTGGCGTCCGCTTTTTCTTGTTCAGCGGCCAATTCTTCCGGGCTCATCGCGGCCCGTTTCGGCGGGCTGGCGACCAGGCCTTTCCAGCCGGTGAGATCTTTTCCGTTGAACAGCGCTTGGAAGCCCTGCGGCGGTTTGACCTCCGTCGAAGGATCGTCGGCCCAGACGGTCGGCGCCGTGATCAGCAAGAGGAGGAGAGCGAAAGAGCGTTTCATTAGCAGATTACCTCATGGAAGGGCGGGACTAGGAAGGTGGGATGGGGATGGGTTGCGACGATGCAACCCAAACTATGATAATCGAACTCTATGACCGGAGAAACTAAGCCAGATCCGCCCCCGTCCCCCCGGATGCGACGACCCCTCAGTCGTTCGTTCGCCGCGGTCGCTTTCTACCCATCTTTGCTCTTTAATTGGTCAATGATTCGCCTATTCCGCCGTTGGCGGTGGTGGGATCGGATCGATGAGCACGTCCTGATCGGGGCGCTGCCGACCGAAAAAATTGCTGGAGAAATCATCGCGGCCGGGGTTACCGCCGTTGTGAACACCTGTCAGGAGTACGCCGGGCCGCTGGCGACCTACGCCAAATCGGGCGTCGAGCAGCTCCATTTGCCGACGATCGACTTCGTCCCGCCGTCGCTGGAAGACGTCCGCCGCGGGGTCGAATTCATCGATCAGCAGATCGCCGCCGGCAAGCAGGTTTACATTCACTGCAAAGCGGGCAGAGCTCGCAGCGCCACGATCGTCATCTGCTGGCTGATCAAAGCGAAAGACATGACGCCGACCGAGGCGCAACTCTTTCTGATGAGCAAACGCCCGCAGACGCTCAAAAGCGTTTATCGCCGTCCGGTGGTCGAGCAGTTCTATCAATGGTGGCTGAGCGAGAAGAAGCGTCTGGCGAAAGAAGCGGCGCCAGATCGGGTGGAGTCGCCCGACCAGCCGCAACCGCCGGAGTAATCGGCAGTAGAGTTATCGCTAAAATCGTTCGACTCGGCTCGCCAAACTGGTCAGAAAAGCTACGATATCGGGACGTCTGAACTCACTTTTGACTGCTGAGGATTCGCCATGCTGCGACTGGTCGCGATCGTTTCGCTGCTAACCTTTATCGGATGCGGAAGCCCTAAGAACGCCGATCCGGCGGCCGGCGACGATGGTCCCGCTCTGCGTAAGGTGCGACTCGCCCTCAATTGGTTTCCCGAAGCGGAACATGGCGGCTTCTACGCCGCACAGCAGCAAGGCTTCTTCGCCGAGGAAGGGCTCGACGTCGAGATCATCCCCGGCGGTCCCGGCGTGCCGGTCATTCAACAAGTGGCGTCAGGGAACGTGGAGTTCGCCGTCGCCAACGCCGATCAGGTGATTCTTGGCCGCGCGCAGATGGCCAACGTCGTGGCGCTGATGTCGCCGATGGAGAAGAGCCCGCGTTGCATTCTGGTGCACGAGCAGTCTCCCATCAAAACGTTCAACGAGCTGGAGAACTGCACGCTGGCGATGAACGTCGGCCGTTCGTTCGCCGTCTTCCTGCAAAAGAAGTTGCCGCTGAAGAATGTGCGGATCGTCCCCTACAACGGCAACCTCGCGCAGTTCATCAGCGATCCGAACATGGCCCAGCAAGCGTACGTCTTCAGCGAACCGTACGTCGCGAAAGAAAAGGGAGTTGCGACCCGCTCGTTGATGATGCACGAACTTGGCTTTAACCCTTACACCAGCATCCTGATCACCAGCGACGATCTGTTGGACGCGGAAAAGGGGTTGGCCGAAAAGATGACGCGGGCCTGCATCAAAGGGTGGAAGCACTATCTGGAACATCCGCAGGAGACGAACAACGTCATCTCTACGCTGAACCCGGAACTGGACGTCGCCGCACTGCAGTTTGGAGCCGAAGCGATCCAGGGGCTTGCGCTGCCGACCTCGGACGATCAGTTCGGACGGATGACGCTGGCCCGCTGGACCGAGCTGTTAACGCAAATGGAAGAGGTCGGTATGACGAAGCCGGGGCAGGTTAATCCGGACGACTGCTTCGCCGTCGACGTCTTCGCGCTGGCGACGCAGCACTAGCTACTCGCCGGTCTTGTTGTTTTCGCGAATGACTTGCTCCGCAGCGACCAGCAGTCGCGGAGCCGCGGCCGGAGCCAATTCCAACAGCGTCTGCCCGCTGCGGATCGCGCCGATCGCTTGTTCACGTAGCGTCGCGTCATCAAGCTTGTCGGCCAGGTAAAGCAAGTTGCCGGCCGAGACCGAGTTGCCGCTCGGGATGGCGTCGTCGGTGGGGATCTTCCCGCGAGCGATCACTTCTTCCGCGTCGTCGGCGGTGAAGTAAAAGCCGCCGAGTCGCGCGTCGCCAAAACGTTCGGTCTGCTCTTTCATCAATCGCGAGGCGGCGTCGAGCCACTTCTGCTCGCCGGTCGCTTCATGCAGCGCGATCAGGCCGTCGATAAGCATCGCGTAGTCGTTGACGTAGGCCCGAATCTTCGCCTGACCATCTTTGTAGCTTCGCAGCAGCTGGCCTTCCGGCGACTTGACGTTGGCCAGCAGGAAGTCGGCGTTACGCGCCGCCGCGTCGACGTAATCCTGTCGCTTTAGAATTCGCCCGGCGTCGGCCAGTCCGGCGATCATCAGCCCGTTCCATTCGGTTAGCGCTTTCGTATCGACGGCGGGGCGAACGCGTTCGGATCGTTTGGCCAACAGCTTTTCGCGCAGCGCTTGCAGGCGAGTATCCAGTTCTGCTGGCTGAAGCTTCAAGTTCTCCGGCAACTTGGCGATTGACGCTTGCAGCTCCGGCACGAAGTAGGCTTCTTCAAAGTTGGGAGTTCCGCCGAGCCCATAGACTTGCTTGGCCAACTTCAATTCTTCCGCGTCGAGCAGATCCTGCAGCTCCTTTTGCGACCAACGATAGTACTTTCCCTCGATCCCTTCCGAGTCAGCGTCGATCGCCGAGTAGAACTGTCCTTCCGGCCCAGTCATCTCGCTCAGGACGAAGTCGCACGTCTCTTCCGCGACGCGGCGGTACTGCGGATTGCCGGTCAGCTGGTACGCTTCGGCATATAGGGAAGCGAGCTGAGCGTTGTCGTAGAGCATCTTCTCGAAGTGCGGAATCCGCCAGAAGCGATCGACGCTATACCGATGGAGCCCGCCGCCGATGTGGTCGCGAATGCCGCCGGCTGCGATGCCGTCGAGCGTTACGGTCAGCATCTTCTTCGCTTCGTCGGAGCCGGACCTTGCCCGAGCGAGCAGATACTGCAGCGTCGCCGGTTCGGGGAATTTCGGTTGGTTGGGATCATCGGCCGAAAAGTTGAAGCCGCCATGTTCAGGGTCGAAGGTTTCGGCGATCGCGGCGTCGGTCGTCGTCAGCAGTTTCTCGTCGATCGCCATCGGCTGCAGCGTAACCCGCGGGCGAAGCGACTGTTTGACCAGGTTCGTCAGGCCGTCGCCGCTGGTGCGGAGATCGGCTTCTCGCTCTTCCCACAACTGCGCGACGCGGCGAATGACGGTCAGGAAGCCAACCGGCACGTTGCGATCGTTGTCACGAGCGGGCCAGTAAGTGCCGCCGTAAAATGGCTTGCCGTCGGGCGTCAGAAAGACCGACAACGGCCAGCCGCCGCCGCGGGTCATGATCTGCACTGCCGTCATGTAGACGTGATCGATGTCAGGACGTTCTTCGCGATCGACTTTGATGCAGACGAAATGGGCGTTCAGGAACTTGGCGATCTCCTCGTCGCTAAAGCTCTCCCGCTCCATCACATGGCACCAGTGACAGCTCGAGTAGCCGATCGACAGGAAGATCGGCTTGTTCTCCTTCTTCGCCAACTCCAGCGCCGCTTCGCCCCACGGATGCCATTCGACCGGATTGTGGGCGTGGGCAAGCAAGTAAGGGCTCGTCTCGCCGGCCAAGTGATTGGCAGGACGTTTCGGCTCTTCAGCTGACAAGGGGCAAGTCGTCAGGACGAGCGACAGCAGCAGCACAGCGCGAAGCGAGGTAGGCATTGGGCGTCTCGGCGAGAGGTGGTGGAGGGCCTTGATCGTACCACGAACTCGGCAGGGAAGCGAGTTTTGGGCGACTGCGTCAAATAGGAGAGGATGCGATTGTTATTGACAGGAATTCTCGATTGTTCAATTATCCCCAAGTATTTTTCCAAAGTTCGCTCTAGGTTTTTAAGACATGGCCGTTTACTCAAAATCTCACAAGTTCATCTTTATCCACGTACCGAAGAATGCCGGAAGTACGTTAATCATGAACTACCGAACCAAGGTTTCGCCTGACATTCTGCTGGGCTTTGAAGAGCTAAACGCGGAGCTGGGCTACGAACGCGATCCCGCGCTTGGCAACCACTTCACCTACCAGATGATCAAGAGCCTGTGCGATCGTCACTCGCTGCCGATCGACTATCAGAACTACTACAAGTTCTGCGTGGTCCGTAACCCGTGGGAACGGATGGTTTCGTTGTTTCAGCATCGGCTGCGGAAGATCGACGCGACGACCAACGGCGTGCCGCGAAACAGCCCCGAGGACAAGGCGTTGCTGAAGCAGGGTTTTGAAGCGTGGTTGTTGACGACGCAGAACGTCTCGGATCGCGTGCTGACGAAGATGTCGCAGTTGGAGTGGATCCGAAACGACGCCGGCGACATCGTCTGCGATCGCGTAATCGACGTCCGCAACTATGATCAAGAGATCATGGAGACGCTGGAAACGCTACAGATGCCGCGGATTCCGATGGAGAAGTTCAATGTGAGCGCCAAGGACTCGTCGCAGTACAAGTCGTACTATACGGCCGCGACTCGGGCTCACATCGAAAAGTACTTCGCCGAAGACATCGACGTTCTTAAATACTCTTTTTCGTAAAGAGGAAATCGCCGTCATGCAGCTGATGGCGTTCCTGCACCGCTCGGACGCCATCCATTTCGTCAACCACGCGAACCAGGCTTCCTGATTCGCTGCTGTTGTCGTAGTGGTAGCAGTTGTAGCCCCGTTCAAAGCCGAAGCGGAACACGTCGGCGACGGGATACTTGCTGAACGGTTCATAGATTTCCAGCAGCAGGTCCGGCGAGTAACGTGCAAGCGTCGCTTCGGCGCCGCGCAAGACGTCCAACTCCGAACCTTCGACGTCGACCTTGATGAAGCCGACGTCTTCAATGCCGAGCGAGTCGATCGACTTGACCGGCGTCTTGGTCGAGCGGAATTGCGTCGACGGCTTGAACGACGTTGAGACGGCGCTCACGTCATGCAGGCCCGAGTTCGACAGCCGCTCGTGATCGACGAAGAAATCAGCTTCGCCGCAAAAGTCGGAAATCGCCAAGTGCTGGACGACGATGTTGTCGGCCAGTTGCGAGACGCTTTTCAGTCGTTCGTAGACGACTTCCACCGCCTCGAAGGTATAAACCTGTTTGCAGTGCTGCGCCAGGAAATAGGCGATGTGCCCGACGTTTCCGCCGACGTCGATGGCGTTCTTCGAGCGATCCAAGAGCGGAGGCAACTGGCTCAGGATCGTCGTCGCCGCGAGCTTTTCGTACACGTCCATTTTGAAATGGCGAATCTTCAGCGCACGTTCCGAGATCGTAACCGCCGCTTCGCTTTCGCTTGGCGCAGGGGCCAGCGCTGGCGTCTGTTTGCCGCTGAACCAACGAATGACGCGTTTGAACGTGGACGGACTAGCGGTATGGGCCATCGGTATGCACTCCAATCGAGCTGGGCGGCTTCGACGCCGCTTACGTGTACGAGCTTATTTCAAGGCGATTTGCAGATTGATTCGCAAGCCGGTTTTGCAGATCCCGCCGCGGTGGAATCCATGGCCAGCGTCAAACAACATGCAGTTGGCGAAGTCGGACGTGTATTCCTTCTCCGCTTGCAGCAGCTTTGCGCTGAGCGGCGAACCGTCAGGCACCATTCGGCCGAGAATCGCGTTCTTCCGCAGGATCTGCGGGAACGAAAGTGCGACGCGGCGATGTTCCGGCGTATTGAGATAGTTGCCGGTGCTGTTCCCTTTCGCGACCACCATTTCCAATTCGCTAAAGCGCCAGCGATGGCTCTTCGGAAAGAAACAGAACGGGCCGGTGTCAGGGGTCACGTCATTCAGGTAAAGAATGACTTTCATGACCGGCTTCGGGTCAAAGTGGAGACCGACCAGCCGGCTCGTCGTCTGGCAATCTTGCAGCGTTTGCGTGTAGTGCGTGTCGGTCGGAGCGCAAATGTGGAGGCACGCGTGCTTGAAGTCGAGGTCCGGCACGCGATGGTACTTGGACGCGGCCGACAGCAGGCTGCCGGGGGCGAACGCTTTGTGCAGTTCTTCGAAGAGCACCGCGTCGTCCGCCGGAAAAATCATTCGCGAACGGTCATAGCCTTGGCTCGGATCGCACAGTTCCGGCGGCTCTTGTGCGACCAACTCGTTGATCGAGCTTTCGAGGTGAGCCCGGATGCGGCTGGTGTCGACCTGGCTGGCGAAGACGCCGTCTTCGACCAGGGATTCGTAGGCGGCCGACTTGGGCAAGTCGTCGCGTTTCGTCGTTTCACGCTGAGCTTTGTGTTGGATGTAGCTGACGCCCATCGAGCGAATGTTCTTCATCTGCGTCTGCAGGATCGTCGTTTCGGCGGCGTTGAACGCGTCGAGTCCGATCAGCTGAGCTTGCAGCGACTTGAGGCTCGCTTCAAATCCGGCGACGTCGCAGCCGTTCAAGGCGGCCGCCATCGGGGCGGTGACCGCATCCGCGTTGCGTAGCGACGGGACCTGCTGAATCTGGCGGCATTCCGGGAAGTCGGCGAGATCCGGCAGGATGACGCCGTGATCGGTCAGATCGAAACGCTCGGCGTAAGTCGACGGCTTGTTCGATTTGCCGGAGAAGAAACCTCTTCCGGAGAAGATACGACCAATCCGTTTGCCAATTGCCGCAGGATTCATCGAAACATCCTTACTTCGATAACTCGGGTCGTCGTCTTCGCCAATGCGAATCTGCAGACTGGGAGATGACGCTAATGGGGGCGCTGAGCCTGAGAGTCTGCGAAATTACGCCAATCGTCGCAAGATCAAAACGGCCGGCGCCAGCAGAGGGCGGCAGTGCGCAAAAAACACGCGGCCCGGGAGGCGCCGCGTGTTGGCGTTGCTGTAAGTTTGAGCGTCCAGGACGCTAGTCGAGGATCGCGCGGAAGGTGACGTCGCCGATGGTCAGCAGCTGCCCGGGCTCCCACTGGGCCAGGTCGATCCGGTCACGATTGACGAACGTGCCGTTCTCCGATCCCAGGTCGCGGACCAGAACCTGATCGCCGCGGACCAAAATATCGCAGTGCTCATCCGCAACCAGCGGATGGCTGAGCTGCAGGCTGGCGCTTGAGCTGCGGCCAATGCGCGCCGGCAGCGGCAGCGTCATTTCCTGCGAGCCAAGCTCGCCGCCGATCACTTCCAGACGAAGGACGCGAGCCTTCGGCTGCGAAGCCGCAGTCGGAGCGAATTGTCTTTTGGACGCGATCATTACTTCTTATTTCCGCACGAAAACATCGAGACTTCTTTGTCTTCGCAATCTTCTAGACGCAGCCTGAGCCGGTTTTGTTCGCTCAGGTCGCAGAAGAAAGTCTGCCCTACCACAGGGAGGATTCGACGAGGTTCGGATGAAATTTGGAAGCAAAATGCGGGCCAGAAGTTACGCTTACCCTTATAAATTGCAGGAACCGATCTTCCGATGGCGTCGCGTCGCCCGGAAGCAGGGGTTGGGTTGATCCGATCGTAGCGAAAAAAGGGGAAGCGAAGATTGCTTCGCTTCCCCTCAAAAACTGCTCTGAACGCTGAAATTCAGCGGTCGATTAGTTGTCGGCGTCCTCGGCTTCAGCCGCCGCTTCGTCTTCGGCCTGTTTGACGGCCGCCGCTACGGCGATCGCCTTGATGACGCCAGAGTCGAGGTTGATGCGAGTCGTGGCGCTGGTGTCGGTGATCGTGCCGTTGATCGTCAGCTGAGCATTCTGGTCGCCGAGCGCGTCGAGAGCGGCCGCGATCGGGGCGCTTTCGTCAATGCTCAGGATGAACTCCAGAATCGGCTTCGCGCTGACCATCAGGGTCGCTGGGCTGGTCGTCGGCTGACCGGCGCCGGCGAGCGAATCGTCGATCACCTTCTTCAGCTTGGCGATCGCATCGTTGCCGATCGACATGTAAGCCGACTTTTCGCCGATCCCGAGCACGATGATCAGCTTCTCGCCGAACAGCTTGCGAGCTTCCTCTTCATCGGCCGGCACCGGACCTTCGATCACGTGGAAGGCGACCCCTTGGTGCGAGTCGGCGTTCCATTTGACGCCGGGGAAGTTCGGCTGGTCTTCGACCATCTTCAAGATTTCCTTGAAGCCGTCTTCCACCCGCTTGCCGTCGGCGACGAACGCTCCCATCAGGAAGGTCATCTTGTTCGGCGCCAGGTCGACGGTAATCCCCATGTCGATCTTGCCCGCTTTGATCGTTTCGATCAGCGCGTCCATCGACAGGTCGATCAAGCGAGTCGCCGCGTCGCGCGACTTGTCGTCCAGGTCGGGGTTGTCTTCGATTTCCATGAACGCCTTTTGACGACCGGCGTTCAGCTGCTTCACGGTCGTTCCGATTTCTTCCGGAGCGATCTTGCTGGAGATGTGAATCGTGCCGGCCGAGCCGTTGCTCAGGAAACCGCTGAAATCGCTGGTTACCCCTTTATTCAGGGCCAGTTGTTCGGCGATCTTCGAACCCGGAGCGACGTTGTAGGCGACGTCGACGTAGGTCTTGCCGGCTTCCTTGTCGACGTTCCAACCGATCGTCAGATCGGTGATCTCGGTCAGCATCCGTTCAAGCTGGGCGACTTGCAGTTCGACCATCTGTTGACGCTGAGCGAAGTCTTCGTCCGATTCCCCTTGTTCCTGCTCCAGCGACAGTTCGATGCCGTTGCGCATCTGGGCGATGAGCATTTCGCGGAACAGTTCGGGAATGTTGTCCAGGTTCACCTTGGCGGCGAGGTCATAGTCCTTCGGCAGGTTCGCCAGCAGATCGGCCGGCTTGGCCGGAACGTCGGCGAGCGATTCCTTGTCTTGAGCGACGAAGACCCAGCCTTCGACTTCCTTGTAGTAGATCGGCAGCGGACCTTCGAGGACGAAGACGCCGTCTCCCATATCTTGCGGTTCGCCGATCTGATCGCGGAGGATCAGCAGCAGCGCCTTCAAGTTGGTGACCGGAATGAAGCCGATATAGTTGAACTGCTGGCCGTCGGTTCGGACGACGACGCCGACCGGGCGGCTCTTATCAATTCCTTGGGTGAACGGCGCCGACATCATCGCGACCGTCAGGCCGATTTCGTCGTGATCGGCGATTTCGGTCAGGTATTGGACGTCGCCCAAAACCTTTTCGAACGGAGCGATCGAGACGACCGCGACCGTTTTCATTTCGACGGCTGCGTCTTGCGCCTGGGCCAGCGTCGGGGCTGCGATCAGCGCCACGGCGGCGAGCCAGAGCCATGTCGATTTCAGAATCTGTTTCACTTTCTTCTCCTTCGAGTGTTTCTTCTCTGCGGCGGCACGCCGCAGTCGCTTGCCGTGTCTTGGGGGGGCATTGCGCTAGATGCCAACAATTTAACGATTTACGATTGTTGGGAAAATACGAAAGCGATGCGCGTCACGGGCAGTGCGCACCTTGAGCGGGATGCAATGCATGCACGAAAGACCTACCTGCGAAAGAGCCCGCAGGTTTTCCATTTCGTCGGAAAAATCGACTTTGGCAGTGCGGTCCGCCAGAAGAGCGGCCGCAGGCCCGTAGGCCGGAGAAGCGATTAACGTTCGCGGAAAACGATGCGACCCTTGGTCAAATCGTAGGGGGAGAGTTCGACGCGAACCCGGTCTCCAGGAACGATACGAATAAAGTGCTTCCGCATTTTGCCGGCAACGTGAGCCATCACCAACGGTCCGTCGTCCAATTGGACGCGAAATCGCGTATTGGCTAGGGCTTGCGTTACGGTGCCGTCGACTTCGAGGGCTTCTTCTTTCTTAGCCATAAACTCCTGCTTCGGTTTTCCTCTAAAGGGTCTCAGGACGGGCAGAAAAACTCCCGACCCACCATAATATACCGGTCAAATCGGCCGAAGCCAAGGGAAAGAGCCATTAACCCCGCCGTGGCACGCCGAAAGCGGGGGAAATGGGAAGAAAAGCGGAAAGCGGAGAGCCGAAAGCGGAACGTCCCCAAAACTAACCCGAGGCGCGAGCCGAGGGAATGCGGCCTCTGGAAAACGACGAACGCCGAGGCTCGAATGACGAATCCAACCTGAACGCCCTATGAGCAAACCGGGGATCCAAAAATGGGACCGGACCCTCGTCCGTTTTTTTTCTTGAACCGCCGGCGGGTCGCGCAGCGACAAGATGCCGTACCATCCGCTCGGATTGCTAATACGTTCGGCGAAGTCACTGGACTGGACCGCAGCGCATTTTTTTTAAGCCGCATCCGAAGGTCCAAAAACCGCATTCCGTTAATCTGGGGCATCTGGGAATTTCCCTGTTTTTCCTAGGCCTCCCAGGATGTGGACCGCAACGCTCATTTTTTTTGCGGTCGACTGGACTGGACCACATCGTTTTTTTGCCGGTTCAAGTAACCCATCAACCAAACTCAATACTATGGACCGCGGCGGCGATTTTTTTTGACGCCCGGACGCCACGAACAGGTTGGCTGGATGGTTCGAATGACCCCGAAACCAGCGCAAACGATCCGCGCGAACAGGTCCCCAATCACAAATTGCCAAAGACCAAAACCACCCCGCACTCGACCACGATTCCGTGCGCTTTGTCAACAGGCAAAGTTAGACCGGCGAGCGCGGAGAAAGAGGATGTCGAAATGACGCCTCGCATCGTTGAGTCGGTTTACCGGCGCCACGACCGGGATGCGTCGCGGTTGGATATCCGGTCGCGGCGATCTCTTACTTGGGTTGGGGCGCCACCAGTTGTCCCCAGCCGAAGCGGCGGCCTTTGGAGAACGCTACCGGTTTCAGTTCGTCATCGCCACTGCTGGGGCGGCCGATGAGTTTTTTCCCATCGTCGTCGTGCACCTCGATGCCGATGTAAAGAATCCCTGGCGTTCCTTCCGCCGTCTCGAACAAGAAGGTGGCGGTCGCTTCGACGTCATACTTGTCCTGCTGGCGATCGTAGTGCAGCAGCAACTCCTTGGCCGGCGCTCCGTCCGCCTGCAGGTCGGCGACCGACTTCTTGTTGATCGGGCTCTTCCAATATTTGGGGTCGAGCTCCCAGGCCTTCAGTCGAATCGGGCGGATGGCGTAGTGGGTTTGTTCGTCGCCGGGGAGGACATACTCGACCCCCATCAAGTCGAAACCTTCGGCGGCCGCCCAGGCGACGATCTCGTTCATGTGCGGCTCGATGTTCTCGAGCTGCGCCCATTTTTCGGGGAGACGCGATCGGCGTCCCGTATCGAGGTCGATGAGCTGGTGGCTCGTCTTGGAGTTTTGATACGGCGTGAGCAAGCCGTTTGAGTACCGCATTCCGAGGTCTCGCGGGAGCGTGCGATCCAGCGTCGGCGGCATATCGAGATCGGTCTTGGGGCTGGATCGTCCGACGTGCCAATACGTTTCGTCATCGACCAGACGCTTCCCGTTCGCTTCCCACCAGGCGACCCACTTCTGGGCGTTGGCTGCAAATAAGCGACGCTGCAGCGCCTGTTGGTGAGGCGTCGGCGCTTGGGCCAACAGAAATAATTCGGTTTCGCCAAATTGTTGGCCAGTTAGTTCTTCGAGCGCGCCGTATATCTCGCGAACGGGGCGGCCAAAACCGTAGCTGGCGCGTTGGTCGTCCTTGTCGAGATCATGTTTCCGCATGAACGCCTGCAAGTCGGCGTCTTTGGCCCGCAAGCCCATGTCCGATGCACTATGTTGCTGCAGCTTGGGGATGGCGCGAATCAGGGCGGGAACGGCTCGTTTGTCGCCGATGCCCCGCATCGTGAAGCCCAAGCAGCGGAGCGTCATGTCGTCTTGGGTGGCGTCCAGTTCGGCGATCAGCTCGGGGGTCGCTTCCGGACCGAGCTCGATGATCGCCTTCAATGTTTCCGCCCAGACGTCTTGAAAACGATCAGGCCCACGGTTTTGCTCTTCCAACTTATCAAGGAGGTTGCCGATCGGGGTGAACGGGCGCAGTCGCAATGGCGCCGGGGGCTGTTCGCCGCGATCGATCGCCTCGGCCGCTTCGCGCAGCTTGCGGGCACGTCGCCGGTCGTCACTCTCGGGATGCTGCGGAGCATGGTCCAAAATACGAATGTCGACGGCGACTTCTTCGCCCTCTTTCACCGTGGCATATTTCGCTTCTCCCTGGCCGCTCATGCAGTAGATGTAGTTGCGGCCGGGCGCGACGCGCAGTCGATACGTGCCGTCGGGATTGACGGGCGTACTGGTCACCGCTGCGCCGGTTTGCGGTCGAGCCGGACCATAGTGGGCGACCAGCAGCGGCGAATCGGCGGTCGGTTGAACCGGCTTGCCGTTGACGCCGTAGACCGTGCCGGTGACGAAGCCGCCGCGGACGAGCTGGATATCGGCGTCGGTGACGGTCTGGCCGGGGATCGCTTCGAGCGTGTTGACGGCGATTGCGATTCGCTCGTCGGCATGGGCAAAGATGTTGTAGTGATCCCGGGTCATCCGCAGACGATAACGTCCGGCTTCATCGGTCGTGGTTTGAAAGGTGCGGTCACGAGCGACCCCTTGCGCCAACACCGGAACGCCGGCGGCCGGCTGCTGCGTGACGGCGTCGATCACCTTTCCTGCAACGATCGCTGGGGGATGAAGCGTGACGTCGGCGTTGGACGGGACCTTGGTGCACTCCGCGGTCGAATCAGGATAGTCAGGGTGCTGCAGGTGAAAACTAAGCGACACTTGCATGTAGCCGACCCCGGTTTTGGCGTCGAACGACTTGGTGCTTTCGGGCGTCCAGGGAGCGAGGTCTTTGATCTCGTAGCGGCCGTTGGCGTCGGTCACGCTTTGCTTGATTCCGGCCAGCGGCTGTTGAATGCCGCAGGCGACAAAGACCGTGACGCCGGGGATTGGCTGGCCGCTGGGATCTTTGACGACGCCGGTCAAGGAACTGACGCTCGTCGAGAGCTTCAACTGTTTCTCGAGCAAGTCGCCGTTGGGCTCGCCCAGGTAGGTGCAACTCGAAGCATAGCCCTCCTTCGCTGCGGCGGCGATCAAGTCGCCTCGCTCGGGAAGTGCGGTTTCGACGCCGGAGAGTTCAAATTCGCCGGCTGCGTTGGTGCGGGTCTCGCCGACCACGACCGCCGATTCATAGTCGGGCGAGCGGCGGACAATCGTGACGAGCGCCTCAGCGACTGGTTGCAGCTGTTCGTCGACGCACGTGCCGCGGACGGTCACTTGCTTCAGCTGGGGGGCAGCGGCTGCAGCCTGGTTGTTATCGGCGGTCGGAGTTGGCTGGGCCTGATTCGGTTCGACCGCGTTTACTCCGCCGATCAGCCAGCAGGCGGCGACCAGCAACAGGGCAATCAAGAGCGACACAGGGCGTTTGGCGGTCGTCATCGTCTTCCTTTCCGGTTTCAACAGTCCATGTATTCTGTCTTCCAGCGTCCAGCGCGTTCCCAGGATGCCGAGCGATGGGGCGATACGTCCCCAATCGGCGCTCCGCTCGGCAAGGTCCAACAGGGTTTGGGCATATTGAACCGCGTCGCCGTGACGCAGTACGTAGTTGTCGCAAATCTCTTCGCGTGAGCGGGCGATCGCTTGATTCAAGCGATGGATGAGCGGATGCCACCACCAGAGCAGCGATGCGGTCCGCTGAGCGAGATGGATCCAGCCGTCGCCGCGGGCGATGTGAGCCGCCTCGTGGATCAGCACGTCGCGCAGTTCCGCTTCCGACCCATCACGAAGCAGCGTTTGCGGCAGCAAGATCGTTGGCCGCCAAACGCCAACCACAAACGGCATGGGCAATTCCGTCAGCGCGAGTGGAGGCAATTGACGAAGGTTGACGGCCTGACGAACGTCAGCGGCGATTGTGGGAAACCTTTGGCATCGCGCTTGCAATTGAGCGTCCGATTCGACAACCGTCAGCGTACGTAGCAGTCGCCGCATCCGCCAGGAGCGAAGGGCCCAAAACGCCGCCGAAAGAATAGAGCCGCCAAGCCAGACGCCGCCGAGGACAACGCCCAGCCAGGCGGTCGTTGGCCAAGCCGGCCGTGGCGGGGCGACGGTCGGAACGAGCGGCTGGGTTGACGATGCGGCGACGGGCGGTCGCTCGTCCGCCTCCGGTGGTTTCGTTGCCAGGGGCTCGGCGACGTTCGTGTTGAGGGGGGGCTGTTCGAGGGAATCGAGGGGAGGCTCGCTCCGTTCGATGGGATCCAGGGAAGGCGCTTCCCGCACGGCGATCGTGGTAGGCGGACTGGGCGCTGGGATACGCCACCAGCGCATTGCAGGAAAAACCGCCGTCAAGAAGGGCGCGGCCAGGATCAGCGTCAGCGCAGTCATGCCAATTGCGTGACGGCGGGCAGGATTGTTGGGGAATAGCGAGACGAGCAGCCAGGCGAAGGCGCCGATTGCGGTGACCTGGACGATCACGGTCAGGGCATAGTTGAGCCAGTCCATTACGACTTCTCCTTGCCATGCGACTTGAGAAGCTTACGGATTCGCTCGGCTTCGGACTTGGAGACGGTTTTGTCTTGCAGCAGCGTCAGTACAAGTCCTTCCGGGGAACCGTCGAAGACGGTCTGAATGAAGCGAGCGACGGTCGCTTGCTGTGATTCCTCACGCGAAACGGTAGGAACATAGACGAAGCTAGACTCTTCTTCACGGTGCGAAAGCCACCCTTTTTCTTCGAGCCGGACGATCAAGGTCTGGACGGTATTGCGCGAGACCCCACGCCGCTGATTCAGGATTTTCCAGATGTCCGAGACCGTGCAGCTTTCACGATCCCAGATCAGATTCATGATCTCCCACTGTGCGTCCGAGAGCGCTGGGAGCTTGCTTGCGCCTGCCATTGCAACGATCCGATCAGCTTTCCCAATAAAAAGCGGACAGGGCGATTTGCGTCGCCTACCTACAGGTGTAGGTTATCGCTGCCGACAGTTGTAGTCAATACGCTTTTTACGTCTTCCGTCGGGCTCAAAGGGCCGACCTAAAGCGGCCTAGGGTGGAATCGCCGCAGGTTCATTTGCACCGAATCGTCGTTGACGTTTGATTGAACGACGCCGATGGATCGCCAAACGTCAGCGTACTGGAGAGTGACGCCAACCCAGGGCTTCGTCGCGAAAGCGACACGCCCTGGGCTAGGTTAGTTTGGCCCGTTGGGCCATAAAGGAAAGGAAGAACCAAGGCTTGGCTTTGGTCATTGGCTTCGGTCTCCAGGGAGACTTTGCGACATGAAGATACTTCGCGGGCCAGGCAACTGGAAAATCGTGAATCTCCCCCAGGATTTTCGTCCCGAGGTGCTCCTGGCGTTTCAAATGGCCTGCGAAGAATGTTTTCGCAGGGATGAGTATCAGCTGACGTCGGGGCATTTGGTGCTCGGGTTGATCAAAGGGACCTATTTACGATCGGCCGAATGCACCGCCGATGAGTGGCTGCGTAAAGGCCGACTGGCGATTGAAACGCTTTCGGCCCGCGATAGCGATCCTGAGGCGCCGGAGCGAAGGGATCTCGATTCGCGAAACGACTATCTGATCTACATCACCACCGCAGCGCAGCAAGGGTTGCGCTGGTTGCAAAACGATTCGCCGGCGACGCCTGATGCGGAAGATTGCTCGCCGAATCTCGAACGATTCCTGACGCAAACCCGCGCGAGTGCCGAATGTGAAGGCGCGCGAGTCTTGGCCAAGTTGTTTCCTGTGTCGGCCTGACGTACGCGAAAGTTCACGAAACGATCCGGCGTCGCTTCCAGGAGGCTTGAAATCGCTCGCTTCGTCCTGTTTTCTAACAGAGCCTCGACGACGTTACCCAACCAAAGGTCAGTTTCGATGGACGCCGATTCCAATCCGTACGCTTCGCCGAATCCTCTTCATCACGATATTGGCGCGTTTGGCGGGCGGTATCGCGTGGATAGTTCTCGGACGACGCTGCGTGAATTTCGAGACTTGAGCGGCATGCCGCTCATGGGGACGTTCTTTTGGTTGGCGATGCGATGCGGGCTATTTCGATTTAACCAAATGGTCATCGACGGGCCGAAGCCGTTCGCCGAAGACCAGTGCGATCTGGAGGAGTTGCGCGACCCGGTTCGGAGTTCTTTGCTCGCGGCGATGGAGTCGGCGGAGAAGCTCGGTTTTCACTCGCCGACCTATTCGGTTTCCAATGCCACGGGAATTGAGACGCATGGGGGTGCGATCCGGATGTTGCATGACTCGGGCCAATGCTACTTGCAGATCATCGGCGCCACCTCCGCTGGATTTTATCGTGGCGTGGAAGCGATCAGTTCGGCGACGTCATCTCCTTTGGAGATTTTGACGACGACCAACGGCCCTCCCTCCTACAACGTGCCGGTCGGCATGACGATGCAGCGATTGGTAGGAACGCCGCTGGCGACGCTCCTCGAGAAGCACCAGCAGTTGTTCGGTGAGCGCGAAAACTTGATGCGATTCGAATCGATGGCTGACGTGGGAGCGGTGATCGACCACAGTTCCATCCTGTTCCACGCCGACAAGGTGGAGCGGGGGATTTTTGTGGAAGTGCGCGACGACGACCCGGCTGTGTAGGTCAGGCCTTGGCCTGACGCGGCAGTTGGATGGCGGTTCGTCAGGCCGAGGCCTGACCTACGCTCACTTCAGTTCCCGCACGCGAATCTGCTTGAAGTAGAAAACGCTGCCGGGATCGTGGGCTTGCAGGGCGAGGGCGCCTCCCTCTGGATCGATCAGGCGTTTCGCGCGGGACGCTTCGCGAACGGGGTTCTCCGGCTCGGTGTAGTCGACCACGGTTTGACCGTCGACGAGCACTTCAATTCGCTTCCCTTTCACTTTGAAGCGAATTTCAAACCACTTCGTCTCATCGACCGGCGATTTGTCGACCTGCACCACAGCGTAGAGACTGCCGGTCTTGTTCTTTTCGGACGGCGAACTGTTGAGCTGGACCTCGTACCCTTTGTTCAGATACTTGCCGCCGCGGAGCTCGCGATCGGTATGAAAAAAGATGCCGGAGTTCGAATTCGGTTCAGAGCGGACGGTCGCGACCAATTCAAAGTCCTTGAACGGCATGTCGCTGCCGGTGTCGCCGACGTAAAAGAGATGAGCCATCCCGTGAATCGCATGCACTTTCAATACGCCGTTGGCGACGGTAAACGACTCGGGATGCGCGTTCGCCTCCCAGCCGGTCAGATCCTTGCCGTTGAACAGTTCTTTCCAAGGAGAAGCGGAATCGTCGGCGAAGGCGGACTGGGTCAACGAGAAGAGGCAAAGCGCAACAATGCCGAGGAGCCAGCGATGATTCATTGCATTTTCCGCACGATGGAAGGTGGGGGTAATGGAGGGGCTTACGAGCGGAGCTGCAAAATCTCCGCGCCCAGCGATTATATTGACTGATAGCGCCATCGCAACGTATTTGCATCTTTCCTGAGAACCGCAACGAATGTCTAGACTCTCCCTCCTAATTCTCCTATTCCTTTCCAGTGCGGCGCTGGGGGGCGAAGCCGGGTCTTCCGAACCTGTTGAAAATGCGCTGGCCGAGAAGACGCCTGCGCGGGCCAGCATGTTCGCCTCGGAGGTCTGGTTAACTCCTTTGGTGTTGTTGCCTGGCGTAGCGCTGTTGATCGTTTCGACGTCGGCGCGGTTTGGACAGATTCATACCGAGATTCACCGAATGCTCGATCGCCCGGACGCCCATGCGAAGATCATGGCCCGGAACCTGCTGAAGCGATCGGCGCTGTTTCGGGATGCGTTGATTGCCCTCTATGCGAGCGTCGGCTTGTTTGCGCTCGGGAGTCTGCTGGGAGGAGTCGTCAATCTTTGGCGCCCGGAATCGCTCTGGGTGGTCGGCGGGGCGACGATGATCGGCATCTGCTGCATCGTCTTTGCGGCGGTGCAACTGATCCGCGAAGCGTGGACTTGCTTGCAAGTTTTGGTCGATCAAACGGAACGCCTGCAAGCGACGGAATCGTAGTCCGTTCGCTTTCGAGACGGAATGAGGTCCCCATGGATGAGCGACGAAAACGAGCCTACCGCTATTTGCTTTATCAGGCGATGCTCGACATTCGGCCGGTCGCCTGGCTGCCGCTGGGGCGCTCAATCCGTTTGCCTGGAAGCGGCAAGCCGCGCAAGTTCGTCGGGCCGGCGTGATCGCCGATTGGTTGCACAATTTGGCGCTTTACTCGGCGCGTGATTTTGAACGCTTTGAGGAAGAGAGCTTCTGGGATTGCCTGCGGTTCTACGAGCAGCGGTACCCGGACTTTGAATTGATCCGCTATATCGACCTGTTTGAACGGGAGCTTTCGCGGGAAGAGGATGGGTGAGGCGAATCGGCCTGACCGCCAACGGCCGCAAGCGTCGGAATCGTCGATAGGGCGCTATTCCGGAGCGTGTGCCAGCGGCTTCAGCGTGAAGTCAATCGTTTGCGGGATTCCTTCGCACCAAGTTTGTCCTGGAGAATAATCAGGGTGTTGTAGTCGTAGTGGAATTGCCGCGACTCCAAGTTTCTGACCAGTTGTCAAATTGGTCACGTACGTGCTGCCACTCTTCCAGCGACTGTGATCCTTGATCTCGTAACGTCCATTGGCGTCGGTGACGCTTTGAAAGATGCCGGCAAGCGCATACGGACCGACGGATGGTAGAAAGACAGTGACGCCGGGGATTGGTCGACCGTCGACATCTTTGACGACGCCTGACAGGACGCCGGGATCGGACTTCAGCGTCAGTTGCTTTTTGTCGAGCAGGCCGTCGGTCGGCTCGCGCAAATAGGTATAAGCCGACGCGAGTCCAGCTTTCGACGCCGCGGCGACCAGATCGCCATCTTCGGGAAGGGCGGTTTCAACCTTGGGCAGTACAAATTCGCCGGCGGCATTGGTGCGAGTTTCGCCGACGATAACCAGAGGTCCGTAATTGGGCAAACGGCGCGCGACGGTGACGAGCACGTCGGCGAGAGGTTTCATTTGATCATCGATGCAACTGCCGCGAACCGTGACGGTATGCAGCTTCGGAGCGGAATCAACCGGCTGCTGTGCGGGCGATTCGCCGGCCAGCCAACTTGCGGTTCCAAGCAAAATCGCCGCCAGGATCGCGGACAAGCGTTTACGCTGCGTCATCGTATCTCATCTTTGTGTCAAACGGTCTGTGTATCCGCCGGGATTTTATGACGCGTGCAGTGCGCGAGGCAAGCGCAAAACAGTGCGGCGCTGTTGATTGTCCCAATTTGGCCAACCGCGGGCACGTTGCACTGCGGTGCGGATTGAGTAGAGCGAAGCTGATTGGCGGTTCGTCAGGCCAAGGCCTGACCTGCATCTATTCCACCACCAACTCTCCGTTCATCACCATCCAGTGTCCCGGGAAGGTGCAGAGATACGGATAGCGGCCTGGTTCTTTTGGCGCGGGGAAATAAATCGTGAACGCTTTGCCCGGCGGGACGATGTCGGTGTAGGCGATCACGTCTTCCGACGCGGGGACGTATTGTTTGAGGACGGCCGCTGGGTTGGCGACGAATTTGTTCGCCAGGTCGCCCACCTTTTCAAGCGTGCCGGGCTGGATGAGGACCCAGTTGTGCGGGACGACGTCGGGGTTGGTGAAGGTGAGCGCGATCGTTTCGCCCGGCTTGGCGGTGAGCGTTCGCATCGAGAAGGTAAGATTCGGCCCGGCGGCGATCGCGAGCGACTGTAGCTGCGCCCCTTCTGGTTTCTCTTGCCACGGGTTCGGCTCTTTGTTCTTGAGCAGTTCCAGGTCAGTTAGCAGCGGATGGGCGGCGATCGTCTTGGGCATGGCGCGATAGCCGGGGAGGTTGGTGTACGGCGCGTCGAGCTCGTGGACGGTGACGAAGATCTCTTGCGGCTCTTTCTCGTCGACTTGCAATAAGAGATGGAGCTGATTGACTGGTTGGAGATCGGGGATCTCGACGAAGATTTTTTTGTGGTCGATCGGGTGGACGCCGGCGATGCGGAGCGACTCGTGGCCGACGACGCCGGGATGACCCGGCGCGAGTTCCGGTGAACCGTAACCAGGGCCGTAGCGATAGTTCCAGGCCTGGGCGAATTGCTGGGCAGTTTGGCAAGCTTGCGGATCGATCGGCTGGGCGAAGTCGATCAGCACGCCGTTTTCTTGGATATGAAACGCGGTGGGGATCTGCATCGGCTTGCCGGTCCAGCGCACGCGATGCAGGCAGCCGTCGTCCGGCGTATAGCTGCCCCACGCGGCCATCCCGCTGACGTAGAGCTGGCCGTCGTGCGGATTGTGTTTTGCACGATGGACGCCGCTGCGGAAGTTGCCCGGCAAGGGAATGACGGCGCCTTGCGGTTGATCCCGCACCTTGTCGCGGAGGACCAAAAAGTGAGAGCCGGCGCCGAGCGACGTGTGGATGATCTGCCCGGCGAGGGGACCGAAACGCTCGTCCGGATCGATCGCTTGACCGCCGCTGCTGTTGTCGAGCCCGCGGGGGAGATAGACGAGGGGCAGCGCTGGCGGCTTTCCCTGTTGCGGACCACGGTAGCCGAAGTGAGGCGGCGCGTCTTGGCCTGGTTCGATCAGGCAGATCATCGACGCGGGAGTCCATTCTCCTTCGCTGCATGGAATCGTCACGGCGCCGTCGGGGCAAAGGCCGATGCCGTCGGGATTGCGGAAGCCGGTCGCGAGGACGTCGACTTGTTTGCCGTCGGCCGAAATGCGGATGGCGCCTTGTTGGCTGGATGCGGTGTAGAAATTGCCGGCTTTGTCGCGGGCCAGATCGCAGATGAAATCGTGCCCGCCGGTCGAGGTGGCGTAGGCGTTGGAAACGCACTCGTAGAAGTCAGCTTCACGGTCGTCGTTCAAGTCGACCAGACGGGTAATCTGATCGCGGCCAAGGACATAGATTTGATCGTCGGCCACGACGACGCCCAGGGGTTGATGGAGGCCTGACGCGAAACGCTTCCAGCGCACTTCTTGCAGCTGGGCGTCGAGACCGGAGACGAGCCAGACGTCGCCGGTCATGGTGCTGACGACGGCGGTTCCGTCCGAGAGAAAGTCATGGCCGCTGATGAACATCAACGCGCCGTACGGATTGTCGTACGGCAGCGGAATGGTGTCGATCGCGTAGGGAGCGTCGTCGTCGCCGAGTTGGCCGCGGAGGACGATTTCTTCGGGCCACTGGGTGGGGGCTTGCTTCAGTTGTGTGGCGAGAGGGTGATCGGCGGCCGAGGCCATTTGCCGCTGAAGTTGGCCGTTTGCGCCAACCCAGGGAGCGTCGAGGATTTCGTCGTCGCCAATACGATAGGCGAACGCGACTCGCGATCCGATGCGGTAGTAACCGTGATAGTGGTGCGGCGCCGCCGGCTTGGCGGTGCGAGAATCGGTAAGGATCGGCCCGGCCGGACGGAGACCATCCATGAAGCCGTGACGGACGCCAGAAAAGGTGACGAAGCGGCGGCGCCAAGTCGCTTCGTAGGCGAGGGTCTGTGGATTGAAGCAAGCGGTCAGCTCACCTTGATCGCCGACTTGCACGCAAACCCCTTTCGGAATCGCGCGACCGGGCAAGCGCGTGACGCCGGCCAGAACCGGCGACTTGTCTTGTTTGCTCCAGCGATCGTCACTCCAGGTCGCTTCGTTTTGATTTCCCCAGTGACCTTGATCGCCGCCGTCGAGACCAGGGAAAGCGGGGAGCAAGTGCGGACGATTGGCTTGCTCGCGGAAGTGGAGCCCTTCTTTGCGATAGAAGTCGTAGATGCGATCGCGATTAACGGGGTGCTGCCAGAGATTCCACGAGTCTTTATTGAGCGGCGCACGATCGTAAGCGAACTGACTTGGCTGATCGAAGTTCTTGTAGCGCTCGGCCAGGCCTTCGGTCTTTCCCAGCTCGGTGAGAAAGCGGACGAGATCGCGGCGCTCGGCGTCGCTCATGCTGTTGGCGACTCCGGCCGGCATCAACGTGCCGAACGGCTTTTCGGCGTCCAGATCGTCGGCGTCGATCGTCGTCAACTTTTGCGTCGCCGGATCGAAGACTTCGATCGCGTCATCGGTTTCGCTCCGCTTGTAACCTTTCAGCACTTGTCCATCGGCGAGCTGAAAGAGCCACGTGTTGAACTCCGCCGGAACGGTTCGGCTGGGCCAATAAATCGCTTCGACAATTTGCTCCGGCTTCAGCCGCTTGCCGACGTCAGTCAGGTTGGGCCCGATCACGCCGCCGTGCCCGTCGATCTGATGACACGACACGCACGCGAACTTGGCCGAGCGAAACGCATGAATGCCGCGATCGACGTCGCCAAGCTGTTGCGCCTGATCGATGACGGCGGAGATGAGTTGGGGATCGAATGTTTCGGGGATCGGAGGGCCGAGTTGCGACTGACCGGGGGCGCAGACTTCGGCGGTTGGGTTTTCTTCGGCAGCACTTGGCCGTGCGATGCAGAGCAGTGAGCAGAAGATGGCGATCGGAAACAGGCAGCGGCGGGACAAAAGCATGCGTGGGGCGTCCTTCGCAAGCGATGAAGGGTAGGGGCGTCCCTCTTCTATAAAACGGAGGGGCGTCAGATTCAACGCTTTCGAGAGACGCCTCGCTGGGTTTATGCGAATTCGTCCGATTTTCGGTCGCTACTCACGCGCAAGAACGTTATCCGGTGATCTCTACGCGATGTCCTTCCGGATCGGCGATGACGGCGCGACGTCCCCAGGGCGAATCTTTCGGAGCGGAGATTGACTGGCCGCCGGCAGCGAGTAACGCGGCGTACGTCGCATCAACATCGGCAACTGCGAAACCGATGCGGGCTGACGTGGTTGGTGGATCGCCGTCGGCGAGCGGATAGATTTCAAAGACTTGGTCGGCCATATCGGCGGCCAGGTGAATGGGGCCTTTGCCATGGGAGTGGCGAACGAACTGGAGGCCGAGGGCATTGTAGAAGATCCCAGCGACGTCGATGTCGCGGGCGCGAATGACGATCAGGTTGCAGCGTGGATTCGTATCCTGCGTCATTCGTCGTTTGCCTTGACGCGAGGGAATGGTTGGCCGCATTCCCTCGCTTGCGCTGCGGGCTAGTGTTGGCCTATTCCCCGAGGCAGCTTTTCATGTAGGCCAGGCTTCCTTCGCACAACTTTTCCAGGCCCGGGGTGTAGTCAAACACTTCGACGCTGACCCAGCCGTCGTAGTTGACTTCTTTAAGGGCGGCGAAGATCGGGTGGAAGTCGATATCGCCCATGCCGGGACCGAGCTTGTTGGCGTCGTTGGCGTGGAAGTGGGCGATATGCGGAACGCTGTCGCGGATGATTTGCGGGATCGGCTTCGACTCGCTCGACATCGCTTTCACGTCCAAGTGGAGTTGGCAGTTGGGAGAGCCGATCATCTCACGCAGTTCGAGCCCTTTCTCGGCGGTCAGCAGAAAGTCCCCTTCGGCCGGGCCGAGCGGTTCGAGGGCGAGCGTCACGCCGCACTCTTCCAAGGTTGGCATCGCGCGGCGCAGGCAGTCGGCCGCCAGACGCATCGCTTCCGCCTCGGTGACGCCGGGGAGCAAATTGCGCTGCTGCGGGCTGCCGAGGACCATGATCGTACCGCCCAGATCGCGGCAGAGTCGCGCCAGTTCGGCGAAGTAATCGCTGGTCCGGTTGCGGACTTCGTCGTCCGGCGTGGTGAGATAGAAACCTTCGGTCTTGGCGAGCAGCCAGTGCAATCCGATCACGGTCAGCCCGCAATCTTCGGCGGCGCGGCGCGTTTCTTCCCGCTGGGCCGGGGTAATGTCATACGCGCTGCTGGCCATGGTGAACGGGGCGATCTCGATGCCGGTGTAGCCAGCGTCCTTGGCGTATTGAAAACCGCGAGCCAAGGGCCAGTCGCCGAACGTCTCGTTGCAGATGCCGAATTTCATTGCACTCATCAAAGGTTGGTGGGAAGAAGCGGTGAAGGGAAGCCCGCAGCGGCTACGATCGCGCGCCGCTGATCATGCGGAGTGCGGCGACGAAGATCGCGCCGCCGATGATCGACCAGACGATCGGCAGTTGCGTGCCGCCGATGGTGATCGGCAGCGGTTCGGGCATGCCGCTGATCTGCGCCAGCTTGCCGCCGAGCATCGACCCGACGAACGCCACGGCGATCGAAACGAAACAGCCGCCGTTGGTGCCGCCGGCCAAGCTGCGAGCGACGCCGCCGCAGATCGCCGCGACGATCAGGAACAACAAGATCTCAAAGAAGGTCATGCTCTACGGCTCCTGATCGGGGGAAGATGGTTTGGCGGATCGCAGTTTGGCGCGAATCGATTGGAGTCGCTCGGCCAGTTCGACTTCAAAGCCGCGCGGGACGGGGCGATAATACTCGCGATCGACGCCAAGATAGTCTTGAGCGGCGACGCCATCCTCGGCGTCGTGGGAATATTGGTAACCGGATCCATGACCCAGCGATTTGGCGCCTTGGTAGTGGGCGTCTTTGAGATGGACCGGAACCGGGATCAAACGTCCTTCGCGCACGTCTTGCCGCGCTTCACCGATCGCCAGCGTGGCGGCGTTCGACTTTGGCGCACAAGCGAGATAGGCGACCGTTTGCGACAGAGTCAGCTGACACTCAGGAAGGCCGATGAACTCGCAGGCCTGCATGGCGGCGACCGCCAGCGGAAGCGCTTGCGGATCGGCGTTGCCGATATCTTCGCTCGCGGAGATGACCAGTCGCCGCGTGAGGAAGCGAACGTCTTCGCCCCCTTCCAGCATGCGGGCCAACCAATACAAGGCGGCGTCCGGATCGCTGCCGCGGATGCTTTTGATCAACGCGCTCGCGGCGTCATAATGCGAGTCGCCATCGCGATCGTACTGCACCGCTTTGCGCTGGACCGATTCGGCGGCTAACTCTTGCGTGAACTCGACGGGGCGCTCTTTGCTCGAAAGGACGCCGATCTCCAGGGCGTTCAGGGCACGTCGGGCGTCGCCGTCGCTTACTTCGGCCAGAAACTCCAGCGCGTCGTCGTGGATGTTGACCGGGATGTTGCCGAGACCGACCGACCTGTCGGCCAGCGCGCGGCGAATCAGTCCTTTCACATCGTCTGGCGACAGCGGCTGAAACTGAAAGATCTGGCTTCGGCTGACCAGCGCGCTGTTGACCGCAAAGAAGGGATTGCTGGTCGTGGCGCCGACCAGGATGACGACGCCGTTTTCGACGTCGGGCAGCAGCGCGTCTTGCTGCGATTTGTTGAAGCGGTGGATCTCGTCGATGAAGAGCAGCGTGCGGCGCCCGCCGGAGGCGATTTCGTCTTTCGCCTTCAGCAGCACTTCGCGCAGTTCCTTCACGCCGCTGGTGACCGCGTTCAGTTGTTCAAAGCGGCTGCGGCATTCGCGGGCCAGCAGTTGCGCCAGCGTCGTTTTGCCGGTTCCCGGAGGACCGTAAAAGAGGACCGAGTTGAGCCGGTCGGACTGGATCAAGCGGCGGAGGAGTTTCCCTTCCCCCAGAAAGTGACGCTGCCCGGCGAACTCTTCGAGGGTGCGGGGGCGCATTCGCGCGGCGAGGGGCCGGACGCGATCCAGGTTTTTCGCTTCCGCTTTTTCGAATAAAGAGGACACAACCGCAGACTCAGGGGGAGAATGTTTCGTTCCTCCTATTGGAATCGTCCGGCGCGATCCGGGCAACCGGGTTTCGTGGTTGCCCTTTCAGGCGAGAAAGGAAGAATGGAACACGGAGGCCGCGGATTAATCACGTCGGAAGACGGCCGGAATTCATCGCAGTTTGAATGAAATGAAGATTCGCCTCATGATTTGGATCGCATTGGGAGTCGTCGGGGGGATTCTGTTGATTTTCGTCGTCGCTACGGTGATGACGGTCGACGACTGGTCGCGTGATTTGTCGACCAACGTGGCCGAGACGAAGCAGAAAGCGACCGACCCGCTGCTGCGGCCGATTGATCGACAGGCGACGCTTGACTGCGCGAAGCAGGTTGTCGAGCGGAAAATCGGCGAGATTCCGCGGTGGACGCTCGGCAGTATCGACGGGGGCGAAGAGGTGGTGATCCACGCCACCCGCAAGACGCCGCTCTGGGGATTTATCGACGACATCCGCGTCACGATCACACCGGCCGAGTGGGGAGTATCGATTGCGGTCTACAGCAAATCGCGGGTCGGCAAAGGAGACCTGGGGCAGAACCCGCGGAATATCAAGGAACTGACCAGTCGACTGCAGGAAATCGACGAGCAGGCGTGGATTTGTGAGGAGTAGCGGTCGATCGTAGCCCGAGGCGCAAGCCGAGGGAATGCGTTACCCATCCTGCACACGACAGTTCGCGTCACGACTCTTCAGGCCCAACGGGCCGAACTAATCTAGCCCAGGGCGCAGCCCTGGGTGTCGTGCGCAAACAAAAACGTTGACGTTTGAGTTGGCGATTTTCGCGCCATGTCAAACGTCAACGTTGCGTTGGTTCATTCAACCCAGGGCTGCGCCCTGGGCTACGTTAGAACGGCCCTTTGGGCCTAAGAGCTTTTCGCGGTGAAGAAGCGAAGGTGGGTTACGCAAGCGAGGCACGTGGAAAACGCCGGACGAGTTGACTCGCGCTTGCTTAACCCACCTTGCATGGCTTGCGCTTACGGAATTTCTTTCGGCAGCGGACGCAGTTCCATCTTGCGGACGAACAGTTCGGCGCCTTCGGTTTGCAGCAGCAGTTTGCCGTGATTCGGGAAGACTTTGTCGGCGCGATTGACGACGACGCCGTTGACGCGATAGACGAGCGAATCTCCTTTGCAGAAGCATTCGACGGTGGTCCATTCCTGGCCGGGGCTTTCGACGTCTTCTTTGCCGCGGAAGTCGACGACGTCTTTCCAATCAGGATCGCGGCCGTACCAGTTGATGCGTCCCTTTTCAAAGAAGGTCGGCGTTCCTTTCGGCGACCAGACCGCTTCGCCGTCGCGATCGCGGACGATCGTGCAGGTCGCTTCCGCCTTCATCAGGTTGCCGTCGGCGTCTTTGCCGGCGAGGACCAGGATGTCGCCGACGCCTCCTTCGATGATTTGGCATTCGAGCGAAGTCATCCAGGGGCCAGGCTTCTCCGGCGTGCCGCCGAAGCCGCCGTCGGGGCCTTGGCAGTGAAGGAGGACGCCGCTGTCGCGAGCGCGATCTTTGCGGCTCAGCAGCGTTTCGGTTCCCCAGCGATATTCGAGCACCAGGTAGTAGTCGGCGTATTCTTTATGGGTGATCAGCCCACCGAAGCCATCGCCGGAGATGTGCAGGATGCCATCTTTCCCCATGGTGAAGACGTGACGCGGATCTTCGTGACCCCCGTCGGTCAGCCAGCTGTAAAAGTGGGTCTTCAGATCGCCGTCGCCGATCAGCGAGATCGTCTTGGTCGGCACGATTGGTTCGGCGGCCGAAAGGAAAGAAGTTGGCAGGGCGAGGAGCAATGCAAACGCGCAGCAGCGGAGAGCGGACATACCGGGCGAGACCTAATATTGGGAGGGAAGTTGCGGTGGGATATTACAAGATATCACGAGATATTATCTGTGATTCCCAGTTTGGCAGGTCGCCGAGGCGGTTTCTTGTCGTGTGTAGACCGGTATTGGGCGTTTATTGATCCTGGTGCCATGCTCTTACCGCGTCTTCGCGGGATAAGCATGTCTTCAATGCGTTTGGGTAGGGCGAAGCCATGCTTATCCCGCGAAGACGCGGCAAAAGCATGGCACCAATAGAGTTAGTCGGCCGCAGCGGTCTTCGTCGGCGTCGTCGGTTCGATTTCCTGGATCGTGAAATCGTAGGTGAACTTGTCGTAGTACAAGTTCACATCCCCCACTTCGTATTCGCCCCGCTGGAAGTCGATCGTATCGGACGGAGGCGCCAGTTTGGCCGGGGTGAGCGCTTGCGAGTGGTCGCAGTTGGCGGCCATGCGGTACGGCTCGAGCCCGCCGAAGTAGAAGTCGGCCACTTCCTGCCGTTCGCTGTCGGTCAGGTGGGTCATCTCTTGGTAGGCCGAAACGGCGCGGCAGACGTCGACCGGAACCCAGCCGTACGGCGCCAGGTAGATCTCGGACCAGTCATGAATGTTCAAGCGATTGGGGAAAAGGTTCCAGCCTGACTGCCAGCGAGCCGGAATGCCGTTGGCGCGGCAGAGGGCGATGAAGAGCATTCCTTCCTGCCCGCAGTCCCCATATTTGTGCTCGCGGCAATAATCGCTGAGATTGCGAATGGTGGAGTACTCAATCGCCAGGCTGTACTGGATGTTGTGCCCGATCCAGTCGTAGATCTTCCGGGCGGCGATCGCCGGGTTCTTTTCGTCGCCGACGATCTGCTGCGAAAGGGCGAGCAGCTCCGGCGTGAAATCGGTGTGGGGACCTTCCTGGGCGAAACGGGCGATCTCTTTGTTAGTGCGATTCAGCGGCGTGACGAGAGCGGGGTCGATCTCAAAGCGAATCGCGTCATGCTCGAAGGTAAAGTGCAGGTCGAACTTGGTCGGCTCGCCCGCTTGGGCGGTTTGCTCGAAGTAGGCGGATCGCATCGGACTGTCGCCGGGGGCAATTTCGAGCGGCGTCGGCGAACTGCCGATCAGGCGGAAGTCGCGCTGAAACGGAAACTCACGCGGAATCGGCAGCCAGGCTTTGATGAGGTCGCCGTCGGCCACGGCGTCGGCATGGACCGTGCCGGTGAAGCGAACGTCGAACTTTTTGGTCAGCACATAAGGACGCTGCTCCGCTTTGGCGGCGGCGCAGATCTGACGGCAGAGTTCGAGTTGAAAACGCTGGACCTCGGCCTCGTCGGCGGGACGAGTTCGGCGGTCATTGAGTTCTGGATGGCGGTAGAAAAGATTGCGGACGCTCCGCGCCATGAAGTAACGCGTGCCGTCGATCTTCCGTGAGTCGAAACGTCCCTGGTCGAGCCACTGGGCGAACTCTTCCGGCGTCGCCTCTTTGACTCCTTCCAGGACCTTCGCTTCCAGTTGGTCGCGAGTGAGGGTGTAGTCGCGGCGAATGCGATCAAGTCGGTCTCGTTCGTAGACGAGCGTGTAGCGCGTTTCGGGAGCGAGATCAGGCTGGGCAAGGGCCGCGTCGAGGATCTGCTCCGCCTTGCGAAACTCGCCGGTCAGCTCCAAGCGTTGCGCTTGTGAGAGGGGCGAGTCGTTAGCGACGCAAACTTGCACGGCGAAAGGAACCAACAAGAGACCAAAGACGATCCGCGGCAAAGCCGACACCATGGGCGTACCTTCGAAGGTGAAAAGGGGCCAAGGGAGAAGCGGCATGAAAGGCTGGCTGGAGGGCGTCTATTATCGTAACAGACGCGCAGCGGCGCAGACTCTCTTTATTGCGCAGAGATCTGTCGAATTCGCGCTCGCTTCGCTTAGCGGACGTCGCTCGGGACGGTCGCGACTTTGCCGGGGACGCCTCCCTCGTAGATGCTGAACTCGCCCCAGACCGGGAGGTGGTCGGAGATTTCGAGCGCCTCGTCGATCGACAAGTTGAACTCGCGGACGAAGTCGTGGACGCCGCCGCGGCCGGTGAACTCGCTGGTCGCCGGCAAGGTAAAGTAGAGATTGTCGTACGCCGCGGTGCCGCGGGTGTTGGTCATCATTCCGGTCACGGCCGGCGTCAAACCGGTGACGCTGCCGAGCTCGCCGAGGTTGCGCTCGTCGGTATTGAAATCGCCCAGCAGGATGACGTCGTCTTCGCCGCGACCGTCGCCGCGAACGGCACGCATCACGTCGTCCATCACGTTGATTTCGGAGGCGACTTCGTCCGGATCGGTATGGACCGCGACCAGGGTGAAGGTGAAGGCCTGATCGGGCTTCGGGCCGCGGACGCGGAACCAGGCGACCAGCGGTTCGCGATGAAGCGCATCGGCCGGGTCGTCGATCGTGTAGAGCTGCGAACGATCGATCTCGATGCTCGCGGTGTCATAGATAAACGCGTATTGCTCTTTGCTGTCGGTTCGGCCGAGACGGGGGCCGATGACGTAGTCATAGTGGCGCCCGGCGGCGTTGATTTGATCGATGAACTGCGGCAGGATCGACTGGTCGAGCGAACGGATTTCTTCGATCGCGACGACATCGTACTGACGGACGATCTGCGCGAGTCGGGCGACGACATGCGGTTTGTCCATCTTGCTGCGGCCGAAGACCTGGATGTTGAACGACGCGATCCGGACCGTTTCGCCGCCGCGAGCGATCGGTACGGTGCGGTTGCTGGCCAAGAGGGCGTTGCCGCCGCCTGACCCATCGGTCGACGCCGCTGCGTTGCGGGGGACCACTTTCAGCCCTTCGAGCCCTTCGACTCGATAGTTCTGAAAGAAGAACCAGCCGCCGCCACAGACGATCGCGACCAAGACTAGTCCGCTCGCTTTATTCACCGCTTGCTCCAGATGTGAAAATAGGCCGGTTCGGTAAAGTTGATCCGGCTACTGCACGGGTCAGGAAAGTCTGGGGAATTTCGCCCGGAAAAACGCAGACCGAGCATCTCCTTTTCGTTGTATCGACCAGCGGCTAGCTCTATCTTGGAGGTGCTATCGGGGCCTATTACGTGCGGGAGAATCGATGCGGTTTACCTGGTTGCTAGCGGCGGTATGCTGGACGCTGGCCATACAACCGGCATGGTCGGATCGGGTCGTCTTGGTGAGCGGCGGCAAAGTGACCGGCGACTTGGAAGAGACGCCGGGGGATAGCGACGCGCCGCGACGGATCGTCTCGCCGCAAGGGGTGCTCGAACTGGCGCCGGAAGTGATCGTCGACATCGAGCGCGAGCCGCCGGAGCTGATCGAGTATCGCGATCGAGCTCGCCGCGCTGCGATGACGCTGGTCGATCAGTGGAGCCTGATCGAGTGGTGCCGGCAGAATAGTCTGTACGACGAAGCGAACGCCCATTGCGAGCTGATCTTGAAGCTCGATCCAGAGCATCTACAGGCGCGGACGCTGCTCGGCTATCAAAAACGCAATGGCGAGTGGAAGCAGCGGGAAGACTACATGCAGTCGCGCGGTTTCATTCGCTACGACGGCCGTTGGCGAATGCACCAGCAAGTGCAGCTGCTGGAAGAGCGGAAGATGATTCGCGAAGCCCAAATCGATTGGTGGCTCAAGTTCAAACGTTGGCGCGAGTCGCTCGGCACGCCGCAAGAACGGGACAATCAGATCGACTTTTCGCAAGTCCGCGATCCGATGGCGATGACCGGTTTGATCCGGCTGCTCGGACGCGAAGATAACATTCGGCTGCAGCGGCTGTATGTCGAAACGTTGGGGAATCTTGATCACGGCGTGGCGCTCGGTTTTCTGATCGACCACTCGGTCTTTCAGAACAATCCCGAGCACCGCGAAATGTGCATGATCGAAGTGCTGAAGCATCGCCACCCGATGATGGTGGAGCTTTACGTCCGGTTCCTGGAAGATTACGACAACGCGATGGTCAATCGCGCCGCCGATTGTCTCGCGGCGCTCGACTATCCATCGGCGATCGTGCCGCTGGCCACCGCATTGCAAACGCGGCATAAAGTGCGAGAATTTCGGCAGTCGGCGGGAGAAAAACGGCCGCATGAGGTGAACCCCATCTTTCATTACTCGCAAATTCCGCCGAACGGTCGTTTCGACGTCGCAGGGCCGTCTCCTTCGTATCGTAAGAAGACGCTCGACGAGATTCTGGAATCGTCGCAAACGACTCACACCACCGGTTGGGCGAAGAACGAAAGCGTCTACTCGGCGCTGCGAACTCTGACCGACGGCTGTGATTTCGGGTACCATGTCGCCAACTGGAAAGCGTGGTACACGCAGCAACAATTGGCGGCGACCCCTGTCATCCAAGGCCGCCGCGGAGACTAACCGCCGGCTCCGCCCCGTTTTGAGAGGAATGGAACACGGAGGCCACGGCGAAGAGCACGGATAAACGCGGTAAGGAATAAGAAGCGGACAAAAGAGCGATCCCCGTTTTTCGTCGAGTTAGATGACGGCGAGAAATGCTCAAACGCTTCGCCCGAATCTCCTTTCTTACTGTGCTGTTCCGTGAATCCTCCGTGCCCTCCGCGTTCTGTTCTTTCTTTGCCCAATCGCACAAATCCCATAGCAGCCCAACATGTCGAAACCAACCGTCGCGATTCTCGGCGCGAGCAAAAACCGCAACAAGTACGGCAACAAATCAGTCCGAGCCCACCTGGCTCAAGGGTACGACGTCTACCCGATCAACCCGGCCGCCGACGAGATCGAAGGGCTGAAGGTGTACAAAAAGCTGGCTGACATCCCGGTCGAAAGGCTTGACCGGATCAGCATCTATCTCTCGCCCGCGGTCGGCCTGCAAATGCTGGAAGAAATCGCCGCCGTCGGAGCGAAAGAAGTTTTCTTTAACCCGGGCGCCGAAAGCGAAGAGCTGCTGGCGAAAGCCCGCGAGCTGGGGATCGATCCGATTCAGGCCTGCAGCATTGTGGACGTGGGGATGTCTCCGCGGGAGCTGGAAGAAGAGTAGAACGCCCAGGCTGCTTACGTTGCGATGCGCAAGTCGACCGACGGCGTTGTAGAAGAAGTTCGCCGGCTAGTCAGCCACGCGGCCGCCGCCAATGGGACGGCGAATTGGATGACGCGCGGGAAGGTGATATCGGACGGCCAGAAGGAGCCGGGGAGGCCGATCGTGACGCGTCCCATTTGCTCCTGCGTCTTACGCGTTCCTTCGGTCCAGAACGATCCGCAGAGGAGCGCGATGATGACGGCCGCCGTCATCGGCCAGCGTCGTTTTAATGCGTATCGCTGAGCCAGCCATGCGAAACAGGCGACCGTCATGACCGACGCCAGCAAAAGGCAGCCGATGAGATAGCCTTGCGCGACTACCGGCGCCCACGCCGACATTTCGTACTGTTCGATCGGCGCGAACGACAATAAGAATTCCAATAGCGTGGAGGAGCCGAGGTAGACGCCAACCACGAACAGCACAAACAAAAACGGCGGCAGCGCCCCGAAGGTCCACAGCGGATGCCGCACCGCAAACCTGCGCGAGCGGAATTCTTGCGCCGCTGATTCGGCGATCGCTGCGGGAGATCCAATCCGATCGGCGCTCCAGGAATGATCCTCGCCTATGCGATTCTCCCTGTCGTCCGTGACGTGATCCGACAACTCCTGCAACAAACGCGTGACGTAGCGTTTCGGTAGTCGTCGTTTTCGAAGTTCCTGCTTCAGCTCAGCGAGCCACTGTTGCTGGTCCATGCTCTCCTCCTTTGAGTGCGTGGTTGATCGCGTCGGTAATCCGCCGCCAGACGGAGATCGAATCTTCCAGTTTGGCGAGCCCCCGCGACGTCGTCTTGTAGACGATCCGCGTTCGGGCGCCGACCGCCTGCGATTTCGCCGAGAGGAGCTTCTCCGCTTCCAGCCGATGGAGAATCGGATAGACCGACCCTTCGCCGAACTCCAGCTCGTTCCCCGTCGCCAGCTTGATCGCACTGACTAGTTCGTATCCGTACATTGGGCGCTGCGACAAGAGCCGCAGGATTAACATTTCTGGAACGCCGTTCAGAAATGGGGGATTGCTCGTTCGTGACGCCATATTCGCTCCCTTACCTTGAAGTTCGAGGTTTATACCTGGAACTTCCAGGTAAAGAAAGAGGAGTTTTGTCCAGATATCATGAAGGGGTGTCGAAACGTGAACGGTTGGCTTTGTGGACGAATCGCCATGACCGATCAACCTCGCAATGATCTGTTGGTTCAAGCGGCCGGCGCCGGCGATCTGGAAACTGTTCGGCGACTCATCGAAGAGGGCGTGGATCCCAACAGCGTCGATGAGCATGGAATGGGGCCCCTCTTGAACTTCCATCCGGAAGTGACGCGTTATCTGCTGGAGCATGGCGCCGACCCTAACTTGCAGCGCAACGAGAATATCGCCCCGGTGATCCTGGGCGTTTGCGGAGATTTCGAGTGTCTGCGGCTCTTGGTCGAAGCAGGCGCCAACGTGAACCGTGCGAGCGAGTACAACGGCGAAACGGCGCTGCACGGCGTCGCTGGCGGCAGCGACGCCCGAGCGGTCCGGTTGTTGCTTGCGCGCGGCGCGAATCCCAATGCTCGCACGAAGCCAGGGATGAAGACGTATGCTCTGTGGCGGGATGCGCGCGTGCGGGGCGAAACGCCGCTTCACCGCGCTGCGGCGTGGGGAAGTCCCGAAGTGATTCAACTGCTCCTCGACGCCGGCGCCGATCCGACGATTCGGGACGCCAACCAAGACACGCCGCTTAGCTGGGCCAGTTGGCATCGGCGCGACAAGTCGGTCATCGACCAACTTGGGTACGAAGGCTCTGGAGTCGGGCCTGACTTTCCGCTGGAAGAGGACTGGAGCGAATGAGCGCGGGCGTGGCCACGGAAAGCGATGCCCCGACCTACTGTCGTCGAGAATCTAGCCGGCCAAATTAGCACTGGCGTCGCTCAGATCAATCCCATTCCGCGAGTTGACCAGGACGAAGTGTCCCAGGAACATGTCGTCTTCGTCGTAGTAAAACTCGACTTCTTGATCTCCGCTCACCGTGACCGAGTAGAGCAATAGTTTCTCTTGAAACTCGCTTTCCGAAAGTTGTGGCTTGGAGACGGTTTTAAACGTGCCGTCCTCTTGCTGCTCGTCATACTCGTTCCAAATATTGTTGTAGCTGTCGCGCAGTTCCCGCGTGGCGATTCGCTTCGCGACTTGGTCCAGCTCTGCGAGTCGACGGACGACGTTGGCGGCGAGCTCTAGCGTCGCCTCTAAGGGGGCGTCTCCTAGCGTCACCATCCCGATTTGGATCTCATAGGAGTCGTAGGGAATGGTCGCGACGGCGGCGTAAGGATCGCAGTCCCCAGTTTTCACTTCGCCAAGTATTTCGTGTTGCACGCGACGATTTCTCCAGTCGTTCTTTCTTCAACCGTACGCGAAAGCGGGAACTCGTCAGTTGATTGGGTAAATCAACAACTCTAGCCGGTTGGAATGGAACATTTCGCATTGTAGCCTGAGCGGCCGAAAACGTTGCGTAGGCTTTCAGGGATTGATTCCACCCCGTCGTCCATTATCGTGGACATAGCGAAATTGCCCCCCGCTCAGCACCTCATGCCCCGGTAGAAACAAGATGCATCGCCCCCGCCTTCTTCTGTTGATGTTGATTTGCGTTCCGTTCGCCTTTGTCGCTAACGCCCACGCCGCAAAACCAATCCCCGTCATCTTTGACACCGACATCTCCGGCGACGTGGATGACGTGTTGGCCCTCGCCATGTTGCATGCGCTGGCCGATCGGCAGGAGTGTGAGATCAAGGCGGTGACGATCTCGAAGGTGAATCCCCTCACGGCGCCGTTTGTCGATGCGGTCAACGCGTTTTATGGGCGTGGCGAGATTCCGATTGGGGTGACGCGGGACGCGCAGAAGCGTGAGAGTAAGTATTTGCAGTTGGTGAAGACCAAGGATGGCGGCGAGTTTCGTTATCCGCATGACCTGCTTTCAAGCGACGACGCGCCCGATGCCGTGACGGTGCTGCGGAAGACGTTAGCGGCGGCGGAGGACAAATCGGTCGTGTTGATTCAAGTTGGGCTGGCGGCGAACTTGGCCGACCTGGTCGAATCGCCGGCCGATGAGGTGAGCCCGCTGAGCGGTGAAGAGTTGATTCGCCGGAAGGTGAAGTTCACGTCGATCATGGCCGGCGCCTTTTCGCCGGTGAAGGGGAACGCGCATTACCTGGAAGCGAACGTCTACAACGGCGTCGGCTCGATGCAGCGGTTTGCGGCGAAGTGGCCGCATGACTCGCCGGTGATCTGGAGCGACTTTTTGATTGGCCTGGCCGCTCCCTATCCGCGGGAAAGCGTCGCCCGGGACTTTGGGTACGTGCCGCATCACATCGTGCGAGAAGCGTATTTATTGCATAGCGGCCCGAACCATGATCGACCGACCTGGGATCTGACCAGCGTCCTCTACGCGGTTCGCCCCGACGATCACTATTTCGGACTCTCGGAGCCGGGGCTCGTTTCAGTCGACGACGACGGCTTCACGCGGTTCCAGCCTCAGGCCGACGGGCGCGATCGCTATTTGACGATGGATGGGAAGCAGACGATTCGCGTTATCGAAACGCAGCGCTCGCTCGTCAGTCAGCCGCCGCTGAAGTAGTCCAGATGCTGGGTGCCATGGCCACGGCTTTGCGTGGCCATGATTGTGCACGAGATTTAATCTAGAGGTTCGTCCAAACGAAGAATTGGAACGTCCCAAGGAAGCGACCGGATTGGAATTGGCGACCGTATTCATGGCCACGCAAGGCCGTGGCCATGGCACCCGATGTCTTTAACCGGCCATTGCCGCTTCGATCGTGGCGATGTCGATCTTCGTCATCGTCATCATCGCTTCGAAGGCCCGTTTGGCGACGGCCGGATCGGGATTGCTGATCGCCGACATCAGCATCGCGGGGGTGATTTGCCAGGAGATGCCCCACTTGTCGACGCACCAGCCGCAGGCGATTTCTTTGCCGCCGTGACTGATGATCGCGTCCCAGTAGCAATCGGTTTCGGCCTGATCTTCGGTCGAAACTTGGAACGAGAAGGCGTCGGTATGGGCATGGCCGGGGCCGCCGTTCAGACCGATGCAGGGAATCCCCAGCACCGTGAACTGGACGACCAGCACGTTTCCCTGCTGCCCGGAGGGATAGTCGCCGGGAGCGCGGGTGACGCCGTCGACCGACGAGTCAGGAAAGGTCTCGGCATAAAAGTTCGCCGCTTCTTCGGCGGCGCCGTCGTACCACAGGCAGATCGTGTTTTTCGCTGGTTTCGACATGTGCGTTTCCCTTTCCGTTTGCGAGTGAAGTCCGGCAGAAAGCAGCATAGCGGCGCGGTGAACGGTAAACGAGATGGCGCCGCTCGCGTTCCGCTATAATTAGAGAAGACGCGGGCGCTGCGGCGCCAACAGAATCGCCTTAGCACGACATAGCGGCGAGAACGGCATGAACTTCGGAACGTCGTATAAGCAGAATCCGATCAACGGCAGCTACGACGTGATCGTCATCGGCTCGGGGATTGGCGGGCTCGGCGCGGCGGCGCTGCTCGCCAAGCATGGCGGCAAGCGGGTGCTGGTTCTCGAACGGCACTATACCGCCGGCGGTTTTACCCATACGTTTCGCCGGCCTGGGTACGAGTGGGACGTTGGCGTTCACTACATCGGCGATATTTTCGACCTCGATGCGCCGCTGCGGACGCTGCTCGACGACGTGACCGACGCCCAGCTCGAGTGGGCCGACATGGGAGAGGTCTACGACCGGATCATCATCGGCGACCAGACATACGACTTCGTCAAAGGTCGCGAAAACTTCCGGCAGCGGCTGCACGATTATTTTCCGAACGAGCGTACCGCAATCGATCGCTACTTGCAGGAAGTCGACGCGACCTCCGATCGGGCCAGAATGTTCTTCGCTGAGAAAGCGCTGCCGGTCTTTCTGTCGCGGCTGGTCGGCGGCTTGATGCGTTGGCCGCTCCTCAGGAAAGCGAAGCGGACGACGCTCGAAACCCTTTCGTCGCTCACCAGCGACAAGCAGCTAATCGGCGTGCTGACGGGGCAGTTTGGCGACTACGGCTTGCCTCCGGGGCAGAGCAGCTTTTTCATTCACGCGATGATCGCGAAGCATTATCTGGAAGGCGCCGCTTATCCCGTGGGAGGCGCGTCTCGTTTCGCCGCAACGATGTTGCCGGTGATCGAACAGCGGGGCGGAGCAGTTTACACCAACGCCGAGGTTGGCCGCATCCTGGTCGAAAACGATCGAGCCGTCGGCGTCGAACTGGCCGACGGAAACCAGTTGCGAGCTCCTTGGGTCGTCAGCGACGCCGGGGCGCTGAATACATTTCAGCGTTTGTTGCCGCCGGAGACGAGCGCCGCGCCGCACTGTCAGCGTCTCTTGCGTCATCAATCGGAATCGCCAGCCCACATCTCCCTCTACATCGGCTTGCGGGAGACGGCCGAGCAGCTTGGTTTGTCGAAGCCGAATCTATGGGTCTATCGCGACTACGATCACGACCGCAACTTCGCGCGGATTCAAGCAGATCCGAACGCGCCGCTGCCGGTCGCCTATATCTCGTTCCCTTCGGCGAAAGATCCTGACTTTGAACAGCGTTATCCTGGCCGGGCTACGATCGAAGTGATCAGCGTCGCCCCTTACGCCTGGTTCGCGCCTTGGGCTTCCGATCCCTGGAAGAAGCGGGGCGACGAATACGAAGCGCTGAAGGAGCAGCTGACTGGGAAATTGCTGGAACAGCTCTACGCTTGCTGTCCGCAGGTGGAAGGGAGGATCGACTACGCCGAGCTGTCGACGCCGTTGTCGACCGAACACTTCATGGGACATCCACATGGAATGATCTATGGGCTGGCCGCGACGCCGGCACGCTTTGCCGAGCGTTGGCTCCGCCCGCAAACGCCGCTCCGCAATTTGTACCTGACCGGGACTGACATCTGCACGCTGGGAATCGCCGGGGCGCTGTTCGGCGGCTTTTTGACGGCGTCGGCGATTCTAGGCAAGAACCTAATGCCGGCCGTGGCCAAGGGGGCGAAGCGGGCGCAGGCTCGGAAAACAAAGGGCGCCGCGACAGGCTGACATCGCGTTGTTCCGGTCATAGCGATCGCAACGTCGCCGTCGATTCGCGTTGTTTTGACGATTATCGTTTGGCGGGGCAACGGTGACCTATATTGAAGGGTTTGATCGAGAGTCTCCCCGTCCATGCCTAGACGCTCGCGACCATGCGAAAGAAGAAGTCGAAAACCATCGATCGCGCCGCCAAGAACGTTGGCGCCGGCAAAAGCGTCGAGCAGGCGAAGCCCGACGTAGGGACGCCTGGCGCTGCGGCTAAGCCGGAAGTTCAATCGAATTCGGTCGAGTACGTCAACATTGGCTTGATGCTGCTCGCGCTCGCGATCGCCGCGGTCGTGCCGTTTGAATTGTTTCTGATTTCGTATGCGGTGCTTGGTCCGCTGCATTATCTGACCGAGATTTCGTGGCTGCACGATCGCAAGTACTTCACGCCGCGGAAGGCCGACTGGGCGCTGCTGGTCGGGTGCGGTTTGCTGGCGACGCTTGGAAATGGAAACGTATTGGGGGAACAAGGGGTCGCATGGCTCGATCAGATTTCGATCGGCAGTTCGACCCTCTATCAAATCCTCAACTCGCACTACGCCGACGTCCTCTTCTTCGCCCTGGGCATGGCGGTCGTCTTCGTCGTGGCGCGGCAAACGTCACTGCGGCTGTTCGGTCTAGCCGTCGTGCTGGTTTGCGCGTTTTTCTTTAACGTCAATACGGCAAGTCCCGCGGCCAGTGCGTATTACAAACTGTTTGGCGTTTACCTGCCGACGCTGATTCACGTGTTTGTCTTCACCGGCGCGTTTATCTTCGCCGGCGCTTTGAAACGAAACAGCAAGGCAGGCTTCCTGTCGTTCGCGGTGTTTTTGGGTTGCGGAGCGGCGGCGATCTGGCTGCCGAATCTGGCCGGGGCTCCGCCGACCGAGGCGCCGGCCGTCTTTTGGCGGGGCTTTCAAGAGCTTTCGCTGAATAGCCTGAACGACCTGCTGCGGCTGCCGACCGAAGCGATCGTCGGTACGAATCTCTTTACTGGCGATGTCGTCCTGCGGCTCGTCCGCTTCCTGGCGTTCGCCTACACCTACCACTACCTGAACTGGTTCTCGAAGACGCAGATCATCGGCTGGCACGAAGTGCCGAAGACCCGCTTGGCGGTGATCGTGATCGCCTGGCTTGCGTCGATGGGACTCTACGCGGTCAACTACGACCTGGGACTGCGATGGCTCTTTCTGCTGAGCCTGACGCATGTGCTGCTGGAGTTCCCGCTCAACTTCCAGTGCTTCAAGGATATCGGGATCTCGTTACGGCGGCGACTGGCGCCGGCTTAAGTGGCGTTGTGCTGGGAAAGTTTCGCCACGTAAAGGCCTCGCCAACATCGACGTAGAAGGCTCCGTCTCGACTTTCTGACTAAGGGCTCCCGTATTTGGAGCGAGTCGAGGCGTTGAATTTTTGCAGGGCTTCGTCGCACGTGTGGTTTTCGAACTCGTAGTTCCACGGTTCGATGTATCGCATGCCGAGTTCTTCCGCCTGCTTGAAAACGGCGGCGTAGTCGCCGTTCGGGAAGCGGTCTTGCTGGTCGGAGCGGCCGATGACCTGGCCGTAGAGATCTCCTTGGTAGCCTTTCAAAACGGCGATCAACGCGCCCTGGTAATTCGTTTTTCCTGAGATCCACCACATGCCGATACCGACCCGGTTTTCGTAAGCGGGCTTTTGGAACTCGCTAATCAAACGGGAGGGGATCGCAGTGCTGCGGAAGAGTTCATGGACTTCAAAAGCGACCGCCTTTTCAGGAAAAGCCTTCAGCACGCTTTGCGTCGTCTCGGCCGACGCTTGAAGCCAAATGTCGCCGAATTTCTGTTCGGCCGCTTTGTCGCGAGGGTTGATGCCGGCCGCCTGGAAGAGCGTTTCGGGGGGGACGCCGTTGAAGTGACCTTCGGTTCCATTGCTGGTCATCTGCGGTACGTAGATGAGCTTCAGTCGCTCATCTTTTCCGTATTTGTCTCCTACGGCTTGGAGCATTTCTTTCAGACGTTTTTGAACGACCGGATCCCAGTACTTGGGCATCTGAACCGGGTTGCCGCGGAAGCTCATCGCGAAGGTTTCGACGTGAAGATCAGAGACGAGCCAACTGGGAGAAAGGGAGAGGGGCCGGCGCGGACCGCGAGCAGTATTGTCCTGCCTTTCCGTGGACGTCCAGCCGCCATGGATGGCGAGGGTCCAGTTCATGCCGGGTTTGAGAAGTCGAACCTGTTGTTCGATTGGGGCGAAGTCGAACCGCCCAGGCTTCGGTTCAATCTCGGACCAAGCGACGCGGACGAGTCCTCCTTGCATCTGTTTGTTTTCGACGGCGCGGGGAGTGATTTTACTCGCGTAGGCGCCGGTCGGCTTTTCGACCTCTTTGCCGAAGGAGGTTACGGCGAACAAGAGGAGCAGTGTGAGCGTGCATGGAGTTTTCATGGTGGTTTAAATCCCGAAATGGGGGAAAAGTTTCGGGACTCTATGGGTTTAACCCAGATTATTCGCGGCCGGTCCTTACCTGACGCTGAGAAAACCTCAGCGCGTGGATCGACCGTCGGACGCCCACGGAGACTGAGAGAGGTGACGCCGGACGCGGATGAATCGGCGGCCGCCGCATTTGCCGATACCGGCTACGCCGCCTTCTTCTCTTCCTTCGCGACCGTCACGCGACGCGGCAGCCAACCTTCTCCGATTACATGCAATGCGACGCGGTCTTCCAGGTTCGGGCGGAAAACGGTCAGCAAGAGGAGCGGCATGTACCAGGCCAGGTACGTCGTGCCGTCGTTGGCGTGCCAGAACTGGGCGGCCAGCATGATGGCGGCGCTGCAGCTGAGCATCGTGCCGAGGTTCTTTTGGGCCGGCCAGAAAGCCAACCCGCAGGCGCAGATCACGAACGCCACCAGGATCGGGATTCGGAAGTCGTTCGAGTAGATGAAGTAATTCCAGAAGCCAGTGAAGCCTTCGCTACGCGGGCTCCAAAGACCGAACATCGCGCTGAACTGGTTGAGGAACGTCGTGACGTTCGGGGCGACGATCGCCAGCGTCAGGACCAGCAGAACCAGCATCGCGGTGACGCCGAGGGCGAAGCGGACGACGCCCCGTTGCCAATAGAAGCTGACCCAAAGCGGCAGTAAAAAGAGCGGGTAGTAAACGGTGCCGATCGCCAGGCCGAGGAAAATGCCGGCCCACGTGGGACGTCGGTAACAGAGGATCGCCCAGACTAGCAGGGCGCCCGGAAGGACGTGATCGACGCGACCGGTGTAGAGGGCGGTGTAGGGGAGCAGCAAGTACAGGAACGCGGCGCCGATCCCCATCGAGAGGTTTTCAAAGTGGCGGTAACCGATCAGCACCACGCCGACCAGCATCGCCAGGTTCGAGAGGATCGCGACCAGCTTGGTCAGGATGACGATGATCCGCTGGCTCCTCGCTTCTTCGTCCGTGGTAGGTTCGGCCTGAGCGAACTGCGACGTCGGAATCCGCGGCAGGAAGCTGAGCAGGCGGTAGCCAGGCCCGAAGTGCCGCAGCGACTTTTCGACTTCGGCCGAATCGCCGCTCGCCATCATGATCTCAGCGGCCCGAATCCCGCGGACGTCCGCTTCGCTGGGACGACCGACGATGATGTTGGAAATCAAAAAGGTGAAGAGGGCGATGCTCATGAACATCATCGCGCCGACGGTCACATTCGGTTCCAAGAGGGGACGGCGAACCATCGTCGGATCGATGAAGAGTCGCACCACGATCAGCCCGCTGAGACAGAAGAGCCAGATGTAGCCGTACTTCTCCAGTTGGCGACCAAGTTCCCGCGCCTTGATGCGGGCCTCTTCCTGTTGATCGAAATCGGAAGGTTGCTCGGGCAGCGGAACGACTTCGGCCAGTTCCGGTTCGGCGTCAGGCTCCAGGTCGAACGAGTCCGATAGTTCGGCCGACGGGGTGACCGGCAGTTTCGCGTTGGGATCGTCTGGCGACGCGTCAGGATTGACGAGCGCGATCACCGCTTGCGACGATTCCAAGATTTGCTGTTGGCCGAAGTGGACCATCAACATTCCGGGCGCGAGCAGAATGATCAAAAAGATGTCGAGGTTGCGAACGCTCCACACCCGATTGAACTTAAAGTACAGACCAATCGCCAGCAGCGACGCGACATAAGCCCACGTCGAGGGATTGATGCTTTCGTACTGAAAGAGGATCTCACGCATTGTTGCTTTCTGCGTGAGTGGAGACGCACTTGCGCATATTGGGACCGCCGCTTCGCGATTGCGGAGGCTTCCATGTTGGGTTGGGGAATCGAGTCAATCTATTCAGCATATTGGTTTTTACGCTGGTTGCAAGAACGAACGGCCCTGCCGGCTGACGGAAACGATGCCGTAAGCTGTTATTAAAATTGGGCTTGCGCAAACAAGGCGAGCTATGCGGCCGTCGCACGTCCCAGACGAGATATCGCGGAGAAGCGACCCAAAAAACTGCACCAATGGGGGCTTTGCACGCCGTCGCATCAGAAAAGCTTCATGATCCGAATGCGCTGGTCTGTGACCATTCTTCATCATTCCCAACTAGCCTGATGCGGTATTGCGCCAAAATTGGGCCCGGTGAAAAAGGCGGCGGGAATGTCGGACGAAGAGCGGATTCGCTTCAAATGCGAAGCCTGCAATCAGACGCTTAAAGCGAAAGCGAAGCACGCTGGTCGTAGCTTCGCTTGTCCGCATTGTAGCGCCAAGATCCGCGTACCGAAGCTCGATGGCGAACAAGCAGCCGCCGACGACAGCGGTTTGCCGGTCGATTCGCAGCCGCCGGCGGGTGAATCGAAATCGGCCGCCAACGTGAAAAGCGCGAAACCGAAGTCGCGCGATCGCTCGACCGTCATCTTGAAGAAGGGACCGCTGGCCAAAGAGAAGCAGAAGCGGGCCGCCCGCAAGTTGGGCGTCGATTTTGACCCGGACGTCAGCGAACGGGAGCTGGAGCAACTGATCCAGTGGGCCAAGCAAAACCGGAAAGAGCGAATCAAGGAAGCGACCGACAAGTTCCAAGCGATCGTCAGCGAGATTACGCCGATCGAATGGATGGAAGAAATGGTGGTCCGCCGCTATTCGGGACTGCTCGTCTTGTTCGACGAAGACGAAATGGAAGGGAATGCCGAGAAGGCGGCCCAGGCCAAGCCGCGACTTTTCACGACCGAGGACTTGTCTCCCGAAACGATCGAGCGACTACTGGAGCAACTGCCGCAACTATTCATCCGCGACGAGAACGGACAGTTTACGGTGCGCGAGAATACGCTGGCGACGTATCACTTCGATGATGATGACGAAGAAGAGGATTAACCCGTTTGGTCCGCTATGCGAACCAAACGTCGCCGCTGCTCTCGACACTAACCCGAGGCGCAAGCCGAGGGAAAGCGGTTGAAAATCAAGAAGTGCCAAGCGTGCGTTTGCGGCTCGAACTGTTTGACTTTCTCTTCTGAAGCGTCCACGCACATTCCCTCGGCTTGCGCCTCGGGTTAGTGTCACATCACTTCGTGCTAGAAAGACGCTTTACGTCCGCGTATCCGCCGGGAGCGGGATCTTGAATTCGCGCAGCAACTCCTCCAGCGCCGTGCGCTGGGCGTCGCCGGCCGATAGCGAATACAACGTTCTAAGCCGCGTGGTGAGATGTCGCCACAACACCTCATGTTCTTGACATGAGTAGCAGCAGCGGGTTAGCAACTCGATCATCGACTCCAACTCGTGCGGAGCAGCGGAGGGGAGCTTTTGTTCGATCAGGTCGATTCCTGCATCGCATATGCTGCGCTTGTCATGCAGTTCTGAGTTCATGAACGTCCCCAGGCCGTCCCAGTAACCGGTCAGCAGATCTTCGTTTTGCTCACGAAGCGGAACATGATCACGATAGAGCTGCAGGATTTCAGCGTTCAGCGCTTTGTCTTCTCCCGAATGCAGCCAAGAGGCGTACCGCAAGGCTGGCGTCCGGCGCTCAACGACGGAGCTATCGGCCAGCTCGACCAGGATCTTGAGGATGTCGCGGCGGCGGGGCGTCGATTCGTCCTCATAGAACGAGGAGAGCATCTCGGTCAGTTCGTCTCCCCGCAGAACCGGGGACGAATCGGGCGGAAGTGGAGAAAACTTGCGGAGCCGCGCGCAGTGGGCTTGATGACACCGCTCCACTTCCGCGTCCGCCAGATCCAAGTCGTCCAGCTCATCGGTGGCGTAAACGTACGCGGCTGGAATCGTCTCGGGAGTTTCCAGCAGTTGCATTAGCGCTTCGCGATAGCGCTCAGGCGTCGACTTCGATCGAAAGCGACCATAGGCCTGTTCATCGGCGTCGCTCCCACGGAAGAGCGAGGGGGAAAGAGCGTTCATGCACCAGACGGCGTAATACGGATCGGGGTCGTCAAAGCCGGCGTAGAACAAGTCGGTCGCTCGCCACGAGTTGGCCAGTTCGTAAAGCCCTTTTACCCGGTCGACCCGTTCGATTTCGTTGGGGAGAGGAATGCCGACGAACAGATGGCGCCAATTTCCTTCGTCGTCTTGCGTTAAATTGGCGAAGACGCGATCGCCGACCTGCGGCGGCTGGCGAAAACGGTTGTCATAGAATTCTTCACCGATGGCGACGTCATCCAGCACCACCGTCTCCGGCGCCTTACCGCGGCCGAAGAGAGGACGATTCAGTTTCAAGTGCAGGCGATAGACGTTGGGATAGATAACGCGCGAGCCGAAGCAAAGGGGGATCTCAGTTCGCACTCTCCCCAGAAACTCGACTTCGATCAGCTCCGCGTCGACCCAGACGTCGTCGCTGGTTAATAGACCGGCGAATTCGTCAGCCGACACGTCGATGATCGTATCATCGTCTTGCAGCAGAGGAGAGAAGCCAAAACCGCACCCGCAACCAAACTGCGCTCTTACCGGCGAAGCGACCAACACGAACGGGATCGCAAGAACCAGAACCGCCAGAGTACACAAGCTACGGCGTCGATCGCTTCGCGGCATGATCGGTCTCCCAGGAAAGTGAACACGCTCGCCGCCAACGGAAGTTGACGGTCCAGGGAACTTTCGTGCAGTTTATCGCTTGGGGGAGATTCTGGCCAATATTTGGAGCGAATTCGAAAACTACGTCGCCCGATCGTTTGCTGGGGAGATTTGCAAACGCAGGAGCATCTTTTCCAGGCTGTCGCGTTGATCGGGGGTAGTGGCCAGCGCGGGGAGTCCTTGAAGCCAGCCTGATAGTTGATTCCATGCCGTCGTGTGGCGCCGACAGTCTTCTGCGTAACGGGCCAGGCAGTCGGTAATCACTCGCATTTCGCCGGCGTTGGCGGCCGGCAATTCTCGCTCGAAGGCTTCGAGCCCAGCGTCGTATATGCGGTTATGACGAACCGCCTGGCTGTGCATGCAGTTTTTCAGCCCGGTCCAGTACTCGTAAACGAGGGAGTAGTTCCGGCGGTCGCACGGCCGATGATCACGATAGATGCCAAGAATCTCGTCATTCAGCGTTTCGTTCTCTTCGGAATAAAGAGAGCTGGCCGATCGGAAAGCGATCGCTTGTTGGACGGCTGATTGGCTGGCGGCGCATTTGGAGAGAATCTGCAAGATGTCGCGGCGGCGCTCGTCGGTTTCGTTGTAATAAGCGTATTCGCATAAAACGGCGAAGAACGCACCACGATTTTCCTCCAGGGAATCTCGAGAGCGGGAAAGATACTTCTGCAGTCGCCAGCAATTCGCCTGGTGAAACTGATCCGCTTCGTCGGTCGACGCGCCGATCCGTTTCAGCGACAAGGTCGCCTGCAAGTAACAGCTATCGGAGGTCTCCGGCATTTCCAGAACCTGGAGCAGCCTGGTGCGAAGCAGCGGAAGCGGAGCGTGCGACCAGATGCGAGAATACGCCTTTTCCAGTTCGTACGACGTTTCCCCTTCGACGCGCGTCAGCGCGTGGATGCACCAGAGGGCGAAATCGACGTCGGAGTCGCCGCAGCCGGCGAGCATCTCGTGGGCGACTTGCGGGTAGTCGGTCGAGTCGATCAGGCATTTCATACGATCGATGCGACGGCGCTCGGTCTCTTGCGGAATCTCCATTTCGTCGCTCGACCATTCGCCTGTTTTGTCACGCAATAGACGAGCGAACACTTGATCGCCTGATTTAGGAGGACGGCAGACCCCTTCGACCCAGCGACCTCCGCCGCCGAGATTGACTTCTTTCAACAGGAGCGACTCTATCGGGACCTCGGCGCCAAAGAGCTTCCGGCGGACTTGCAGCCGAATGCGATAGAGAGAACTGGCTCCAAGGTTGCCGCCAAAGCCCTGACGAGCAGGGATCTTGCGAATCAGTTCCGCCTCGACCACTTCTCCTTCGACCCACGCGGAGTCTTGGTCTGGGATGGTCGCTCCAAAGAATTCATCCGCAACGTCGATTACCGGGCTTGGGGAAGGGACGGGAAAGACGTTGGGAAATTGAGCATGCGCTGCGGAGATCACCAGAAAACTTGCGCCGATACCAATAAGCGACGCCAGACGAAGCGGCATTCGGTTAGTGGCGTGGCCATGTTCCATTGGGAACAATTTTCCTCCGAGCAAAACGAAAACGTTCGCCGCTCGCGGCAAGCGAGTCATTTTCGTAGTTTACCGCTTCTGACCGGTTGGGGCTAACGTTGGGCGGAAGTCGCCGAACTCCACGTTTACCACTACGTTTTCGCCCCGCCTGTCGGCTCGATCTTGAGGCTACGCAGGAATTCTTCAATCATCTTCCGCTGCTCTGGCGTCACCTCAACGGCGGCTAACGTACGCAGCCGTTCAGCCAGATGATCCCAGTCGGCTTGCTCGCGTTGACAACGTTTTGCGTAGCTACTCAAGATCTGGAGAAACCAACGCAGTTTCGGTGGGTCAGCGGTCGGTAGACGTTTTTCGAATAGGTCCAGCGCAACGTCGCAACTTCGCTTGCGGCATTTCAATTCTTCCGTCATGTAACGATCCAGTGAGAACCAGTAGGTCGCTTCTGCGTCCGGATGCGTCGCCGGATGAGGACAATGTTCCGAAAAAAGTCGGAGGATGTCGGCGTTTAGAGCGTCGTCATGCTCCGAATGAAGACCGGACGCCAAATCGAACGCCGCCTGCTGTCGCTCCGGCGACTGGTGATCGGCGAACTCGCGCAATATTAACAGCAATTCGCGTCGGTCGCTTTCCGGCATCTTTCCATAGGTGGCGCGAATGTGCTCCAGTTCGTGAAAGAAGAATTTCCGTTCGAAAGGCGCAAGCTCGCGATCGAAATAGTTGCGCAGGCGTCGGCAATGAGCGTAGTGAAAGATCGCCTGATCCGCCTCGGGCATTTTCTTCGCCGGAAATAGCGCTCTTGAAGCGCTAACGAACCGGATGGCTGGGCTTGCGTCGTCGGTCAGAACTTCGAGGAGGATCGAGCGGTAGGTTACAGGCGAGGCCTGCGCGCGAAGCCGACCATAGAACCATTCTTCGGCAGGGGTTTGGTTAACGTCAATCGGAGAAATCGCGTTCATGCACCAGACCGCGAAAACTGGATCAACGTCGCGGCACCCAACTAGCATCTCCTGGGCTGCGCCGCGGACATCGATGCGGGACAGCAAGTTGCAGACGCGATCGATGCGTTTTCGCTCCATGTCGCTCGGGACGCCTGCGGTTTTGTAGCGCCAGTCGCCACTTTCACTTTTCGTCAGTTTAAGGAAAACGCGATCTCCCGTTTTCGGCTCACGTGTCGAATCGAAAACTCGAAAGGCGCCGCTCGGAATCACCACGTCATTCAGTTTCATCCTTTGCGGCTCTAGATACTCGCCAAAGAGATGGCGATCGATCCGCAGTTGCAGATGATAGACGCTCAATTTTTCCGCGTTTACGGGTCTTACTTCGACGAGTTCTCCCTCGATCCAGCTAACTCTTTGCTGCCCCGGGTAGCCGCCGTTCAACGTCTCGGCGAAAAAATCGCCCGAGATGTAAATAACGGGATAGGGGGTCTGCTCCGCGGGGGCATCCAGGGCTTGCGTGTCGATTGGGAACGACACGCACGAAAAGAGAAAGAGCGGTAGAACGAAAGGGAATGAGCGGCGTGGTCGAAGGTGTGAGCAAATGCCGCCGCGGTGGGAACGACGGTGCATGCCTGACTCCATGGCGGCGGATCTCCTTGGTACGCCGAAAATCCTTTCCGCCGAACGGCAGGTTCGGCGGAAAGGGAAGTTGCGACATATAGTCTACTGCTTCACGGCATCCGTAGCCAACGTTTGAAACGCTTTCCGCACGTCGCTGTCGTCGCCGTTGCCAAAACCGCTGCGCTGGATCATCAGGACGAAGATCATCTTCTTGTCGGGATCAATCCAGCCTTGCGTGCCGAAGGCGCCGCCGTGGCCGAAGGTTCCGGGGCTGAGCATGCCGGTTACCCCTTGCGGCTCGCGGACCAGATAGAAGCCAAGGCCCCAGCCGCAGCCGGCGGTGAAGCCGGTCTTCAGGTCGCCGGTTTGCAGTTTCGTCATTTCGGCGACGGCCGATTCAGAGAGATAGCGTTTGCCGCTGGCCACACCGCCGTCGAGCATCATTTGATAGAACTTCACCAGGTCGGCGGCGGTCGTGACAAGGCCGGCGCTCGGGTTCGGACCTTTCACTTTGCTCGGATCGGAGTAAGCGTTGCCGGACGGCTTCAGCGTGCCGGGCTGATCGCCGGGAGAATAGATCTGGGCGGTGCGCGCCCGTTGCTCTTCATTGGGGTAGAAGGTGGTGTCGTTCATCCCCAGCGGCTGAAAGAGGCGAGTTTCGAGGAACTTTTCAAACGGCATTCCGCTGATCACTTCGACCGCTTCGCCGGCGACGGTCAGGCCAGGGCTATACGACCAGTTACTGCCGGGATCGAACAGCAGCGGCCGGGTAGCGACATCCTTCGCCGCGTCGGCCAGCGAGGTCTCGAACGATTGGCTCCCTTGAAAGCCGGCCGTGTGGCTCATGCAGTCGCGGAAGGTGATCGGCCGCGACGGGGCTTTGCCATCCTTCAATTTGACGTCGGCGAACTCGGGCAGGTACTTCGAGACCGGATCGTCGAGCGACAGCTTCCCTTCGTCGACCAGCATCATCACGGCGGTCGCGGTGATCGGCTTGGTCATCGACGCGATGGCGAACATCGTCTCCTTCTTCATCGGCTGGTCGGTTTCGAGATTCGCTTTGCCGTCGGCCGCGTGGTGAATGATTTTTCCCTCCTTGGCGACCAGGGTGACGGCGCCCGAAATCTTCCCTTCCGCGGCGAACTTTTGCATCGCGGCGGAGATCGGCGAAATCTGGGGAGCTTCGGCGCTCGCCAGCGGCGCCAGCAGCAGGGGGAGGAGGAGGGCGAGCAGAGGCGAAAAACGACGCATCAGGGGGCTCCTGGAGGAGGGGGGATTTTTGACGGGAAGCCCCTAATTTAACTGACTTAGGTGCGGTTTTCCTCCATCTTTGCTCGAAATGGTTGGTTTCGGGGAGAAGTCAGTGAAGAATTGACGTTTGCCGTTGCCTTTACGGCTAATCCGGTTACGATTGAGATCACTGCCTGAGTGCAATTGAATTGCAAGTTTAGTCCCGTTTGCAAATTTCCATGCAAAGCCTAGCGGCCAAATTCGTCTTCCTCGCCTATGTCGCTTCGGTGACGTTGGCTCCGGGATTGCACGAACTCTCGGGCTGCCAGCATGCTCACGGGGCGCACGCACATTCGCACGCTCACGCCCATGCTCACGGCGATCATGATCATCACCATCATGACCATGATCACGCGCACGCGGCGGCTTCTCCCCGGACGGTCGTTTGGGGCGACGTCGAGCTGCATGGCGATTCGCATGAATGTGCGATCTGCCGTTTCCTGGATCAGAACCTGACCTTCGCGTCGGCGCCTCCGGTCGATGTGGCGGAAGAGGTTGCCCGCTCGCGGGAGCCTTTGATTCCGACTTCGCCTAAGCTGGCGATTTTCTCTCCGGCTAGTCCTCGAGCTCCTCCGGTCGTGTAAGCGTTATGCAGCGATCTTGCTGCGCTTATTTCTTACGACCCGATTTTTGATCGCCGCAGGAGTGCAGCGATCCTCCGCTCCGACGCTATCCGTCGGACCGAGACCTCGAGCATACCCATCTTCACCGGAGAGCAGAACGTGCAGAAGCGCGACGCATTTACGTTAGTGGAACTGTTGGTCGTGATTGCGATCATCGGCATCTTGATCGCCTTGTTGTTGCCGGCGGTGCAGCAAGCCCGCGAAGCGGCCCGGCGGATGTCGTGTACGAACAACCTGAAACAGATCGGCTTGGCCAGCCACAATTACCACGACACCTTCAAGTCGTTCCCGTCGGGCTGGATCGCCACCGTCGAGGGAACGAACGTTCCGTTTGCGCACGGCGAACCAGGCTGGGGATGGGCCGCACAGTTGTTGCCGATGCTGGAACAGCAGAACGTCGTCGACAGCCTGATCGACTTCCGCTTGTCGATTCGCCATTCGACTCACACGACGGTTCGCGTTCATCATGTGCCGGGCTACCATTGCCCGTCCGACCGGGCGCCGTTCACGTTTGAGGCGCACGGCGAAGATCATGGCCACGCCGACAGCGGCAGCGGAGGAGACGACGATCTGGAACTGGCTTCGGCCAGTTATATCGGCGTCTTCGGTTCGACCGACAATGGGGGGACGACGATCGAAGATTGCGAGTCGTTTGGCGCCGGGACGAAGTGCGCCGGCAACGGCGTCTTCCATCACAACAGCGCGACGAAGTTCGCATCGATCATCGATGGAACCTCGAACACCTTCTTCTGCGGCGAGCGGAAATTCACCGACGAAGCGCCGTCGACCTGGGTCGGTTCGGTGAGCGAATCGGAATACGCGATCGAGCGAATCCTGGGGATCGTCGACGATCATGCTCCGAACGACGACGACAACCATCCCGAAGATTTCCGCAGCCAACACCCGGCCGGAACCAACTTCGCCTTCTGCGACGGTTCGGTCCACCTGATCACCGAAACGATCGACTTGCAGGTCTACCGCAACCTGGCCAATCGCCAGGATGGTCAAGTGATTCCATCCGATTCGTACTAAGCGAGTCTGGAAGCGAATCGACAAAAAAAACAGGGACCGAAGATTCGGTCCCTGTTTTTGTTTCTTGGGCTGCTGTTTTCTGGCGTAGGTTGGGTGCAGCGAAACGCAACCCAACAATGCGTTCGAGCGTTTGGAAGGTGGGTTACGCAAGCGAGCTATGTTGAACGAGCCAAATCGGCTCTGTTTCGCTTGCTGCACCCACCCTACGATTCGCCACTACTTCTTCGCGCTCAGCACGCCTTGCTTCTCCATGAACTTCGTTACTACGGTCGGCCAGAGGGTCACTTCGTGATCCGTGGGACGAAGGCCGTAGCCATGGCCGCCGGTTGGGTAGATGTGCACTTCGGCCGGAGTCTTCAAACGCTTCAGGCCGAGGAAGAAGGCGATGCTGTTGTTGCACGGAACCGGATCGTCTTCGGCGTGGATCATGATCGCCGGCGGCGTGGTCGGCGTCACTTCGGCCCGATCGTTCAAAACGACGCTGTCCGGTTCGGTCGTCAGGTAAGCCGGGTAGACCAGCACCAGGAAGTCGGGGCGGCAGCTCAGCTTGTCCGCTTCGTCGATCGGATCGTACGTTTTCAGGTCATGGCCGACGCCGGTGATCGCGGTCAGATTGCCGCCGGCCGAGAAGCCGAGGAGCCCGACCCGATTGGGATCGATTCCCCACGCTTCGGCGTTTTCGCGAGTCAGACGCATCGCACGCTGGGCGTCCTGCATCGGACCGGTTTGATAGTCCCCTTTGGCCCGCGGAACGCGATAGTGCAGAACTACCGCGGTGACGCCGATGTCGTTCAGCCACTTGGCGACTTCCGTTCCTTCCAGATCGTAGGCGAGGATGTTGTATCCGCCGCCGGGGCAGACGACGACCGCCGCGCCATTCTTCTTGTCCGCCTCCGGCTGGAAAACGGTGATCATCGGCTTGGTGACTTTCGTCGTTTTGCGGCCGATCCGCTGGTCGATTTCCTCAACGATCTCCTCTTTCACGCTCGGGTCTTGGCCCGGAACCTGACCAGCGGGCCAGAGGACGACTTCAACGTTTTCGGCCCAAGCAGGCGAAGCGACAAGCGCGAGAATCGCAGCGGCGAGCATCTTCTTCATCGGTGGGAAATCCTCAAATAGGGGCAGAGTAGGGATGCAATGGCGAGAATAGTCGACGCCGCGCCGCGATGCAACTTGGGGGGGAGAAGTCGGGCGTGGATTACGCGTCGACTTGCACTTCGTCCCACTCGACCGAGTTATAAAGCCACTCGAAGGCGTAGCAGCGCTGCCACAGCACGACGTATTGCAAGTCTCGCGGAGCTCGTTGGCGTTTCATCGCCTGGCGGATGTAGCAGTGCAAATGGTAGTGGCGATCGCTTTCGGCCAAGATTTCGCCGGGCGAACGCAGCTGCGCCGATTCGACGAACTTGTCGATCGGCGTTCCTAGCCCGGGCATGATTTCGTCGACCAGTTGCGTCGTGTCGCACGTTCGCGTCGGCAGGCCGAGCGTCCTGACTTTGCCGATCGCCCACAGCAACGCCCATTCCGCTTCCACTCGCCAGCGTGCGGCAGCGCTATCTTGTTCGGACGGCTCTTCGGCTTGGAGTAAAGCGAGCTCTTGAGGAGAGATCTCGTCGGTCAAGCCTTGCGAATCGAGCCAGCGGAGAACTTCGCCGCCATCCACGCCAAAACCGACCGCGACGACGCCGTGCAAAATGATCGCGCGACGGGCAATTTCCGACGCCGTACCAGGAAGAGGCTCGTCGAACTCCGCGTCGGCAATCGCCGGTACAACTTCTTCGCCGCAAAGTTTGTGGGCGATCGCGAACTCTTTGGTCGTCGTCATCGTGAGAAGTCTTTGGGAGAATCGTTCTGCAATCTTTACGGGCTCGCAGGTCTAAACTTCTTCCCGCTCCGCTTCCAATTCATACGCGGTTTTCGCCCCATGGCTGCGCAGCAGGTCGATTACCGCCGGATCGTCGGTCCAGTCGATCGCCGCCAGACGGCAGCCGGGGTCGTCGTACAGATTGTAGAGCCGGTTCAGATCGGCGCCTGCTTCGACCAAGAGGGTGACGTAACGCAAGCGGCGTTCCGGCGACAGCTTCCAGTTGAGGGCCGAGACAAGCGATCGATCGAGATTCGGATTGGCGCCGCGGGCGATCAGCAGTTCGACCGTTTCGTCCTTTTCAAACAAGATCGCCGTTTGCAGCGGCGTATCGCCAGTCGGGATCAACTGCACGTTGATGTTGTATCCGGCGTCGAGCATCGCCGCGACGACCGCTGCGTTTCCGTCTTTGACCGCCAGGTTCAGCCACGAGCGTTTCAAGTCTTCGGTCGTGACGAAATCGCGGACGAGCGACGGATTGGCGGCGATGACTTCCTGCACGCGCTGCGGATCTTGGGCGTAAATGGCGCGGGCCAACGCTTGATTGGCGGTCTTATCGATCAACGGACAGAGGCTTTCCTGCGGGAGACGAAATCAAAGCTCTCATTCTAACCTTGACTCTGCCGGAGCGCCGACCGGATGGCGATGAACTCCCCGACGTTTTCCAGGTCGATCACGCCGACGAGCTGCCCATTGGCGACGATTGGCATTGAGTTACAGGCGCCATTTTGCAGCCGTTCGTAGGCGGTTTGCAGCATTTCGCTCGGCGTGGCGACCTGAAAATCGGTCCGCATCACGCCGCTGATCGGCGCCTGGTTGCCACTTTCGGCGAGTGCCCGCAGCAGATCATGTTTGGTCAGCATCCCGACCACTTTGCCTTCGTCGACCACCGGAAAGTCTTGCTGAAAGCCGGCCAAGACGTGCGTTGCCGCGTCGCCCAGCGTTTCGTCCGGGCGAACCGTCTCGAAGTGGGTGATCATCACGCTGCGGATCGGAATCCCGGTAAGGGCGAACTTTCGCTGCACCATCGCCGCTTCGGCGGTCGCCCCCATCCAGACGAACAAGGCGATGAAGACGAGAAACGGATTGTAAAAGAGGCCGAAGAAGCCAAAGAGGAAGGCCATGAACTGGCCGACCCCGGCGGCGACCTGGGTCGCTTGCACGTAGTCCATGTGCATCGCCAGGAACGCCCGCAGCACGCGTCCCCCGTCCATCGGGAAGGCGGGGAGCAAATTGAAGAGGACCATGATCACATTGAAGGCGAACAGGACGAAGCAGATCGACGCCGCTTGTTGCCAAATGGTGAGATCGGTCATCGTCTTCATCGACGCGTTCTCGCCGAAGACCGAACTGAGATAGAGGAGCGCATTGCTGCGATCCGACGCCAAGCTGCCGATGAGCAGGGTCAGCCCCAAGAAGAGGACCGCCAAGACGACGTTGACCATCGGGCCGGCGATCGCAACGACCAACTCTTGCTTTGGATCTTCCGGCATCCGTTCGAGTCGGGCGACGCCGCCGATCGGCAGGAGCGTGATGTCTTTCGTTTCAATGCCATAACGGCGTGCGGCGAGCGCATGTCCCAGTTCGTGCAGGACGACGATAAAAAAGATCGCCCCGACCATCGCCAGGCCGAAGAGGGTATCGCTGAGATCGTCGCCGCGGGTCCAGTGGAGCGCCGCGAACCAGACCAGGATGATCAGGAAGGTGAAGTGGACGTAAACGCCGATGCCGAACAGAGTGCCGATCCGTAGCGACCATTTCATACGACAAACGCCTTTCGAGCCAGGTTGCGAAATCTAGTTGAATTGTAGAGCAGAATTGCGCGAACTGAACCAAACGACATAAAAAAACGCCGCACCCAAGTTGGGTGCGGCGAATTGCTGAGCTTCAGCTATTCTAAATGTTTACGGCGAGCAACTAGTTGCCGCCGATGGCGGCTCCAATGCCGGCGCCGATGTTGGCGCCTTGCTGACCGCCGATCGCTCCGCCGATGCCGGCGCCAATGTTCGCCCCTTGCTGGGCGCCACGATTACCGCCGTAGTAGCCCGGACCGTAACCCGGTCCATATCCCGGACCGTAGTAGTTGCGGCCATAGCCGTTGTTGTAGTAGCCATTGTTGTAGCTACCGCGGTAGTAGGTGCGGTTCGGGCCGGTGTAATAGCCGTTGCCGTAGTAAACCTGACCGGTCACGCCGACGCGCGGAGCGACGTAGCTCGCACGTTCGTAGCGAACCCAGTTACCGCCGCGGTGATACATCCAGTAGCCGCTCGGGGTCCAGTACCACCATTCGCCGTTGTGCTGCTTGTAGCGCCACTTGGCGTTGCGGTCGTGGTTGTCGGCGTGATCGTGGTCACGATCACGGTTGCGATTCATGTTGGCCTGCGCCTGAGCGCTCAGATCCACGCCAGCGTCAACGTCGACGGCCGGAACGTTCGGATCGACGTTCGCGTTGGGGGCGGCGTTCGCACGAGCGTTCACATCAACCCCTTGAGCGTTGGCGTCAACCGTGGCGCGAGGATCGCCGTTCATCTTGGCGTTTACGTCCACGCCGGGAGCGTGGGCGTCGACCATCGCTTTGGGAGCGGCGTTGGCTTTCGCGTCGACGTTCAGTTGCGCGTCGAGTTTCGGAGCGCGGTCCGCTTTCACGCCGGCGTCGACCGCGGCATCAGCTTGTGCGGCCGGAACCGGCAGGGCTTTATCGGTCGGAACATTCGGCGGATCGACGACCGGAGGGGTTTCCGGTTTCGCCGCATTCACATCGACGTTGACGCCAGCCTTCGCTTGGGCAGGACCTTCAATGGCATTGGTCAGGTCTTTCGCGTCTTGAGCTGCAACAGGCAACGCCAAGGCGCAAACGCCCAACAATCCCATCCAGCTCCAAGTAGTCTTCGTCATCGTAGTCTCCTCCTAACAGAGTCTTGCGAGAGTCGCGAATCCACGAAACGCGACGTTGTGTTCTTGCGAAGAGCTAATTGCAAAGGCCATGCCGCTTGAGCAAAAGTCGCAATCCGCGGCGTTTTCGCCGAAAAAAGCGCAACGTGCTGCCGGCTCGGCGACCAACGTGAAGGGATGACCGCCAATGTGCATGCTGGGGAAGTTGCACATAGAGAGATGGAAGTGGAAACAGTGATGGATAGCCGCGATAGCTCTTGCTATCGGGGCGGCGCAGCCGCAGGAAGCATCCGTCGCTGGAATGCAGTAAAGGCGCGGTTGGCAAACTTCAAACGATGTGGCGACTGCCGATTTGATTTCGGGCGCGGATGGATGCTTCCTGCCGACTTCGTCGGCCCGATAGCGAGAGCTATCGCGGCTATCCATACAGACTTTGCAGGAAGTGCGGAAGCGTTGCGAAAGAGTTCGCGAGCAAGAAATAAAAAAAGCCCGGCGCGTGATTGTTAGGAATCATCGCGCGTCGGGTTCACGCTACGGGGTGCTTACCTAACGCTCCGTGTAGCGTCCCTGTCCGACCGCGGTCATCTGGAGCCAGATCACCGTAAGGGCCCATCGGCCGGACATCTGTAATCTAGGTTGCGGTTTCGGGAGACGCAAATAAATTTTTTTGCGGCGTTTACGGCTCATTTAAAGGGGAAAAACGGGGCGGCAAGGGAGGGCCGGCCAAGGCCGATGCGCCAGGGATCGCTCACCTCTCGACCTAGTTCGCAGGATTCTCGGCGCGTCCTTCGATATCGATGTCGACTCCTTTGCCGCCGCCGATGTCGATATCAATCTTTCCTTTTCGCTCCGTCTCCAGCGGAGTCGGATCGACGGTGGAGTCGACCGCCGGCGTCACGTCGTCATGCGCCGTATGCGGCGGCGGAGCGCAGCCCAGGAAGAAAATGGCGGCGCAAATCACGCCGAGTCCCAAGTGGTACAAGTCAAACGATTCCATGCGGCGGACCATGAGCGTAGTTCCTGTTAACGGCTGGGGGAAAAAGAGAACGGCTCGCCGGCTGTGGTCCAGCGAGCCGTTCGGCTAGGGGGAAATCTAGCCAGAAGTGCTGGAAGCTCCTTCTTCGCTCGTCGCAGGCGCGGCCTGGGGAGCAGTAGTCGCGTTGGCTTTCACTTCGGTTTGGGCGTCCGAGTCGCCGCTAACGTTGTCACGAACTTCTTCGGCGCCCTCCTGGATCTGCTTACCGGCGTCGTTCAGCAGTTGCTTCCCTTCTTCGACCGCCTTGCCGGCGTCATCCTTCATCTGCTGCGTGTTGACTTCAATCGTCGTGGTCGCCGAGTTGTTTTCGACGGTCGCGTAACCCATGGCGTAAATCAGACCGCAGGCGATCACGATGATCACCGCAAGCGTCGCCAATACGCCGGCGATCGAATTGCCGTGACGTGGTGCATTGGTGTTCATGCGAATTCTCCCGAAACGGTGAATGGAAATTGCGGCGACGTTCGCCGCGGCAGTCCCTAAGGCACATCGCGGGCCAATCGGTAAAAGTTCTTCGTAAATCAATTGACGTTTACAGGTTGCGTCGCGACTGCCGTCGCTCGCACGAAGCGTAAGACTGGCCGCCGGACGACCAGCCTGATTGCGCCGCGTGCGCCGCGAAACGCTTCTTCGCTGTCGCACGGTTGTTGAAATTTGCGCAAGCGGCGATGAATGCTGCAGAATTGATCGATTTCGCGACGAAGTCGGGAAAAATCGGCGCTTTTGCACGTCGATGGTCGGATATTTGCTTGATACACGCATCGGAAATCAGGTGAGCTGAAATCGCGGGTGGGGTGACGGTCACTCGACGTTGCGGTTTCTTCCGCCTAGCACGGCCAGCGCGGCGGCGAACAGCGCACCGCCGATTACCGACCAGATGATTGGAAACGTCGCGCCTCCAATCTGGACCGCCAGGAAATCGCCGATGCCGACCAATCGCGACAACCAGGCGCCGAGTAGCGCTCCGATGAATCCGAGAGCGATGGAGACGAGACAACCGCCGTGTGAATAGCCTGCGAGCGATTGGGCGATCGAACCGCAGACTCCAGCGATCAACAGTAACAACAAGAATTCGATCAGGGTCATGGCGACCATTACCTCAAAAAGAGTGGGCAAGAGTTTTTCAGCAGGCCAGCGATGCAACCGCCGCGCCAAAACGGGGTCGCACAGTTTTGCGATCCGTACTGCGAAAGGAGCTTGTCGAGCGCTGAGGAGTAAGGGAAGTGGACGCAACTGATCCGCCGAAGAAGTTATTTCTCCGACTGATGGAGGCGTTCGCCGTGGGCGATTCGCTACCAGATTCCGTGCGCCGCATTTTGCCTTGGCTGTTGTACGAGTTCGAATGTCGCTTTGGCTGCGTCACCGTGCCGAGCGACTCCGCCGATTCGCGAACCCTTTCCGCCCAGCTCTGGCACCCTGATGAACTGGTCGACAGCGACGAAGTGCTGAAACGCTTACGTCACCAAGGCGATCAAAATACGCCGGTCGAAGCGAGCGAAGCGGTGCTCCGGGCGTTTCTCGAAAAGGGTGCGGTCGTCGAAACGCTCGATACGACTGCGGATGGAGACGCGGCGCTGGCGGTGGTGGTGATTCCAGTCTTTCTGAATGACGCGCCGCTGTTGGCGGTCGAACTGTTTGGCCCCGCCGAGAAGTTACAGGGGCCCGAGTTCGAGTCAAAGCTGACCGACGCGACGCATGGGCTGTCGGTGTTGGCCGCATGTTGGCGCCGGGACGAATCGTACCAGCGGCTCGCGCAGATCGTCGACTCGTCGTACGACGCGATCATCAGTCGCGATCTGGATGATACGATCACCAGTTGGAACTCCGGCGCCGAAGCGGTCTATGGTTACCCGGCCGAGGAAGCGATCGGCCGCCCGATTTCGATCCTTTTTCCGCCGACGCGCCGGGAGGAAGAAGCGGAGATCCTGGAAGCGCGCCGCACCGGAAAGCGTTTAACGCAGTTTGAAACCGAACGGCGTCGCCGCGACGGACGAATGATCTCGGTTTCGATCACCACGTCGCCGCTGTGCGACGCCAGCGGGCGGATCGTGGGGGTGTCGACGATCGAGCGGGATATCTCCCAACGAATTCAAGCCGAACGTGAACTGCAAAAAGCGAAAGCGGCGGCCGAGCGGGCCAATCGGGCGCGGAGCGAATTTCTGGCGAACGTCAGTCACGAGATCCGCACGCCGATGAATGCGATTATCGGCATGACTAGATTGTCGCTGGCCGAAGAGCTGCCGGAAGCGGTGCGTGAATATGTCGAAACGGCGAACTCGTCGGCCCATACGCTGTTGAGCCTATTGAACGACATCCTCGATTTTTCCAAGATCGAGTCAGGCAAGTTCACGATCGATCGGAGCGAGTTCAACTTGCGCCAGACGATCGACGCAACGATGCGGGCCCTATCGGAACGAGCCTTCTCGAAAGGGTTGGAGCTGGCGATCGATTTCGATTCGCGGATTCCGGATCAACTGGTCGGCGATGAGATTCGCTTGCGGCAGATCATTACCAACCTGGTCTCGAACGCCGTGAAGTTCACCGAGCGGGGAGAGGTGCTGCTGTCGGTCAAGTTGCTCCGGCGGTTCCCGCGAGACGTGCGGATTCGTTTTACGGTCAGCGATACCGGGGTCGGCATCACCGACGCCGACCAGAAGCGGATCTTTGAGCCGTTCACGCAAGTCGACAGCTCTTCGACGCGTAACTTTGGGGGTAGCGGGTTAGGGCTGACGATTTGCCATGAACTGCTGCAACTGATGGGAGGTCAGTTGGAACTAAAAAGCGAACCAGGCGTCGGCAGTCGCTTCTCGTTCTCGCTGTTGTTTCCGAGAGCCAGGACGGCGGAGAACCGACTACGAGCGGCCGTGTTGCCGCCGGAGTTCGCCGGGATGCAAGTGCTGGTGGTCGACGACAACGAGACGAACCGCAAAATCTTGCGCGAACTGCTGCGAGCGTGGGATCTCGACGCGTTTACCACTTCAGACGCCGAGGAGGCGATTCGGCTCTTCCGCGAGAAACAGCAAGTCGGCGATCCGTTCGACCTGGTGCTGATCGACGCTTTGATGCCGGGGATCGACGGGTATGATCTCTGCAAGCGTTTGAATGAAGTCGCCGGCAAGACGCCGCCGATCGTGTTGATGGCGGCGCCGAGCGATCGCTATCACTTTCGCGAACGGGAGGAAGACTTGCCGATCCGGGCAACCTTGGCCAAGCCGATCACCGCTTCGAGTCTGCATGATTCGTTGGTCGAAGCGGTCTCGATTGCGGCGCCGGAGAGTCAGCGGACTCGTTCGGTCGAGGTGCTGACGAGCTTTCACGCGCTCCGCGTGCTGCTGGTCGAGGATACGGCCGCCAATCGTAAGCTGGTGACCAGTCTGCTGAAGAAGCGAGGGCATATCGTCGTCGAGGCGCATAATGGGCGCGAATCGCTCGAAAAATTCCGGGATGACGACTTTGACGTCATTCTGATGGATGTGCAAATGCCGATTATGGACGGGTTGCAGACAACCGCGGCGATACGGCAAATTGAACGCGAAGAAGACTACGAACCGACTCCGATCATCGCGATGACCGCGCATGCGATGCAGGGAGATCGCGAAAAGTGCCTTGGCGCCGGCATGGACGCTTACATTTCCAAGCCGATCGACATCGACGATCTGCTTGCTACCCTGGAAAGTTTGGCCAACGATTTCAACAACCATATGAACGGCGAAAACGAATCAAATCGGATCGAGATCCGTCCCCAGGAAGAGCCGCTGCAATTGGAGGCGACGCTCGATCGGTTGGGAGGAGATCTGGAGTTGTTCCGCGACTTTGTCGAGTTTTATGACGAAGACGCCAAAGCGTTGCTCGAGAATCTTGCCGACGCGGCGCGGACGAAAGACGTTCGTCGCTTGGAACGAGTCGCTCACAGTTTGAAAGGACTGGCCGGCAACGTCGGCGGCGAAGCGGCGGCGACTGCGGCGGCCAAAGTGGAGGAAGCGGCGCGCAGCGGCAACTTGGAAGAGTCGCAGGGGATGATCGCTTCGTTGACGTCGGAGCTCGATCGTCTGGCCAAAGCGCTCGAACCTTTCCGGCGCTAAGCGATATTGCGCCTGGTCGTCGCTCGTCCAGTGCGATAGCGGCGGAATCATTTCCGATCGATCAGACAGTCGATTTCTATTCGACTGCGGTAAATCTAACTCGTTGCATACGCGGCGATTGCGCGATTCTCCCCTCTCCGGCGCAGAGTTTGGCATACCAGCTGCAATAGAGATCTTTCGAAAGCAAATCTCGACGCCAAAGCGGCCGTTGAGTTCATCCAACGTTCGCCTTTCGAAAGGAGACTGTCATGTTGTACTGGGCTCTGATGTTCTTCATCGTCGCGCTACTCGCTGCTGGACTTGGCTTCGGCGGCGTGGCAGGCGCTGCGGCCGGTATCGCGAAGATCTTGTTCTTCGTATTCCTGGTCTTGTTCGTCGTGAGTCTGCTGACCGGTCTGGTTCGCCGGCCTGTCGTCTAAACGCAGACGCATGTCGATGATCGTTGAGAATGCCGGGCGCGAGCCGCGCCCGGCGCAGGTTAATCAGCGACGGCAAGCGAATTCGCAGGATGGAATCATTTGTCTTTCTCTTCCGCTAAGGAGCCGTCATGTCTCACTTAAGTACGATTTTCCAACTAGATAAAGAGACCCTCGCGGCGCTACGAGAGCTGACGCGCGTTTTGCACGACAGCCAGTCGGCGTTAACCGACGCAGCGGCGAAGGTGCAGTGTCCGGAAACGGCGCGACTCTTTTACGACCTGGCGACGCGACGCGCCCAGCTTGGGCATGAGCTTCGTCAATACATTCAGTTAAACGCCCAAGAGCCTCCGTCGACCGGTACGCTGAAGGGGGAAGCGCAGAAACTCTGGATGGAGCTTCGCTCCTCGGTCTCCGGCGGCAAGGCGGAATTAATTCTGGCCGACGTCGAACGGTTAGAGGACTATCTGGTCGTTGAATATAAGAAGTTGATACCAAAGACGGCCGGCAGCCCCTTGAGCGCCGTCTTTCACGAACAGTTCATTGCCGTGAAACAGGGCCGCGAACAGGTCGATGAGTTGCGGCGAAAGAAGCGGCAATAGAACTACCAAGACTTCCGAAAGGCGATCGGAAGAAGTTGGGTGATGGGAGGGAACGCGGCTGCCGCTAGCAGCCGCGTTCTTTTTTCGCAAAGGAGAAGAATCATGAGTCACGACTGTCTCATCGGCGTTTTTGAGTCATTGGAAGATTGGGAAACGGCGCAGCGTGAGATGGAACTGCGCGGATTGACCTCCCAGCACTTTAAACTGTTGCGCGACGAGCATGACGTGCGTGCACTCGCGCCGCGCATCTCACTGCAAACCGATCAGGCGAAGCCGTGGATGCTATGGGGAGCGGCGATTGGCGGCGCGTTTGGCGTGCTCGGAGCCATTTTGGCGGCGTACACGATGGGGAGCGAACTCGCCTTTAGCGGCGCTCCGGTCGTGATCGCGTTCACCTGTGCGATCGTCGGCGCCCTGATCGGCGGTTTCTCCGGCTGGGGAATTCCCCGCGATCAGGAAGCGGACGTCGTCAAGCTGTTGGCGGGTCGCAAGGGAGTAGTCGTCCGCGGCAATCCAGAGCAACTGGCGCAAGCCGAACACGCACTGCGTGCGGCCGACGCCGCGGCGATTCGATATTTCGCCGAGTCGTCGGACCCGACCGATCGAATCGCTCAAGGAATCGACATGGCGAAAGAAAGCCGTCCGCATCACGCGACGTAAGAGGACGAGGTTAGTCGTCCCCTTTCACCACTTGTTCGACGGTGATGCCGAGCGCCCGCATCTTGTGACGAAGGCTGCCGCGAGTAATTCCGAGCAGCGCGGCCGCCTTCGACTGATTGCCGCCGGTCTTGTCGAGAACGAACGAGAGCAATCGCTGCTCCATCCACTCAAGCGATTCGGCGTACATATCTTCTGAGCCGCGCGATTCAAGCTGTGCCAGGAATATGTCGAACGCATCCTCGTTGCTGCCGTGCGACTCGCTGCTGCGCGATGGAGTCGGTCCGCCGAACAATTCGGGCGGCAGCCATTCCGGAGCGAGCACGGTCGACGTCGCCATCAACATTGACTTGCGCAGCACCCCTTGCAGCTCACGAATGTTGCCGGGCCAGTCGTACGCTTTCAAGCGAGCCAACGATTCGGCGGACAGGCCGGTGATCTCTTTCCCCAACTGCCTATTGAACTGCTTCAGGAAGTATTGGACCAGTTGCTCGAGGTCGCCGTCCCGATCGCGAAGCGGCGGAATCGCGATCTCGAACGACTTTAGCCGATGGAACAAGTCCAAGCGGAAGTCGCCGTCGGCGATCATTTCTTCCAGGTCGCGATTGGTCGCCGAGATGATCCGAACGTCGGTCGTGATCGTTTCGGTCCCGCCGAGCCGCTCAAACCGTTGGTCCTGCAACAGCCGGAGGACCTTGGCCTGAATCGTCAGCGACATGTCGCCTACTTCGTCCAGGAAGATCGTGCCGCCGTTGCATTGCTCGAACTTACCGATGCGGCGCGAGTCGGCCCCGGTGAAGGCGCCTTTCTCGTGACCGAACAGTTCGCTTTCCAGCAGCGTTTCGCTCAGCGCGGCGCAGTTGACCGCCAAAAACGGCTGGTTGTTTCGATTGCTGTGCTGGTAAATCGCGCGAGCGATCAGCTCTTTACCGCTCCCGCTTTCGCCGCGGATCAGCACGTTCACATTCTGGGCGGCGACGCGGCCCACTTCTTTGTAGACGGCCAGCATCTGCGGGCTACGGCCGACCAAGAGATCGCCGCTTTCGTGGTCGTCCGCTTGCTGCGGCGTCAGCACGACCGGCTCATGCATCAAGCGGCGGTTTTCGATCGCCCGTTCGACCAGCTCCTGCACCATGCCGACGTCGAGCGGCTTGACCAGGTAATCGTAAGCGCCCAGCTTCATCGCTTCGATCGTCGTCTCGCTGTCGTCGCGACCGGTGACGAAAATGATCGGCAGCTTGGAATCGATCTTGCGAATCTGCCGCGCCAAGTCGAGACCGCTGATCTCGGGAAGCATGATGTCGAGCAACAGCACGTCGATCGTGTGTTTCTCGATCAGGGGAATGACCTCGTCGGCGCGCTGCGAGGTTAAAACTTCAACGTCGCTACCTTCAAAGCAACGCTGGACTAAGCGCGCTACGGCTCGATCGTCGTCAACGACAAGAATCTGCGTCATAGATGTATAGAGACAAGCGGGTCGTCCGCGTCCCTCCTCAAAGGTAAACCCCGGCTAGCGACAGTTTACCTCCTGACGTATCGACCAGTCTAGTTGCGACCGGTCTGGACGAGGGGTTTGAGCGAAACTTTGTGGAACTGCCGCAAATAGCGGGGAGCCGAACGCAAGGAAGAATGGCGAAATTAAGCTCACTGCGCCAGCGTTTCGTCGGCCGTCACTGGTCGTTGCATCTGCTCGAGGTGAATCTGATCGATGTCCAGGCAAGCGCTTTCGACGTAGATGCCGATTTTTCCTTCCGAAAAAGTTTGATCGGCCAGGGAAATCACGATGCGGTGATCGATTGAAAACTCGATATAGCTTCCGTAAGCGACCAGGCGAATTTCGCACGGACGATCCAAACGGCTTCTCCAGTAGCCGGCCTGGAGCGTATCGAAACTCATCATATGCTCGCCGGTGGCGGAATTATCGGTTCGCCACGACCGCAATTGGGCGACGCCTCGATACATATCGAGCGATAGGAAGTAGCCGTCCTGCGACTCGGGATCGATCCGGAAGACGAGCCCGCACTTGCCGTTTCCTTGCATGTCGAGCCGCGCTCGAAAGCGAAAACAGTTGACCGTCGCGCCGAAGAGAAACGCTTGGAACCCGTAGTCGTTGCGAAGGCGAATCGAGCCGGCGTCATGATTCACCTCGGCCGAACCATCCTTGTCGGTCAGCATTTTCGAGATCTGGAAGACCTCGGGGGTCGCGTCCGACTTGATCTGTTGATCAAAGCCCTCGAACGACGCGACCTGCAATTGTCCATCGGACAACTGCCGAATCCGTTTGGGCGGGGGCAACAGGTTTTTCACCGTGCGCCGCGTGATGTCGTGCGAGTAGAAATTCCAGATCATCGGGCCATGATCGTCGAAGCAGATTCGCCCGGCGTAGTTTCCCTTCGGCAGCAGCACGTTGTCGAAAAAGTTCGCCCACGGCTTTTCGAGATCGGCCGCGTGCCAATACCGAATCTTCGCATCTTCCCGAATGCTGCCGATCAGGTAGCGTTCGCCGCGCAGTTTCATCAGGTTGGGAACTTCGATGTCGTCGTAGAGCCCAGGATGAAAGAGACTCGGATGCGATTCGAATTGATTCTCCGCCACTTCTTCCAGCAGCGAAACGCAGCCGCGGCGGCAGACGGGACCATCAGGAACGCGAGCCGCAGCCAACAGCCAGCCCCGTCCCTCGTCGTGATAGTAAAACGGATCGCGCCAGCTGATCCAGCGGCGACCTTCGGAGAGTTTGCTTTCGTAGTAAGGCGCCGGCGACTCAAGCGGGAAGTGGCTCTCTTCGTCATACGGCGCGTTGACCAGACTGGCCGGCGCATTGGTCACGCGGCAGCGCTTGCATTGATTCACCCAGCGGACCGGCGCTTTGACCCATTGATACAAGTCGTCGCTGGTCGCCATGCCGAGTCGCTGTACGAGGCCGTTATCGTGCTGCGAAAGGCCGGTGTAGAACATCCGCCACGAGCCCGGCTTGTACGGATTCGGCGAAACGTGCATCGTCCAGAGCATCGAATCGTCCCACGCGCCGGGATGGCCGATGAAGAGAGCGTTTTCGACCCGATGCCACGCCAGGCCGTCATCGCTGACCGCATGGGCGATAAAGTCGTGATTCGGCAGGACGAGATGAAACAGGTGGTAGACCCCGTCGTGATAGACGACGTCGACGTCTCCCATCGTTTTGCGGCCGCTATCCGACTCATGGTACATGCGCGTGTTCGCTCCAGCTGCTGGATCAAGGCTTTCCCTTTAATCTAGCATGTTTCGGCGAACGTTCCGACCGCATTTCTCTTTACTAGCCCGCAGCGCAAGCAAGGGAATGCGGCCGCAAGTAAATGACGAATGTCGAAGCTCGAATGACGAAACCTCTCTGATTCGACATTCTGGTTTCGACATTCGTCATTCAGCCCGACGCATTCCCTCGGCTCGCGCCTCGGGCTAGTGTCGGATTCGTTCGGGCTCTACTGCTGCATCGCAAACAGCAAGATGTTCGCTGCGATCCGGGCGGCGTCTTCGCGGACGTATCCTTTGCACTGTAGCGACGAACCGTTCTCCATCGCGCAGCTCAGGTCGAGCGGCGAGAAGACGACGACCAGGCGATCTTCGAGCCAGAGTCCTTCCAGCTTCGGCACCTGACGTGATTGCGTCGCTTGCAGGCCTTCCCCTTCCTGACGCTCTTGCGGATCGTTGACCGTGACGGTGGTGATGTCGAAGCCGTTGTACGCATCGGAGTAGATCGGGTGATCGAGCGGAATCTCTTTCAGCTCGGCGTCGGGGAACATCATCTTCATCTCGCGACGAAACGCCGTTGTGAACGGCACGCTGGCGCAGATCGAATCGGCGAACAGGAATCCGCCGCGCGAAAGATGTTCGGCCAGCGCGGTTCGCTCTTTCGCCGAGAACTTGAAGTCGCGGCGACCATGCATGAAGAGGATCGGGAACTCGTACAGCTTTTCGTAGCTCGGCGGAACCAGATGAGGCGATGCGTCGAAGCGGAAGTCGAGCTGACGCCCCGCCACTTTCACCATGTTGCCCAGCGCCGCCGGGGCGTCGTCGGCGCCGCCGGTATGTTGCACCTTGGCGACGATCAACGTGTTACGCGACTGGCCATCTTCGACGCCAAGCGAGTCGTCGATTTCGACTTCCTGCAGCTTATCTTTCAGCTTGCGACCGGTCGCGTAGGCCAACACATTGGCGCCGATCAGGCTGCCGGCTTCAATCTTCGCCCGGACCTTCGCTGGATATTTCGTGACCGCTTCGCTCCGGTTCAATTCCCAAAAGCAGCCGAGATCTTCGGGGCAGTAGACGACGCTGGTGCGGCAGCAAGCGTCGATCCCCAGCAGCGGCTTGGCGTACTGCGCTTCGATCGGCGCTTCGGCGAACCAGATTGGATGATCCGGCGGAAGAAGTCGGAGCGGCGCTTCGGGAAAGAGGCGTTTCATCAGGGCGCGGAAGTCGGCGTCAAACTTGGCGCCGCCGCAAGCCGCTTCGGCGAAGACGAAACCTCCTTGCTCGATATACAACTTCAAGCTCTTTTCCTGTTCCGGCGTCAGCTTCAAACCGTCGCTGCCGCTGATCCACAAGACGGGCGTTTGCAACAGGTCTTCGGTCGTCGCATGGGCGGCATCGACCACTTGCCAGGTCATCCGCTTGTTCCCCCACCGCGGCTCGACGAAGTGGGTCAGGTTGGCGATGTCGCTGCGATGACGATTCCAGTCATGGCTGATCACGTTACGCGGGCCGCTGGCGCCGTGCTTGTATTTGGCGATCAGCACTGGTCGGCGACCCTTCGCCAAAAAGAGGAGGGCCAGCGAAGTGGCGACCGCCGGGTGCGAGACTTCGGCCTGACCGGTGCCGCGCCACGAACCGCTGAGCGAGTCCTGGTTGTTGACCAGCATTTCGGCGCCTTCGCGATACCAATCGTGATCGCCGATAAAGCGGCGACCGCCCAAGCGTCCCACGCGTTCGACCGCGTAGAGATAGTACAGCAGGTTGAGCGAATCGCCCCCGTCGGCTGGGTTCGTGTAGACGGTGAAGTTGCGGCCGAGCCACGAGTAGCCATCTTCGATCGCTTCATTCGGCGTTTGCTGCCCGCAGCAGGCGATCGACTCGCCGTTGACCTCGGCGTCCCCTTCGGCCAGTCGCTTGGTGGTGATGATCAATGACGAGATCCCGGCGGCCGTCATGCTGCCGCGTCCCGGCGAATTGGGGAGATAGCCCCAAGAGCCGTTGGGATTCTGCGCTTTTTCCCAGTAGTCGTGCGACACGCGCCACGTCGGATCGTCGACTTTCGCCCCCACGTGGGCCGCTTCGTCGAGGGCCAAAATGGCGAACTGCGTGTTCGAGTTATCGCCGCCCCCCATGCCGCGCGGATCGCCATAGGTCCACATGCCGCTCCGTTCCCCCCCGCGAATTTGAATTCCGGCGAGCTTTTGGGCGTTCGCGACGATACTCGCTTTACGGCCGATCGGATCGGCCAGGCCATAGGCCATGATCTGCAGGCTGAGGGCGTAAGTGTTTTCCGGCTGGCCGATTTTCGTTTCGAGGTATTGCAGCGCTTTGGCGATCGCGGGATCGTCCGGATCGACGCCGCTTTCGATCATCGCCAACATCACCAAACTGGTGACGCCGCCCGGTTGGCCGGGGTATTCGGCCCAGCCGCCATCCGGTTGTTGCTGCTTGCGGAGGAAGTTGATGCCGCGGGTGATCGACTCGTTGACCAGCTGCGGAGTGACCGGCTGTCCGCCGCGGCGTGGGTTTTGTGCGGCGGCCGATGGCAAGCCGATCGATAAAGTCGCCGCAATCGTCACAATCGCCAAGGGTGCATAGGCAAGCTGCGTAAGCTTTCCAGAGATCGAAAACAGGCTAGCTGCGTCGCGATTGTTGGTCGACATAAATATCTAACTTTTCAATAGTTAACGCAGATATTGAAGCGCCCGTACACGTTGCCGCCGGCGGCTTGGATTCCTAAAATCACGCTGTCTGGACGCTTCCCCATATTTTAGAGCCATTCGGCGCTTGGGGGCGACAAAATTGCAATTTCCATTCGCTCTCCGCCAAATCGGCATCGTCTCGACAACCAACCAAGCCGGCCAGTGATTTCAGCCCAGTAGAGGATCGCTTCGTGGCAAAAACCCGCAACCTTGGCGAAGTACTACAAGAGTTTAAGCAACAACGGCTCGTGATGCAGCAAGAGTTGCAGAAGGTCATCGTCGGTCAGGAAGAAGTCATTGAGCAGTTGTTCGCCGCCATCTTTACTCGCGGACATTGCTTGTTGGAAGGGGTGCCGGGGCTGGCCAAGACCTTGATGGTCAGCACCTTGGCCCGCGTGCTCGACATGCAGTTCAAACGCGTGCAGTTCACGCCGGACTTGATGCCGTCCGACATCACCGGCACCAACGTGCTGGAAGAAGACGAGAACGGTCGCCGCAACTTTCGCTTTGTCGAAGGGCCGGTCTTCACCAACATTCTGTTGGCGGACGAAATCAACCGTACGCCTCCCAAGACGCAAGCCTCGTTGTTGCAGGCGATGCAGGAACGGGAAGTGACCGTCGGCCGAGAAACGTACGACCTGCCGGATCCCTTCTTTACGATCGCCACGCAAAACCCGATCGAACAGGAAGGGACCTATCCGCTGCCGGAAGCGCAGCTCGACCGGTTCATGTTCAACATCATCATCGGCTATCCGACTCTCAACGAAGAAGAGCGGATCTTGTCGACCACCACGCGGCAAGAGAAGGTCGAAGTTCGCAAGATCTTCTCGGCCCGTGCGATTCTCAATATTCAAAAGCTGGTCCAGTCAGTCGCCGTGAGCGAATACGTGGTGAAGTACGTGGCGCGCCTGGTCCGCGCGACGCGGCCGAAAGATCCCGACACGCCGAAGTTCGTCAAAGAGCTGGTCGACTGGGGAGCTGGTCCCCGTGCCGGTCAAAACCTGATCAACGGCGGCAAGGCGATCGCGGCGATGGAAGGACGTTTTTCGGTCGCAATTGAAGACGTCAAGAAGATCGCGATCCCGGTGTTGCGTCACCGCATCAGCACCAACTTCCAAGCCCAAGCCGAAGGGATGACCAACGAAGACGTCATCCGCAAACTGCTGAAAGAAATCCCCGAGCCGGAAGTGGAGAAGTTTGAGAAGTAGGTAGGTCAGGCCTCGGCCTGACGATCCAACATTACACTAGCCCGCAGCGCAAGCGAGGGAATGGGGGTGCAAGCAAAATGACGAATGTCGAAGCTCGAATGACGAAACCTCCTTCATTCGACATTCTGGTTTCGACATTCGTCATTTCGCCTGACGCATTCCCTCGCTTGCGCTGCGGGCTAGTGTGAAGCCCATCCTTCATCGTTCCCCTTAGAATCCCATGTCGACCGTCGAGAGCTACTTAAAGCCGGAAGTCATCCGCCAGATTGCGCGGCTCGACTTGCGCGCTCAGTTCGTCGTGCGGGGATTCTTTCAAGGGTTGCACGCGAGTCCCTATCACGGTTTCTCGGTCGAGTTCAGCGAGCATCGTCGCTACGAACAAGGGGACGACCCGAAAGACATCGATTGGCTCGTCTACGCCAAGACCGATCGCTACTACATCAAGAAGTTTGAAGCCGAAACGAACATCACCGGCTACCTGGCGATGGATCTCTCGAAGTCGATGGGCTACACCTATCGCCAGGAGATGACCAAGTTCGACTACTCGATCTCGCTGGCCGCGGCCCTTTGCTATTTGATGATTCATCAGCAAGACCCGGTCGGCCTGGTCACCTTCGATACGAAGATCCGCCAAAGTCTCCCCCCGAAGTCAAAGCGGAAACATCTGGGAGACGTGTTGTCGCTGCTCGCCAACTTGCAGCCGACCGGCGAAACCGACATCGCCCACAGCTTGTCGCAACTCGCCGCGATGCTCAAGCACCGCAGCGTGGTGATGATCTTCAGCGATTTGCTCTCCGATCCGGATGAGGTTTTCAAGGCGCTCTACCAACTGCGGCATCGGCAGCATGACGTCATTCTGTTTCACGTTCTGGACGAAGCGGAAGTGACGTTTCCGTTTGACGGGATGGTCGAATTGGAAGATCCGGAGTCGAAAGAGACGCTCAAGCTCGACGCCGGCAGCTATCGGGCCGACTATCGCAAAGAGGTCGAAGCGTTTCGCGAGCGATATCGCCGCGACGCCTCAAAGGCCGGGGTCGACTACGTCGAGCTCGATACCAGCATGCCGTTTGATAAGGCGCTGACCGAATACCTGATCAACCGCCGAACGAGGTTCTAAGCCATGCAGTTGGCCAACCTCAGTTTGCTCGCCGGCGGACTGCTGATCGCGGTGCCGATTCTGTTGCATCTGGTGATGCGGCAGCAGCCGAAGAAGATCGAGTTTCCCGCTTTGCGGTTCGTCCGTGCGCGTCAGGTGCAAAACCAACGCCGGCTTGAACTGAAGCATTGGATTCTGCTTTTCCTTCGCTGCGTGGCGATTTTACTGTTGGTGCTGGCCCTTGCTCGGCCGAGCGTCAGTTCCGCTTCGGTCAGCAGTTGGGTCTTGGTTGGTCTCTTGGCGTTTGGCGCGGCGATCGCCGGGATCATTGCGTTGGCGACCTGGACGGTCGGCGCCAGTCGCGGTCTGGCGATGGGGATGACCGGATTGGCGATTGCGCTGCTGATTGGTCTGGGGATCGTCACGCCGATGGCATTATCGGCCGGCGGGGGCGGTTCGCTGGGAGATCAAGAGGCGCCGGTCTCGGCGGTCTTCGTCTTCGACACAGCGCCCCGACTGCTCTATCAACATGAGAACCAGACGCGGCTCGAGAAAGCGCAAGAGATTGCGATCTGGCTGACGGGGCAATTGCCGCCGGAGAGCGAAGTGGCAGTCGCCGATCGTCGCAGCGGAGCTTCGATCTTTGCCGCCGATATCGGCGCCGCGCGGCAAGCGATTCAGCGGCTGGAAGTTTCCGCCGGCGGCGAAAGCATGGACCGCATCGTCTCCCAGGCGATTGATCTGGCCGACTCAAGCGAGAAGAAGCGGAAAGAGATTTACGTCTTTACCGATTTGAGTGAGCCTGCCTGGAAAGACGCGACGCTGAGCGACTTGAAAAAGAAGCTGGCCGAGCATCCTGACTATCCGCTTTACTTGATCGACGTTAGTGCGGCGGAGGTTCGCAACACGGCCGTCGCCGATTTGCAACTGTCGGCCGATAGCGTTTCGAAAAATAGCGACGTGCTGCTGCAAGTGGAAGTGGCGCATGACGGGCCGGAAACATCGCAGACGCTGGAGCTGTATCTGGAGCAACTCGATAACGCGTTGCCGATTGTCGAAGATGGCAAGCTGATTCTGCCAAAGGCGGACCGCCGTGATCGTCGTAATCTGCAACTCTCCGACGGCCAAACGATGTCGGTGCAGTTTCGCCTGGCCGACTTGCCGGTCGGGGTGCATCATGGCTGGGTCAGTCTGGCGGCGGCCGATGGTCTCGACGCCGACGACAAACGTTGGTTTACGCTGGAAGTCCGCGAGCCGTGGCCGCTGCTCATCGTGGAGCCGAAGCCGGGCGCGTCGCGCGATCTGATCAACGCGATCGCTCCGCCGGCGTTTCAGGAGTCGGGTCGCGCTCCGTTCGCCGTCGATGTGGTGACGCCCGACATGCTGGAGCGGCAAGAGCTGGACGCTTACCGTGGCGTGGTGCTGATCGATCCAGGCTCCTATTCAACCAACTCCTGGCGAAACCTTGATCACTACGTCGAGCGGGGCGGGGGACTCGCGATCTTCCTGGGGCCGAATGCGTCGCTCGACAAGATGAACGCCGAAGAGCCGCAGAAGTTGTTGCCAGGGAAACTGGCCCGGCAGTGGCGTGCCGGCGAACGGCTCTGGTATCTGGAGCCGAAAGACTATCAGCACAGCTTGCTCGCGCCGTTCCGTGAGATCGGCGATAGCGTGCCGTGGCGCAACTTCCCGATTGATCGCCATTGGTCGCTGTCGGAACTGGAGCCGGACGCCAACGTCGTCATTCCGTACAGCAACGGGATGCCGACCTTGATCGAACAGCGGGTCGGGGAAGGGCTGGTGCTGACCTTCACCACGTCGATCGCATCGGATGAAGATCCGGCTTGGAACAACTTGTTCACCGGCTTCGACTCGTGGCCCTTCTTCGTGCTGTCGAATCAGATGGCGCGGTACCTGGTCCGGAGCGGCGAAGAGCGACTCAACTATTTTGTCGGCGAACGAGCTTCGCTGCTGACCGGTCCGCAGCAAGCGGAAGAAACCCACTTGCTGTTCACGCCGCGCGGTGGCGATCCGCAAGAGGTGATTCCTGATCGCGGCTTGATCTTGATTCCGTTCACCGATCAGATCGGCACCTATCGACTTCGCCCGCTTGGCGGCGGACCGGCGCTGGGGTTCAGCGTCAACTTGCCGCCGTATGCGACGCAGCTTTCTCCCTTGCCGCCGGAGCAGTTGAACGAGATCTTCGGCGCCGATCGCTATCAGCTCGCCAAAGAGCAGAGCGAGATCGAACGCGAACAGGGCAAGGCTCGCGTCGGGCGTGAGTTCTTCTCGCCGCTGATCTTGCTGGTCGCGCTGATCTTGGCGATGGAGTTCGCCTTGTCGCAACGCTTCTATCGGCAGGAGGCGTAGCGATGTCTGGCTGGTACCTGCAACCGACGTTCGACAGTTTGACGGTCGTGTTTATCACGGCGGTGGTGCTGGTCGCGCTGTTGGCGATTGCTCCGTCGTTTGCCGCAAGCACGGAACGTCGCCGCGGGCTGATCGCGCTGCTCCGCTTCGGCGCCATCCTGCTTCTCGTGCTGACGATGCTCCGTCCCACTTGGTTGACGACGACCACCCGTCCGCAAACGGCGACGCTGGTCGTGCTGTTCGACGTCAGTCAAAGCATGTCGATCCCCGATTCATCCGGCGGGGAGACGCGCTATGAAGCGGTGAAAGATGCGCTGAAGGGCGTGCAGTCCGATCTGGCTTCGCTCGGTCAGAACATCGAAGTCGCCGTCTACTCGTTTGACTCGCATGCGGAACGGGCCGCGTTTGAGCGTGGGAAGATCACCTTCCCGCCGAAAGCGGATGGGCGGTTTACCGATATCGGTTCGTCGCTGGATGACGTGCTGCGGCAGATGGCCGGCAAGAAACTGGCCGGCGTCGTGCTGCTGTCCGACGGCGCCCAGCGTGTGTTTACCCCGCGGGTTGAACTGCAACGTGCGGCTCGCGACCTGGCTCGCTTGGATGTGCCGCTCCATACGCTTACCTTCGGTCAGGCGATCGATCCTTCGCAGGCCCGCGATGTGGCGGTCAAAACGCTGGCCGATCAGTTCACCGTCTTTGTGAAGAACGAACTGGTCGTTCAGGCAGCGGTTCATATTCAAGGGATGGCGAATCGCCCGGTTCCGGTTCAGTTGATTCTGGAAAACGAAAAGGGAGAAGCGACCGTCATCGACACGAAGCGGATCCAGACAAGCAAAGATCAAGAGACGGTCGACGTCGGTTTTCGCTACACGCCGCAAACGCCCGGACAGTACAAGCTGACCGTGGCGGTCGAGCCGCAAGAGGGCGAATTAATCACGAAGAACAATCGGCTCGACGCTTACCTGAACGTACTCTCGGGCGGACTGAAGGTGTTGTACCTCGAAGGTCGCGTCCTTGATCGCTTTGAGCAAAAGTTCCTTCGCCGCGCAGTCGCCACGTCGGCCGACATGCAGATCGACTTCCAGTGGATCGATCGTCGCCGCCGCAAGCAATGGCCGATCGACCTGACCAAGCAAATTGAAGAGGGGAAGTACGACGTCTTTCTGATCGGCGACCTTGATTCCTCGGCCCTCACGGACGAAACCTGGACGCTATTGGCGAAGCAGGTCGAAGAGGGAAAAGGGTTGATGATGCAGGGGGGCTTTCATACGTTTGGCGCCGGGCGTTATCAGCGAACCCCGCTGGCTGACGTGCTGCCGATCACGATAAATCGGTTTGAAGGGCAGGACTTCGACGCGCCGATTCGAGAAGACTTGCACGTCAACGGGAAGCTCCCGCTGCGACCGACCAAGCCGCACTATCTGACGACGATCGCCGCCATCACCGACAATGACGAAGCGTGGCGATCGCTGCCGCCGATGCATGGCGCCAATCACTTTGAAGGAGTGAAGCCGCGGGCCCAGGTTTTGCTCGAAAGCGACCGGAACGTGCCGATCCTGGTCGCCGGCGAATATGGACTTGGTCGCGTGTTGGCCTTCGGCGTTGATGGAACGTGGCAATGGGCGATGTTCGGTAAAGCTGATCTGCACAAGCGATTCTGGCGACAAGCGATTCTGTGGCTCGCGAAGAAGGAAGAACTGGAACGCCGCGACGTTTATGTCGAACTGCCGCAGCGCCGCTTTCCGCCGCAGTCGCAGTTTACGTTCAACGCCGGCGCGCGTGACGCGGCCGGCGACGTGATCGCCGACGCCACCTTTCAGGCGTCGCTGATCGCACCGGACGGCAGCAAAAGCAATCTTCGTCTCTCGCCGGGAGACGAAGGAGTGGTCGGGACGGTCGAAACGGGAGACGCCGCCGGCGACTACTTGATCGAAGTGACGGCGCTGCGCGACGGCAAGACGCTTGGAACCGGAACTGGCCGATTCTTCGTCGCCGATCAAGATCTGGAACTGGCCGACCCCTCGGCCAAGCCGTCGCAAATGGCGAGTCTCGCCGCCATCACTTCCGCGGCCGGCGGTCGGGCTTGGGCGGCGGAGCAATTGCCGGAACTGATCGAAATGGTGAAGAAGTCGCCGCCGGAAACCGAAATCGAAGTCCAAACCAAATGGACCTGGCCCGAGTCGACCCGCGACGCATGGCTCAATCTGATCCTGGTCGTCGCATTGCTGGGGGGCGAATGGTACCTGCGGAAGAAGTGGGGCATGGTCTAACGCCCCGCAGTCGCAAACGTTCAAACACTAGCCCGCAGCGCAAGCAAGGGAATGCGGCCGCAATTAGTTCAGAGTCCGCTAACCCGGCGAACCATCCGGACGCACTCGGCAAATGGCGCAGCGGACGTTGGTGATCGGCCATTTGCGATCACATTTCGGACAGCGCCATTTCTCGAGTTGATCTTGGAAGTCGGTGATTGCGCTGTAGTCGTACTTGTCTCCGCACTCGAGGCAACGGATGCCGGTCTCCGCTTCTCGACTTGCGATCGGGAAGTCAAAGAGGTAGTAGTAGGTTTTACTCCGACACTCCACGTAGGTCGTATTCTTTCGACAGGTTGGACAGTGAAACTTTCCCTGGTGGGATGTCGTTTCTTCTCGGGTTGTCCGGCCGAAGATGTTTGTCGACATGCTGTTCCTTCCCGTAACGATGGAATGCGTCTCGCGCGTAAAGAGCGACTCTATTCGTCGTCCTCGTCATCCTCCTCATCATTCCACGTCACCATGTCCCCAAAGCAAACTTCCCCAGTGCGAATCGCTTTCTGGCGGAGTTTGGCGTGGACCGTTTGATCTTCCGGGGTCCAGTCGAACGAGTCGTACAGTAAGCACCACTCGATGTTGACCAACTCGAGGTTCTGCTCGGCGACGGCGTTCTCGAACATCGTGACCGCTTCGTAGAAGTTGCCGCTGGGGACGAAGCAGTGGGTGAAGATGCCGGAGACTTCTTCCGGATTGAAGGCGCTGTCGGCGGTCGGTTTCAGTTCGACCATCAGAAAGTAGGTAGCAGGTTCAGACAACGGACGGTTCCTAGAGGTGTCGACGGGGAAAGTTCGCCGCCGACATCGTAGCACCCGCCTAGGTCGTCTCGCTACACGGCATAGCGGCTCAGGAACATCTCGACGGTCGAGTCGATCACGCGCTTCCGCACTTCTGGCGAAGGTTGCGGCTCGAGTCCGACCGCTTGCGGCCAGAAGGTGAACGTTTGCAGCAGCCCGCAGAACTGGGCGGCGGCGAATTCGCAGTCGTCGATCTTCAGCTTGCCGTCGGCGACCGCTTCTTCCAGCCAACGGACCAGGCGGACGCGGAACCGCTTTTGATCGCCGATCGTCTGCTGCGCCAGTTCCGGCGCCATCAGGAAGCGGGAGAGCGTGACGCGGACCAAACCCTGGAAGCTGTCGGAAGTGAACAGTTCGGTAACCCGATGCGCCTTTTCGGTCAGCTGGTCGACCAGCGAACGGTCGGCCTGGTAGTCGAAGTCAGGCATCTTTTCGGTCGCGTCGAGCAGTTCCTGGACGATCGCCAGGAAGAGGGCGTCCTTGCTCTCAAAGTGGTTGTAGACCGTCCGTTTGCTCACTTCGGCCGTCTCGGCGATCTTGTTCATGCTGGTGTTATCGAAGCCGCAGGCCTCGAATTCTTTCACCGCCGCGGCCACGATCGCCGCGCGCTTTCGATCAGTCAGACGGGTTTCCGCAGGGAGCTCGAGAGACAAACTTACACCTTGGGGTTTACTTTTTGGGGTGAACGTCTAAACTATACCGATCGGTTTACTTTTCGGCAAGTTTGGATGCAAACTAAGGCGTCGTTATGGCCTTTACCCGCATTTTATCGCATTTACCGGCTTTCGTCGCTGTTGCTGGCCTCTTGGTCGGCGGAGTTTTCGGCTGTTCGCAGCAGCCGGAAGCGGTCGAAGTCCGCAAGCCGCCGCGGCCGGTCTCGACCATGACCCTGACTACAACGCGTCCTGGGGTCGCTTCGGAGGTAACCGGATCGGTCGTTTCTTGGAAAACGGAGCAAATTGGCTTCGAGGTCCCTGGCCGAGTCAGCCAGGTAATCGAGCCGAACGAACAGATCGAAGGGCGGATCGTCGCCCAGAATGGGGAGACCCATTTGTTGTCGGAGGGAACCCCTCTGGCGCGACTGGACGACGAGCGACTGCGGATTGCGGTCGAATCGGCTAAGGCCGCCGTTGAGGTGAGCCGTCGTCAGATTGACGCGGTGCAGGTCGACATCGAGCAGCGGATTCCGGCCAGCATCGCCGCCGTCGAAGCGGAAAAGAAACTGGCCGAGATCGAACTAGCCCGCACGCAGAAGCTGTTCGACAAGTCGGCCAGCACGCAGGCGAATCTCGATCAGGCGACTACCAATATGGCGACCGCCGAAGCGAATCTGGCCCGCTCGAAAGCGGAACTCGCCGCGCGTCATGCCGAACTCCGTTCGCTCGAAGCGCAAACGCTGCAAGCCGAACAACAATTGGCCGACGCCGAGCGAAATCTGAAAGACGCCGTCCTCTACAGCTCATTCCGGGGACAAGTCGCCAAGACTCACGTCTTGCCTGGCAGCTACGTCGCGGCCGGCGATCCGGTCGTCACGGTGCAACTGATGGATCCGGTCTCGGTCGAGTTTGAACTTTCCGCCGCGGCGTCGCGCAAGTTCCAGCATGGGGACTCGCTTCGCGTTTACACCATCAATCCGGCGCAGCAGCGAAAAGATCTCTGCGGCTTCGTCTATCTGACCGACGCTGTCGCCGATCCGCAGACCCGCACCTTCACCGTAAAACTGCTGGCGCGGAACGAAGAAGTGCAGATGGCGCCGCCAACGGAACTGCAAGGACACCCGGTCGCGCGAACGGTTGATCTCTGGCCAATGAACATCGGCCCGATCTTAAGCGGCGACAAGCGGCTCTTCGTCGAAGAGGAGTCGATCCATCATGACGCGCAAGGCGCCTTCGTCTGGAAGGCGACCAATCGGCACATGGGAGAAATCTCCGACAACAAGAATCGAGTGCTGACCGTCGAGAAGATCCGCGTCGCCGCCCAACCGGTCAGCGTTCCGTTTCTGGGGAATTGGCACTTTGTGCCGGTCACGATTCAAAGCGATCAAAACTTTGACCCCGAACGCGACCTGATCGCCGGTAAGTTGATTGTCGAAGGGCAAAAGCCGGACGATTGGAACGGCGACAAGCTCCTTTACGATCGCGGCGGTTGGCTGCTGCGGCCGGGCGATCTGGTTCGGGTCGAACTGTCGGACGAATCGAACGAAGCGGGGCTTTACGTCCCGATGAAGGCGATCCGCCATGCCGGCGATCAGGCGGCGGTCTTCGTCGTCGATCGCAGCAATCCGGATCGTCTGATCGCGCGCAAGGTTCTGGTGACGATCGCTACGGCCGATGAGACGTTGCGTTCGGACGCCGCGCTGCAGCGGATCGAACCGGAAGAGCCGGGCGCGTTGGCGTCTGGCGCCGAGTTGGTCGTCGAAGGGACCCATTATCTGGTCGACGGGGATGAGATCGTCGTCATCAAAAAGCCAGGAGCCGCCGAGTGAACTATCTACCTGAATTCGCCATCAAGCGGCCGACGGTGGTCGTGTCGATCGTGCTGATGACGGTCATCTGGGGGATCGTCAGCTTCATGACGATGCCCCGCCGCGAAGATCCGGAGTTCACGATCAAGGTTTGCGTCGTCGCCACGCAGTGGAGCGGCGCGTCGGCGCAGAAGGTCGAAGAGCTGATTACTGATCCGCTGGAAGAAGCGATCGACGGCCTCGAAGAGGTGAAGCTGATTCGCTCGACTTCGAGCAACGGGCTGTCGACGATCTTCGTCGAGCTGGAAGATTCGCTCCCCAGCAGCAAGGTCGACGACATCTGGGACAAGGTCCGCGCCCGCGTTCGCAACGTCCAGATGCCGGAACCGAACATCGAGCCGTTCGTCAACGACGAGTTCACCGACACCAACATCATTTTGTTCGCGGTCCATCAAAAGCCGCTCGACGGCGCGACCGAAATCGATCCGGCCTACGCCTACACGCCGCGCGACTTGGATATCTATTCCGAGCAGATCCGCGACGAGTTGCGTTTGCTGCCCGGCGTCGCCAAGGTCGATCGCTTTGGCGTTTTGGACGAAGCGATTTATATCGAAACCGATGCGGGCACCTGGTCGAAGTTGGGACTTACTTCGACGCAGCTCATGCAGCTGGTGGCTGCCCGCAATATCGTCGCCCCCGGCGGAACGATTGACGCCGATGACGGCCGTTTCTACGTGAAGCCGGGGGGCGAATTTGACGCGGTGCAAGAGCTTGACTCGATCATCGCCGCTCTTTCGCCGACCGACAGCGCCGCCAACCATGTCTATCTCGATAGCCTGGGGATGAGCGTGCGGCGCGACTATATCGATCCTCCTCCGCGGATCTGCCGTTACGGCGATACCGAGCTGGAGCAGACGGCGGTGGTCGTGGCGGTGACGATGAAGTCAGGCTCGAACATCATCGACATCTGCGACTCGGCCAAAGCGAAGGTCGATCAGATGCAGAATGTCGCCGGCCTGTTGCCGCCCGATCTCGGCGTGACGATTATCTCGGACCAGTCGGACAGCGTCAAAGGACGTATCCGCGACGTGATCGTCAATATTATCGAAGCGATCCTGATCGTGATCGTCGTGGTCTACCTGGTGGTCGGTTTCCGGACCGCCGCGGTGATGGCGGCCAACATTCCGTTCGTCGTGCTGTCGTCGATCGGCGTGATCACGCTGTTTAACGTGCAGCTGGAGCAGATGTCGCTGGCGTCGATGATCATCGCGCTCGGCCTGTTGGTCGACAATGCGGTGCAGATCTGCGATCAGGCCCGCACCAATCAAATGGCCGGGATGTCGCCGGTCGAGGCGGCGGTCTCCGGCGCCCAGATGCTTGGCGCGTCGATGCTGAACGGAACGTTGACGACGATCGCGGCCTTCGTGCCGATGCTGATCGCGCTGGACGGCGCCAACCGCGAGTTCATCTACGGCTTACCGATCACGTTGTCGGTGATGCTGGGGATCAGCTGGATCTTGGCGATGACCTTCTGCGTGATCCTGGCCGCCGCGTTCATCCGGGCGCCGAAAGATCTGAATAACCCGACCGCGCCGATTCCGTGGCTGATGGCCTGGTGTGCGAAGCGGTTCCGCAAGGGAGGGAAGCCCCACTCCGAAGGGCATGGCTTCATTTACGAGACTTACGCTTGGCTCGGCCGATTCGCGCTGCGGTACAAGTTCGCCACGATCGGGCTGTCGGTTTTGGTGCTGATCTTGGCGATGCGTCTGCCGGTCGGGAGCGAGTTCTTCCCGCTGACCGAACGCGATCAGTTTGTCGTCGAAGTCTGGCTGCCGGAGATCGCGACGATCGAACAGACCGACGCCGTCGCCAAGCAGGTCGAAGGGATGATCCGCAAACTTTCGCCGTATGTGGATGACGAAGGGAACGAGCGACAGCGCCTGGCTGCAATGCGAACGCTGGTCGGCGGCGGCGGTTCGCGCTGGTATCTCTCGTGGGAGCCGGAGCCGCGGAAACCGAACTACGCCGAGATCCTGGTCCACACCACCGACGGCAAACGAACGCATGAGTTCGCCGAAAAGTTGCGAGCGGTCGCGCGAGAGGGAGATGAATCGCTGGGACTTCAGCCGATCGCCGGCGCTCGGGTGGTGCCGATCGAAATGTTCCTCGGTCCGCCGGCCGATCCGGTGGTGATGCGCGTCGTCGGCGATGGGTTCGCCGATATGAATCGTTTGCATGCGGCCGCCGATCGCGTGAAAGCGATGGTCGAAGCGCAGCCGGAGACGTGGGACGTGAACGACTCGTGGGGCGTCGAAGGGTACCAGTTGCGGGTCAACGTCGATCCCGACAAGGCGAGCTTGTCGCAGGTCGGCAATTCGCAGATCGCCGAAACGCTGAACGCCTACTACTCGGGACGCTTGCTCACTACCTTCCGCGAAGGGGATCACCAGGTGCCGGTCTATTTCCGGCTGCAACCGGAAGGGCGGCGTTCGATCGCCGATATAGAGTCGGCCTACGTCGAAGGGGATATCGGCAAGGTTCCGCTCTCAGCGGTGGCGAGCGTCGCCGCGACCTGGGAGCCGGCGATCATCGATCGTCGCGACATGAACCGAACGATCGAAGTCCGCTCGCGGGTCGAACCGGGCGCCTCCGGAAACGACATCACGATGCGAGTGATGAACTCGCCGGAGATGCAAGAGTTGCAGGCCCATTTGCCGCCGGGCTTTCGGGTGGAGATCGGCGGCGCCATGGAAGAGTCGCTGAAGGCCCAAGGGAAGATGCTCAAATCGTTCGGGCTGTCGTTCGTGGTGATCATCCTGCTGCTGATCGTTCAGTTCAACAGTCTCTCGAAGATGTTGGTGATCGTTGCGACCTTGCCGCTGGCGATGATCGGCTCGATCTTCGGGTTGTGGGTGACGTCGAATCCGCTCGGCTTTATGCCGCAGCTCGGGGTGTTGTCGCTGTTCGGCATCGTGCTGAACGCCGGCATCATCTACATGGAGTTCGCTGACATCGTTCTGCGGGAACGCGCAGAAAAAGGAAACGGCGACGGGCCGATCCTCGGTTTAACGAAGCCGGAGTTCCGGGCGGCGCTGGTCGAAGCGGGGCGTCAACGTTTGATGCCGATCTTCTTGACCACGGCGACGACGGTCGGCGGTTTGTTCCCGCTGGCGCTGGCCGGCGGACCGCTCTGGGAAGGGATGGCCTGGCTGATGATTTACGGCTTGATGGTGGCGACGCTGCTGACGCTGTTCGTAATACCCGCACTTTACGCCGTAGTAATCGAAACCTTCGGAGTCAGACCATTTTCTATCAAAGGAACTCCAAGTCCCTCCGAATAGCTCAACAGAATGAAGAAGGCGGAAGTTCGCCTCGGCGAACCATGCGAGAGAAGGCCCAAGTCACTGCCTCGACGAGGGCCTTCTTCTTTTTCGAATGGGCCGATAGTAGCCCGAAGCGCAAGCGAGGGAAATGCGAACGCAAGCAAACGCCAAGTAGAGAAGCGTTTGGAAGCGACGGTCTCGTATCGACTTTGCCGAACGCATTTCCCTCGCTTGCGCTTCGGGCTACTAATGGGAGGGAGAGACGGAACGCACTGCGCACAAAAAAGCACGGCGAGCGGAACTCGTCGTGCTCTTCTGCAACGTCAGCTTGGGGCAGCGCGTTATTTGGCCTGGCAATCGGCCAGGGCCAGCAGGGCGAACGAAGTCGCCAGGTTGGCGTCTCCTTCCATCCACTGGGTGTTGCTATTGGCCCACGAGCCGTCGGCCTGCTGGCGTTTGGCCAGTTCGGCGATCAGCTCTTTTCGCCAGTCATGAGCGACGCCGGCGGCGTCGGTGATGGTCGGTTCGCCAAACGCGTCGAGCGCCTTGGCGAAGGTTTGGTAGTAGTAGAAGACGCCGGCTTGTCCCATGCCGGGATTGGCCGAGACGTCGAAGTTCTTCTTCACGTATTCCAGCACCGCTTGGACCCGCGGATCGTTCTTGTCGACGCCGGCGTAGACCATGCTCTTCAGCCCGGCGTAACCCATCGACCCGTAGCTGCGCAGTCCGCCGTCCGGCGTGCCGCGATCCCCTTGATCGCCGCTGACGGCCGGGGTGTAGTAGAAGCCGCCGTCGTTCACCTTGCCGGCGAACTTGGTGGTGTTGTACTTGCTTTCAAGGTTCTGGCAGCGGCTGACGAAGATCAGCGCCTTTTGAATCGCTTCGTCATCTTCCTTGGCGCCGCTCGAAACGAGCGCGTCGACCAGGAACGCGGTGTTCGACAGGTCAGGGCGAGTCTTGCCGCTGTAGCCGGAGCCGCCGTAGTTCATGTCTTCTTCGCCGATGCCGTCGGTGTCGGTGATCTGCACTCCGCGGACGAACTTCTCGGCGTTCTTCACGATCTCGTCGTACTTGCCATCTTTGTTCGCCTTGTTGAAGCACATCAGGGCGATGCAGGTTTCGTAGTTCTTCAGCCGACCGTTCGCGGCGTAAACGCCTCCGTCGTCGCGAACCGCTTTTTCGAGATAAGCGAGACTCTTGGCGACGGCTGGATCGCTGACGCCGCGGCCATGTTCCAGCAGCGCGAGCGTCGCCAGAGCGGTTGGGCCGATCCCGATTTGCGAACTATAGGAACCATCGGCCGCTTGTTTGCTGGCGAGGTATTTCACCCCGTTGGCGACGACGGCGTCGTAGTCGGCGTCCGCGGCCGTTACTGCGCTCGGTGGACCAAACGTCAGCGTGACGATTAGCAGCGGTAAGGCCGCGGCCAGAAACTTGCGACCAGCCAGGGGGTTTAGCGACATGAGGTTCTCCATTGTGTAGCGCCGGGGATGCAAGCCAACCAGTCTGTAACTGCAATTGCCGCGCCAGGCCGGATATTCGTTACAAAGGGGGCGAAGCTCGAGTTAGCCTCTATATATTCATACCGCGCTCGTGGCTGTCGGTATTGGTTGTCGAAAGAAACGACAGTCCTGTCGGGGAGTTCGACAGCGGCGGAATTTGATTTTTCGTTTCGCCGGCAGGGCGTAACCTATGTTAGAGGACCCCCTAGGGGAAACTGCGCATTCATGTCGTCGCCCACCGAAAGTAGAACCATGTCTCGCTTTGCATTGCTCGCCGTCTTCGTCGCCGTTGGTTTGGGCGTCGCTCCGCTGTCGGCCGCCCAGCCTGATCCCGAGGTCGAATTGGTCGATGTCGATGAGCTCTATCAGTTTGGACAGTTGGCCGCGACGCTGGCCACCTATAAGCCGAATCCGTATCTCTACCATGACGAAGCGATCAAGCTGCAACAGATCGCCAACTCGTTGGTGGGACGCGAAGTGGAGTTCACCGCTGGGGTGCGCAACTTCAAATGTGACGAAGTGCTGATCAACGTTTCCTGGACCGGGCGAACGCAGATTGCGATGGAGCACAAATACGCTCCGATGTTCGGCAACAACGAAACGCTCGTTTACGAACCGATGCCGCGGCGCAACTTGTTTGTGCAGCCGGTCGGGTTGCGGATTGGGGACGAGATTCCGCTTTCGCTGGTCCGCAAATTGAACGTCGGCGATGGGTTGGTCTTCCGCGGGACGATCGTTGCGGCGCCGACCTGGCTGACCTGCGACATGTTCGCTCCGCAGGTCGGCGTCGTGGTCGCCGACTGGCGAGTCGTGGCGGCGAACCACAACGTGATCGAGATTGATCTCGAAACCAGCAATCCCAACTAGCCTTTTCCGGCGGAAGCCGACTTGGGGGACTGCTCCCCAAACCGCGCAATTATTTGCCGAGAGGGCGCGAAATAGCCGCTATCGAGGCGCAATTTTGCAAATCTTGCGGCAAGGCGTCGGTCGTTCGTCGAACCGTCGTAGTGTAAAATGAAGGGCTTGGGCGACCCTTGTGGGGCCCGTCTACGTACCAAGGCGAATTGTTCACTCTCAACCGGAACTGAGATTCATGCGTATTGCGTCTGCCTGTTTAATCGCGCTGCTGATGGCCGTTTCGACCGCAGCGGCTGCCGAAACGCTCGGCATCTCGAAGACCAAGCCGGCCGAAGGACCGTATGTCGAAATCGACGGCGGCTTCATGGTCCCCTACGAAATCACCATCCCCGGCACTGAAGTCCAGTTGTCGATGGTCCCGGTCCCCGGCGGCAAGCGGGTGATGGGAGAAGGCGCCTCGGCCTATACCGTGAAGGTCGAACCGTTCTGGATGCAGAAGACCGAAACGAACTGGGCGCAGTACAAAGAGTTCATGCGACTCTATGACTTGTTCAAGCAGCTCGAAGGGAACGGCGTTCGCCTGGTCACTGACGATAACAAGATCGACGCGATCACCATTCCGACCCCGCTGTATGAACCGACCTTCACCTACGAAAACGGCGAAGATCCGGAGCAAGCGGCCGTCACCATGACGCAGTACTCGGCGATGCAGTACAGCAAGTGGATCAGCGGCGTCAGCGGCAAGCAGTATCGTCTGCCGAGCGAAGCCGAATGGGAACATGCGGCCTCGGGCGGCGTGGCTGGTCCCTATTCGTTTGGCGACGCCGACAAGATCGGCGACTACGCGTGGTACGCCGAAAACTCGGATGGCGCTCAGCACAAAGTGGGCGAACAGAAGCCGAACCAGTATGGCCTGTACGATATGAACGGCAACGTTTGGGAATGGGTGCTCGACGCCTATTCCGAAGAAGCGCCCGCAGCGCTGGCCGGCAAGACGGTTACTGTCGCCGAAGCGATCCAGTGGCCGACCAAGCCGTTCCCGCTTTGCTCGAAGGGTGGTTCGTGGGATGACGACGCTGAAAATTGCGAAGTCACTTCCAAGCTCGGCTCGCATGACGATGATTGGAAAGGCTCGGATCCGAACATCCCGCTCAGCCCGTGGTGGTTCACCGAGTATCCTTCGACCTGCGTCGGCTTCCGCTTGATTCGTCCGCTGACCGAACTGCCGAAGGCCGAAATGATCAAGTACTGGGACTCGCTCCCGGAAAACCTGCAGTTCGACGTCGCCGACCGTCTGAACGGCGGCCGCGGCGTCCTCGGCTTGGTCGACGAAAAGCTGCCGGAAGCGATCAAGCAGCTGGACGAGTAATCGTCCGCCGCGACACGATGAAGAAACGAAAAACGCCGAGGGGTTTTCCCTCGGCGTTTTTTTATGCGCCTCGCGAAAGGGAAGTGCTAGCACTCTCGCCGCTCGATCCTACAACGCGCATAGCTCGAATATTGCGCGCCTGGCCACTGCTATTTTGGTCGGCCTGGCGATGCGGCGGTATCGACTTCCCTCGGCAGCGGTCGATACGACGAAGGACGTTCTGCGCCAGGATGGCGAACCGGAGCGTCTTACATGGACGACCTGCGCAAAAGTGCGAACGCGGCCTCGATGGCGGAATCGAAGTCGCCAGGTACGGATACCTATTTCTGTAGAACCAGAGTCATGAAGTCGATCGCGTCACTCTGTTTGTGCTTGACGGCGGCGTTCTGCGCGGCGCCGACGAATTACGCCCAGGCCGCTGCGCCCAACGCGATGGCCATTGATGGTTCTTGGCCAGCGGCGGACGTCACGTACGCTTCAACGCAGCAAGATTCGCTGGTGACGCCGGTTGGCTATTACGCGGCTGCCGGTTGCAGTTGCGGTCACGGCGGCCAGTGCGATTGCCTTTGTTGCCGCGAGTCGCTCACCAATGGGCTGTGGGGCTACGGTTATTGCCTGGAAGATTGCGGGATCGGCATCAAGAGCTCGCTGACGCAGTTCTACCAAGGCCCGTCGAGCGGCGGTCGTCAGCAATCGTTCAGCTACGGCGCGAAGTTCGATCTCTACGCTGATTTCAACACCGAGAAGATGGGGCTGTGGGAAGGGGGCGATATCCTGGTTCACGCCTCGGAATGGCAGTTCGGCGAGAACGCCAACGCCGACGCCGTCTTCGCTTCGCCGGTCAATGCGAACCTGCTCTACCCGACCAACGGACCTTCGTACGCGCTGTCGCATTTGCTGCTGACGCAACAACTTGGCGACGGACATCTGGCGATGGTCGGCCGCTATAGCATGCTCGACTTGTGGGAAGGATTTTATCCGGACTACGGTCACGGCTTGGACGGCTTTATGAACGTTTCGATGATCATTCCGTTGAATATTATCGTGCCGACCGTCGCGCCGATCTCGAACATGGCCGGCCTCGTCAAAGCGGGCGAACGTGGTCTGGAGCGGGGCGTCATCGTTACCGAAACGACCAACCACGCGACCGACGCCGGGCTCGACTTCAACAACGGCGTGACGATCCTCGGTTTCGATCGTCTCTATACCGACTTCGGCGGCCTGGCCGGTTCGCACACCGTTGCGGCGACCTACGCCACCGGAACGTTCCGTGACTTCAACCCGAACGGCTGGATCACCGGTCCGGCCGGACTGGTGCAGATTCCGATTCTGGGAGAGCAGAAAGGTTCGTGGTCGGCCGGCTACATCGCCGAACAACGCCTCTGGCAAGATCCCTGCAACGCCCAGCGCTACAGCAAGATGATGCTCACGCTCGGCGTCGCCGATCATGACACCAGCCCTTATGGCTTCGGCGCCAACGTTTCTTCCGAAGCGTTCGGGCTGTTTGCGTGTCGCCCCAGCGATCGGATGGGGATCGGGTACTTCTACTACGATTTGACCAACGGTTTCCAAACGGCGATTCAAGCTCTCGGACCGGCGCAAAACGTTCAGGGGGGAGAGATCTACTACAACGCGGCGATCACCAAATGGTTCCATCTGACCGCCGACGCTCAAGCGATTCAGCCGATCTACAAAGCGAATGACACGGCGATCGTCCTCGGCCTGCGTGGTCGAATCGATTTCTAATTTCTTTTTTTCTGATGACAATCGAAGCGTGCAGCGGGATCAAGGCCATCGGCCTTGATCCCGTCCTTCGTTTCCGCTCGACGAAGTTGACGTCTTGCGGTTCTCGGCCGATACTGGAACGACGCGCGGTATCTCCAGTGGCGTTCTCGCCGCTCGCGTGATCTCCCCCTATTGCAGCTCTTCGGCCCAACGAGAAAGCTTGTCATGTCCGCAGCCGTCGCTTTGCGTAAATCCATCGCCTCGCTTGTCTCATTGCTGTTGTTGACGACGCTGATTGCTGCGGCCAACGCCGCGGATCGCGCGAAGAGGCCGAACGTCATCGTCATCCTGGCCGACGATCTGGGGCTGGGAGACGTCACGGCCTGCAATCCCGAGAGCAAGATCAAGACGCCGCGGCTGGATGGACTTGCCGCCGAAGGGATCACGTTCCTCGATGCGCATACGCCCAGCTCGGTTTGCACGCCGACTCGCTATGGATTGTTGACCGGGCGTTACAACTGGCGCTCGCGGTTGGCCAACGGCGTGCTCAGCGGAACGAGCCAGCATTTGATTCCGTCCGATCGTCCGACGCTCGGGCACTTGATGAAAGGCGCCGGCTATCACACCGCGATGATCGGCAAGTGGCATCTCGGTTGGGATTGGACGAAAGAAGGGGGGAAGATCGACTTCAGCCAGCCGGTCGCCAACGGTCCCGATATCAACGGCTTCGATCAATACTACGGTCACTGCGGTTCGCTCGACATGCCGCCGTACGTCTGGGTTGATACCGGTCGTCCGACTGCAATTCCAACTCGCGAAGAAGGAGTGACACCCCAGCAAGATCCGTATGGTTGGTATCGCAAAGGTCCGATTGGCCCTGACTTTGAAATCGAACAGGTCCTGCCGCACTTGTTCGACAAGGCGATCACCTACGTGAAAGAGCGGACCGCGCCGGCGAATGCCGACCAGCCCTTCTTCCTCTACTTGCCCCTGCCGGCGCCGCACACGCCGATCGTGCCGCTTCCGCCGTTCAAAGACGCCAGTGGGCTGAACCCCTACGCCGACTTCGTGATGCAGGTCGATCATCATGTCGGCCAATTGCTTGATACGCTGAAGGAAGCGGGAGTCGACGACGACACGATCGTCTTCTTCACCAGCGACAACGGCTGCTCTCCGCAGGCCAACTTTCCGGTGCTCTTGGAAAAAGGACACGACCCGAGCGCCGGCTTCCGTGGGCACAAGGCCGACATCTACGAAGGGGGACATCGCGTTCCGCTCGTGGTGCGCTGGCCCGGCAAGATCGACGGCGGACAAACGACGAAGGCGCTCGCCTGTCTGACCGACATCTACCCGACGCTCGCAGCGATCACCCAGCAGCCGCGCAAAGCGGCCGGCGGCGAAGATGGCTATAGCCTACTGCCGGTCTTCGCGGGTAAAGAAACCTCTGGCCGCGATACGCTGATCAGCCATTCCATCTCCGGCCACTTCGCGATTCGCCAAGGGGATTGGAAGTTGTGCCTGGCCCATGGCAGCGGCGGCTGGAGCGATCCGAAAGAAAACGTCGCGATCAAACAAGGCCTGCCTGCGATGCAGCTTTTCAACCTGGCCAGCGATCCGGCCGAACAGGAGAACCTGGTCGACGCGAATCCGGAGAAGGTGAAAGTATTGCTCGCGTTGCTCCAAACGCAGGTCGAACAAGGGCGCTGCACGCCGGGCGAAAAGCTGCCGAACGATCGCAAGATCAACGTCATGCACTAAAAGCGATATGCAAATCGCAAGTCGTTCACGAAGTCTGGCGCCGATTCGCTCACGCCGAACGCCGTTCGCCAACTCAGCACCCAGCGTTCGTTGAGCAGGTATGAGAATCCGCCGCCGAGCATGTGTTGATCGGTGTCGTACGCCGAGCCATGGTTCGACAGCATGTCCCACGAGACGAACGTCCCAATCCGATCGGTCAGGATGTAGTCGTAGCTCAGGCTTTGTTGCAACTGCGTGTAGTGATCGCCGCCGGCGTTGAACAGCGCAAAGCCGGTGCTGCCGCTGACCGTGCTGCGCGGGCCGACCTGCCATGAGTAGAGGACTTCGGTCACCGGCTGAAAGCTGTTGATCGCGAACGGGTTTCCCTGCATCGTCAGCGGCGCCGCGACGTGAATCGCCATCTGCGGCCTGTAGCCGTCCTGTCCCCACATGTCGTAGACGACGCCGAAGCTCGGATCGAGCACATGGCTCTCGCCGTCAGTGAAGACGATCCCCGGCCAGCCGAGCCGGATTTCCAGGCGATCGGTCCAGCCGTAGCGCAGCAGCATGTCGGGCAGCGCATGCTGCGATCCTCCTCTCCCTTTGAGATAGGAGTAGCCTCCTTCCAGCTGCGTGCGTCCCGCCGTCATCCGTGCGAGCCGCTGCGACCAACTCAGGTCAACCGGCGGCGGCTGCGAAGCGTTGAACCAGGCCTCCTCATTCAAGAAGGTCTCGTCAACAACTTCCGGCGCAACTTGCGGCGGAGTCAGGGTCAGAGGGGAAGGAGATTCGAAATATTCTTGGGCGACGCACTCAGAGGAGCGCGCGGCGACCAGACAGGCCGCCGCGATCGCTACCGCAATCAGCGTCCGCGCATGGCGAACTAGCAACAGCAGATTCCCTTAGCGAATGCGTCCGTTACCCGGATTCGATCGAGAAGCGGTCGCCGCCGAGTTGGCGTGCGCCGGCAACGTCCGCGTCGTCGTGTCGCGAGGAACGCTACCGGCGAAGGAAGGCCGATGCGTGTTCTGGCTCCCGCGCAGCGACGGAGAAACGTCAGGCGTCTGCGCGTTGGCGCTCGAGACGGTCTGGCCATGGTTCGAGACTTCGGTCGAGTGACCGGTACCGATCGTGAAGCCGCGACGCGGCGCCGGCGAGTCGGTCGAAGTCGAACGAGCTTGCATGTTCGCGGCATGCGAGGTCGACGTCGTCGTGCTGGCGCTGTCGCCGCCGCTCTTGCGGAACGGATTGAGCCGCTGGTACCACGCGACCTTTTCTTCTTTCTTCACAGCGGTCGGCGCGATGCTCGTCGCTTGAACCACCGGCGCACCGCTCGGCTGCGTCGTTTCGACGCCGTCCGGAGTCCAGCTGCGCGAGGTCTCGCGCGTCTGTCCGTTGGGGAGCGTCATCGTGCGTTCCATCGTCCCGGTCGTTCCGTCCCACGTACGGACCGTCGACTGCTGAACGACGCGGCCGTCCGGCAGCGTGACCAGATGATCGCGGGTCGTGTTGTACGGGTCGGTCGTCGTCCGCGTCATTTCATGCTGACGCAAGATCGTGCCGTCCGGTGCGGTCCAGGTTTGGTTCCGCGTGATCGACGAACCATCCTCGGTTTGCAGGCGCTGGTAGGTCTGCGTCATTTCGCCGCGCGGATTGACGACCATATGCTCGCGGACGTAGCGACCATCTTCCGGGGCGTTCAGATAGCTTTGCGTATTGGTAACCGTACCAGCTGCGTTTTGGGTTTGGCGCTGGTACGTCCATTGCGGTTGCGGCGGCAATGGCATCTCGACGGGCGTCACTTCTTGAGCCCAAAGGTTACCGGTGGCGGCCAGCATCACAATGGATGCCGAAATGGCGATCCGTGGCATCGATTCGCTTCCTTGCTTGGGGAGATTGGTCGAACGGATAAGTCGCCGCTGGCATGACGAGTCGATCCATCCGGGTTGGTCGTTCTTCGATTATCGACCGCTTGCCGCCGTCATCCGCAGAACGTCGCGGGATCCTACGAAAAATAGGGAAGGAAAGTCCACACGAACTTGAAAAATCGGCAGCACGGCGCCAGCATCGCTCACCCGGCAGGAGGAGAGCAGGGGCGCTACAGGACTTTTTCGCCATTCCCCAATCCAGGGAAGCGTGCGTCAGCCCCCAAAAGTTGACGCGGCATCACGGACCGTTGATACTAGAGCGACATATCGAGTCCCCACCTCGCGGCGTTTCCGCCCCCAGAAAATCACCCATTCCGCCCCTCGGGCCCAACGAGAAGGCTCCTCATGCACGCTTTCCTGACGCTTCGCAAATCACTCACTGTCGTCGCTTGCTTACTGATGATCGGTTCGGTAGCCATCGCCGCGGATGGCGCCAAACAGCCGAACGTCATCTTTATCCTCGCCGACGACATGGGTTATTCCGATCTCGGCTGCTACGGCGGCGATATCGAGACGCCGAATCTCGACAAGCTGGCCGCCGGCGGTTTGAAGTTCACCAACTTCTACAACACCGCCCGCTGCTGGCCGACTCGCGGAGCGCTTCTCAGCGGTTACTACGCCCAGCAAATTCATCGCGACGCGCTCCCTGGTCTTGGCGGGGGAGGGCAGGCCTCGCGCCAGAACTGGGCTCGGTTGCTCCCCGATTATTTGAAGCCGCACGGCTATCGCAGCTATCACAGCGGCAAATGGCACATCGACGGCAAGGTGCTGGACGCTGGGTTCGATCGTTCGCTCGACATGCGAAACCAAGGGAACTTCTTCACGGCGAAGGGGAATTTTGAAGATGATAAGCCGGTCACTCCCGCTGCGGACGAATCGGGCTACTACTCGACGATCGCGGTCGTCGATCATGCGATCGATTGCTTGAAAGAACATTCGGACAAGTACGCCGATCAACCGTTCTTCCACTACGTCGCCTTCATCGCGCCTCACTTCCCGCTCCATGCGTTGCCGGAAGATATCGCCAAGTATCGCGACAACTATCTGAAGGGCTGGGACAAGGTGCGGGAAGAACGTTTCGCGCGACAGCGCGAACTTGGTTTGCTCCACACTTCGCTTTCAGCGCTGGAGCCGGAAGTCGGCCCTCCTTACGATTTCCCCGAAGCGATCAAAAAGCTCGGCCCCGGCGAGATCAATCGCCCCCTTCCTTGGACCGAACTGACCGACGAACAACGTCGTTTCCAAGCGACCAAGATGGCGATCCACGCCGCGATGGTTGATCGGATGGATCACGAAATCGGCCGTTTGGTCGAACAGCTGAAGGCGATGGGGGAATACGAAAACACGCTGATCTTCTTCGCCTCGGACAACGGCGCAAGCGCCGAAATCATGGTTCGCCACGGCGGCCACGATCCGAGCGCCCCGATGGGAAGCGCCGCTTCTTACTTGTGCTTGGGCCCTGGCTTCTCGAGCGCCGCCAACACGCCGTTCCGCCGCCATAAGACCTGGGTGCACGAAGGTGGGATCAGCACGCCGCTGATCGTCCATTGGCCGGCCGGGATCAAGGCGAAGGGAGAGCTGCGCAACACGCCGGGCCATGTCGTCGACATCGCGCCGACGATTCTCGACGCGGTGGGAGTCGAAAAGCCGACCGAGTGGGACGGAGAAGCGATCCCGGCCGCTCCGGGCAAGAGTCTCGTTCCGGCGTTCGGCGAAGACGTCGCCATCGATCGCGACTTCCTCTGGTGGCTCCACGAAGGAAATCGCGCCATCCGCGCCGGCGACTGGAAACTGGTCGCCGCCAAAGATGACCCGTGGGAACTGTACGACCTGAGCGTCGACCGCGCCGAGTCGAACAACCTGGCCAAGCAGAACCCGGAAAAGGTCAAAGAACTGGAAGCCCTCTGGAACCAACAACTAGAGGCGTCCATCGAACTGGCCAAAAAGACGGTGAAGAAGCCGGCCAAGAAAAAATAGGTAGCCCAACTTCTTCACTAGCCCGCAGCGCAAGCAAGGGAATGCGTCCGCAAGAATAGAACACGGACGCCACGGCAAGGAAATCGTAGGTTGGGTGAAGCGCAGCGCAACCCAACAATGCGGTCGCCAAACCCAAGGCGGGTTGCGCAGGCGAGTCACGTCCCCCAAGCCAAACGTCTTTCTTCGCGCTCGCTCCACCCACCCTACATCTTGCGCCTCAAAACTAGCCCGAGGCGCGAGCCGAGGGAATGCGGCCGCAAGCAACATCTAACGGAGTCTCTCGTGGCGAAGCGCAACACCAAAAAGAAGCCAACCGTCACGCACGAAGAAATCGTCACCCACTCGATTCGCCTTGTCGATCGCGAAGGAAACGATCGCATCATGCTCCACGCCAGCGCCGAGGAGCCAGGCCTGGCCGGAATTCAAATCGTCGGCAGCTCTGGATTTCCTCGCCTGGAACTCCAAGTCGCCAATGATGGTGAAGTGGGCATCCGGATCACGAACCAAGAGAATCAAAACGTTATTCAGATCGGCGTCAACCAAACTGGCAACGGTTTCTCAATCAGCACCAAGGATGGCTCGCCGGTCATCATGATGGGCGTCAATTCCGAACAATTCGGCCCGTTCGGTCCCACGCAAGGAAACATGGTGATTCGCGACGCCGCTACGAACGAACAGACGATTATTCCCAATCCGAACAAGAAGCAATTGTAGTCGCAACCTCTTCACTAGCCCGCAACGCAAGCAAGGGAGTGAGGTTGGAATTGAGGACCGCGAATTGAACGAACATCCCCGCAAGCCGTTAAAGTCCGGCGACGTCTATTCCGCAGAGATTCTCCGCGACGAGTACGGCATGAACGCGGCGAATCGACCTTACTTTACGATCGATCCCGCCGAGGTGCCGGAGCATCTCCGCGATTTGATTCCCTATGCCGAGCGATGGGCGATCTCTTGCGACGTGACGCGCGGCGACTATCGGGACCAGCAGCCCGAAGAGGACATCGCCGCCTTTTACTACGACGTGCTCCCCTACATCGAGCAAATCAACGAGTGGCTTGATAGCAATCCGAGGGCAGGGGACTTTACCATCCCGCTGCCCGATGCGGAGTATCATTTCCTCATCCTTTTGAAGGCGCACGCGGAAGCGTATCAGCCGACGGAAGAGGATATCCGCCGCCGAGAGGAGCAATGGGCGATCTGGCGGCGCCAGCGAGAACGCGAAAAGGCGCTCGCCGCCGTCGACGACGCGTTCCGCGCCAAGGACTACCAGCAGGTCGTCCGCTTGCTGACCCCGTATGAAGAAGACCTCGACAAAGTTCTCACCGCCAAATTGAACCTGGCGCGGAAAAGGGCGCAATAGCCGAGGTGCCAACGCTAGCCCGCAGCGCAAGTCGAGGGAATGGACTCGCAAGCAACAGAATAGGAACGCGTGATGGAAGAGACGCCTGAATCGCTGGAAGACTCGCTTGTCCATGAAGTCTGGCGGCAAGATCTCGCTGCCGTTCAGCGATTGCTAGACGCTGGCGCCAATCCCAATATCCCAGGGCGCAACTGTTCGTCGGCAATCATGTGCGCCGGCGAGAATGACGAAACCGGCGAAATTGTCCGCGCCCTGGTGGCCGCAGGCGCCGACGTGAATCTTCAGGACGATAGCGGTTGGACGCCGTTGCATCAGGCCGTTGATATGGCGATCGACGGAGCGAATCAGATGGATCGCACAGAAATTGACTGGACGACTGTGGGCGTTTTCCTTGAACTGGGGGCCAACCCCAATCTCGCCGACAAGTATGGCAGGACCGTCGCCGATATCGCGTCGGCTTACGGCGACAATGCCAAGCAGTCGTTTGACGATTTTTTGCGGACCAGGGGCGCAGGCTGAATCTACAACGCGCCCGCTTGCCGCCCTTCGCATTCTTTTACTCCTCGCGCCGCCGGAACTCTTCCATCGCGTCGTCCATATCAATGCTGAGCATCCCCTTGAACGGAATGTCGTATTCGGGCTCGGCCCGCTGATAACCGCGGAGGTCCATCGAAAAGAACTGGTATTCATCGAGCCACGCGGCGTCGCAGTTGCGGTGCTCATGCATAAACTGCAACATCACCGCCGCCAGTCGATCCGACTTTACATTGTGGCGCAGCACGCTCGTCTCGACCGTGTCGCCGCCGTTGCCGACCAACAGCGCTTTGCGGTGGTCGCGACAAACGAAATAGAGGTTCATCGGCTCGATTTCGGTGGAAGTTTGGAATCAGGGTTGGGTACGGTATCAGAGAGGCCAAGTCCGAATTTGGTTCGGCTGGCGACTACTGTCCCGTTCCGATCGTCCGCACGTCGGACCCCAACAGCCTGAGCGAGAGCCGCGGCGCCCAGATGCCAACCTTTTTTCGATATTGCACAAAATTGGCGCCAAAACGCTGTTGCAGATCGGCTTCTTCGGCCGGGCGAACGGCGACATGCCAGATGACTGCCCCAAGCAGCGCGTAGCCGATTACCGGCAAACTTTCCAGAAAAACGCCGACCGCGATCGCTTGCCCGATGCCGGCGATCGCCATCGGATTTCGCACGTAACGATACGGCCCAACGACCACCAACTTCGGCGCGGCGGCCGTTGGGAGCGGCGTTCCGTTGCCGATTTTCGCCATCACGTAGGCGCTGCTGGCGCCCAGCGACGCCGCCGCCGCGAACAGGAGTGCGGCGATCACGCTTTGCCCGTCAATGCGAAACGGAGCGATACCGAGATACCGCTGAAGCTCGACGATCGCCAGCGGCAGAATCCCCAGGAAGACGCTCCAGAAAATGGCCATCTGGGCGCTCGTCCAGATGCATGCGGTTTGGGGAGCCAGCGGCGTCGCGCGAAACAGGGCCGGCGATTGCTCCTGCGTGCCGTAGATCGTCGCCATCGCCAGCGTCATTCCGGCCAGACAAACCATCAGGCCTGCCGCGATCCAGGCCTCGCCGCTCAAAAGGCTCACCCCGACGCAGGTCAGCGTCGGATACCAGGCCGCCGCGGCGAGCGCCCAGACCGCCAGCCGAGCATGGCGATCGTCCCGCATTACAAAGAGCGCCGCGATCAGCGAACCGCCGACTAGCAACAGCAGGTCGCCGAGCCAAAACCCGAGCAACGCTTCCCGCGGCCAATTGGCCGGCTGAAACCAAGCGGCCGACGCTGGAACCAGCCACAACAGCAGCCACCACGCGGCGGTCGCCGCAGCTTGCAGCAATAGGTAGCTGGCGACGACAGTTCGCGGATGCATGGTCGACCTCAAAGCGTGCGGTGGAATCACTTCAAAATCCCAACCGCAGGCGGCCAGCATCGTTCACCGAAAAACGTAGACCAGGCCGTGCCCAATATCGTTCGGCACGACAATTGTGCGGCGCCGTCAACAACCATCTGCGTTCATCTGCGTAGATCTGCGGTTCACAAAACTACCGCCGGAGTCGTTGGAACCGCAGATGTCCGCAGATTGACGCAGAGAAGCGTCAACGGGCGACGAAACGGGACCAGACCCAATGACGCTCGGCGCCCAAAAGAGCAGAGAAGCAACGTTAATCAGTGGCGCAAATCTCGTGCAAAACATGATTGGGCCGTGCCTGCCGAATGCGTGCGCGAGAAGAACGGGCACGGCCTCCGCTACATTTGTCGATTGACAAAGCGCACGGATTTAGGGTCGACTCCGAGTCGCAGGGGAGGATCAACGACGCTTTTGCCCAACGCGTCACCCCAAGTATTTGTTCTTTGAAAATTGAGTCGTATTCCGACCGTGAAGGGGCCCGTCGCTTCGGCGCTAAACCGACGGTGGAAAAAAAAGGTTCGCGGTCCGGTCCCATTTTTGGAATTGGCGTATTATTAGACGAGGATTTGACTTAGGTCGTATGAGCGGTCCCTGCGGGCCAGAAATGGGACCCGCGCCGTGGGGGCCCAAAAAGAAGGCAGTCCGGTCCAGCGGGCTTCGTTGAATGGTTGACGACCCGGATGGTGCGGCATTTTATCGCCACACATGCGGCTCGGCCTGCGGCAGAATGAATGGAGCACTTGGGGAAAATAATCGACAGCGGTCCGGCGCTACTTGTCGGCCTTCTCGTCTGGGTCATGCAACTGTTGCTGCACACGAACGAAATTGTAGTCCGCTCCCTTGGTCCACTTGGAATCAAAATCGTAAAACAGGATTGCTACATACGATGGATCGCCAGTCGGATGGTTCAGCCAAACGACCGACAGTTCCATCATAAGATCACGGAATTGCGACAGATCAATTCCTGATCTCTGGGCGAGGTCCAACACTCGCTGCCAGTGTCCGGCATCGGTCCGGAGCAGTTGGATCAGAAAAGGTTCGTAGCGACGTTCGGAAACCAAATCGCAGCAGAGGTTTTCGAGTTCGAAGTCCGGCATTTCCAATTCACGGCGCCGCCTTATGCGGAATATTCATGGTGCAAATTTGGTGATGGCACAGGCGCGATACGACGTCAACGAAAAACCTACTGAATCGGCTTCACCGCCGTGGCCCAGCGGGTCATCAGTTCCAAGCCTTCTTCTTTGCTGGCGACGATCATCAAGACCGTCGTGTAGCTGGTGAAGAAGATCCGCTCGCGGACGAACTTGGTGACCCCTTGGTCATTTTTGTATTCCATGTCGAGAAAGAGCGGTTTCGAGAAATCGTAGGTGGCCAGATCGGGAATGTTCTTTTTAACCACTTGGAACTTGAGCTGCGTCATCGTTTGTTCCGCCTGGGCGATGTACTTCTCGACGTCGGCGATTTTTTCGGCGTCGGTTTTGGGAGCTTCCAGCGTGATCGTGATCAAGATTTCGCCACCGACGCCGGGGCGAGAAACTTCGACCTGGAAGCCGGTGAACTGGTCGCCGTTGATAATCGGCGACTTGGTCGTGGTAAATCCCAGGGGCGGTTCCGGCATCGTCAGATAGTTGCGCTGCACGATTTGACGATTGGCCTCGGTATCGGGCGGCTGAGCGGCGGCGAGCGCGGTGAGGCAGAAGAGAGTGCACAGCGACAAGAGAGCGACGTTACGCATGGCGGTTACTCAGCGGAAGGATGTTGGATCAAGTTGTGCGTCAGTTGAAATCAGGTTGTCGGTCGCCGCGATCTAACCAAGCCAGTAGGCGTTGTGCCCGCGGCTACGGAGATCGTCGACAAATCGCTTGGGCCCGTGCGTGCAGTAGATCCGCTGCGGGGCCACTTGCTCGATCGTTTCGAGCAGTTCGTTGTAGTCGGCGTGATCGGAAAGGGGGATCACATGTTCGCAGCGGTAACGAGCGGCGAGCGCCGGGTTCCAACCCCAGCCGGTCATCGCAAAATGTTCGGCATGCACGACCCCGTGCACGTCGCAGCCCCGCTGCGAACGAGGAGCGGTGACGATTGCGTGGCGCGTTTTGGGGCGACCGTCGTACAGTTCGTACTGTCCCAGATCGCAGCCGCACTCGGTGTAGATTTGGCTGATCGCGTAAACGTCTTGCTGTTGTTGGACGCGGATCCCGTGGTCGGTCAGGATCTTGGTCACCTCTTGCGCTTTCCCCAGGACGTAGGCGTGGATGATCGGCGTCGCGCCGCGGCGAAAGGCCTGGTCGACCAGGTCGAGAAACTTGGCGATCGTTTCCGAGCGCGGGGGCAAGCGGTAAAAGGGATCGCCGAAGGTGCACTCCATCACCAGGACGTCGGCGGTGGGAAGTTGGGCCTCGCCGGCGGTGTACGATTCGCCCAGACGATAGTCGCCGGTGTAGAGGACCGACCCTTCGTCGGTTTCGGCCAGCAGCATGGCCGAGCCAAGGACATGCCCGGCCGCGAGCGGAGTGAGCCGCGATCCGCGGAACTCGAGCGTTTCGCCCAGCGGCATCACACGGTAGGTCGTTTCGCCGATCCGGTGGCGAACCAGGGCGGCCGTTTCCGGCGTGCAGAGGACCGTTTCGTGCCGGGCCGCGTGGTCCATGTGGGCGTGCGAAATGAAGCCAAACTGCTGGCGGCGCCGGACGTCGAGGCCCAAATGCCCCGGCAACAGAAAGAGCCCCCGGTCGAAATAAAAGCTTTCGCGAGGTTTGGCGTCGATTTCAAACAGCGTTTTTTGCATGCGAAAAGCGAACTGTCGCGCAGCTCGGCCGCTATCTTTGGAGTCGAAACCAAGCTATGATAACACTTTACGCCGCCGGGGAGAGAACTTTTTCTCATTTGGCGACGTAGAATGAGTAGATTCGGGCGGGGGACAATATCAAGTTCGCCGCAGCGAATGACGAAAAAAGGAAGCTGCCGGCAGCAATGACGGTACTCTTACCTTCAGGGGGCGAATTGGAATCGACCGGATAGCCTGAAGTGTAAGTGGCGTGTCGAGGTTAGTCAGTGGGCCTCGTTAAAAGCTGACTACAACAATAATTGCCGAGAATAATCTCGCTCTCGCTGCCTAGTATATAGGTAGTGCCGACTGAGGGTTTTTGTCGGAGAGACCCAAAAGTCGGTTGCCAATTCCGACTCGTCTTCAGTCACGCAAAGCACGCTGAAGACTAAATAAAGTTCTTTGATAGTGAGGGGCGTATCCCGTCGATTGGAGCCTCCCCTCGCGAAACTCAAATAGTCGACTACACACGTAGAAGCTTGCATGGAAATGTCGCGGGACGCGGGTTCAAATCCCGCCGCCTCCACTTGATAGCCACTTGTTTTTCTGAGCAAAGTGGCTATTTTTATTGGAAATCAAGTGTTTTTCGGCCTGTGCTGGGACGGATGGGCCACTGGAAACCTCCTGGATTTCCGATAAATGTTCTTATAGCGGCCCGATTTGGACACTGATGTTCCGATAAGAGCCCGGAACGAGTGTGCAAATGGCAACGCGGTCCCGGCAGAAATGGAAGCCAGATTCGCGAGGATACTACACCCGGCAACTCGGGTGGGAACTCAGCAAATCTGGCAAGCTCCAACAGCACAAGTTCATCCTAGGGACGGATCGCAAGGAAGCCGATAGGCGGGAGAGAAAACTCCGGGAACTGTGGGACAGTTTCTGCAAATCGTGCGACGACGAGCGTCCCCTCTGGCCCGAGGATCTTCTGATCATCGGGAAACGGATTGCGAAAGGGACGCCGGAGATCCCTATCCCGCGCGGTCCGAGCGAGAAGCAGCATCAGTATGCGGCTCGAATCCAGCGGATGCAGGCGAAGTACCCTGTCATTCTTTTCCTTCCCGAAGATCAACACGCATACGAAGTTGGCCAGGCCGCCCTGGAGCTTTTCGAGGCGATCCCCCATGAGCCAGCGCCCATCCAGACCCCAGATGTTGAGGTGATCGAGGCGCTCGAAGAAGCCAAGAAGCGACTTGCCGATGCCGGCATCAACTTCTCACCGGAGTTGGCGATCCTGTCTGCGACGATTGAAGCGAAACATGAGCCGCTCGAAGGGGTGCTCAAACCCAGCGATCCTGGCGCACGACGCGTAGAGAAGCCTCAATCGAATGGGAGCGTCCAAAAAGCTAACCCGCGGGCAGTATCAAACGGGCAAACGCACTTGCCAAAATCGCGGACTCCATCCGCAACCCTGCACCAAGCGTTCAATGCGTACCAAAAGCACCTGGAGAAGGACTACTTTGACCCCGAGCTTGATCATGTTTCCCCGTGGGGGAAAACGCAGATGAGGCAGGTGAAGAACCTGAAGAAGCACCATGATAACGTGTTGCTTGCCCGGCTCGATGCGGACGCAGTCAACGAACTTGTCGGATACTGGCGACGACGACCGTACAAGATTGGGACAAGGGAGCCGATGACGGCAAAGTCGGCGTCGAACTTCTTGGGAACGCTCATACGCTTCTTTAAGTGGCTCGATGAATCCAGCCAGTTTGACTGGCAAAAGCCATTTGCTTTTAACGACATCAAAACCAGAGTTCGTCGTCTCGCCAGCGACCACGCCAAGAGGAGCCTTGAACAAGTTGATACGTTCTCGCTGGATGAGCTTCGGCTTCTGATGCGTTATGGGCAGCCATTTGAGCGGCTTCTGCTTCTATTGGGGTTGAACTGTGGTTTTGGCCGAGCAGAAATCGCGTCACTTCTCATTGGCGAGGTGTATTTTTACCAGGCACATTCTAAACGAGAGCAGGAAGTACTCGATTATAAAAGCACACCCGATGATTCGTTTATCAAACGGATTCGTCGCAAAAGTGGCGTGTATGGCGAACACATCCTGTTTCCACTGACGGTGGAAGGTGTTCAATGGGCACTCGAACATCGAAAAGGGTTTCCCAACTTCGCGCCGGACGCCCGGCTAGTCGTCACAAAAAATGGGACGGCGCTCGATCGGCCGACGGAGGGCAACAACGCAAATCAAGCGATCCCCAATCACTTCGATCGGCTCATCGCGAGAATCAAGAACGACGGAAATCAAATCCGCAAACTTTCATTTGGGAAGCTACGCAAGACGGCCACGGATTTGATCAAACGATTCTCGGACGGAGAGATTGCCGGAGTCTTTGACTGCCACGGTTCGCCCGTGAAAACTGATTCACTTTCCGACCAATACTCCAACCGTCCATTCGGCCGGGTGTTCAAGGCAATCCGTGATGTTCAGCAATACTTGGCCCCTGTCTTCGACGAGGCAGGACCAACGCCGTTTGCACCACAAGCCCAGGCATACACCAAACGGTCGACGATTGATCGCATCATCGAAATGTACGAGGCAGGGTACCCCACAGGGCAAATCGCAGCCGGGGTTGGCCTCTCTGGTTCAGCCGTCAGCCGACACGTTCAGACACACAACATGCAGAAGCAGGGTTCGAGCGAATAGCTTAGTTCATCTGCCGAATCGCAAGGTTCAGCATACTCCCAGAACAGACCCACTCTAGGTATGGTACCATCAACCAGACGGCGATCTTTCGATCGCAATTGGATCCCAACGAAGTCCTGTTGTTTGATCGCCGGTTCCGATGCATTCTCCCACCAGTCACTCATTTACTTGCGCCAGTATCTCCTGAATGGATGCATGATCGTTGGCCATGTAGTTGTAGATGCCGTAATTTCGATAAGCGTATTCTTCGGAGCCAATCTTTCGCTCGTAGTAATCTCGTTTCTCGATCAGCGTTTCCTGAACCACGGTTCGATCGACTGCAATGCCTCGTATCCGCAATCTTCGCAGTTCCGATTCGACTTCGTCTTGTTCCTGCCTGAGGGCTGCGCGTAGACGATCCGACCAGGTCGTGTGGACGTTGGTCAGCTGCACAAAGTTATCGACGTGGGGAGCAAATAAGGCATTGGTAGGTTCTACGGTTAGTTCAAGTCGATTACCGTTTCGGGCTACTCGAACGACCAATTGTCGTTGTGCCGTACGCCAACGGGGATGAAACCAATCTGTCACATCAACTTCGCCGCCAATAGTTGGTGTGTATGGAGGTTTCGCAAGCTTGGCCCGGGGACCATTGCAGGTATCGCAAATCGGAATGAGATTGTCTGGGAAGCATGTGAGAGCGGGGAAACCTTCTTGCGGAAAAAAATGATCAATAACGCGGTTACGTGGATCGAGTTTTCCATCGCAAAGAGGACAAACTCCTGAGTCGGCGAGTCCCGTCTCAAGGATTGAGATGTAACTGACTTCACCCGCGCGGAGCACGAACCCTTTTTTTAGTCCTCGGTCATAGAAGGTTCGCATCAGCGTGGCAAACGCCTCGCGAGCCAATTCATCATGAGTCGCATTCTTCTTGGGTGCTGCCCATGTCAACACCTTAACGCGTGTCCTATTTCCCTGCTTATAGAGTCGTCGGACGCGGGTTTGCTGAACTGTGGATCGCCAAAGAGATCGTTTCACTGAACTTGATGCCGCAGCGACGGCGCTCATTGCCGTGTTCCGAGGCCCGTTTGTGTTACCCCAGAAACTCTTGACCCAATCCCGGTCAACATCCGCCCAAACGCCATAAAGCCAATTCACGTCCACCCTTGAACCAGCAGGCATGGCACATAGTGCTCGAATGAGTCGGCGTTGCAACCAGCACGCAAAATGTAGGTATTTTCGCTGTCGTGTTTCTGGCAGTGGATGCAGCATCAGAGTTCCTCCAAGATTTCTCGAAGGCGTGCTCTGGGCCATCCGCCGCCGACCTCGGCGACAACGTGCTCCAGCAACGAGCGTCTGCCCTGCCAGTTCGTTTCTTCCAGCAGAATTCGCAGCACTTCCTCAGCTCGACTTCCAATCGCCTCCGGCATGTTGAAGACGTTGAGCATGACCCGACCGGGTTCTGCTCCAAACGAAGCGAACGACACAGGCTTGAACTCAGCTCTGCCGTTACTTCGGATCAGTCGAATGATTTCGCTCGCGAAGGCGTCTGTCAGAGCAATGCTTGTGTGCGTGGAAACGATGACGTGAGCGGCGGTTGTGCGCAGGATGTTATCGTCGACGATGTCGATGATCTCGCGTTTCCATGAGTCGTTGAAATGGGTTTCCGGCTCGTCGAGCAGAAGAAGACTACCGTGACGACCGCTGAGCAATAACAACAGCGACATTCGTCCGAGCAGCATTTGCTCGCCATCGCTCAGGTCTTCCCATGTCACAACGACATCATCTAGTTCGCCGTCGATGGCTTCCATTTTGGTGATGCGGCGAATTGTAACCGTCACATCATCTAGCAAGCGCGCATTGTGCCAAGAGTGCAGCGTTTGAAAGATTTCCCAGCGGGCACGCTCGGGATCGAGATTGCCGTGCTTATTGGGGGTAAGGCGGCAAAGCGTTCGAACTACCGCTTGAGCGCCCGATGTTGAACCTTCCACCCGATTGACAACTTCCTGAACTTGAATCGGGATGTCTCGATCACCGTAGACTGCCGCGATCTTGTCGGAGAGTGTGATAGTTCGTGGTCCGAGATAGATCACCATCTGCATTCGCCCCAGCGGCTGCCGAATCACTTCTTCGGCAAGTGCACACAGCACAAGTTGTTGTGCGTGAGTTTCCGCATTCAGCTTGTCTGGGCTCGGGCGGTACTCCATGCTCAAGTGTGTCGGATACCACCAGTCTGCGTAATTCAGTAGTGATCTGGCTGTCTTCTCGCTGACCACGTCACTTGGTGGCTGTGTCGCGATTTGTTCTGCCAGTTCATGTCGCCACACTTCTTCCAACTCGTTGCTGGCGAGTCGAGGCATTTCGCTTGAAGCCTGAGTGAGGCTTACGGCAAGGGCCGCCAGCTTGAGGGCGATTGGCTTCAGCAGTTGGCAGTGAGATTCACCGGTCTGAGTACTAGGGTCGGTAAACTTGCGCAGTTCGCCGCGTTCGCTTTGCCCCACATGATCCTCCGGCAACGCAAGTTCCCGATGAACGTCCCAGCCACGGGGGCGTTCGTCATCGCTGACAACAGAAATAATTTCATTCAGGTCCTGATCCGGAAGGTCGGGCTCACGAACACGGTCCCAGACTGCCAGGGAGCCGGATGTGTAGACCAGCAACGGATCGGGTAGGCTGGCTCGCACCTGTCCATTGCCCTGCAATTTGTCGGAGGGAACGAGCCCACTCATCTGCTCGGGAGTGTTCGGATTGGCATACGGTTTCAACCACTCGATCCAGCCATTCCAGTCCCCATGATCTGCTTCGTTCAATGGTGACATCGCAGCAAAAAAGAAACCGTCAGAAACCGACTGTCCTTCATGATGAAAGATGCAGGTCCGATCGCCATCTTTTCGATTAGGTAACGGTAAGTCATAGACCAGCGTAACGGGAAAAGGAAACGGCGTGCGAGAGTTGATCAGGTCTCTGTTGACTCCTTCCAGCCAGCGGAAGGTTTCATACAACGCTCTCAGCAGGCTACTCTTTCCGGTGCCATTCAAACCGACGACGAAGTGCAGGTCACCAACACGCATCAGCTTTTCATGCTCACGAAAGATGCGTTCGCGGTCGAAGTGGACTCGCAGGTCGGTCAGGACACCGTAGTTCGAAATGTGGAGATACCGGAGCCGCATGGTTCACTCGTCTCCCTTCTTTACGTACACTCCACCCTCAAGCGACGGTGGTGGAAGGCTTTTGCCTTTCTCGATCGAAACTGTTTTACCAAGCTCACCATCCGGACCGATCTCTTGGTACAGGCCGGAAACGGGAGCCAGGTTTCCAGCGCTAAGCCGTTCCGACGTCGCGGCGATCTTTTCGGAAAGTGTCAGTTGATCAGTTAGCGTTTCATGAAACACTCGGCCCTGTCGGGACATACGGTCGAGTTCTGTCATTCGCACTTCATCAGCTTCGGAATCGGTTTTCACAGCTTGTTTGTTGTTCTTCGGCAGGCGATAGGCGTTGCCGAAGGCGACATCAATGCTGCCGCCAGCACCAGCCCGCCGGCTAATGGATTTGACCAGGCCGCGAGCGGTCAACACGTCGAGGTGGCGTCGGACGGTTGCGACCGAGAGCTTGTCGAGCGGCTCGACCAACGAATCCGTCAACGTCGACAAGGTGAACGTGCCGGCGCTGGCATCGAGTTCAAGCGATTGAATTTGGCGGAGTAGTTCATGCTGTTCCCGATTGAGGTCTTCGTGCCGATCGTCCTGATCTTTCGCTTTGACTTCGATTTTGGTGTCAGCGACGGTCAGTTTGACGCCTGCTTCATGTAGCCATTTGTCACGTTTCGCCGCCTCCTGTTCGAGCAATTCACGATTGGCTTCCCGCCATTCAGCTGTCAGTTCGCCGCTGAAAGCGTGCGCGAGAAGTGATCTGTTCAATTTCAAGTCAATACATTGTGATTCGTACATCAGCGACCGCTTCAAGTCATCTATTTCTCTAACGACCTCAATGAATCGCAATTGTCGATCTCGTGGAACCGCCGGAATTGCTAAACCCTTAAGACCTTGAGTGTTGATGTTGAATTGCCCAGCTGACGTCTTCGACTGTCGCATGACGTCTCGTCGGCCAATCGGTGTGCGGAGATACGAAGCAACAAACTCGGGTTCAAACGAATCCTCCTTCAAACGAAGTCTTATGAGATACGAAGCGAAAATGACTTCTTGCTCGTTCAATCCAGCTTCATTAGCGAGCTGACGATTGAAGACAGCACTTCGACCCACATACTCAGGATTTCCATTGGTCCGTACGAAAAGCATGTCGTGATCGCTAAGAAAGTATTTCTTAGCCTCTGCTTCTGAGAGTGGAACTGTTACTAGTTCATCGTAGGAAACAGTGTCGCCAACTACGTTTGGAATCCTGAGTGTTGTGTACCCCGTTTCGGCGGATGCAGTAGACGTTCCATACTGAATTTCGCTCGTAATGGCTCCAAGTCGCACGTACTGCACTTCCGAAAGCTCTTCGCCGAACATGTCATGGAAGATGGCGGGGATAAGATCGGCAGTGAGGCCGTAGGCCTGCTGGCGGAGTTGTCGGATGTCACGCGCCTCGTCCAGAGTCTCCACAATTCGCCGCTGCTCACTCAGCGTAGGAAGTGGAATGGGGAACGTCGACAGCGCGCGTGCGTCAACCGCAGCTTGATTTACCCATTGTTTGCCCCGTCGCCCCGAGAATCCCATGCCCCAGTAGAAGTGAAGCACTCGCGCGAGGAACTTGGGATCGACCACCTCAGGATTGACGCGCAACCGCGTCATGTGATTGGACAAGACCCAATCGCCATCAAGATCAAAGAATGCGGTTTTGCCAACAAGCTCTGGGCTGTTGGTGTTATTGAAAATCACGTCACCAGGCGTCACGGAATACTTCGTAAGCTCAGCCTCCGACGCGTCGACGCGTTTCACTGTCTCAAGTGAAAGCTCGCCATTCCTATCCACGTTGTTTGTTCTTAGCTGAGCAATGCCAACGTCACCATCTCCAGGATCACGTGCGAAACCAGGTTGGACATCAGTAAGCAACTGCGACAGACGGGCTACCGGCCATTCGGTGCGAAACATCAGGCCCCACCTCCGACCATCTTGAGTAAATCGCTGAGCTTATCACCTATTCTCTTGTGGACGTTGTCAAGCTCTTCAATGAGTTCTGAGGGGGGGCGGAAATCTTCTGGGTCGTAAACGAATGGTTTATGTCTACCCGCCGACAGGTTGAGATCGGCCGCCTCGATACAATCGGGATCGAGCAGTTCCACGAAGTCATCTTTGACTGTTCCGTCGTCGTTGAACGCCTCTAGCTTCTCAATAAGAAACTTCAGGTACTCTGGATCGACTAGACCGTCGTCATCGTGCGTTGGCTTCTTGATCTCCTTTTCCGTTTCAGGATCGGCTCCCCATGTGTCGAGCTTTGCCCATGCACGGACGGGCGTGATCCAAGCGAGCACATCCGATGGGGCTTCTTCGTGTTCGGTCGACTTCTGCGGCTTCTCATCGTGTGTTGTGACATCGACACTGCGGAGCCAGATGTCATAACCATCCAACCTCGCAAAACACTTCAAGATTCCGTTGAGTGATTCCTCGGCAACGTCATAATCCTGCGGCTCTTCTGGCTTCGACTTGTCTTTGGATGCTGTCTCCAAGTTTGCCCGAGCGTCCTCGGATGCTGCATCCAGAGTCTGCTTCAATGCCTTGTAACCGAACTCGTCGTATTCGCGGTCCAGAACCTTCTTCTCGCGTATCTGCTTATTCAGATCGCTGGTCAACTTTCGTAATCGCTTGTTCAGCTCTTTTGCGGCATTCTCCCGCTTTTTGGCTTTTGCTTTGGCCTTCGCACCAGTCGCCCACGCATGTTTCACAAACTGAGACGTCAGGGCGTCGATTAGCGCTCGACCCTCAGTACAGACGACTTCGGTCATTTCCTCGGGATCGCGCGGCAGATCAGCAAAGATTTCATGCAACCCGAGCGCGTGACCCTTTTGCGATTCTTCTTCGGGGAAGATAAGCAGGAAATCATCGTCGATGACACGCCAGCGTTCTCTCCAGTATTCAGGCTGGTGGTAGGTTGTGGCCTCGGCCGCTTCACGCAGGCCAGCGATGTCTGAGCCCTGAAGCACCTCAAACCACTTTTGAAACTTTTCACTCGCGTCGTATAGGTCGTTATTCTGTCCCTGACGTTTGTTGCGTTTCTGATCGAGCGTGAACGCTTCTTCGGCGATCTCGTAAAACCAGACCTCTTTCGTCCGAGGCTCGCGGCCCGCCAGCGCCTCGTCGCCGACCTTCTGGAAGATCAGGATCGACGTTTTCACGCCTGAGTACGGATTGAAGACCCCACCGGGGAGTGAAACGACGCCTTCCAGTGTATGCTCAAACAATAACTTGCGGCGAAGTTCCTTGTGAGCGTTTGTTGAACCAAACAGTACGCCATCTGGGACGACCACTGCACAACGGCCACCGACTCGCAACAGGTCCAGCATCATCCAGACATAGAGCAGCTCGCTCTTGGTTGTCAGCGGCTTCTTGCCTTTGAACTCCACTCGGTTTCGATTCGTTGAAAGATCACCCTGATCGACGGTCCCCGTGTAGGGAGGATTCGCAAGAACAAAGTCGAATGTGTCGCTCAGATCATCCGGCATCCGTTTGGAGAGGCTATCCAGCTGGTCGATCTTGGGGAAATCCAGATCGTGGAGGATCATGTTCATCCACGCGATGCGGACCATCGTGCGATCGTTGTCGTAGCCGAAGAAGCATTCGTTCGGATCGAGTTCTTCAGGTAGCGTTGCAAACAAACGATGCGGCGTGCCGTCCCATTCCAGACGCAATAGTTCCTTGTCCGTCTTGTTCTTCTTCCAGTGGATCAGTGTGTTGACGAGAAACCCGCCTGTGCCACACGCAGGATCGAGGATTCGAGTCGGCCGTCCATTGGTGATGGGCGGTGGATCAAGCACCTCGATCATGAATCGAATGATGTGCCGTGGCGTGCGAAACTGCCCGTTTTTTCCGGCCGTTTGAATCTCGCCGAGCAGGTACTCGAAGATGTCACCCATGATGTCGGCGTTGGCTCCGCCGATCTGGTTGAACAATTCGTGTATCGCCTGAACCGCTCGTGTGAGGGTGTCGGTCTTGTTTGGATCGAGCACGAAGTAAGCGTCATCTAATCGACCGGTAATCTTTTCCAGTGGATCATGGTTCGATGGATTATTCTCCTTCAGCCACTTCTCAAGCTGTCGCAGCCACGGGAAGACCGTATCGTTGAAAAGCTCGAACGTGGGATTCTGGCGAATGTACTCCCAGCGGCATACGTCGTAGTCGATCGTGACTGGCGTGTCGTCGTCATTCTTCAACACGTGTCCTTGCGAGTCTTTGACTTCACGAAGTCCATAGATGGTTGGCTTACCATCTTCGACACGTTTCTGATCGAAGTGTTCGAGTTGTCTCAGGAACAGCAGATACGTGATCTGTTCGATGGCAACCAACGGGTTGGTCATCCCGGCTGCCCAGAACATGGTCCACAGACTGTGGACTTTGCTGCGGAGTTGTGGTGAAAGCATGAGTGTCCTTACGCGGCTAAATCGGCAACGAGTGCCAGTATTTCATTGAGTTGTTGGGGGCTGAATAGCTTCCGTGGGTCGCCAATCCTATTCAGCGGCGGTTGATTGAAATCTTCAATTGAAGTGATTGCTGGACGGCTCAGCACGAATTGCCGTAGCGTCCTGATAAACATCAGTTGTGTCGCGTTGAGCCGCTGATTGGATGCAATCCATTTGTCGAATGCCTCTGAAACCTGCTTTTCCCTTGAAGGCAACGCCGCGACTCCGAGGATGTGACTCAGAAACCCCTTCAAGTCGGCATCAGGAAACTCATAGGCTTCGCGGAGACGATCCTCGGTAATAAACAGGTCTGGCCGCTCCAGCAGGCTCGCGATGGAATTCAGCTCTTCTTCGGTGAGTTCCTCACCATCGCGCAGTTTTTGTAATGCGGGACTTTGTTCTGTCAGATCGAGAATGTAGGCTTCTACCTGCTGACGGTACGTTTCGACAAAAGCGCCTTCGCCAGAAGGGCCAAAAACGATCCAGTGCCGATCTCGTATGTAATCGCGAACCGATAGCTTGATCATTTGGCCCCCGCCACGACGTCGTGACCGGAATCGCATCAGTGGTGTAAACACCTCTTGAATGCGTCGAAGTCGTTCCCAATTCAGTCCCTCCCAGTATTTGTCGGCAGTGACTTCGTCTAGCACATCCAGTACAGCGCGAACTTCAGGAATGTCTCTTGGGAGTAGCGACAGGTCCTCACGCACACGATTGCTGAGCCTTGCGACTTCGCCTTCGTCTGAGCTCAGCTGAGCAATGATCAATTTCTCGGTAGTCCGCTCGAATTGTAGCATGACGTAACTGAAGGCGGTCGAGAAACGCAACAGCGGAGCGATAGTCAGCGAAAGACGTTGGTGCTTCGCTTCGTCCATTGGCAGCCATCCATCGGCGGACATGATCAGCTGTTCGATCTCGTCGGTATGCGGAGCGACGTTGATGTTGTCCAGCGGTAGCGCGCGGAGTATTGCCTGAAGGGAGGCAAGCTCTTGGTTTGCCGATTCCATCTGATCTCGGCCGGCAAGTATTTCAAGAGCTTCCAGCCGGAGCCGAAAGATGCCGGTCGGCAACGGTTCGACCGGCTCGCTATCCTCGCCCCCTTCCGTGTTGACCTGCCAATAGGCGAAGTTGTCCCAATGGTCGATGATCAGAAAATCCTTCTTCTCCTCGCCCGAGACAGGGTCGGTCCACGTTCGCGTCCCTCGGCCGATCATCTGCCAGAATTTGACTTGACTAAACACTGGCTTGGCAAAAACGAGATTACGAATTGCGGGGACGTCAATCCCGGTATCCAGCATGTCGACAGAAATCGCGACTCGCGGGAAACCACGGTTCTTGAAGTCATCAAGTGTCTTTTCAGCACGCTCCATGTGGCTATCAATGACCTTCGCCAGCCCTCGACGTTGTAAGTCGGGATAGAGCCTGTTGAAACTCTGATAGATTTCCAGCGCGTGGTTGTGGCTCACAGCAAAGATAATTGTTTTTGCGGGCAATGTCCCTGAGGCATCCTTGATCGACACGTCCATGAACTCTCTCACGATGGCGTCATTCGTGCCGGTGTTCGTGACGCGCCGCTCGAAGTCAGTGCCGTCGAAATCCAATTCAGATGGATCAATGCCCTGCTCCCTTAGTTGAGCTTCGACCTCCGGAGGCAACAATCCTGGCTTCAAACCTTCGACTTGGAATTGAGTCTTGGCGACGTGTATAGGACGATACGGGACGAGGTATTTGTCCTTTATCGCCTCCTCGAGGCCGTAGTAGAAGGATGGTAAACCGTCCTCGCATTCAAACAGCTCAAACGTGTTATGGTCGATGAAGTCAGTCGGGGTTGCAGTAAGGCCGACGTGGATAGCGTCGAAATGATCGGGGATCGCACGGTATCGGTTGTAAATCGAGCGGTGACTTTCATCAAAGATGATCAGGTCGAAGAATCCGGGAGAGAGACGCTGGTAAGCGGTCATCATTCCGGGATAAGTCGATGCAAGAATCCGAGCAGCGGGATCGACGTTGCCTGCCTCAATCCAGTCGCGGGGCACGTTCGGAAGATGCTCTTTGAACGCATCGAGTGCTTGCTTCACCAATTCGCGGCGGTCAGCGAGAAACAAGACTTTTTGAATCCACTGGCAGCGAGAAAGTAAGTCGACAAGGCCAATGATGGTTCGGGTCTTGCCAGTTCCAGTGGCCATGACCAGGAGGAAGCGGCGACGAGCGGCTTCGATTCGCTCGGCTACGGTTCGAATCGCTTGGATTTGATAGCCTCGGCCGGCGATCCCTTCAGAGATGTCAGAATCTTCGGTCGGCGTCCGAAACTTCCTTAGGTGGTGAAGGCGTTCCAAGTCGTCCTGCGTGAAGAAACCGCTGACCTTTCTCACGGGGTAAAGAGAGCGATCGTGAAACCAAATTTCATTTCCGTTGGCAAGAAAGATGTATGGCTCGATGCCTTCCTTCTGCAAGACCCGATCGGCATAGTCCGAAGCCTGCCGCTCTCCTTCAAGAGCGTTGCGACTGCTCCGCTTGGCTTCAACTATCGCGAGAGGTTGTTTGCGGCTGTTTGTCAGCGCGTAGTCTGCAAACTCATTGCCGCTTTCGTGGACATCCCCAGCGAGCAAGTACTCCTCGACCGTGCGCTGATTTGCGGCCATCCAGCCCGCCTTACGCAGCTGTACGTCAATCTTCCTCGCCCGTGTTGTTGCCTCATTGTCCACGGTTCCTGAACTCCGCTGAATTGCCGATTACTTGGAGACTCGTTTCACTGGCTGACGCATTTTCTTGAGTAATTTCTCGATCTCTATTCTCTTGAACATCCGGTAATCGTTCACTGGATGACGGTATTCGGTGAGCTTGCCGTTGGCTCCCCATGCTCGAATGGTGTTGGGGCATACCCCCAACAATTCAGCTGCTTCTCTGACGAGAACGAATTCGTCCTTCACCGTCATACCTTGGACCCGTTAGAGGCTCTATTGGCCGGCAATCTCACCTGCTCAAACCTTACCAGAGTGTTCAGCCCAAAACAATCGGCTCAGCCCCAAGGGTAGAGAGAGAACGTCAAGCATCTCCGGTTAGGCAAGACCTGTCGTCGCTAAATTGAAGCAAGAAACGCGTCAAGTATGTTGAGGCCCTTAGCTTATCTCGCGTGAGCCACCGATCGGCCCTTATAGCCCCGTCATCTCCGACGTTGTCCGGAGATCGCGGGGCTTTTTTGTTTCCTGGCGGGCCGGTGCTCGGCTCGCCGCAGGTTGCTTTGTGGAGGAGTTCATGTCGCACATCGTCTTTATTCAGACTGAAGTTCGTGATCCCGTCGCCATCCGGTCGGCTTGTGATCGTCTGCGTTTGCCGGAGCCTGTGTTTGGGCGGACGAAGTTGTTTAGCAGTTCCGAGTCAGGCTGGGCCGTGAAGTTGCCGGATTGGCGCTATCCGATCGTCTGCGACGTGAACACGGCGACGATCGCCTTCGATAATTATGGCGGGCGCTGGGGTGACCAGAAGCAGCTCGACCGCTTTCTTCAGGGATACGCCGTTGAGAAAGCCAAGATCGAAGCCCGACAGAAGGGCCATTCGGTGACCGAGCAGTCGATGGAAGACGGCTCAGTGAAACTGACCATCAACGTCGGAGGGGCGGTATGAACAGGACTATCGAGATCATCATCGCACCCAACGGTCAGACCAAAGTCGAAACGAAGGACTTCGTCGGCGCGAAATGTCGAGACGCGAGTCGGTTCATTGAGCTGGCTCTCGGCCAGCAAACCGACGAACTGCTCAAGGCCGAGTTTCACCAGACCGCCTCGAACCAGCAGCACGTTCGCCAAGGCGAATAGCGGCATTCCTCGACGCTGCTGCGACTCTTCTTTCGCATCCACCTCAAACGAAGGAGTCTTCCATGACATTTACCGAACGACTAGCGGAGTATGTGCGCGCATGCTTCACCGGCCTTTGGATTGAATCCCACGAACATCAGGATGCACTGGTTGCAATGGCCCAACTCTGTCGACAGGAAGATTGGCGAATGGCAACCTGGGACATTGACCAAGGCTTGAAACTCCCTAGAGCCGAGACCGAAGCCGGGGCCAGTGATCCGTTGGCGGCGATCCGGGCGATCAACTCGCTGGCGACGCCAGAGGGGACGGCGATCTTGGTGCTTCAGAACTTTCATCGGTTCATGCAGTCGGCCGAGATTGTCCAGGCCCTCTCACAACAGGTCGTCACTGGCAAGCAGAACCGCACCATCATCGTGGTGCTCTCGCCGGTGGTTTCTTTGCCGGTCGAACTGGAAAAACTGTTCGTCGTGTTGGAGCACGAACTTCCCAATCGTGAGCAGCTGACGGAAATCGCGGAAGGTGTCGCCACCGAAGACGGCGAGTTTCCCGAGGGGCAGGAACGTGAAACGATCCTGGATGCCGCCGTCGGGCTGACTCGCTTCGAGGCCGAAAACGCTTTCAGTTTGTCGCTCATTCAAGAGGGGCGACTGAACGCTTCGACGCTCTGGGAACAAAAGGCCCAGATGCTCAAGAAAAGTGGAACGCTTCAGCTCTATCGCGGCGGCGATGACTTCAGCCGGCTCGGCGGATTGTCAGCACTCAAGGCGTTCACGAAACGGTCGCTGCTGCAACCCAACCGCAACAATCCGCTCAAGCGGCCGCGCGGCGTGATGCTGTTGTCGCCACCTGGCTGCGGAAAGTCACAGTTTTGCAAAGCCCTTGGCAGTGAAGTCGGGCGACCCGTGTTGATCCTGGATGTGGGCAGCCTGATGGGTTCGCTCGTCGGACAGAGCGAGGAGCGAACTCGGCACACCTTGCGAACCATCGACGCGATGGCTCCTTGTGTGGTGATGATCGACGAAGTGGAGAAGGCGTTCGCCGGCGTGAACGGCCAGAGTGATTCCGGCGTGGCGGCTCGCATGTTCGGTACGTTCCTTGGCTGGCTCAACGACCATCAGTCCGATGTGTTCGTAGTCTGCACAGCCAACGATGTCAGCAAGCTCCCGCCAGAGTTCAGCCGCAGCGAGAGGTTTGACGGCGTATTCTTTGTCGACTTGCCGACTCGCGAGGAGAAAGACGCGATCTGGGACATCTATCTCAATCTGTTCGAGATCGAACCAAATCAGCGACGGCCCAAGGATGACCAGTTCACCGGCGCTGAGATCCGTGCTTGCTGCCGACTGGCGGCGCTCCTGGATGTGACGCTTGTGCAAGCGGCTCAGAACGTCGTCCCGGTGGCCGTGACCGCTGTCGAATCAGTCGAGCGATTGCGGACCTGGGCCAGTGGCCGCTGCCTCGATGCCAGCCGTCCTGGCATCTATCAGCACGACGGTGGAAGCGGAAAATCTCGGCGACGCGTCAGTCGCGATCCCTCCAACAACTGAAGCCGCTCTTTCCCAGTGGATGTCGCGGCTTGATTTTTCCAGTGAAAGGTAAGCCTATGAGCGAAGAACCCAAAACCCGATTCGCCAAATACGAAGGCGGTTGCCTGATCGCGGTACTTGTCGTGATCGGGCTGGTCTTCCTTGCGGGACTGTTGAATCCCAAGAAGAAGCTTGTCGACGTCCGGGTCACCGGACAGATCCAAGGGCATTTCATTGATGACCCGACATTCACGCTTTTGGTGTGGCATCAGTATGAGGGCAATCTGAAGAACGGGCGACTCACCGTCCGTCTTCATGGAAAGAGTGTCCGGCCGGAAGACGCAGTCCATGTGCATAGCTTTGAGACTTGGAGTCCCAACCAGCACAACGTGGTGACCAAAAGCATTTCGCTGCCGAACTACGATCCAGCCGAACCGTTGGTCGTGGAAGTCTATGTGAAAGCGGCAAACGCCCGTGACACCTTGATCCGGCTTGTCTGGCAAAACGGCGATTGGAAGGACTGATCGCTAAATCGTAAAACGACTTTCTGCGCCGAGCCTGGTTCCTAAGGGAACTGGGCTCGGCGTTTTTCTTGGTCTCTATTTTGGAGATTACGCATGAGCACATTGTTAGATGAACCCACATCCCAGTCGGTCGAAACAACCTCTGCCTCCAATCGACTTCGCACGACGATGGCGGCGGCACGACTCAGTTTCAACTGGCTTGGTGTGCGGAAATCGCTCAACTCCCAACAGAAGAATCAAGCGGCGGACTCGTTCGGCGCGGAAGGCAAGTTTCTCAGCGCCGGCAAGAAGTTGCTGGATACGTCACATCCGAGCTACAAAGCGGTGACCGCGATTCGCGGCCGTGCCGTTTCCTATTGGAAGGGCGTTTCGTTGCCGTATCCCGAACCGGGTGTCCGCTTGATTCGGCAGGATGCGATCACTGAGTTTGACGGCAAGATCGCCGAGTTCCGCACGGAGTTGGATGATGCGGTCGCCGAGCTGGACCGACACTTTGACGAGCTTCGTGAGGCGGCTCGCCAGCGGCTGGGAGATTTGTTCGACGCCAGCGATTATCCCGCATCGTTGATCGGAATGTTCGCCATTGAGCACGACTATCCCAGCGTCGAGCCGCCGGACTACCTGCGACAGCTCAGCCCCGAGTTGTACCAGCAGGAGTGCCAGCGCGTTCAGGCCCGTTTCGACGAAGCGGTTCAATTGGCCGAGCAGGCGTTTCTGGAAGAACTCGCCAAGCTGGTCGATCACTTGGCCGAACGTCTCAACGGTCAAGACGATGGCAAACCCAAAGTGTTTCGGGATTCGGCCGTCACCAACCTGACCGAGTTCTTCGAGCGGTTCCGGTCACTCAATGTCCGGTCAAATGACCAACTCGATGCGTTGGTGGAACGGGCTCAGGGCGTGGTCAACGGAGTGGCCGCGCAAGACCTCCGCGACAGCGGGGTACTGCGGCAACAGATCGCCTCCCAACTGACCAGCGTGCAGTCCTCGCTCGACGGATTGCTAGTCGATCGCCCACGTCGCAACATCCTCCGCCGACCTCGGTAAAGGAGACCAGTATGGAACTGCTCATTGAAACAACCGGTCAGGTGCGTTGCGTCTACGCCGAATCCGTCGATCTCCATGAACTGGGTGCCGTGTCGATTCGGCGCGGTTCTCATGTGGAACCCACTGATGACGGTCATTGGACGGCGGACATGGCCCCGGTGGACGGGCCGCTGCTTGGTCCGTTTGCAACACGATCCGCGGCGCTGGATGCCGAAGTCGCCTGGCTTCGTTGCCATTGGCTTACGCCAGCCAAGTAACCAACAACTGATTCTCTGCCTCGCAGATCGCGGGGCGGCTGTTTTCATACGGCCGCCCTGCGTTGGGTGGTCGTTATCTCTTTCCTTTGGAGCGAATGATGACCCAAACTGACATTGATCATGCCGTCGCCTATGCGACCGGCGAAGAACTCTCTGAAATCAAGCGGCGGGGGTTCTCCATCGCCGATCCAACCGAGGTGGACTTCGATCCCGAACCTGACAATCTCTCCGGCCAGGTGGTCGACTGGGACGATGACCGATTCTCCTGCCCGTATCCGACCGTGATTCGTCTCGATGCGTTTCTGCAACGGCGGTCTGCTTGATGCGGAACTCCCGCAAATCCAATGACACCCGGCCGGGATACCACGGCGACCCGATCTACCGGAACGCCATCCACCGGTATCTCGGCTGGCTCGGAGTGGCTTGCATCATTGCCTGCCTTCACGCTGGTCCGGTCGTGCTACTCGTCTGGCTCGCGGCAGCGTACGTGCTGACGCGAGACGGCAGCGGGGGCGGCCGGAATCAGGCAAAACGAAACTGTCAAAGTAAGCGAAGGAGACGCTGTTGATCACATTTTCCAGAAGACACGTCCGGTCAGTCCGAACGATGATGAGCCAAGCCCTGGACATCACATCTCGGAAAAGCCCGGCACCCATCGGTTTTCAGGCCACCAACGATGGCATCACACTCACGGCAAGGAACGAGACCATCGCCATTCGGCACATCATCCCCGGCACAGGGGCGTCCGGGGCATTTGTAATCCCCTTAGCAGCCCTGGCCGATTGCGAAGGGCGCGGGGATGAAGTCGTTACGTTTCGGCGCGAAGACGACGTAGTCATTGCGGAGTGGCGAGACGGGGGCATCCCGCAAACTGCTCGGCACGACGTACTTGAAGTGCCTGAAATGCCCGCCGTGGTCGAATCTACCGTCGTGTGTGACCCGGCGCTCATGCGGGCGTTGGCCGACGCGGTGGACACCGCTGATCGCGAACCGACGCGGTATGCGATCAACTGCATCCAGCTTCGTGCGAACGGTCAAATCCTCGCGACGGATGGCCGGCAAGCCTACGTCCACGATGGTTTCGACTTTCCCTGGAATGAGGACCTGCTTGTTCCCGCCTCGCGGGTGTTGACACGAAAGGAACTTGCCGTCGTACCCGAACTTGCCATCGGTGCGTCTGACGATTGGGTTCAGGTGCGAGCGGGCGAGTGGGAACTCTGGTTGAAGATCAACAAAGACGCCCGGTTTCCACGCGTTGACGAGCATGTTCCCGATCCCAATGCCGCGACAACAACACTGCAACTCGCCGATGAGGATGCCCAGTTTCTGATCAAAGCGATGTCGCGGTTGCCGGGTGGAGCTTGGTCCTTGGCGGTGCGATCCACAGTGCCGCCGAGTTTCATTTCAACCAGCTGATGGCCGGCAACCCGATTCCCGACCACGACACCCTGCTGGCCGTGTTTTGGGACGAGTGGCGGGATCGTAACGAGGAAGCTGAGATTCGTTTCGGCAAGAGCGAAGACGTGAACTCGGTGGCCAAGCTAGCGGATCGTATCCTGACCGAGTTTCGCCAAAGCGACCTCGCGGTCCCGCACGGGAAAATCCTCGGGGTGGAAGAACAACTCCGTGGGGAACTGATTCCGGGAGTGCCTGACCTTTTAGCGCGAATCGACTTGATCGTCGAGGCTGAAGATCACGTGACGATCACCGATCTCAAGACTTCTCGCTCGCGCTGGAGCAACGATCAGGCGGAAGACAGCGGCGAGCAGTTGTTGCTTTACTCTGAACTTGTTCGCTGGCTGGTGCCGGGCAAGGAAGTGCGGTTGGAGTTCGCCGTCATCACGAAAGCTGAGAAACCCGTCGCGGAACGACATCCAGTGACCTACGATCCCGAAAGAATCGACCGAACCAAGCGAATCGTCGAGCGTGTGTGGCGTTCGATTCAGGCCGACCATTTCTATCCCTCGCCATCGCCGATCGCCTGTGGTGGCTGTCCCTTTCGTCAGCCTTGCCGAGAGTGGAAGGGCTAAACAACGAAACGCAAAAACTGAAAGGAGGCTGTATGGAGTTGCTCTTTGGAATCGGAATGCTTGTCGCTGCCGGCTACGTCGGCTTTCAAACGGGCGTCTGTTACACGATCGACCAACATAATCGACATCGCCGAAACCGTCGCCGACACTAATCATCTGTGAGTGTCCCGTCTGCCCGGCCCATCGCGGCCGGGCGGGCGGGGCTTTTTCTTTAGCATTTGACGTTCTGCGACTTTCGTCTCCAGGGACCACATCCTTGGGTTTCTAAGTACCGACTGGGCTCGGATTGACCGAGTTGGACGACTAGAAGTTGCATGATGAGAAATGAAGTGCGACAGTGTCAACATAGTTGCCGAGGAATACAGGCTCGGGGCGAGAGTGTTTCAGGTCAGGGTTTTGGACGTTGGAATCTGAGGCGTTGCGGCCAGGTCCAAGCGACTTGACCCTGCATTGTCACCCTCAGCTCAAGGGTGCCGATAACCCTAGAAGGTTTCACAAACGCTTGGCAGGGTAATAGAACGGGATCTGATGTCAGGGTTCGAGAGACCTTACGACGAGAGCAATTGCCAGCAACTCTCGCGTCGGGACGCTTATTTGGTTACCAGTGACGTGGCGCGCCCCAGTTATTAGCGCCGAGAGCCAAAATGCGTGGAAGGTCTGAAATTACCGCATTTTCCTAAGCCTCGTACTGACAGGTGGTTGCGATACCTGTCGTTGTTCTCGGCTCAAGCGTGATTCTGATTGCGTGTACATCCGTGTGTTCTGAGGACGGAAATTACGATTAGATTTTGGCTGATAATCGGCTTTTCGGTATCTGCCTCACGCATCACAACATTGTTTTCGCTTCCGTTGGCCATGGTCAGTTTGATGTTAGAACGCGCCCAGTTAGGGTATCCCTAAGTGGGTGGTGGCCCCGGTCTGTGAAATCGGCTTGATTATTCGGATGTAACTTCCCGTCCGCGTCGCAAAGTCAACGACGGCTGGATTCCGAGGTTCAACTTCAACTTTACGTATACACGATACGCAACATGGTTACCGACAGAAGTAAGATGATGGGCATCTCGAAGCGTGAACACCTGGATTTTTGCTGTGGTACATTTTTCGATCTCGTCGGTGGATGACTTTTTCCGATCTTCGCCAGAACATCAGCCAGGGAGCAGCAGCACAACAACGGGCCCCTAAAGGGGCCCGTATGTTGTCGTGCTGCGCTCCCCACTCCCCGCGCAAGCAAACACACGAAGTAGAGCGTATGTCTGCTCGTCCTTCTGGAATCCAATTCACGGTGTGGCGACTCCGTTCTCCGAGGTGAATTCGCCTGATTGACTTTGCCGGCCACCCAACGTCACCTGCCATGCATCGTACTTCCTTCCGTTGCGAGTCACTGTGGTTCGTTCCACCAAGCGGCGGGTTTCCAGTTCCCGAAGACTTCGTCGGCAAGCATCGCTACGAGCCCCGACAGCTTGATGAAGCGCCGTGAGTGTTGTCCCTTCGCCCTCAGACAGCCCTACGAGATGGGTGAGGATCGCCTGCTCACGGTTCCGCTCCTGTTGGGCGCGGGGGCCCTGCAGCGAGCCTCTGGTCTCTGTCTCGTGGATCTCCTCGCGAGTTAGCACCTGCACATTCCACTCGCGGCCACGGAAGTTTTGGTCGAGTTGGCCTTCGTGGATGTCGAGTCCGTACAGACCACTTTGCCCGGCGCGGCCACCAAAGGCCATCCACAAGCGACAATGACCGGCCGAGGAGTCAAAAGGGACACGGTGATTGATCAGCAGCCACTGGGCCGCCCGCTCGGCCGATCCGGCGAACGACATGTCCTTAAGGGCTGGCACGGCCCCAGTTTTGACGGTCTTCGTGAAGTGATGCACGAACACCGGCGTAGCTCCTTCAGATTTGCACAGGTCTTCCAGTTCACTGATCCGTTCACCCATCTGAAACACATTGCCGGCCTCGGTATTCGTCCCGGATAGGGCAATCAGGTAAAAGGGGTCAAAGATCACCACTTGCGAACTGAAATCGCGAATCAGTTTTTTAACGCGTTGCTGGTCTTGTTTTGACGCTAGTTTTGGGGCCTCAAAAATCGTATGGAGATTGAGTTGATGGGCGGCTCTCCAACCCTCTGGCCGACGAGTACGTAGGCCACACGCCAACGTAGCTGGCCGACTGTCAGCGATTTCGTGGATTCGATTTCTGGTCACCCACATTCCTGACTCCGCGCTGAACAACAGGACGTGATCCACCGGTTCACATGGAAACGTGTTTAGAAATCTTGGCTCGATGGTGCCGTTCCTGGGCGTCGCCAAACCCACCGCTAGATCAACCGCAATGCCCGACTTGAGCGCTTTCATCGGTCCCGAGAGAAACAAGGTTTCGCCTGCGACCATCACACCGCGAACAAGCCACTGTGGCGGCTCGGCCACTTGGTCAAGTTCCTCCATCGAGAACGCCCTGAGACGACAACGATCGCCGCCCCGCATCCGCAGATCATCTGCAAGTACCTTTATCGCGTGGATCTTTTCGGTGGCCCTCACAGCCCTTAGCAGGTCGCACATCATGCCGGAAGCCGAAGCTATTTCTGTGGCGACACCGTACGTTGTGAGGTACTGGCCGACAACCTCGCTGGCAGCTGCCGGGTCGTCAGTGACGATCATCCCATCGGCAAACATCGGTGATACGAACTCGCGAACTCGACTCTCCAACCCCGGCATTTCTGTGAACTGTTCGCTCTCCACCACTCTGGTGACGATGGTGGCTAGCCCATCGGGCGTCTCGGGGATTCTTCGACCTGCCCTGTGCAACTTGTTGAGGGCGTCGATTAGTTGCTGGCCTGCATGCCCAAAGCAACGGTGCCACGTATCGAAATCCTCGCCGAACAGCCGGTCTTGTAAAGCAGGGCACCGTAGGATGTGGGCGAGGGCCACGATTTCGGCTTCTTGCCGGGCAGCGGATTCCCAGGGGTTTGAGTTCGACTGTTCCGGCAACCGGGCAACAGAGCTGGCATCAGAATTGTGATGGCCGTTGTTTTGAGGCGGCGTATTGGCCGTAATAGGTTGAGTGCGTATCATGTAATCAAAGTCCTCTTTTGCTGATAGGGGAATAAAGCTTTAGCCCCGTCCGGTAGTGCTGGTCACCGGCGGGGCTCTTTTGTGCTGGTCACTTCTTGCCCTGGTAGTTTCTCTCCTCAGACGCCCCATCAACCTCTGCAGACAACTGGAGGATAATGGCGGTAGTTAGCTTCTGTCGGGTGATGAACACCGCAAGAAAATGACGGGGATGATCGGGCGCGGTTGACGACGGGGTGCCGTATGGTAGTGGCTACGCGATCACAGTAACCCAGCCACTCGGAGTGTCTCGTCATCGACTTCGGGGGTGGGCGTAGCTGACTGCCGCAGCGAATCGGCGCGGCGCGCGAGAAAATCTCGAAAGGCAGCCTCAGTCGTGTTCCATCTGCCATTGCAGGGAACAGCAAGTAGCTTGATGCCGCGATCAACCCCCTTTTTGATCCATCGCCAGGTGGTTGGACCAGAAGGGCGTTTGCCTGTGATTTGTTGGGCGATAGCGGCGACGGGGCGGAGGTCGCCGTGTGCCAGCAGATCGTCGTTCAGGTTGGGATCGGTCATTTTGGACTCCTGTGTTGGGGAGTCCGCGCAGCAAAAAACCGTAGGCGCGGACTCCAATCGCAAGATCGGATGTCGCACACTACGGAAGTGCGCCGGCCGCCTTACGCGTGCCGGGGACCGTGTATCTGTGTGGCAGGTAGTCGAAACGGAAAACCTACGCTTCGTATCCTTGCAAAAAGTTACGGCCCGTCAAGTGTCCCTATCCGACTATTCGTTCGTCAATCTCGACTAGTATTCTCAACCCACTCGATGATGCGCTAGTTGGTTTACTGACTAATCGCCCCTTACTGGTTGGAGCAAATCGCCGATTGTCTTACGGTACACATAGATGTTCTGATTGTGTGAGAGCTCTCACGGCGCTATCGTCGTAACCTATTTTACAAAAGTGGCTTGCGATTGTCATAATCGCAAGGTGCAGTGTTTTTTCGGGATTCCCGCCGCCTCCACTTTGGCCGCATCTTACCGATTTCGGTAAGGTGCGGCTTTCTTTGTGTTTGGGAAGGCGAGCTATGCTGGAGATTGGCTTTAGAAGCTTGTATGTCTGATTTCGTGTCTGAATTCAATGTCGTAAGCGGAACGTCAAAACCGGTTTTGTAATTCGTGCTAAGGCAATGCGGTAGCTACTTTCGCCATCGAGGCTTGTCGCTCCCAATGGAATCTACGATTGCGCGACGTGACCATCGTCAGACTTAGACATTCGTGGGATGCTGCGTCAGTTCGTCAGGCTCCGACGCATGCGAACCAATGACTCGTTCGCACAAATCATGGTAAATCGAGTAGAACACCGGCACCATGTACAGCACCAGCAAGGTGCTGACCATCAGCCCGCAGGCGATGCTGGTGGCCATGGGAATTAGCATTTGAGCTTGTCGTGAAGTCTCGAACATCAGCGGCATCAGGCCGCCGATCGTGGTGACCGAGGTTAGCAGAACCGGGCGCAGGCGTCGTGCGCCGGCCTCTTGCAACGCTTGGTCGAGGGAGATTCCTTCTTTGACGCGGTGGTTGATGAAGTCGACTAGCACGATCGAGTCGTTCACGACGATGCCGCACAGTCCAACCAGGCCAAGCAAGCTAAAAAGCTCAAGCGGGCGTCCCAAGACCCAGTGGCCCAGGACAGCGCCGACCATCGCAAAGGGGATGATCGCCATGATCAGGAGGGGTTGGAAGTACGATTTGAATTCGATCGCCAGCAAAACCAGAATGGCCAAGAGGGCGACTCCAAACCCCATCATCAGGCTGCTGACCGACTCCTGGGTCTGCTCCTGCTGACCTTCCCAGCGGACGGAGACGTTCGGGTACTTCTCCTTCAGTTCTGGGACAAAATCGGCCTGAAGCGATTTCACGACGTCAAAGGCGTTCCCTTGGCTTTCATTGACGTCAGCGGAGATGGTGACGGTTCGCTTTTGATCGAGACGATTGATCTCGGAATAGCCGCGGACAATCTCGACATCGGCAAGTTCCGACAACGGGCGTTCGACGCCATCTTCGGTCCGAACCCAGATATCCTTGAAGTTCGAGAGGTTTTCGCGATCGCTACGGGGATAGCGAACCATGATCTTCACTTCATGCCGTCCCCGTTGAATGCGCATCACTTCGGCGCCGTAGTAGGCGTTTCGCAACGTGTTGGCCAGATCGGACGACGTAACGCCAAGCGGCATCGCATCTTCTTTGACGCGGACGCGATACTCCCATTTGCCAGGGATCGCATCGTCGGCGACGTCAAAGACGCCGGGGAACTTGGCGAGCTTTTCCTTGCAGGCTTCCACTGCTCCGCTCAGTTGTTCGGCATGAGCGCTGCTCGCCATCAATTTGAATTCGATGGGAGTGCCGCCAGGACCGCTGAACATCGTCTCAAACGTAAGGCTGTCGACGCCGGGGATGTCCCCCACCGCAGTTCTCCAGAGCGAGAGGATTTCGGCGCTGGACAAATCACGGTCCTTACTGCTTACAAGTTCGACTTCGACGCTCCCCTTGTTGCTAGCGCCGCTGGTCGCCGCGCTCGTTCCCGGCGGTCCGGTCGAAACCTGCGATCCCACGACGCGGCAATAAGTTTGCGCCAGCGGCTTCCCCTGGGCGGCATATTCGGCGTCGATCTTTTCAAAGGCTTCGGTAATTCGCTTCGTCCAGCGATCGGTCTCGCCAACCGGCGTACCATCAGGAAAGGTAACGGAGCAGACCAGGTTCTTGCTGTCGATCTTCCCGAGAAAGACAAACGGCACGATGCCGGAACGGATCAATCCGCCCGAGGCGATGAGAAGGCCGATGATGGTCGCTACCGAAATCAACTTGTTCGCGAGCACCAATCGTAACGTCGGCAAGTAGAAACGTTCGATAAACGCATCCAATGCTTTCGACGTCAACCCATTCAGCCAGCCAATCACATGGACGAGCCAGAGAAAGGGATAGAAAACGACCCGGATGATGCGGAAGACAAGGCTGTCATGATGGCTCATGTGAGACGGCAGAATCAAAAACGATTCCAGCATCGAGACGAATAACATCGACAACAGCGCAACCGGCATGACGCTGAGCATTTTCCCCATTTGACCAGTTACGAACATCAGCGGAACGAACGCTGCTACGGTCGTCAGCACCGCCGTGATCACCGAGGGAACGACTTCAATCGTGCCGTCGTAGGCGGCCTGCACGGGGGATTTTCCCATTTGTTGATGAGCGTGGATATTTTCGCAGACGACGATCGCATCATCGACGACAATGCCCAGCGCCATGATGAACGCAAACATCGAAAGCATGTTGAGCGAGCTGCCGGAGAAGTAGAGATACGATCCGGTCACAAAGACGCAAAATGGGATCCCGACCGCGACCCAGAATGCGGCTCGCAGGTCCAGGAACAGCGCCAAGAGAAACCCGACCAACGCCAAGCCTTGAAGGCCGTTAACGATCAGCAACTGCACGCGTTCGCGAACGTCAACCGACTGGTCGCTCCAAGTGACTAGGTGATAGCCCGCCGGCAATTCCGCGGTTTTGACGTAGTCGTAGACGGCGTCGACGACCGCCAACAGGTCATCCGTCTTGTTACGTACGACGGAGATCGCCAAGCCTGGTTCGCCATTGATCTCGCAGATTGCGGCGGTGTCGGTAAACTCATCGCGGACGACGCCAATCTCTCCGATCGTCAGGACAGTGCCGCTATTGCCAGAAAGGAGGGGCAAGTCGGCGATTTCGGAGCCGTACAATCGCCGACTATGCCCACGTAGCAAAATCTCTTGCGAGTCGTCCCGAATCGTTCCGCCGGGTAGCTCGTAGTTTTCCTTGGCGACGATGGAAGCGACCTTCGAGAGCGAGAGACCATAGGCCCGCAGGCGTTCTTCCGGAATTTCGATGTCGATCTGATAGTCTTTGGCCCCGGAGATTTCGATGTCGGCAACCCCAGGCAGCCCAAGCAGGTCTTCCCGCACCAGTTCCGCGACTTCTCGCAGCTTAAGAGCGGCGTCGACGCTGGTTGGCGGCGGTCCGATCAGGCCGACGCGGATTGCGGTCTCCTGGCGCGTCTGGCGACGAACTTCCGGGTCTTCCGCCATGTCCGGAAAGCTGGTGATGCGGTCCACTTCCGAGCGGATTTCGTTGAGCACGCGGTCCGGATCGGCGACGTTGGAGCGAAGTTCGATCGAAACCGACGCGGAACCTTCGGTCGCCGTCGACGTCACCTTGCGGATGCCATTGACCGAGCGAACCGCTTCTTCAATCTTCTGGCAAATCCCTTGCTCGACTTCGTCGGGCGTAGCGCCGGGATACGAAACCGAGACTTGGATCGTTTCCATCTCAAATTCAGGAAACAGCTCTCGATTGAGCTTGCTCGTAAAGTAAAGGCCGCCGACGATCGCCGCGATCATCAAAATGTTCATCGCCGGCTGATTCTGCATGGCCCAGCGGACTAACGACTTCATAGAGCTTGCTCCGCAATGGCGACTTCGCTGTTTTCCGCCGGGGCGATCAACGGAGAGGTAACGACGAGGTCCTCGGCGACGATCCCCTCTTTGTCTTGATAGGCGATCACTTCCGATTCGCTGGCATTGGCGACATTGATCGGCAACTCGTGCAGTTTCTGATCGCGAATGACCCAGACGTAGCCATTCGGTTTGACGGCCGATTTCGGCAGCCGCAACAGCGGGATTTTCGGATCGGCATGGATGACCACTTTGACGAACATGCCGCTCATCAGCGTCGGCGGAATCGTTAACGGCCGTTTGGCGATCACGTTCGGCTTCGCATCGGCGTCAACCGTGACGCGACACGGAACGAGCCGCGTGACTTCGCTCAGTTTGCCGCCGTCAAAGAAGCGGAGCGCGGCCGGCCATTCGTAGCGAGCCGATTCGGTCTCATAGACAACCGTCGCAGGGGTCTCTGGAAACTGATACGAAGCGGTTAACTGCGTTGAATTCGGGTCGCTCAAGGTCGACTGCCAGAGCCACTCCATCTCATTCATGCGGATGCTGCAGCGTACTTCCATTTGGCTGGAGTCTTGAATGACGACGACGACCTCCCCGCGATTCACAAAGCTATCTTGGACGACCGGATCTTGGGTGATTACGCCGTCGATCGGAGCTCGAATTTCGGTGCGCGACAAGTCGAGACGCGCTTGTTCGCATTCCAGCGACGCCAGCTTGCAGGCGTTTTCCAACCGAACCTTCTGGGAAAGCAACAATTCCAAGGAATCGCGTCTCGATTGCAACTCGGTCATCGCGTTGTGCTCATTGAGTTTCGCCGAGTCAATCTCCGCCTTAGAGATCGCCCCATTCGTCTTGATCGCTTCAAACCGACGAATCTCACGACTCTTGATCTCGACATTGACCTCGGCCAGCGCGATTTGCCCCTTGGCTGCGTCGATTTGGACGGTCAACTCCTGTAGATTCGCTTCGGCCTGATGAAGCTGATGGTCGAGTTGCTGGACCTTCAGTTGGTAGTCGGTATCGGCAATCTTCAGCAACAGATTTCCTTGCTTGACGACCTGCCCAATCCGGCATTCCGGCGCACGATAGGCGATCCGGCCGTCGACTTCCGCAGAAAGGGAGACCTCCTGGAACGGCACAACAACGCCGTCCGCCTCGAAGTCGATTCCCGAGTGATGCACGGCGACGGTCGCCGCTTCGACAAGCGGAACCGCTGCCGACGTTTCCCCCTTTTCCGCAGGTTTTTCGGATTGCCCCAACCCGACGAAAACCACCACGCTGCCGCCGAGAATCGCGAGCGAAATGACAACTTGCACAACATGTCCCAGCAGGTTACGCCAGACCGATCTCTGGGAATCGGACGGTCTAGGAATGTCGCGGTGCGACGCGGGTTCGTCGGTTTTCGCGACTTCTTTTGGGACCGTTTCGCGATAGTTTTTCGTCAGGTCGCTTGGCACAAGATTCTCGCAGGAGAAGTGGTAAACCCGCTGACAATAAGCGGTTGCAATGAGCCATGGACGCACGAAAAACATCCGCCCACGTACCTTAATTGGAGAAACGCCCAGTCGCGTCCACAGGTATTTTTCCCGCGAGGAGAGAATTACTCGGCGAGTGAGTAGCCCTGATTTCAGGAGACTAGGGCTTCGACGACGACGTCTCGCCCAGCGCAGAGCGATCGATCCGCCATGGATCGTTCGTTAGCGGAGTCGGCGGCAAGGGCAACTCCACTTGCTCCAATTGCCGCTGGAGCTGCGCCTCTTCAGAAGCCGCATGCTCGGCTCGCTGGTTGTTTCCAAGCGCCGTATGAATAGATTTCAGTCCGCGCTGCGCTTTCGCGGCCATGTGTATGAGAAACGCGGGAATGGTTCCGCCGCTGTTCAAACCGCAATTTGCAATACATTCTTCCAGGTCGCCGCTGGCCTGGTTCAGGTCACCTCGCTCGTAAGCCACGATCGCCTGAAGGTAAAAATTGCGCGCCAAGCCAAACTGATATCGTTTCGTATAAGGAAAGTCTTCGGCCAGTTTGATGATCGTTTGCTGACTTTCTTCCAGCAACTCGTCAAGGCCATCCAATTCGCGAAGGTCCAGCTTGCGTTCCGCCAAATGCTGCGAGATCCGCGCTGCGATCTCGCGAGTCTCCGGTTGTTCCGCATATTCCGGCGGCATATCGACCAGCAGTTCTCGAGCGGTTTGCAACAATTCGAGCGGATCTCGCTCCAGCTCTTCGCTTGAAAACTCGGCGGCGTGAGCGTAGGTCCAAGCCAAGGCGCGACGATATTCGGCCTCTTGCGGAAACTCGGCGACCAGTTCTTCCAGCAGTTGAATCGCCTGTTTGACGCCGTCGGACGAGGGCCTGCCGTTTGCGGCGAAACTCATCATTCCGCCATAGTCTTCCCAGCTTCTGGCAAGCTCCAAGCGGTAGTCACCCGTATTGGGATAATCGCGAACCAGACGCTCCAGGATTTCGATCGATTTCGATAGCAGCTGCCGAGCGTGATCCGCATCGACTTTCGCTCCGGTGGTGGAGAGAGGAATCACCTGGCCGAAGATGTTCGCCTTGCCCATTGCGCTATAGGCCTGGGCAAGCTGAAGCTGCGCCTCAGGCGTTTCACTCCAGACGGCGTCGCCGTTTTCAATGATTTCGCTCGCCTCCTGAAAACGCTGGTAAGCGACGTCAAATTGATCGGCGGCCATCGCCAAATCGCCAAGTTGCTGATAGATCGACGCCATCTCCAGCTGGGGAGGCGTTTGCGAGGAAACCTCAATCGCTGGGACTTGCTTGAGAAGTTCGATCGATCGTTCAAAGGCGGCTTGCGCTCGATGCGCTCGACCGAGTCGCTGTTGGATTTCTCCCACCTTGCGATAGGCGAGCGCACTCTCGTACTGCCAACGCTTACTGTCGCCGTTAGCTTCCGCAAAACGATCGTAAAACGACAGCAGCCCCTCCAGGATTTGTACGTCATTATTGGAGAGACGCGGCGTCGGCGTCTCCCCCAACTCGGAAGCGTTCGTCGAATCGGCCAGCGAACGGGTCGGCGACTGAACGCTGATGCGACGAAAGATCGTGTCGAACGCTTCCGCCGCGAGCCCCAGGTTCGCTTCCGCTCGACTCTTTTCCGTCTCTGCGGAGGATCGCAAATGCGACTCTCGCAGATAACCGAAGACCGCCGCGAAACAACTGATAACGAGCAACAGCAGCGTCGACGTCGTCAGCGCCGCCATCGCCGGATTTCGCCGGCACCAACGGCGCAAATGTTCCCAACTGCTGGTGCGGCGCGCTTTGATCGGGACGTCATCGAGATATCTCTGCAGATCTTCCTCGAATTCGTGCGCCGTGGCGTAGCGGTGATCTGGATCGGGCGAAATCGCCTTTAACACGATCGTTTGCAGATCGGCGGGGATCTGCGGATTGATCGAACGAGGCTCAGGCGGCGTGGTGCTCGTCTTCAGCTTTAGCAGCGCAGCGTAGTGCTCGGCTCGGTCGAACGCAGGACGGAGGGTCAACAGTTCGTAGAGGGTTAGCCCAAGACTATAGATGTCAGTTTGCGTCGTCGCGCGTCCTTCCAATTGCTCCGGCGCCATATATCGCAAAGTTCCGACGACATCGCCCGGCGTCGTCAAATCGGCCTCATCCAGCAGCTTCGCCAAGCCAAAATCCATCAGCCAGGCTCGCCCACTGTTGTCAAGCATCAAGTTGCCAGGCTTGATGTCGCGATGCAGCACGCCTTGTTGATGCGCGTAATGCATCGCGTTAGCAGCCTGCACGCCGATGCCCGCGACGCTGCGCCAATAGTCGCGACTAAGGCGAACCGAGGCGACTTCACGCGTTTCCCCCAAGGCGGAGGAGGTGACCTCCGCTGCTGGACTGCTTGGCGCCCCGACCGTCGGAGAGGTTGGCGACAGTTTGGAAACGGAAGGGGGAGCGGTCACCTTCTTCGCCGCCAAGGAGGGTTCAAAGCGGCCCTGTTTTAACGCGACCGCGATCTCCGCCGCCAGTTCGTCATCGACGTTGGTTGCGGAACCCAAATCATCAGCGTCTTGCCCCTTGGAATCCGTTCCGCGAAGCGCGTTCAACTCGGCCAAGATGCGGTCCAAGCTGCGGCCTGCGATGTATTGCATCGCGTAGTAATGCTTCCGCTCCCATTGGCCGACGCCGAACACGGCGACGATATTGGGATGTTGCAGTCGAGCGGCGGCCTGGGCTTCGCGGCGAAAGCGTCGGACCGCTTGCGGGGAATCGGAAAAGTGGTCGATCAGCACCTTGATCGCGACCGTACGCCCAAGCGATTCCTGCTCCGCTTCGTAGACGACCCCCATTCCGCCGCGACCGATCATCTCCAGCACGCGAAAGTCGCCGATCGTTTCCGGGATCTCCTCGGACGTTTCGCCTGACGGCGTTTGCCAGCGATCTTCGTCGTGGTGAGATTTCAGGTCTTCCAGCGCCATCAGCGTGCCGAACAGCGAGCGAATCTCCTCGGCATGGTCAGGATTGGCGGCGACATATTCGTTGATCGAAGGCTTCTCGCCGCTGCGCAGCCGCTGGACGAATTCTTCCCCGAGCATTTCGACCGGATCGCGGAGTTCGTCGGAATCGTCCATGGCGTCGTCAGGGGATGAGTGATCGTCTGTTGTGCAAATGGCTTACGGATCAGGAAGCCAAGATACGCTCGAAAGTAACTTGTTCAACCGCTGCAAAGCGCGAATGTATCGATTGCTGGCAGCCGTTTTACTGATCCCGAGCTCGACGGCGACCTCGGCGTTGGAGAGTTCGTCGAAGTGCCGCAGAGCGATAATCTCGCGGTCCATAGGGTCCATTTTCTCCAACGTTGCTCGCAAACGCTGACGAAATTCTCGTTTTGCGGCATCCCGACTAGGGCTGATCATCCCATCGGCCAGAAATTGCGAAAGGGATTCTGCGTTCGCGTAGGAGGGAGCATTACCTCCCAGCGAAACTTCCAGCTTCGCATCCCGCTTTTGGACGCCCAAATGGTGGCGATGAGCGGCGATGATCTGCTGCCGCGTAATCAGCCGCAACCACAATTTGGGGGTCAGGTTCCGCGCTTCCAAAAACGCCGGCAACTGCCGAACCGCTTCCAAGTACGACTCTTGCAGAATATCGGAAGGATCAACCCTACCGGCCACTCGGGCATCAAGCCGAATGTCGATCATCCGGCGCAAACGCCCCCGATGGCTGGCGAAAAGATGCGCTAGTCCATCTTCCCCCGTTTGCAGGGAGGCGAAATCGGGTTCATCAGAAGGTTCGTCTCGCATGCTGCAATTATAGGTCGACCATCACCAATGTCGCCAATGTGAGCGAGCTAGGGGAGGCATTTGCAGCATGCGCGATTCGGAATCGCGAACCAAGCCTCGCTTGAAACCGCCGCTCGACAAATGGCAACGACTTGCAGTCCAAACATGTTTCATAAGTCGCGATCTCACAGAGAATTTTGCGTGCGTGTCTGATGTGTCTGAAATCGTGTCTGATTTCGGCCATGTTCAGCTCCAGCGGCCAAAATTGCTGTTTTCGCAAGTGTCTTGCTCAGGACACCTTCCGGCGACAAGTTTCAAAAGAGTTTTCGCCCCCGCCGCCTCCACTTAACCCACCTTGGCCGATTCGGCCGGGTGGGTTTTTCTTTGGGCTTGTGAAAGCGAGTTCCAGTTCGAGCCCAAAATGCACGTCAGCGCCCGGTTAGCGTGGGTTCGCGACAGGCCGCGTCGTTGTGGCGGCGCCGCCGTCGAGCATGCGGACGCGGATGCGGTGGAAGACGATTCGCGACCCGCCCAACGTAATCACGCCCAGGCGGCGACTCTGGTCGTAGTTCCTCTCGTCGTCGATGGCGATCGCCGGGAGGTCGCCGGTCCACTCGCCCACCTGCTCGGCGTCGTCGCCGCTGCCGAGCCACAGGCTGACATGATCCTCGTCCCCCTGCCGGACCACGATGCGAATGGTCTTGGGCTGGCCGGTCTCGACGATGTCAGCCTCGGAGAGCGTCGTCGTCTCTTTCTTCTGGTGCACTGCCCCGATAATGACGCCCGGCTGATTCGGCCACGTGAAACCAATCGGGCAGCGTCTTGGGTGGCAGGGGAGGCTCACGTTGAAGCCCGAACCCTGGGATACCTCGGTCAGCTTCATCTCCACCTCGTACGCGGACCAGTTGGAGTCGATCGGGAACAGCAAATTGTGCGGCTTGTCATCTTTGTCGCCGACGACTAACGTGCCGTTCTCGACGTACCAGTCGTTCGCTCCCGTGAAGTTCGCTTCGTCCTGCTTGTCGAGTTTCGGGTCTACAAGCGGAAGGACCTCGATCCACTCGCCGCTCTTGAATCGACCAAGTTGGTCGACTTCCTTCCAGAAGTCCTCGATTGTCTGGACTGCACGCCAATCGTCGCTGACGTTGATCCTCTGCAGGGACGAAATCGAGCGGAGCAATTCAGTGTCCCGGTCGGGCTGGAAATCCATTGCGATAGTCTCCAGGTCAGGCAGGTTCTTCAGCGGTGAGAAATCTGTGACTTCGGGCCCGTACGCCCGCAGATCCCTCAGTTTCGGGCAGTCCTCGACGAGTTTCTTCAGCCCGGCATTGGTCATGCGGGAACTGCGAAGGTGGAGAATCTCCAGATTCGGGCAACCGCTGAGATTGGCCACGCCGGCGTCTCCGATTTTCGTCCAGGATAGGTGGAGTTCTCGCAGATTCCTGCACGTGGCGAGATGGGCTATTCCGGCGTCGGTAATCGCCGAATTCGTCGACAGATTGACGTAGGCTAGTTCCGTACAGTCCCGCAGATTGGCCAACCCGGCATCGCCAACACGCATACCGTTGAGGCTGATCCACTCCAGTTGCCGGCAGTTGCGAAGATGAACCATTCCCGCATCGGTCACGCCGGTCCCCGGAAGCTGGACCTTTTTGAGATTGCTGCAGCCTGCAAAGTGGGCCAGACCTGCGTCGCCGATTTGCGGATTCCCATCGAGATTCAGTTCCTCTAGTTCCTCGCAGCCTGCAAAGTGTGCAAGGCCGGCGTCGGTGATTTGCGTCCCTCCCAGATTGAGTGACCGCAGACTTCCGCAGTCCGGAAAGTAAAGCTTCAGTCCCTCGTCGGTGATTTGCGTCCCGTGCAGGTCGAGCTTCGTCCATGTTCGTCCGCGGAAGACTGCGAGTCCCAGTTCGGTGACCTTCGTGTGGCCGAGCGAGAGGGAAGTCAGCTTTTTGGAGTTCGCGAAGACCTTCACCCCATCGTTCGTGATACTCGTGTAGCTGAGGCCGAGCTTATCGAGATCTGGGAGACTGTCGAACAGTGCGAGCCCTCGGTTGGTGACCTTGGTTCCGTCCAGATAGAGCTCGACGAGCCCCTTACACTCGCTGAACGCGCCGATCCCGACGTCGGTGATCTCATGGTTGGTGAAGAGCACCAGCTTCGTGATGTTTGTGCAGCCCTTGAAATGCTGGAGGGACTCGTCGGTGATATTCGTGCGCATTAGGAAAAGGGTCTTCAACGGCGCGGGATCAAGGGGCGAGAGATCCTCGACGGGTGTGAGGCCAACCCCGACGTGTTCGAGCGGCATTCCCTTCAGCGGTGAAAGATCGGACACCTGGGTCGCGCTGCACATGAGGCTGTTGAGTGGAAGGCCCCGCAGGGGACTCAAATCGGCGACCTGGCTCAACCCGCTCGAATTCCACCCGCCCGACCCATCGTATGATCCATTGCAGCTGAGCGACTTCAATCCCTTCAGCGCGCCAACTGGGGTGATGTCGCTGACGTAGTCGGACAGGAACTTCAGTTCAACGACCACGCCGTCCTCGATCGTCGCCTCAAGCGTGGTCTCGTCGAACTTGGGATTCAATCGCTTGAGCTCCCGGCGGACCGTCTCGACCTGCTCCTCCGCTGCGCGTTTGGGGATGCTGTCGTCGGGCACGATTGCGCTGAGGTAGGGGGGCGGATTAGGCGTGGGCTCCGATGCGCTTGGTAACCAAAATCCGCGCCCGGCAATCCCCGTGACGGCGACGAGCAACAATACCGCCGCTGCAATCTTCACGTGCGGTCGGCGCAGCAGCGGTGTCGTTTCAACGCGAGGCGTCACGGCCGTGCCCCGTTCGCCGCCCAATTCGGCAGGCGAGGGAATCGTCGGCGTGCGCCCTGCCTGAATGTCGACCAGGCATTGTCCGAGCAGGTTGGCGACGTCCTTCGCAGAGCCGTATCGCTTGGCGGGGTCCTTGGCGTGCAGATGACCGATCAGGTCGCACAACCAGTCAGGAGCTTCAGGGATGATTTCCTGGATGGGACGCGGCGCGTCTTCGGTAACCCTTTTGAGGACGGCCATCGTCGACGTGGAGCGAAACGGAGGGCGACCACTGATCATTTGGTAGAGTACGCTACCGAAGCTGAACAGGTCGGCTCGTTGATCAAGTTTTCGGCCATAGGCTTGTTCGGGCGCCATATACATCGGCGTGCCGGCGATCATTCCTGACTGCGTCATGCTGGAGTCGTCCACGGTACGGGCCAGACCAAAGTCGGTGATCTTGATCCGCTCCTCCATGTCTCCTTCCAGCAGAATGTTTCCGGGTTTGATGTCGCGATGGATCAGATCCTGCGCGTGCGCGGCCGCCAGACCGTCAGCGATCTGCTTGCCTAACCGCAACACGCTGGGCAGGTCCAGTGGGCCATGATCCTTCAGTTGCTGTTGCAGCGTCCGTCCCGGGACATATTCCATCACCAGGTACGGAATCGGCTCTTCTTCGACAGAATAGATGCTCACCACGTTGTCATGACGGATTTGTGCGGACGTACGGGCCTCGCGGAGAAACCGCTTGCGCGCCGGCGACATGGAGGCCATCTCCAGCGCAAGGACTTTGATCGCGACGATTCGTTCCAGCTTGGTGTCGAACGCCCTCAGCACCGTGCCGAACGCCCCCTTACCGACAACCTCCAGAACCTCGTAGTGTCCCAGACGCCCCAGGGCGTCGTCGCGGGTCGCCGGTTCGAGGTAGCTGAGGAGGATTTTGTCTTCGGGATCTTGCTGATTCTTCGTCATGTTGATCCCTTCCGAGGAAATCGCGTCCCCTTCGTCGTCACAGGTGGAGCCGCTCCCGAGCACCATCGTTGGGCTGATCCCGTTGAGTACGCCCGAGTCGGAATCGAGCGGCGGGTGCTCGAGGAAACTTCCCAGTTGGGCTTGTTCCTTGAGCAATCGTTCGATCCGCGGTCGCATCTCGTCATCACAGACTTCATTCAGGAATGCCTGTCGCTCGGCCTCAGTCGGCTGCTCCAGCGCCGCCGCGAAGATTTCACGTTCGTTCATTGATTCTCCCTTTTCGAAACGCCGAATCTCGGTCTCGGAAGACAATGCGACGGAAGGCGCCCGTTACTGCAAAAGAATGTCGAGATTTTTTTTGAGCCGATCTGCCCCAATCAAAAGACTATTCATCAGGCTGTAACTGGCAGCGCAGCCATGATCTGGCGTAATCCCAAGTGTAGTAACCAGTTCGGGCCGACATTCCGAGTGAATTGGCGGCTTGTTCTACGCTCATGCCGGCAAAATATCGCAGTTTGACCAGATCGGCCGCGACCGCGTCTGTTTTCTCGAGTTCGTCCAGCGCGTCGCTGACGGCGATCAAATCGAGACCGTCCGTGGTCGCCGGTTCCTCAATGTCGTCGACCGCTTGTCGCTGATAGCCGCCACCATGCCTGAGTCGGGCCTTGCGGCGTGCAGATTCGACCAGAATCCGCCGCATTGCCTCGGCGGCAGCGGCGAAGAAGTGCCCCCGGGAGTCCCACTGCTGAGCCTGCTCGACATCGACCAAGCGTATGTAGGCGTCATGCACCAGCGCCGTGGCCTGGAGCGTTTGGCCTGGCTTCTCATTGGCCAGTTTGGCAGCCGCGAGTTTGCGCAGCTCGTCGTAGACCAGCGGCAACAGTTGCTGGGCCGCCGCTGGATCGCCATGCTCAATGCGAGATAAGATTTGAGTCACATTCGCCATAAAAAATGAGTATACCTCGGCGAATACCGCGTCTCCATCATCCGCGTAAACGGCCGAGCGTTAACCGGCGTCCGCCATCAGCTACTTTTCCGATCGGAATACCGGCCCGATCAAAGTGGATTTTCACCACCTGGACCTGCTAAAATTGGAGTCCAACCCACCTCCACCTCCCACCACCTTCCCCGACTTTCCATTTCTTACTGGCGGGATGTCGATCGGATCTACGATGAAACGATTTCGAACAACGACATGATGAATCGACCTTTTCAATCGATAGGCGGCTACCGAGCGACCGGAGTTTTTTGTGCGGTGCTGCTTGGGATCGCGTGCCCGGCACTCATCGCCGAGGAACTCAAAAGCCCAGCGGAAGCCAAGCCAGCTTTGCCGTCGGTTGATTTCGCAGGCGACATCTTCCCGATCCTGCAGCGATCGTGCATCGAATGCCATGGACCGAACAAGGAAGAAGGGGGGCTGCGGCTCGATCAGCGTGACTACGCGCTCGACTCCGGCGCCATCGAACCAGGCTCGCCGGAAGAGAGCGAACTGCTGCGCCGGATCGTGCTACCGCGGGGGCACGACGACATCATGCCGGCGATTGGCGAACCTCTGAATAAGAACCAAGTCGCCGCCATTCGTGGCTGGATCAAGCAGGGCGCCATCTGGCCCAAGGACTTCCAGGAAGCGACGCACTGGTCTTACGTCGCTCCTAAGCGGCCGGCGCTGCCCGACGTATCGAATCCCAATTGGGTTCAATCGCCGATCGATCGTTTCGTGCTGCATCGCCTCGACGAAGCGGGGCTGACGCCTTCTGCGCCGGCAACTCCAGAGAAACGGATTCGCCGCGTCTACCTCGACTTGATCGGTTTGCCGCCGACGCCTGCCGAGGTCCAGGCCTTCGTCGCCAATCCAACCGCGAAGCATTACGAAACGATCGTCGATGATCTGCTCAATCGGCCGCAGTTCGGCGAACGATGGGCACGACCTTGGCTCGACCTGGCCCGCTATGCCGACTCGCACGGATTCCAACGGGATGACCTGAGAGATGTCTGGGCGTATCGTGATTGGGTGATTCGCGCCATGAACGACGACATGCCGTTCGATCAGTTCACCATCGAGCAAGTCGCCGGCGATCTGCTTCCCAACGCGACGGAGTCGCAGCGAATCGCGACCGGTTTCCATCGCTGCACGCCCACCAATGTGGAAGCAGGTTCCTTGCCGGAAGAAACGCGAATCGAACAGGTCCTCGATCGCGTCAATACAACCGGGGCCGTGTGGCTTGGCACGACGCTGGAATGTTGCCAGTGCCATGACCACAAGTACGACCCGTTCACCCAACGCGACTATTACCAACTTCTGGGCTTCTTCAACAGCACCGAGTTAGAAGCGGATCGCGCCAGCGATTCACCCAGCTCGATCCGTTTCAACGGACCGTCAATGCCGTTGTCGGACGCTCAGCAAGATACTCAGCGGAAGGAACTGCAAGGGCAACTGGCAGGCCTAAAGAAGAAACGAACCGAGCGTCGCCGCGAATTGACCACCGACTTGGAATCGTGGGTCGCCCAATATGCGGAACAGTTGTCGCAAGCGGCAAAGACGCATGTGCTAGATGTCGTCAGCTTCGAGTCGCAAGGGAATACCGACACGTTCAAGACGCTGGACAATGGATCGGTGCTGCTGGTCGGCGGCGATCCTCCGGAAACCGACGTTTACGCCGTCCGCACGAAAGGGGCGATTGCCGGAGTGACGGCCATTCGGCTGGAAGCGTTGAGGCACGAAGACCTGCCAGGCGGCGGCCCAGGCCGCGGCGATCCTCAGAAGCGTAACTTTGTGCTGAACGACTTTTCGGCCGAGATCCAATCGGAAGGGGAGCCGACGACGAAGCTTCATTTCACCGGCGGCACGGCGGCTTACTCGCAGCCAAGTTGGGATATTAACGGCGCGGTGGATGAAGACCCCAAAACCGGCTGGGCCATTGCGCCGAAGTTCGATGAGTCGCACACGGCGACGTTCCGCCTGGCCGAGACGATCGATCTGACCGACGACCAGCAACTTGTCTTCACCTTGAGTCAACAGTGGGGCAAGGCCCGCACGATCGGCTGCTTCCGCTTGTCGGCCATCACCGGAAATGTCGACGCCGAAACCGTTCCGGATGTCGTCGCCAAGGCGAGCAAGACGCCCGCCATGAAATGGTCCGAAAAGCAGCGGCAAGAGTTGGTCGACTACCGCGTCGAGCGCGACTCCAAGTCCGGCGACCTGGACAAGCAGGTCAAAGCGATGGAAAAGAAGATCGAGCAACTGAAGCCCGATACGACCCTGGTCATGATCGAACTGGCCAAGCCGCGCGAGACTTCGATCTTCGAGCGCGGCGACTACCGCACCCCGGGTGAGAAAGTCGAGCCTGGGACGCCCGATATTTTACATTCGATGCCGGAGGGCCCGCCCAATCGCCTGACGCTGGCCAAGTGGCTGGCTTCGCGCGAGAACCCATTGGCGGCCCGGGTAACGGTGAATCGCTGGTGGGCGGAATTGTTCGGCCAAGGAATCGTAACGACCGTCGAAGATTTCGGCATCAAAGGAGAACCCCCCTCCCATCCCGATCTGCTTGACTGGCTGGCGGCCGAGTTCATGGACAACGGTTGGTCGATGAAAAAGCTGCTCAAGACGATCGTCATGTCGTCGACCTACCAGCAGTCATCGAAGGTGACGCCCGAACTCTTGGAGATGGATGACCAGAACCGATTGCTGGCCCGCGGTCCGCGTTTCCGAATGAGTGCTGAGATGGTTCGCGACAACGCGTTGGCGGCCTCAGGCCTGTTGAGCCTCGACCAGTTTGGCCCGCCGATTCGACCCTACCAGCCGAAAGGGATCTGGACCAAGGTCGGGGGCACGAACTATCAGTACGAAGTCAGCCCAGGGGAGCAGCAGTACCGCCGCGGCATTTACGTGGTCATCAAACGGGGATCGCCTTATCCCAGTTTCATGAACTTCGACGCGTCGGCTCGCTTGGCCTGTACGGTGAAGCGTTCGCGAACCAACACGCCGCTTCAGGCCCTGACGCTGCTGAACGATCCGGTCTATGTCGACGCCGCCAAGGCGTTGGCGAAACGTATCCAGGACGAGACCAAAGACCAACCGCTCGATCAGCAGCTCGCCTATGCCTTTCAGCTTTGTACCGCCAGACGCCCAACCGAAAGGGAACAGGCCATCCTGCAAAAGCTGTACGCACAACAAGCGAAAGAGCACGATCAAGACGAGGCCTGGTTCAGCGTGTCCCTGGCGCTATTGAACCTGCACGAGACCATTACCAAGGATTGAGGCCGCAAGGATTCTGTCATGAAACACGAGAGCCCGCTCAATCAATCGCGCCGCGCCTTCCTCAGTTCGTGTGGAATTGGCTTTGGCGGTATGGCCTTGGCCTCGATGTTGTACGACGAGGCGTCGGGCGCAACTCGCAAGCCGCATTTCGCTCCGAAGGCGAAGCATGTGATCTATCTGCACATGATCGGGGCGCCGTCGCAACTGGATCTGTATGACGAAAAGCCAGAGCTCAAGAAGCGACACAACCAGCCATGCCCGCCGGAAGTGACCAAGGGGCGCGACTTCGCGTTCATCGGCAAGACGTCGACTTTGGCGGGATCGCCCTTTAAATTCAGCCGCCATGGCGAAAGCGGCCAAAGTTTTTCCGAGCTGCTGCCTAACATTGCCGGCGTAGCGGACGAATTGGCCGTGATTCACTCGATGCATACCGAAGAAATCAATCACGCCCCTGCGCAGATGTTTCTGCATTCCGGCTTCGGCCGCGGCGGGCGACCCAGCTTCGGTTCGTGGGTCAGCTATGGACTCGGTTCCGAAAACGAAGACTTGCCGGGCTACGTGGTGCTGCTCAGCGGACCGGCAGGCGGCGCCGGTACCAGCTTGTGGTCGAGCGGCTTCTTGCCCAGCATCTACCAAGGAATCCAGTTTCGCTCGGAGGGAGATCCGGTTTTGTTTCTTTCGAGTCCGGACGGTCGCACGCGTGACGATCGCCGGCAGGTGCTGGACGCCTTGGGTCAGTTGAACGGAGAGCAGCTCCAGGCGACCGGCGACCCAGAAATCGAAACGCGGATTCAACAGTACGAAATGGCGTTTCGCATGCAGGCCTCGGTGCCGGACCTGATGAATATCGACGACGAAACGAAAGCCACCCTCGATATGTACGGCGCCGTGCCAGGGAAGGCGTCGTTCGCCAACAATTGCCTGTTGGCCCGTCGCCTGGTCGAGCGGGGCGTGCGGCTGATCGAACTGTACGACGCCGACTGGGACCACCACGGCAACCTGCAGAATCGACTGTCCGCCAAGTGCAAAGAGACCGACGCCCCGATCGCGGCGTTGATTACCGACTTGAAGCAGCGCGGACTGTTGGACGAGACGCTGATCGTCTGGGGATCGGAATTCGGCCGCACGCCGCTCAACCAAGGGGGCAAGCCCAAGGGAAATGGAATCACTGGCCGTGATCACCACAAAGACGCGTACACGATGTGGCTGGCCGGCGGCGGCGTCAAGGGTGGCGTCAGCTACGGCCGATCCGATGACTTCGGCATGGACATCGCAGAAAATGGGGTCCATGTCCACGACTTGAACGCCACGATTCTGCATCTGTTAGGTCTCGATCACGAGCGACTCACCTATCGTTACCAAGGACGAGAGTTTCGACTGACCGACGTGCATGGCGACGTCGTTAAAGATTTGCTGGCCTGATTGCCTATCGAATCTCCGCCAGCTTGCCGCGTTTCTTTATCAGCGGATCAATCTTGCAGATGGGAATGCCCTGGTTATCAAGGTATGCGCTACGGGCCAGGAACTTCATTCACCGTGTAGTACGCATTGTGGTGAAGAAGTTCTTCCTTGTCGTGAGAGCGCAAACCAGCCAAGTTGAACTCGTAAACGAAGCCCTTTCTTAGCTCACTGGTTTGAATGACCGCGGTTAGGCCGTCTTCGGACAGAGATACCGATTCCACCGCACAGCGATGCTGCTCAATTTCTGGTCCGCCGTAACCGGCGTGGTAGGGATGAGTAAAAGCGGAGATCGAGTAAACGTCCTTCTTCTGACCGCTTACTTGGTCGACGGGCTTCGTAAACGTCAACTTAAATCCATTTGGCTCGATTGTAATACGATTGATCTCGAATGGCATCTTTCCGCTCCACTCGATTCTCTCTAGCGCAAACGGCTTAACTCCCCGTACCGGCCATCCTCGATTCGTGCCGCCGCAAAGGAGGTTTCCCTCTGGCGTAAATTCGACATCAAGAATTCCGGTCGAAAGTCCTTCTCGAAACGGATAGCACGCCCCCTGCCAGACTCCATTCACCTGTTCCGTGGTCGCTCTCATGACGACGGACAGCGTGTAGTCGCCGAGGAACATTTGTCCCTCGAACGGACCGAACTTCCCTTGAGTGTGATTGACGGCGAAATCGGTGACGGAGCGTCCCATACGGATGTACGGAAACACGACGGCGTAGGGAACCAACTGCTCGACTCGCTGGCTTTCCGTTGCGATTCTCGTTCCTGATTTTGGTTCCTTGGGCACGGGCCCTAGCTCCGGCGCAAACTTATACCACTCGAAACTAGCCGGATGACCATGAAAACTCTGTTCCGTAACAGCCTTCAGGCTGCATGAGCAGTTCCAAGGGCCCTGGCTTTCGACGTAGAACAACGCCCCATGTTCATCCAATCCAATGCCGCCAGGACTTCGTAGTCCGCTGGCGAAGGCCGTCGTCTTGCCTTCAGGCGACACCTTCATGATCATTCCGCGGTGCAAGGCACGCGAATAGTACGATGCCGACAGACCAAGGGCGATGAATTGATTGCCTTGCGGATCGAGTTCCGATCCAAAGGCGTATTCGTGGTAATTGGCGTAGCCCCATCCGTCTGACAGAGTCTCGAACCGGTCGGCCTTTCCGTCTTTATTGGTATCGCTGACGCGCGTTAATTCGCAGCTTTGCGTCACGCGAAAACCATCGCCGTCCCACAAGAGACCAAAAATTTCATCCAGGCCTGTTGCGAACAACTCAAATGAAGGATTGGGTTTTGCGGCGTCAATTCCACGGATGAGATAGATGTCGCCACGTCGCGTGCCAACGGCGATCCGGCCATCGGGCAGAACGGTGAATGCCCCCGCTTCGATGACTGAACCTGCCGGCAAGGGAATATTGACGATGGGATAATATTCACGTTCCCGTTGCTGCGTCCCCCATCGATCGCCAACATCTTCGGCGCAAATCGTTCCGACATTGGTAACGACAGCGAGAAGTAAGCTCAGGAGCAGACGAGCGTTCTTATTCATGAAGCAACCCATAGTTCAATTCAATCGTCGATTTACCTTGGGGCAACGAAAGACGGAGCAGCAGTTCCTGTTTTTCCTTGTCGCCGGTCTGCGGTCGCAATACCACATCCGTTCGCGGGAAAGAAAGTCTTAGTTTGCCGCTTCGGTAAGTCCCTTCCGACTCCTTTTCAATCTCGCCCGTTAGCGCTCGGAACAGGATGATTTGGGGCTTGGGCGAATCGAAGGTTATTTTGCGTGTAAGCCGCTTGACGTCCTGTTCGGCAATCGCGACGGAGGAATCCTCGATCTTGATATCTCCGAGCCGATACATGAACGTGGGGATCGAGTCGTCGTCCAGGAAGTAGCCCTGAAACTGGTAGCCAAGATTCTTTGGATAGAGAGGGTCAGGGTTTACCGGAGCCTCCTTGGTCATCACCGGCAGAAGAGGCCAAGGGGCGTCTTCCTTGTCAAGCTGGACGAATGAGACGTCTTGGGCCATCGTGATTGGACTTACGGCTGGATTAAAATCGCCGGCTCCCTGTCCGCTCCAATTAACACGAACAAAATCGCCAGGCCAAATTGCCGAAAGCGTTCCCGTTTCGGCGTTGAACGCATAGTTCAGTCTTTCGGGAAATCCCACAGCGATTCCCCGAAAGCCCGCTACACGGCTCCGTCCGCGGTAGACTCTTGCCTGATCGCCTACCGCCAGGGCTGTATTCACTTCCTGAATGCCGGGCGGAATTGGGGCGGATGTCCCCAACGAAAGGTAATCCCAGATCGCGTTAATCTGGTCATCCGTATTGCCATCCAGTATGTCCTTATACGCGGCGACTCCATTGGGCCAAGCGGTTGGCATGATGGTCCGAGTCCGGTAGGCGCCTGGATTTCGTAAGAAGCGATGAAACCATTCTTTATTCAGACGCTCTGGCATCGCGAGCAGATCAATCCCCTTGTTGAGTTGCGCCGGCAAGCCGTTGAAATTGTGACAGGCGACGCAATTCAGTCCCTTGTCGCCAAGGAGCGTGCGAGCGGCCGCTTGCCTCGCCTTCTGCTCGTCGCGACTCAATTCCGGCTCATCTTCCGATGGCGATAGTGCGACCTCTGGCTCGTCGTCCGCGTGTAGTCTCTGGAGCAAATCAGGCAAGTGGCGAAGATTGTTGGATCCATACTGAGGCATTCGCGTCAACATATAAGGACGCACGCTTTCGCCATCGAAAAGAACTTTCTTTAAGGCCAACGCTTGAAGCTTCGCCTCCACGCCGGTTAGAGGAGGTGGAATTCGGCCATCGTCCCCCAGGTTCTTTTCCGTAGTCTCAAAGAACGAGTTGTAGTCGTCGTGGACTCCGCCATATTCATCCCGGCGATGACAGGCAACGCAATTGAACGCCGTGAGCGTCTTGCCTAAGACAACCTTGTCGGACTCCTGCTTCGAGGCTTCCTGAAGCGAAGCGATAATTGCCGTCGCTTTCGCCGCGTCAAGTTCATAACGCGGACTGGGGCCAGGCGAATTCGACAGGCATCCGCGAGTCCAATCCGCGTCTTGCAGCGACAAGACTTTCGGAGCAGGCGTTATTCCGGGAGTCGTGTGGCAAGCGGCGCAGTTCAGTTCTGCAAAGTATTCCTTTCCCTTGGCGACCAGCGAGGGCTGAGGATTCACCGAGTGCTGCGGAGGAGGGTTCTGGCCGGTCAGGTAGTGGGCGATCGAGCCTGCCTCTTCGCGGGTAAGCTTCATGTCTGGCATACGACCAGAAGGCCTGACGATCAACGGCTGGAACAGAAACTCGCCGAGAGAATTCGCGTCGTACTTTGCAGGGACATGATCCAGCGAGACCGCGATGGGGGCGAACTTTGGACGATCAACGAGCTCCTCGTCCTCAAGGTCTTCATTTTCGTCAACTTCACGGATTGGAATTTCACGTGGGCCATGACATGCGACGCAGCCCACAGTGTGATAAAGCCTTTTGCCTTGGTCGAACGAGCCGGCCCGCGTGAGGCCTGGCCTTGTTTCGGAATGTTTTTGAGCGACAAGGAAATGCGTAATCGCCTCGGCGATCTCTTTCTTTTGCTCGGCAGACTTCGAAGCCAGCATATTCGGCATTGTCGTGCCGTGATGTACCGCGGAGGGAGACTCGATAAAACGCCGAATGTAGTCGTGCGATAGTCTTGACCCAACTTCAGATAAATCGGGGGCAAGCTTTTCAAAGACTGGGTCTTGCTGAATCCCAGCATGGCAGGCCGAGCAGCGGAGTTCCGATACCAACAAATCTCCCGCCTGCTTTTCGTTGAGCGGGTGATTGCCAGGCAGCGGGCTATCCGCCGACTGGGATATTCTTGCCATGTTCAGCGAGAGGATCACCAGCACGACTCTCAGAACAAATCGAAACACAGAGGCCTCCGATTTCGGTGATACTCGTTCATCAAAGTTGGGAAGTGGCGACATCGGCTACCGGGAGTGCAGGCGAGGATACCTGCGCTCTAGACGCAGGAACTCGCTCTTCAGGTGGGCGTTGATTCGCTAACTACTCTTTTGCCGCACGGACGTCGTTGACAGGGCAGTTCCGGAGGATTCGACGATCAACAGCGAAGACGATACGGCTTCTTTAATTTCTTTATCTTACCGGGCAAATGGGTCAAATAGCCGAGTATAAGCGACACGCTTTTCCGTAATAATTTTATGGCAACTTTTTGGGGGATTTGCTACATTGCCTCAAAGCGTTCCTCCTTCCTGCGACCATTCCGCTCACATTCCTTCCGCAACTCAGTCGGTCCATCGCCGATTACCTCTTTCCCTGAGTTCCGAATTATGGCAATGGCTCGTCCACGCGCGTTGCTAATGCGCTTCGTCTATTTCACGCTCGCAATCGCCTCCATGGTGTTGAACGTCCCGTCGGCCATTCATGGATCCGAATTGCTGCCGGAAGATCAGTCGATTGCCGAGGTGGTCGACCATTACATCTCGGCACGGCTCAAGCAGGAAAGGATTGACGCGGCTCCGCCTGCCAATGATGCCAATGTGCTTCGACGTACGACGCTCGATCTGGTGGGACGCATTCCGACGAGTAGCGAGACCGCCAGCTATGTCAACGACAAGGATGAATACAAACGGCGGAATCTGATTGATCGGCTCATCGGGTCGCCTGCCTTCGTTCGCCATCAGGTAAACGAGTTCGACGCCTTGCTGATGCCCGACGAAAAGAACCGGTTGCGCGAGTACCTGTTAGCGGCGTTTACTGAGAATCGTCCGTGGGACCAGATGTTTCGGGAGATGATGCTGGGGCAAGCGGATGACCCAGAGCAAAAAGGGGCTCTGCAATTTGTCAAAGCGCGGGTCGGGGATACGGATCGTTTGACGAATGACGTCAGCGTCACTTTCTTTGGCGTTAACGTTAGCTGCGCTCAGTGTCATGATCACCCAGATGTCTATGAGTGGAGCCAGGATCGCTTCTACGGAATGAAGTCGTTTTTCAACCGTACTTTTGATAACGGCGGTTTGCTGGGGGAGCATGAATATGGATTGGTGTCGTATCAGACGACGGAAGGCGAAGCTCGCAAGGCCCAATTGATGTTCTTGACCGGTGCAATACTGGAAGAACCAGAGGTTGCTGAACCAGACGACAAGACCAAGAAAGAAGAGAAGGAAAAGCTGGAAGAGTTGAAAAAGCAGAAGCAAGCTCCTCCTGCACCCAGTTTCAGTCGTCGCGAACAATTGGTGGAGATCGCTTTAAAGTCGGGCGAGAACGACTACTTTGCCAAGGCGATCGTCAACAAATTGTGGAATCGTTTCTTTGGTTATGGGTTGGTCATGCCTCTGGACCAGATGCATCCGGAGAATCCAGCGAGTCACCCGGAGTTGCTGGAGTGGCTGTCCCGCGATCTCGTTGCGCACAATTATGATTTGAGCCGGCTTGTCCGAGGCATTGTTTCCAGTGAGGCCTACTGTCGCTCCAGCGTTTGGAAGGGGAGCTCGCGACCGCACCCAGACACGTTTGCCGTTGGCAGCGTGCGACCCTTGACCCCGTACCAATATGCAACGCTCTTGCGCGTGGCGACGGCGAATCCCGACTCGCAAAGCGCCGATCAGAAGCCGGAAGACGTGGAAGCGCGTTTGGCCAGCCTAGAGAACGCTGCCCGCGGGATTGCCGGCGAAATCGAGTATCCCGGCCCCGAGTTTCAGGTTGGCGTTGCTGAGGCCCTCTTTTTCTCGAATAGCGAACGGGTCCGCAACGACCTTCTCCGGGATTCGAATGACATGCTGATCGGAAAACTGAAAAAGACGGATGACGTCAACGAGTTGATAAGCGTCGCGACCATGTCGATCTGGAATCGTTTGCCCGATCCCGAAGAAGAAGCGGCGCTGGTCGCGTACCTTCAAAGTCGGTCGGACCGTCGCGACGAGGCCATTGGTCAGATGGTCTGGGCGATGCTCACCTCCAGCGAGTGTCGATTTAATTACTAACCGCCCAAAGCAGGCAACCAGGTTCGGTTGCCATGGCGTTTGAGTCAGGGGTATCAATATGTCGAAACGACGCAATTGGTTTTGCGGTTCCGAGGAACACCGAATTAGCCGGCGTGGTTTTCTTGGCACGGCCGCCGCAACCGCCGGGTCAATGTCTGCGTTGAACCTGCTACGCGAGCCGTGTCTGGCCGCGGAGCTGAAGAAACAGGATAAACGCGTCATCTTGCTATGGCTGGCCGGCGGCGCGAGTCAACTGGAAACATGGGATCCTAAACCGGGACGTTCGACCGGAGGCCCGTTCGCCGCGATTCCCACATCCGTACCCGGAATTCACATTTCGGAATTGATGCCCAAGATGGCTCGCCGCATGGAGGACACGGCGATCATTCGCTCTTTGAACACGAAAGACGGGTCGCATGGAGGCGGGGCCCGCATGATGCACCTGGGGAGACGAGACGAAGCGGCGGTAAAGTATCCGGATCTGGGCGCCGTCTTGGCCCGAGAATTGGGCAGCGCTGATAGTCGAGTGCCCGACAACGTTTCCTTCTATACCGCGACGGAAGGGCGAGGAAGCGCCGTTGGGCAAGCAGGCTTCCTGGGGGCGCGCTATCTACCGATGTCGCTGACGACGAACTCGAAGCCTGACAACCTGGCGCGCCTCGATTCGATCTCGGATCTGGATCACCAGCAAAGACACGAGTTGCGAGAGCTACTGAGCAACAGGTTCATCGAGTATCGAGATTCCAGCAGCTTGCGCAGCCACAACGAGGCGTACTCTCGCGTTCGCGGCTTGATGTCCAGCGATAAGCTGTTTGACGTCTCTGAAGAGCCGCAATCGATTCGCGATCTCTACGGACCCTCGCTGTTCGCCGAACAATGCTTGATCGCGCGGCGGTTGGTTGAAGCGGGGACGCCGTTCGTAAAAGTATCTCGCGCATGGTGGGATAGCCACGGACAGAACTTTGAAACCCACCTGGAGCTCGTTTCGGAGCTCGACCACGTCATGTCTACGTTATTGGACGACCTCAAGCAGCGCGGCCTGCTGGAGAATACGATGGTCATCACGTTGTCTGAATTCGGCAGAACGCCCAAGATTAACGCGAGTCTGGGGCGTGATCACTTTGCCAGCGCTTGGAGTTGTTCGCTCTCGGGCTGCGGGATCAACGGCGGAACAGTCTACGGTGCTACCGACGAGGATGGTCAGACCGTGAAGGATGGCGAGGTCGACGCCGGCGATTTGTTCGCCACGATCTATCAAGCGCTCGGCATCGACCCGCATACGGAGTACCACGTCGGTTCTCGTCCGATTCCACTGGTTCATGAAAAAGCGTCGGTCGTGACGGACGTGCTCGCATGACGCTGGGACAAGACGATTTTCCAAGAGATCTCTTCTAGGCAAGACGCATGACAGCCCATCCTGAAAATCTGAAATTGATCAAGGAGATTTCGCGCCCCGATATTTTGTTCAGCGTTGCTGCGCTGAACGAAACGAAAGTCTTCGTGGGAAGCTCGGATAGCAAAATCCATCGACTCAATACCCAAGAGGACAAAGCCGAGCCGAGCGAACTTTCCGGGCATACGAGTTACGTCACGGGATTGGAGCTTGTCGGCGATCAACTTGTCTCCGCAGCCTACGACGGAAAACTGAAATGGTGGGACCTGGAAAACAAGGCTGAGATCCGCAGCGTTGATGCGCATGCAAAATGGATTCGCCGCACCGCGTTATCCCACGATGGTAAGCAGTTGGCCACGGTGTCCGACGATATGGTCTGCCGCGTTTGGGATGCCGTCAATGGAAACTGTCTGCATGAATTGAAAGGGCACCAAGCAGTCACGCCCAATCATTTTCCATCCATGCTGTATTGCTGCGCCTTCAGTCAGGACGATCGCTTGTTAGCGACAGCGGACAAGATTGGTCACGTGGTTGTTTGGGATCTTCAGTCTGGCAAAGAAGTCAAAACCATCGAAACGCCCGACATGTATACCTGGGACCCCAAGGCTCGTATTCATTCGATTGGCGGGGTACGAAGCGTGGCGTTTTCTCCCGATGGAAAGCAATTGGTCATCGGCGGCATGGGGCATGTCGGGAATATCGATCACCTCGGTGGGAAGTCTCTCATCGAAGTCTTTGACTGGGAAAAAGGGGAGCGACTGCATCAATTGGCGGACGATTCCTACAAAGGGCTTACCGAGCGACTAGTGTTCCATCCCAACGGAGAGTGGTTTATCGCCGCAGGTGGAGACCATGCCGGGTTCGTTAAATGCATCGACGCGAACACGGGCAAGACGATTGTCGATAGTAAAGCGTCGACGCATGTGCATGATATTCGACTGGATGACCAGCAAGGGATGCTGGTTGCCGTCGGCCACGGCAAGCTCTCGCTCTGGCAACTCTAGGTCGTCGCTGCTCAAGCTATTCCCTTGGATCCGTTGATCAAGCGGATTTGGCCCTTCGACTCTCACCATTTCGTGTGCGAAAATATTGATTCTTGTCACTCTACTCTGGGGTAGAGGTTCACTGAACGAATCGCTTGCGCCATGCAGCGGGAGTTAGACCGGTCACCTCGCGAAATCGTTTGGTGAAATGGCTCTGGTCGGTGAAGCCGACATCTACGGCGATCTCGGCCAGTTTGCGTGACGTCGTGGAAAGCAGACGCTGAGCGGCCTGAATCCGGACCGTTTGCAAGTACCCGGTCGGAGTGACTCGCAGCAACTGCTGAAAGCGACGATTGAAGTGGGTGGAGGATAGCCCGGCGATGGCGGCCATATCGGTCACAGAGATCGGTTCGGCGTAATGTTGTTCGACGTATCTCGCTACCGGAAGCAGTTCCTGCAAATATCGCGACAGTTCCTCCTGCTGCTCAATCCGGTACATTGCCCCCGCAATGCCGATCACTTCGCCGCTCGCATCAAACAGCGGCGCTTTGGTGCAAACGTACCAGCGCGGCATGGTGCGGCGATATAGAACTTGCCAGACCTGTCCTGGCAACGGTTGGCGACTGGCCATCACTCGACGGTCCTCGCTGATGTAGGCTTCCGCCAAAAGCGGCGGATGGAAATCGTAGTCGGACTTCCCAAGTGCCTGCGTTTCGTCGTCCAATCCGTGATTTTCCAGGAATTGCCGGTTCACTGTCACAAACCGACTCTCCGTGTCTTTCGCGTAGAAATACGTTTGCGGCAGGTATTTGAACAGCGATATCACCGATTCCGCCATCGGATTGCGGGCAAAAAATGCGGCCTTAAAGGCGGTGGGGGAAGAATTGCTCATGGTCTAATTGTACCAAGGGGGCAACTTGACGTCCAAGACAGTGTGCAAGCCTTGGCGTAAAGTTGGTGTAAGTCGCCGTACTCTGGCGCCCGCCGTGAGTATTCGCTCCGAAAGGAAACTCGTTGTGTCGTATCGGTTGAGCTTGACGGTCTTGCTAGTCGTCGCCATGTGCGCCATGGCGAGTGCGTCAGCACATGCCGATGACGTCTCCTTTTCTCGCGAGGTGTTGCCAGTCCTTTCTGATCGCTGTTTCCACTGCCATGGGCCGGATGAGACGCATCGAGAGGCGGACCTGCGTCTCGATCTTGAATTGGAAGCAAAGCAAGATCGCGGCGGATATGCAGCCGTATCCCCCAACAGTCTGGAGGAGAGCGAACTTTGGCGCCGAATTATATCCAACGACGAAGCTGAGTTGATGCCGCCTCCGGACTCGCATCGCAAACCGCTTAGTGAGAAGGAACGCGAAGCGATTCGTCGCTGGATTCTCAATGGCGCGAAGTGGGGCAAGCACTGGTCGTTTGAAAAACTGCAGCGTCCCGAGGTTCCTAAGCAAGATACGCATCCCATCGACGCGTTTGTTCTCCAGCGCTTACAGGAAGAAGGCTTAGAATTTTCTCCACCAGCCGAAGCCCAGACATTGCTGCGCCGCCTATCGTTTGATCTCACCGGACTCGCGCCGACACCTGAGCAGTTGGCTTCACTCAATAGTTATCCGAATGGCGAAGTGAATTGGTCGTCGGTAACCGAAAACATGCTCGCCTCGCCGCATCACGCCGAACGCATGGCGATGTGGTGGCTCGACGCGGCCAGGTACTCGGACTCCGACGGATTTCAACAAGACTCCGATCGGCAGAATTGGCCCTGGCGCGATTGGGTGATCCAGCAATTCGCGCAGAACCGACCATACGACGAGTTCACCCGTGAGCAGTTCGCCGGCGACCTGTTGCCCGACGCGACGGACGAGACGCGACTTGCCACCACCTTCCACCGCAACCATATGAGCAACGGAGAAGGGGGGCGGGATCCGGAAGAGTCTCGCATCGACTACGTCATCGATCGCGTGAACACCACCGGCACGGTCTGGCTTGGACTGACGCTTGGTTGCGTCCAATGCCATTCGCACAAATTCGATCCGATCACGCAGCACGAGTACTATTCGCTCTTCGCGTTCTTTGACAGCATCGATGAGACCGGCGGTGCGGGTGGAAAGGCAAACCCGTTCGTCCAGTACGCCTCGCCGCTGGTTGCCGACCGCGTGACCGAGCAGCAGGCCTATTCCGATCGGTGCGAGCAACAGGTACGGGAAGAGCGAAAACGGGCCGACCAGCGCTTCAATCGCTGGTTGGAGGCGTTTGTTGCAGCGCCGCCAAGCGACTACAAGGTTTGGTACAACCCTGCGCCAGAGGTTTCCAGCGCGGAGGGGACCGAGTTTTCTATTGATGCGGATCAGATCGTTCAGACGATCGGCCCGATCCCTTTCCAGGACGATTACCGCATCGTTTTTCGGGCGCCGGAAAACATGTCGCGCATCACCGGATTCAAAATCGAAGTCTTCCCGCACGAGTCGCACGAAAATGGGAAATACGCTCGCAATGGCAACGGAGAGTTTACGTTGACCAACGTGCTGGCGATGGGACGCGCCGAAGGAAGTCCGTCGGAGCGGCAAATTGAGTTAAGCCAGGCCGTCGCCAGTCACAATGCGGACGCCAAACGCAAGTCCGCTTGGGACGCAGGGAGGTACGATAGCATTGTCAAGACGCTGAACGACGATGCCCGTGACGGCTGGACAACGGAGGGTATCGAAGCGATCGAGCCACGCGTGGGCCTGTTTCAACTTGCTGAGCCGTGGGAAGCCAAGCCCGGCGATCAGTTCATCATTGTCCTGCGTCATCGTTCCACGCACGGCAACGCCAGTATCGGTCGATTTCGACTCTCCCTCACCAGCGAACTGGGGCAAGTCGTGACCCAATTGGACGCGGCCTCGCCGATCATGGAATTGATGGAGAGTCTCGCCGCAGATCCAGGCAAGCCGATCGACGGCGGACTCCGCAAGCGGCTGTTAGACCAGTATTTGCTGGCAGATGACGTCTATCAAAAGGTCCGCGATCGTGCGGCGGCTGCGGTCGACGAATTAAATCGATTGAAGAACGAGACCAAGCCACGCAGAGTGATGGTCCTCGCCGAACGCGATACGCCGCGAAACACCTATATCCTTGAACGCGGCGTGTGGGACGCCAAGGGCGAGCAGGTTGAACGCGGATTTATCTCGCATATCTTTGAAGTGCCTAAGCCAGAAGAAGGCAAGACGCTCTCACGTCTGGATCTGGCCGACTGGATCCTCGACAAAGAGAACCCGCTGACCGCACGCGTCACGGTCAACCACCTGTGGCAGCTGATGTTTGGACAGGGCCTGGTTCGCACGCCCGAAGACTTTGGGCTCCAGGGTGAGTTGCCGACGCACCCCGAGCTGCTCGACTGGCTGGCGATCGAACTGATCGAAAGCGGCTGGGACCTGCGGCATATCCTTCGGTTGATCGTTACCAGCAAGACGTACCGTCAGAGTAGTGGCGTCACCAAGCCGTTGCTTGAGAAGGATCCGGAAAACCGGCTACTGGCCCGGGCGCCACGTTTCCGTCTTCCCGCCTGGATGATTCGCGACAATGCGTTGCATGTTTCGGGGTTACTAAATAATGCCGTTGGTGGTCCGCCTGCCAAGCCGTATCAGCCCGAAGGCGTTTGGGCGGAGATCACGATGGGCCGATTCCGTTATAGCCCCAGCGTCGGGCCCGAACAGTACCGGCGGACCGTCTATGCGTTCTGGCGCCGAACGCTCGCGCCGACCTTCCTGTTCGACAGTGCGCAGCGTCGCCTCTGCGAGGTCGGCGTGCGTCGAACCAATACGCCGATGCACGCCCTGACGCTGATGAACGATACCACGATGCTTGAGGCGTCTCGTGCGCTGGCGGATATCGCCGTTGAGCGCCGATCCAATAAAGATTCCATCGAACAAACGCTGAATGACCTCTCGATGCGAGTGCTTTCGCGCAAATTGAATCGAACCGAGCAGGCTGCGCTCGAATCGGTTCTGGTGAACGCTAAGCAGCATTATGAATCTCACGCCCAGGACGCGGCGCGATTCATCGACGTCGGGTTGCGAGAGACGGCAAAGCAACAGGACGCCGTGTCGACCGCGGCTTGGATGATCGTATCGAGCACGCTCTTAAACCTCGACGAGGCGATAACCCGTGAGTGACCCAATTTTTAAACTTGGACGGCGTGACTTCCTGAAGCAAGTCGGGTTGAACCTTGGGGCCCTGTCTTTAGCCGCGCTGCTCCGTGACGAAGCGACTGCATCTGAGCAGGCGGCCGGGCTTCCGCATTTTACTCCCAAAGCGAAACGGGTGATCTTCTTGACCCAGTCCGGCGGGCCGTCGCAGATCGAGTTGTTCGACCACAAGCCCGAACTGCCGAAGCTAGCGGGGACCGAGCTTCCGCCCAGCGTCCGGATGGGCCAGCGTCTGACGGGGATGACGAAAGATCAGAAACAACTGATTCTGCCCCCGATTACCAAGTTCCAGCGGCACGGAAATAGCGGGACCATGCTGGGCGAATGGCTACCGCATCTCGGTTCGATCGCCGACGACATCTGCATCGTCCGGTCGATGGTGACTGACCAGATTAACCATGCCCCGGCAATGACCAAGTTTCTAACGGGTCACCAATTGCCGGGACGGCCGAGTTTTGGCTGTTGGGCGAGCTACGGCTTAGGGAGCATGAACAGTAACCTTCCCGACTACGTCGTGCTATTGTCCAAGATGAAGCGCGGCAGCGACCAGCCGCTTTACGACCATTATTGGGGAAGCGGCTTTTTGCCCTCCAAGCATCAAGGGGTAAAGCTTCGTAGCTCCAAAGATCCGGTGCTCTACCTCAACGATCCCGCTGGATTTCCTCGCACGCTTCGCCGTGACATGATCGACGGCCTATCTACTATTAATCGCGAGCGATACCAGCAGACGCTCGATCCCGAGATCGAGACTCGGATCGAACAATACGAGATGGCGTTCCGGATGCAGGCGAGCATCCCAGAGCTAAACGACCTCAGCGACGAGCCGGATGAGACTTTCGAGTTGTACGGTCCTGACTCTCGCCGGCCTGGTAGTTATGCCGCCAACTGCATCCTTGCGCGGCGTATGGCCGAACGCGGCGTCCGCTTCATCCAGCTCTTCCACCCAGACTGGGATCATCACTCGAGGCTAAAGTCGTGGTGCGTCTCCCGTTGTTTGGATACGGACCAGCCCAGCGCAGCTTTAATCAAAGACCTTCAGCGACGTGGCCTGTTAGAAGACACGCTGGTGATCTGGGGTGGAGAGTTCGGTCGCGGCGTCGCTGGCCAAGGGGACTGGAAGTCCCCGCTTGCCGGCCGCGACCACCACCCGCGATGCTTCTCGATTTGGATGGCCGGCGCGGGGATCAAACCCGGCTTCACCTATGGCGCGACCGACGACTTCAGCTACAACGTCGCGGAAAACCCTGTTCACGTCCGCGACCTGCATGCGACGGCGCTGCATCTGTTGGGAATTGATCACGAACGCTTTACCCACCGCTATCAAGGCCTGGACTTTAAGCTCACTGGCGTCGAGCCCGCCAAGGTCGTAGAAGACATCATCTCTTGAAGCCATCGCACGCAAGTCGACGTCGAGCGTTGAGCTTGGATAGGTTGATACAACTGCGCTCTTCGAGAAGCAAGATATCTTTATCGCAGTGGTACTAGTCCTCATGTCGTCCCCGCGCGTGGGCAACTGTACGCTCGCCGGCGTTTGACGAAGATTTTCTGGTCAACAGTGACAGGTCGTTCTCTAGCCGAAGTGTTTTCCACTACCGTCATGCGATCTCTCGGCGCTCAATGAATGCTTTCCGATGAAACTTATAAATGTTCCGACAAGAAAAAACTTTCGTGAACAGGTGCTGTCGTAAATCGCTTTACCTTAGTCGGCTGCGAAAATCGTGTGCGTCGTAATCGACCGCTTCCCGCCGCCTCCACTTAGCCCACCTTGGCCGTTACGCCAAGGTGGGTTTTTCTTTTGGATTGCGTCTCAATGGTAGGCAGAGCAATCGCGTTAGAATCACCATGTGTCTGATATTGCGTCTGGGTTCGCGGCCGCAGAGATCGTCTCAAATAATTAGACAAACGGCTGACGCTTAATTCCCCGATGGTGTCGCGCAGGCTAACAGTCGTGTCGTTCTCAGCGACATCGTGACGATACCGAATCGCTGATCTGCTGTAGTTCCCGGTTTCTTCAACTGCGAAGTCGGCGAAATTCCTTTCTTTGCGCGATATCGGTCTCGTAAATACTCGTGGCTTCGAGGGTCGGCCATCTTTTCGCGTCAAATTCACCGCGCATGGCTAGTTAATCAGAGAAGTGGCATGTGAATTGCGATTTAAGCACTATTCGCACTTCAATTCGCAACCTGAACGTAATCAACGTCCCCCCCCAATCCGTAGCAAGAGCAGAAAGAGATTCACCTGATGAAGGGGAATTCATCCACTCCACGAACGAATCGTTACGCTGGCTTTACTCTCGTAGAACTTCTGGTTGTGATCGCCATTATTGGCGTGTTGATTGCATTGCTCTTGCCGGCAGTGCAACAAGCGCGTGAAGCGGCGCGACGTATGCAGTGCACGAACAATCTGAAGCAAATCGGATTGGCGCTGCACAATTATCACGACACGTTTGGAAAGTTTCCCTGCTACGAGTATCTCGATCTCAACAACTGGGCCGGGTACGAGTACAAATCGGGGTGGGTGAGCAACATCCTGCCTTATCTTGAAGAAGGAAACCTCCAAGGGCAGTACGACTTCGACTATACCTGGATGCACGCGAACAACGCGAATGTCGTCACCCGGCGATTGCCGGCGTTTGAGTGTCCCTCAACTCCTGGTGGTACAGGACTGATCGACACCGATAACTTTGCGGCGGAATACACCAGCATCAACTCAACGGTCAAAGGTTGGTCGGCCGACTACGCAGGGAACAGCGGACAGCGAGCCACGCTATTGCTTCCTAATTTGCAAACGGCCGATGGTCGAAAAGGCTTTTTCGTCCGGGCCTACCCGGTTCGTCCGCAGGGCTTCCGTGATATTACCGATGGGACGACGCACACGATCGCCGTGTGGGAATCGGCCGGTCGCGACAAGGTCTATTTGTTCGGCAGCTTGTGGACAGAGACAGACGGCACTCCCATCAAGGTATCGCCTGACAACTGCGCCTGGGCCTCCGGCAACTCGTACTTTATGCAGTCATGGAGCCGTGACGGAACCGCTAACGCCGGATCCTATGTCGTCAACGCAACCAACAAGAATTCTCAGCCGTATTCCTTTCATCCCGGCGGCGTCAATGTCCTGGCGGTGGACGGCTCGGTTCACTTTGTGGCCGAGACGATTAAGAGCCTGACCTACCTCGCGTTGGTCACGCCGGCGCAGGGGGAAGTGATTGAATCGGAAGGGGCCTTCTAGGTGCGAAGCGTTATGCAAAACCTCGGCAGTGTCGTCGTTCTGTTTCTGTTGAGCGCAATGGTTGTCGGTTGCAGTGAGGGTTCGGGCGTTGCCGTTCATCCAACGTCTGGAACTCTCGCAATCAATGGGGAACCGGCACGTGGCGCGATTGTCGCTTTGCATCCGCTGCAAGGCGACATCGACCAACGGGGGACGATTCCGGCCGGGAAAGTTAAAGAGGATGGCACGTTCGTCGTTTCGACGTTTGGAATCGAAGACGGCGCTCCGGAGGGAGAATTTGGCGTAACTGTTTTTTGGCCGCAGTTTCCGGGAAAGGATGATCCCGGCGAAGATCGTCTGCGGGGTAAATTCGCGCTGCCGACGACTCCTGCGACGATGGTGACGATCACAAAAGGGGAAAACAAGCTGGCTCCTTTGGATCTAAAGGCGTCAAACATGCTGCGAGGGGAGTGACGCTTCGAGTAATGAGGCGGCTTTATCTTTCAGAGACTCGATCCTATGGCGCAAGGCTAGCCTGTTACCTCGCGCTTTCGTTGGCGGCCGTCGTATGCGTAATGGAATGCGGATGCGACGCGTCGACGCACTCTCCGTCGCCACTCACCACCGGCAAGGGCTCGCAAAACCAGCAGATGGAAGCTCCGCGTCCTGGCGCTGCGAGCAAACCGATCGTCGTTACGCGTGCGGATGAGCGTCACGTTCGCGTCGAGCACTTGCTTGGCGCGACGGTCGTTCCAATGACGCCGCGGCGGGTCTGCGCTCTGGCGTTTACTGACGAGCTATTGGCGATCGGCGTTCAGCCGTTGGCGGCATCATGTTCGGCGACCGGGTTTTCCGATTATCTTCGTCCGCAACTCGACGGGGTTGTTCCGATCTACCAAATGATGGGAGCGATGTTTCCTGATTTGGAGGCCATTGTACGGCTACAACCCGACCTGATTTTGACGGCGAACCCTGATCCTCAAACTTACTCGCAATTGTCGAAAATCGCGCCGGTCGTCGTGCTACATCGAAGCGATTGGGACGATCGGGTTCGGATTCTCGATGTGGGACGACTCCTGGGGAAAGAGGCGGAAGCGGCAGCGGTCTTGGCCGGGTATGACGCGAAGGTGGCGGCGGCCAAAACAGCGCTGCAGCAAAAGGTCGGCGATCAGCCGGTTTCCTTCTTTCGCGTGTTCGGACGGCAAATGTACATCCACGGACATACCCGCGGCGGACTGTTGTTGTACGACGAACTTGGCCTTCAGCCTCCTAAGATCATTGAAGAGTCGCCTCGCGGTTATATGCTTTCGCCCGAATCGCTGCTGCAACTCGACTCGCAGCACTTGTTCGTCGCCGCCGAAGATAACCTTGGCGCCCAACGCTCGTGGGATCGGTTGCTCGAACATCCCGCTTGGAAGCGAGTGCCGGCGGTTCAGCAGGGGAATGTTTACCCGATTCACGAGCAGCACCAATGGTTGACGCCTGGCATCCAGGGGAGGTCGCGTATGATCGACGAAATCGTCGGTGCGCTTGCTCCTGAGTCGCTCGAAAGCGTTCAGCAGGCCGAAAGATCGGCCTACGAGGCGTCGCGGTCATGATACGACATTTGGCTCCCTCCCATTATCTGCTGCTGATGTCCGGCACGCTCATTTTGCTAATGGGCGTTTCGGTTTTGGTTGGTCCTACGCCGGCGACTGCGAGCGACGCCTGGGATGCGTTATTCGCCTATAGCGAGGCGAGCGATCCGCAGTTCGTCTTGCGTCAGATTCGCTTGCCTCGGGTCCTGCTGGCGGCGATCATCGGCGCTTCGCTGGCGACGTCGGGCGCGATCATGCAAGGAGTCACGCGCAACGATCTAGCCGGGCCAACCATTATGGGGCTTAGCAGCGGCGGAACGTTTTGCCTGTTGGCTGGGCTGTTGGTCTTGCCAGATTTTGGCTTCACTCAGGCGATCTGGTTATCTTTTCTGGGCGCCGGACTCGGCTACATGACGGTTTGCGGAGTCGCGTTTCTATCTCGCGGCGGAATGACGCCAATACGCCTGGCGTTGGCCGGCGCCGTCGTCTCGGTTTTGTTAGGGGCGATTACCCACGGCCTGACGATCTACTTCATGCTGCACGACGAGATGCTGTATTGGACGATCGGCGGCATCGCCAACGTTTCGTGGCCGCAGGTTTATATGGCGTTGATTCCAGCGGCGCCAGGGATGGTCGCAGCGTTACTTTTGTCTCCTTCGATTACCCTGCTAAGCCTTGGGGAGGAAGTCGCCGGCGGCCTGGGGCAGCGAACCAAGCTGATCCGGGGCGGAGCGACCTTTAGCGTGCTCCTCTTAACGGCTGGTGCGGTCGCAGTCGCTGGCCCGGTTGGTTTCGTAGGCGTGATGACGCCGCACGTGGCTCGCTATTTGGTTGGCTTTGACTATCGGCGGATTATTCCCTTGGCCGCTTTGTTGGGGTCGATCCTGACTGTCGTCGCCGATATCGCGTCTCGATCGTTGATTCCGGGACAGGAAATACCGCTGGGGCTCTTTACGTCGATGATCGGGGCGACCTTCTTCGTCGCTTTAGCGCGGAAGCAAGGATCTCATCGCGGAGGCGAACGATGAGTCCGGTCGACAAACGTACCGTTTCGCTGCTGTTCGTTCTCGCGGTTTTGGCGTGCCTTGTCAGTCTTTGTCTTGGCAGCCAATGGATATCGCCAGTTACCCTCGTTAGCAGCCTAACGGGGCAGGGGGACGAAACTTACCAGATGGTCTTCTGGTCGTTTCGTCTTCCCCGCGTGTTGATGGTGATGCTCGTTGGCTGGGGAATCGCGATCTCCGGCGTCTTGATGCAAGGCGTCTTACGCAACGACTTGGCCGATCCGGGGATCATGGGCGTAGCGGCTGGCGGGAACTTTGGCGTGACGTTGGCCTTGCTGATCTTCGGCACACAGATCGCATCCCCTTGGACAATACCTTTGGTCAGCATCGCCGGCGCGATAGGGACGGTGACGCTCGTTTGCGGGTTGGCTTTCGATCGACGTGGCCTCTACCCAGCACGACTTCTTTTGACCGCCGTGGCGGTTACGGCAGCCTTGGGATCGTTCACGCTCGTACTATCTTTGAACGTCGATCGCGAAGTTTACGCGCAAGCGTTGGCCTGGACGACCGGCAGCTTTAGCAAGGCGGACTGGAACTACGTCGTCGCGCTAACGGTATGGCTGGGCCTGCTGTCGATGATCGTGCTTGCGATTTGCCCGGTGATGAACGTCTTGCGGCTCAAGGATGAAAGCGTCGTTGGTCTCGGATTGGATGTTTTCCGATGGCGCGTCGCGTTGCTCGTGCTGGCCGTCACGTTGGGAGCGTCGTCGATGGCGATGTCAGGAGGGCTTGTCTTTTTGGGACTGATTGCGCCGCACATCGCCCGTCGACTTGTCGGCCCACAGCATTTCGCTTTGGTTCCAGCCGCCGGAATGGTTGGAATGCTGTTGCTGATGTCAGCGGATGCAGGAGGGCGATCGTTATTTGCTCCTGTGGAGATCCCGGCGGGCATCATGACCGGAGCGATCGGCGGAATGTATTTCGTGTACCAATTGATGACGACGAAAGGGTGAGCGCCATGGCGAACAGCGACCGGCTTCGTTGCGATCAACTGACCCTTGCGTATGACCAGACCGAGGTCATCCGTCAGTTGTCGCTCGAAATACCGACAGGGCAGATCACGACGCTCATAGGGCCCAATGGTTGCGGCAAGTCGACTTTGCTCAAGGGACTAGCGCGGTTGATGCCGCCCAAGAGCGGCGCCGCTTATCTGGACGGCAAAGCGATTCATCAGCAGTCGACGCGGCAGGTTGCTCGGCAGTTGGCGGTCTTGCTGCAAAACCCGGAAGCGCCGGAAGGGTTATCGGTTCGCGAACTTCTCGCGCTTGGCCGCTACCCGCATCAAGGCTTTTTCGGAACGATTACGCACGAGGATGAAGCGAAGATTGACGACGCGCTGGAGATGGCCGGAATTCAACATCTGGCCGAGCGGCCATTGGGCGAGCTTTCGGGCGGGCAGCGACAGTTGGCCTGGATCGCAATGGCGCTGGCGCAAGATGCCGAGATTCTGCTATTGGACGAGCCGACGACGTTCCTTGACATGGTTCATCAACTGGAAGTGTTGAACCTGCTAGAGCGGCTGCACCAGGGTCGGCGTCGGACGATCGTGCTCGTCTTGCACGACATCAACCATGCGGCTCGCTTTTCGCAGCATCTGATCGCATTGCGTGAAGGTCGAATCGTGCGGAGCGGCTCGCCGCGCGAAATCGTTACCCGTGACTTGTTAGCGGATGTCTTTCAGGTCGAGGCTGCGATTTTGACTGATCCTCATTCCGACGCCCCTTACTGCATTCCGCTGCGGCCAATGACCGAAACGCTAGCGACATAACGCCTCTCACCTTTTTTCAATATCGAGAACGACCTTGATTTTTCGCTTTTGTCTCTATGGACTGCTGAAGAACCAGCGCTACTTTGCGCCGTTCTGGATTTTGGCGTTCCTGGACAAAGGTCTGTCGTTCGCGATGATCGGTTTGTTGATCGGGTTTCGCGAAATCTGCGTCGCTTTGCTAGAGATTCCGACCGGGGCGATCGCCGATGCCGTCGGCAGACGTTGGGCGATGATCCTGTCGCATGTCGCCTACGTCGCGGCGTTTCTCACGTTTGGGTTCACGACGTCGCTCGTCGCCCTGTTTGTGGCGATGTTCGCCTTCTCGATCGGCGAGGCGTTCCGCACCGGAACGCACAAAGCGATCATCTTCGCCTGGCTGAAAAGCCAAGGACGTGAAAAAGAGAAAACGCACATTTATGGCGTGACTCGCAGTTGGTCGCAGATGGGCTCGGCGATCTCGGTGGTCCTGGCGGCGGCGCTCGTCTTTTGGCTGGAGGATTATTCGGTCATTTTCTGGATCAGTGCGATCCCGGCCTCCTTGAACATCGTCAATTTTCTCGGCTATCCGAAGTCGCTTGATTTTTCCATCGAGCAAAAAACGGATGGCGGAGGAACGCTGGTCTTGCTTTGGCGAGCAACTTGGCAATGTTTCGCCGCGAAGAATCTACGTCGCCCGATCACCGAGTCGATGGCCTACGAAGGAATGTACGGCGCCAGCAAAGACTATTTACAACCATTGATTCAAAACGTCGCTCTGGCGCTTCCCTTGTTCGCTGCCTGGGAAACGACGCAGCGAACGGCTGTTCTGATCGCCATCGTCTACGCGGTGTTGTACGTCCTGGGGAGTTTCGCTTCGCGCTATTCCGGTCCGATTGCAGCAGCGCTGGGAAGCGAGCGAAGAGCGGCTCGCTACTTATGGATCGCCTATGGGGCTGCGTTTCTGCTGCTTTTGCTGGGAATCGTTACCGCGTGGACCATGCTCGCTATTCTCAGCTTTGTGCTGTTGGCCGTCATGCAGAACATCTGGCGACCGATCCTAATCAGCCGCGTAGCGGATGAAGCCGACGACAGCGTCATGGCGACCGTATTGAGCGTCGAGTCGCAGGCCAAATCGCTGGGGATCTCGATCATCGCTCCGCTACTTGGCTGGGCGGTCGACGTGACGCCACAGCCTTACCAATTTACCCCGATTGCGATGCTGGGGATCGCAATCGCGCTGATTGCGCTCGTCGCGCCGCCAGAGGTGATCGCCGCTCCCGAAGTCGAAGGCAATCAGCAAACGTCAACTCCTGGCTAGTCATTATTTCAAACCCTATTCAAACAACGCTCCTCCAATTATAGGAACGCAACCATGTCAGAAATCGCCCCCGTATTGATCGCCGGCCAATGGCGAGCGGCCAACTGCGCCGAAACGTTTCGCGCGGAAAACCCGATCACCCAAGAGCCGCTGTCAGGCGAATATCCGGTTAGTGCCTGGGAAGATTGCGACGCGGCGCTAACCGCGGCGGCCGAAGCGGCCGACCAACTGCTGGAAATCTCGCCGAAGCGAATCCAGAAATTCCTGCTCCGACTGGCCGACTTGATGGAGGCGAATCGCGAGTCGATTGGTCAATTGGCCAGTCAGGAAAGCGGCTTGCCCGAGAAGCGTCTTGCCGGCCGCGAAATGGACCGCACGACCGATCAAATTCGCCAAGCGGCTGACGCCGCAGCAGATCGTTCGTGGAAGCAGATTTCGATCGAGACGAAACGCGACATGCGTTCGATGTTGGCGGCGATCGGACCTGTCGCCATCTTCAGCCCGAACAACTTTCCGTTGTCGTGGAACACGATCTCTGGCGGTGATTTTGCGTCGGCGGTTGCGGCTGGAAACCCGGTGATCGCGATCGCGAACTCGTCAGCCCCTGGCACGACGAAGATTTTGGCCGAACTTGCTTTTCAGGCTTCGCAAGAAGCGGATCTGCCGGCGGGCATGGTTCAGTTTTTGTATCGCCTGAGCCACGCGGATGGGAAACGCCTGGTTGCTGATTCACGTATTGGAGCGACGGCGTTCACTGGCGGTACTGCGGCCGGCCTGGCGCTCAAAGCGGCTGCCGATGCGGTGGGCAAGCCGATTTACGTTGCGATGTCGAGCGTCAACCCGATCGTCTTTCTCTCCAACGCGATTCGCGAACAGGGGGAAGAACTGGTAAACCGCTTTGGCAACGTCTGCCTGAAGGGAACCGGACAGTTCTGCACGCAGCCTGGCTTGGCGATTGTGATTGACGGCGCCGAGAGCCAGGGCTTCATCGCCGCCATCAAGTCGAAATTTGACGAATCGACGCCGGGCACGCTCGGTTCTAAGAAGACGTTGGAGAACCTCGTCGCGAAGATCGAGGTTTTGAAGAAAGCCGGCGCGACGGTCATCAGCGATGAAGGTAAATCCAAGGGCGAAGGGTACAGCCATCCGAATACGTTGTTCCAGGTCAGCGGCGCCGATTTTCTGAAGTCGCCGGCGGCATTGCAAACCGAGGCGTTCGGAAACGCGGCGATGTTCGTCGTCTGCCAAGATATCGCCGAAGCCAAAGCGGTGATTGACTCGCTTCATGGCCAATTGGCCGGCTGTATCTACAGCAGCACCGACGGAGCGGATGCAGCGGCGTACGCGACGCTCGCCCCGCGACTGCGCCGCAAGGTTGGCCGCTTCATGGACGACAAGATGCCCAACGGCATGCCGGTCAGCATCGGCATGGGACATGGCGGACCGTTCCCCGCATCCGGCCATCCCGGCTTCACATCGGTCGGCATCCCGAACGCGATGCGACGATTCGCCGTACTCCAGTCGTACGATCAGGCACGCCACAATCACTTGCCTGAAGAGTTGCAAAACAAGAATCCGAGCGGACAACTGTGGCGGAACATCGACGGTCAGTGGACGACGGGAGACGTCGCTGACGCGTAATTGTCGATGGATGGAGCAAATCAAGCGACTTCCCGCTAGAGTGCCTGAGTTTTCTAGCGGGAAGTTTCGTTGTTGGGACGTTGGCTTCGGCCTTGTCTGATGCTTCTGAACTCGTGTCTGATTTTGGCCGATTTAGGCTCCAGCGGCAAAAATCGCTGCTTTTGTAAGTGTCCTATTCACAGCATGTTGCGGTGGCGAATTCCTGAGGGTTTTCGCTCCCGCTGCCTCCACTACAGGGGCATCGGAATCATCCGATGCCCCTGTTTGTTTCTTGGCGTGAGACGTTGACGCATGATCGTGATTTACGTCAGGGCATTTCCGTTGTTATTTCCACGGACGGGACGAGCGATTTCCCACTAGAATTGAAGCGGCGGACCGACAGATTCGCAAAAAAAGCCTTAGTGCAGTCGCGCATCGCCCGCGTCGCGTGAAATTTGCCAAGAAACCACCGCCACAGCATTTCATACTTGAAGCTCCTTTCAGCTGCGAAATACACTAAGGGCTTCACCCGCCTATAGATAGGTCGCATAAAACGCCACCTCCCTTGGAGCGCTTGTCGCTTAGCTCAGCTCCGGTTTGGCTCGATGCGATCGCCGATTCGAGCGTGGAAGGAACTCCCTACCTATGAACACGCGAACACTATCGTCCTCCGCCTATATTCCCGTTGGTTCTTACCGGGCGTACCTGGTCGTGCTTTGGGGATTGTTGGGGGTCGGTTTGATCGCCTCTTCCGCCATCGCCGAAGAGGAACGGCAGGCCTTCTTTGAAGCGAAAATTCGTCCCGTCCTGATCGAGCATTGCTACAGTTGCCACAACAGCGCCAAAACGGCCGAAGGGGGCCTGGCGGTCGACTTTCGTCAGGGGCTGCTCGACGGGGGAGATTCTGGTCCGGCGATCGTTGCCGGCAAACCGAAAGAGAGTTTGTTGCTGCGAGCGATGCGTCACGAAGAGATCGGCTACGAGATGCCGAAGTCGGCGCCAAAGCTAAGCGATGCGGTCCTCGCCGATTTTGCGAAGTGGATTCAGCTGGGGGCGTTTGATCCGCGCGACAAGGCGGTTTCGACAGAAGAGTTGGCCAGCGGCTTACCTTGGCCCCAGTTGCTGGAAACAAGAAAACTCCACTGGAGCTTTCAGCCAATTCGCTCCGCCGCGCCGCCGACTGTCGAAAACGACGCGTGGTGCTATAGCGACGTTGATCGCTTTATTCTGGATCGTTTGAACTCGGAAGGGCTTACGCCGTCCGGCGACGCCGAGGCGGAGATCCTTATCAGCCGTCTCTACTTCAGCTTGATCGGTCTTCCGCCGACGCCGAGCGAGTTGCAGCGGTGGAAACCGGGGCTCGAAACGCCCGACGCCGCACAGCGAAATGCAGCATACGCGCTGCTCGTCGACGAATTGCTCGCCCGGCCGCAATTCGCCGAGCATTGGGCGCGGCATTGGATGGACTGGTTTCGTTACGCCGATACGCATGGCTCGGAAGGGGATCCCGATATCGGCGAAGCTTGGCGGTACCGCGACTATCTGATTCGGGCGCTCGACGCCGACGTTCCTTATGATCAGCTGATCCGCGAGCATCTCGCGGGCGATCTGCTGGAGACTCCCCGCGTTAACCAAGACTTGCAGATCAACGAATCGGCGATTGGACCGGCCCAGTGGCGGATGGTCTTTCATGGCTACTTGCCGACCGACGCGCTGGCCGAAAAGGTCCGCTTTGTCGACGATATGATTGACGTCTTCTCCAAAGGGACGATGGGGCTGACCGTCTCGTGCGCCCGTTGTCATAATCACAAGTTCGATGCGATCAGCCAGGCGGACTACTACGCCCTGTTTGGTATTCTCGGCTCATGTCGACCGGGACGAAGCGTGATCGATCTGCCGGAAGTCGAGCGGACGAATGTTGAACAGTTGACGCAACTGAAGCAGGAAATTCGTAGTCGCCAGGCGCAAGTCTGGAGCGACAAGCTGCAACAGGCCAACGGAGCTAGTTTGCGTTCCTTGCGAGATGCCCTGCAGCAAAAGCTAAAGGAGGGCGCCGCGCTGACCGATGCTTGGCAAGAATTACAGCGTGAGTGGGAATCAGAGCAAGCGGCGCTTCAAGCGTTTGTCGAACATCCGGATGCCCGCGATTGGAAGTTTGAGTCGGCGGCCGAAAAGTCAAAATGGTTCCGTACGGGCCTGGGCCTCGATCTGAACGATCCGGCCAAGACTGCATGGACGGTCGCCCTCGCCGGCGATCAGGTCATCCATGATTTCTATCCGCAGGGAGTTTATTCCCATACCCTCTCGACCAAGCATGCGGCGCGATTTAGTTCAGATGATATCCGCGTCGCAAAAGACCAGGCTGTCTGGGTGTTGGCTTGCGGCGACGGCAAATCGATCGGCCGCACGGTTGTTCAACACTACCCCCGCTATGGCAATATCTTCCCCTCGTTCCGTCCCGGGAAAGATTGGAAGTGGCAGAAGATGGAAGTGGGCTACTGGAGCGGCGACGATGCGTTTGTCGAAATCTCGACCGCGCTCGACGCACCGGCTCCGCGTGATCGGGACGAACGCTCGTGGTTTGGCGTTCGCGAGGTGGTGATCGCCCCGAGCGGCATGGCGCCTCCTACCAGAAAGCACCGCGACGCTTACGGACTTCTTTTGGCAGGGAATGCGACGCCGCCGCAATCGCTCGAAGAACTTAATGAGCGTTCGATCGTCGCGATTCGACAAGCGATCGAACATTGGGAGGCCGACAAGCTAACCAGCGCTGAGGCCGATCTCTTGTCCGCTTGCCTGGAAGAAAAGGTTCTGGCGAATAAGCTCGACGGCGACTTGCAGCTCAAAGATCTGGTTAGCCGCTATCGGAATTTGGAAAATCAGATCCCCGTGCCGCAACGCGCGCCTGGTCTGGCCGAAGCGACGCCGCACGATCAACCGCTTTATGTTCGCGGCGATCATAAGTCGCCCGACGAAGTGATTCCACGCCGCTTTTTGGAAGCGATTGACGCCAGGCCGTACGCTACGAACGCGAGCGGACGCCTGGAATTGGCCGACAGCGTCTTGGCGCCTGACAACCCGCTGACGCGGCGAGTGATCGTCAATCGAATTTGGCATCACATGTACGGCGCCGGTTTGGTCCGGACTCCTGACAACTTCGGACGAATGGGAGAAGAGCCGACCCATCCTGAATTGCTGGACTGGCTGGCTGTGAAGTTTGCGAATGAGGGGTGGTCGATCAAGACGCTCGTCCGCGAGATAGCCCTGTCGCACACGTGGCGAATTTCTTCCAGGCCGTCCGATCAAGCCCGACTGCACGACGCCGAAAACCGCCTCTTGTCCCACTTTCCGGTTCGTCGCTTGGAAGCGGAGGCGATTCGTGATTCGCTTTTGCAAATCAGCGGCGAAATGGATGGGACGCTTTATGGTCCGCCCGTTTCCGGCAACTCGAATCGCCGAAGCGTCTACGTCCTGGTCAAGCGAAACGATCTTGACCCGTTCCTGCGGGCATTTGACTTTCCCGAGCCGTTTACCGCGAAAGGGCGTCGCGACGCGACCAACGTTCCGGCCCAAGCCTTGATGCTGATGAACGACGAGCAGGTCTTTCGCATGGCCACGGCGCTGGCGAAGCGGACGCTCGCCAATTCGGAAGCGAGCGACGACGCCGAGCGGTTGCGACTGTTGTTTCAGGCGGCACTCGGCCGCGAGCCGAGCAAGGAAGAGTCGCAGTGGGCCGCCCGCTATCTCGAAACGGTCGCTCTGGGCGAGACGCAGCGTCTGCAAGAACGAAAGCGGCTTGAAGGGGAATTGGCCGAAGTCGGTCGGGGTGAGGAGCGGATTCTCGCCGCAGCGAAAGACTCTGGGAGGACGACGGTCGCGGTCGAAAAGACTCCCGCTCCATTCGCTGCCTGGGATTTTAGCCAGGGGCTGCAAGACTCGATCGGCGGGTTGAAGCTGACCAACGTCAACAACGTCCTCTTGCGGGATGGGGTCGCGATCGTCGACGGAAGCAACTATCTAAAGTCGGAACCGCTGAAGGTCGATTTGCAGGAAAAATCGCTCGAAGTCTGGGTCGAGCTTGAGACGCTAGACCAGGGTGGAGGGGGCGTCCTCTCGATTCAAACGAAGCAGGGAACGGTGTTCGACGCGATCGTGTTCGGCGAAAAGGCTCCGCGGGAGTGGATCGCCGGCAGCGATCACTTCAACCGCTCAAAAATGTTAGCCGGCGCCGCCGAAACGAAAATGCTCGGTCAGCCGATCCACATGGTCGTGACGTATGGTAGCGACGGAACGGTGACCGCCTATCGCGATGGGATTCGCTATGGCGAAAGTTATCAGGTCGAACAGCTGGTCAAGTTTCCGAAAGGGGAAACGGAATTGACGTTGGGGTTGCGTCACTTGCCGGCGAGCGACGGGCGATTCCTGAAAGGCAGGATCCACGAAGCTCGTGTTTACGATCGAGCCCTCTCGGCCAAGGAAGTCGCGGCCTCCTTCGTCGCCAGTCCCCTGGCAGGCGAAGCGGAGTCGCAAATCGCTTGGATCTATCTCCACAACCGCAAGCAATTTGAAGAGTTGCAGGCGCAACGAGATGCGATCGAGCGACAGATCAAAAGCCTGCCTGGTTCGGAGCAGGAAGTGCGGCAAGCGGCCTGGACCGATCTCGTGCGAGGCGTCCTGCTGATGAAAGAGATGATTTACCTGCAATAGCGGATAGCGCTCGCGCCCAGCGATTGCGAATGTCCTTCACGAAAAGAGTCGTTCGATGTCTACCAAGTTCATCACTCGCCGTAGTCTGCTGCAAAGCTGCTCGCTCGGTTTTGGTTCGGTGGCGCTCTCCGGGATGTTTCCGGGGCTTACGCTCGGCAGCGAGTCGCCGCCGCCGAGTGGCGCGATGTCCGAATTTCATCATCCGCCGAAGGCGAAACGGGTCATCTTCTGCTTCATGTCAGGGGGCGTATCGCACGTCGATTCGTTCGATCCGAAGCCGATGCTCGAAAAGCTGCATGGCAAGCCGATGCCGGTGACGGTCGAAAGAACGCAGTTCAACAACAATGGCGCCATCATGGCGAGCCCGTTCAAGTTCACGCCGTCAGGCCAGTCGGGAATCCCGGTTAGCGGGATGTTTCCGGAAATCGCCAAGGTCGCCGACGAATTGGCGGTGGTCCGGTCGATGACGACCAGCGTCAACGAGCATGCTCAAGGCAATTTCATGATGCACACTGGATTTCCCTTTATGGGACATCCGAGCGCCGGGGCCTGGGCCGCTTATGGACTCGGTTCCGAAAATGAAAACCTGCCGGCGTTCGTCGTGTTACGAAGCGGCGCAGCCGTGGCGCCGCACGGGGGAGTCGCACTCTTCAGCAACGGTTTTCTGCCGGGGCAGCACCAGGGATCGACCCTCTACGCCGATCGAGCGGAGGCGATTCAAAACATCGCCCCGCATGGCGATTCGCTCGCGCAGCGCAGTCGGCTCGATTTTGTGAAGCGATTTGACGGTCGGTTCTTGCAGTCGACTTCGCAAGATCCGCAGGTCGAAGCGGCGATCAAGAATGCCGAGGTCGCGTTCCGCATGCAGTCGGCGGTGCCGGAGCTCTGCGATATCTCGGGAGAAACCGCGGCGACTCTCAAACGGTATGGCGTCGAATCGAAAGATCCGCTCACCGCGGCTTATGGGAGGCAATGTCTGCTCGCTCGGCGTCTGGTGGAACGGGGCGTGCGGTTTATCGAACTGAGTTGCCTTACCGCTGGAATCGGCGCCGGCGGTGCGCCGAATCCGTGGGACCAGCATGGCAAACTGGAACTGGGGCACAAGAAGATGGCGGAGCAGGTCGACCAGCCGATCTCGGGGATGATCCAAGATCTGAAAGAGCGCGGCTTGCTCGACGATACGCTCGTCGTTTGGGCCTGCGAATTTGGACGCACGCCGTTCTCGCAAGGTTCAGATGGCCGCGATCACAATCCATTCGGGTTCAGCATTTGGATGGCCGGCGGCGGGATCAAAGGGGGAACGATTCATGGCGCGACCGACGAGTTCGGCTATCGCGCTGTCGAAAACCCTTGCACGATCTATGACCTGTGGGCGACGGTCTTGCATCAATTGGGAGTTGACCACAGGAAGCTGACTTATCGACATGGTGGAAGAGACTTCCGACTGACCGACGTGCACGGAAACGTGATTCACAAGATTTTGACCTGAGCGACTGCTCACATCACGATCGCTTCTGCGCCTCACTGGCTGACCTCCTTGCGTTACCGAGAAGTTCGGTGGCGCATCATATGATTCAGCATGTCTGATCTGTTTGAAGTCGTGTCTGATTTGGATTGATTTCAGCTCCAGCGGCTTGCTTTCTAGTTGCGGACACTGGAGAAAAGTTGATTTGGCGAGCACTGCTCGTATGTCCGATCTTGTGTCGGAAAAGTTGGAGCCGTTTGCAGGATCTATAAGCCGTTATTGATAGGAATTTGTTTTCGCTCATAAGGCTGGCTCGGCCGGAGTCTCGCAAATGAACATCAAAGGCCGAAGTTTAAGCTCTACATGGCGGATCGGAATTCGGGTCGAAGTCTCTTTGGGCGGTTAAAGCTGATCCCAGTTGATGGACTCGCGGCGTAATCCGGTCGATAATGTCGTGCACGTCTCTTATCCAGGAACGATCCGAGCAAGTGGGAGGTTACGCCATGCGAGCGTTGCTGCAGAGTATTGTCGTCGTTCTATTTCTCTTGATCCCAGCATCTTGCTTCGCCCAGCAGATCGACCGTTCGCAGCTTCCGCTGTCGGAACCGTCATTCAAAGGCAAGATCGAAAAAACATTCAAGGGTTCCGAGCAGGACTATCCGCAGCCGGTCGCGCCTCCGCAGGGTGCGCCGAACGTCTTGCTGATACTGATCGACGACTTAGGATTCGGGCATCCCTCGACATTTGGCGGACCGATTTCCACGCCTTCTCTCGATCGGCTCGCTGAGTTGGGCGTCAAATACAACCGTTTTCACACTACGGCGATCTGCTCGCCGACGCGGGCTGCATTGCTTACCGGCCGCAATCATCACCAGTGCGCTTTTGGCACAATTACTGAGTTGTCGACCGGGTATCCAGGTTATCACTCGGTCTGGCCACGCAGTTGCGCATCGATTGCGGAAGTGTTAAAGGACAATGGCTACAGCACAGCCGCTTGGGGCAAGTGGCACAACACGCCGGATTGGGAAACCAGCCCAATTGGCCCGTTCGATCGCTGGCCTACAGGATTGGGCTTTGAGTACTTCTACGGTTTCCAGGGGGGCGAAACAAGTCAGTGGTATCCGCAACTGTTCCGCAACACAACGCCGATCGAACAACCTGCAACGCCAGAAGAAGGCTATCACCTGACCGAGGACATTACGGATGACGCTATCGCGTGGATCAACCGGCAGCAGTCGATCAATCCTGACAAGCCATTCTTCGTCTACTTTGCGACAGGCGCCACCCACGCGCCGTTACACGCGCCGGAAGAATGGATTGAAAAGTTCAAGGGACAGTTCGATCAGGGCTGGGATAAGATTCGCGAAGAAACGCTTGCCCGACAGAAAAAGATCGGCGTCGTGCCGGAGAATACGAAACTGACGCCTCGCCCCCAGGAAATCCCCGCTTGGGACAGTCTATCGGACGACGCCAAGCGACTCTACGCTCGTCACCAAGAAGCGTTCGCCGGTTTTCTCGCTCACACGGACTATCATGTTGGACGACTGGTCGACGCCGTGCGTCAACTGCCTGATGGCGATAACACGTTGATCATCTATGTTGCCGGCGACAACGGCCCCAGTGCCGAAGGGAGCTTGACCGGAACCACAAACAACATGATGACGCAGAACGGCATTCCCGATACGGTCGAATTGCAACTGAAAGAACTGCAGGAAATCGGCGGGCCGAAGCACGAGAATCACTATCCGGTCGGTTGGGCGTGGGCGGGGTCGTCGCCGTTCCAGTGGATGAAACGCGTTCCGTCACACTTCGGCGGTACCCGCAATGGTCTGGTGATTTCCTGGCCCGCAAAAGTGAAAGACGCCGGAACGATGCGCAGTCAGTTTCATCATGCCATCGACATCGCTCCGACGATCTACGAGGCGGCCGGAATTCCTGAACCAAAGACCGTCGGCGGCGTCGAGCAAACGCCTATCGCTGGGATTAGTATGGCTTACACCATTTCCGATCCCAACGCTGAAGGGCGACGCGAGACGCAGTACTTCGAAACCGGGGGACACCGCGCGATTTACCACAAGGGTTGGGTCGCAGCCGCATTCCAAGGAGTTCCTTGGGAACTGACCGGATCAAAAGGCTTCGACAACGCCAAGTGGGAACTCTATAACATCGAAGAGGACTTCTCTGAGGCGGTCGACCTGGCGGAGAAGTACCCGGAAAAATTGAAAGAGCTGCAAGCGGCATTCGACCAGGAAGCGGAAAAGTATGACGTCTATCCACTCGACGACCGCTTCGCCGAGCGGGCCGTCAATCGAGAGCGTCCCTCGGTCACCCGCGGGCGAACCTCGTTCAGCTACGCGTCAGGCGCCGATCGCATTCCCGAAGGAAGCGCGCCTCCGCTCTATCAGCGGACTCACACCATCGCCGCATCGCTCGACCTTGCTGAAGAAAGCGTCAACGGGGTGATCGTGGCCGAAGGTGGCAGCTCTGGCGGTTATACGCTGTACGTCGAAGACGGAAAACTTGTCTACGAGTACAACTTCTTCGGCAAAGAACGGAAGAAGATCGTCGCTGACTCCAAGTTGCCCTCGGGCAAGGTCGAAGTCGAAATGGATTACCAGCAGTACCCGGTAACGAAGAACGATCCAGCAGTCGGAGGGACGGTAACGCTCTCCGTGAATGGCAAACAGGTAGCCAAAGGTGAAGTTCCGCACGTTGTGCCTGCTCGGTTTTCGGCCACCGAAACGCTCGACGTCGGTAGTGATCTCGGTTCAACGGTATCCGAAGACTACACGGCGCCGCACTCCTTCAGCGGCGAAATTAAGGAGGTCAGGATCGAGTTGAAGTGACGCACGTGTAGTTCGCTCGTCGTACATACTCGTCTGGTCCGTTCGAAGTTGTATCTGATTTGGAGCGGTAAGACTTGCGCCGAGGGGCTCTTGGTAGGTCGGAACCTTCTGAAATGCCTGCGAGTTTGGTGTACCATGGAAGTCACGCTCCTCTAGCGTATTCATGTTTCGCGGCAAAGCCTTTTCGTAAGCCATCATGAAGCCTGTCCATTCCGCCTCGCTGGCTCACTGTGCGCTGGTCGCTGTGCTGATCCAAGGCTCGCTTGTTCAGGCGGCTAAGCCGAATGTGTTGTTCATTGCGGTGGACGACTTGGCTTGCACGCTGGGATGTTATGGCGACGTCGTCGCGAAAACGCCGAACATCGATCGATTGGCGGCTTCGGGAACTTGCTTTCAGCGGGCCTATAACCAGTTGCCGCTGTGCAATCCAACGCGAGCGTCGGTAATGACGGGCCTGCGGCCCGATCAGATCAATGTTTACGATCTTGATCGCCACTTTCGCGACGAAACGCCCGATGTGGTGACGTTGTCGCAGGCCTTTCAAAGGGCGGGCTATTTCACGGCGCGCGTCGGGAAGATCTATCATTACAACGTACCGGCTGCGATTGGAACGGATGGCTTCGACGATCCTCCTTCGTGGGACCGGACCGTCAATCCGAAGGGACGCGACAAGGCCGAAGAATCGCTGATCTTTAACGCCGAACCGCATCGCAAGATCAGCGCTTCCCTCAGTTGGTTAGCCGCCGAGGGGGCTGCGGAAGAACAGACTGACGGCATGATCGCCTCCGAAGCGATCAAGATCATGCGCGAAAAGAAGGACGAACCGTTCTTTTTGGGCGTCGGCTTCTTTCGACCTCATACGCCGTACGTGGCGCCGAAAGAGTTCTTCGAGATGTACCCGCTTCAGTCGTTGCGATTGCCTTACGCCCCGGATGATGACCGCGACGATATTCCCACGGCCGCATTCGCACATAATTGCCCGGTGCCGAACTATGGGCTAGACGAGCCGACATTGTTGAAAGCGACCCAGGCCTACTACGCTTGCGTCTCGATGGTGGACGCCCAGGTCGGTCGTCTGCTGTCGGCGTTGGACGAGTTGGGGATCGCGGAAAACACGATCATCGTGTTCTGGAGCGATCATGGTTACCACCTGGGCGAGCACAATGGCGTCTGGCAGAAGCGTACGCTGTTCGAGCAAGCGGCTCGCGCTCCGTTGATCGTTTATGCCCCTGGTCAGCAAGGGAAGGGAGCCTGCGATCGGATCGTGGAGTTTGTCGATATCTATCCGACGATAACCGATCTGGCGGGAGTCGATATGCCGGAACATCTGGCCGGCCGAAGTCTGCGTCGATTGATCGATGATCCGCACGCCCAGTGGAATGGCCAAGCCGTCACGCAAGTCCTGCGACCGGCCGATGACCGCCTGCCGGAGATGGTCATGGGGTGCAGTATCCGCACTGATCGGTACCGCTACACCGAATGGGGCGACGGCAAGTATGGCGTCGAGCTATATGACCATCACGCCGATCCGAGCGAGTTTAATAACCTGGCCCAGGATCCAGACGAGCGAGCCCAAGCTGTGATCGCGCAGCTTCGCAGTGAACTGAGGAAGAAGGCCTCGGGGAAGACGCCCACCACGCCGGTCAATCCCGATCGGTTGTAAGGGGCGAACGCGAAACGGCGGCGAGAAATCGCTAGCGGTCTTTCTTCTTCTTAAACAAGATGCGCCCGAATCGCGAGCTACGGCTTTGCGCGATTCAGCATGGCTTGTACGCGGGCTTCTTCTTTTTCGAGTGCGGCTGCGGGGATCGGTATCGGCTGGAAGTTAGGATCTGGGGTGAGTTGTTCGTTGGCTGGAATCGTGCGCATTCGCAGGTTGCGATACCAGACGTCTTGGCCATGGTCTTGTAGATAGATCTTACCGCCGCGGCCGGTCAGATCGCCGCCGCGGATGCCCAGCAGTTCGACCTGCTTCGCCCACTTGGGGTCGGCGTAGTCGAAGGAGAGAACTCGCTCTTCGTTAAGCCAGTGTTCGATCACCGTTCCTTTGCAAATGATTCGAGCCGTGTTCCACTCGCCGAATGGATGTGCGACCCGCTTACTGGGCGCCATGCAGAAGAAGAGCGAAGCGGCCGATTGCCGCGGGTTTTCGCCATAAGGGCTATGCTCGTCGTCGAGGACCTGATATTCGACCTGACCTGGACGGTAATAGACTCCGCTGTTACATCCCTTCGAGACCTTCCAGTCGAACCGCAATTCAAAGTCGTCTGGCGCCGGGCCTGTAGCGTAGGTCAGGTCGCCTCCTTTACGCACGCGAGCAAACGCGCCGTCTTGTATTTCCCAGTTGCCGTTGTGTCGCCAGCCTGCAAAGCTTTTGCCGTCGAACAGCTTGACAAACCCGAGATCTTTCTCTTCCGGCTCTAGCGCCCCTGCGGCACTTGGGAATGTTATTAGCAACACCGCAACGATGGCGAGCGATGATAAGACCTGCATATCAGTTTCCAGGAAATTGGTAAGTGATTTCGTCGCGTTCAAAAACGAGTGACGATCGATCGAGCGGTACATGGGCATGCTTGGCGGAGAAGGGGGGCGATTAGAAGGAGAAGTTCTTATTGAAAGGCGTAGAGTTCGCAGCAAGCGGATTCAAGGTAAAAATCGCGAAATACGGAGCTCGTTGGCAACGTGCCGTCGCCATTCCTAGATTCACCGGCGAAGCTTCATTTTATCGCGCTGGCGGCCCAAGTTCACCAGCGCCGCCAAAAAGCGTCGTCGCGCGGAGCAAGTTGTTTGTCGCTGCTCGCCTCAGCAGTCTCCTCAAAATAGGGTCCGTCACTCTACTTGACGAAGTAAGGTGGTGTTTCTCTTCGGCTTATGATAAAACGCCGACTTTCAAAGGATTGAAGCGAGATCCGATGTTAACGGCAATTGCCTGCTATCTGCTCCTCGTCGCCGTCACGAGCGGAGCGGCCTTTGTGGCGTACTGGCTCGATAAGCGACTGGCCCAGAGCGGCGGCCGTCGTATCTCGGAGAAGAACCTGCTGTTGTTCGCCGTCGTCGGCGGCTGGCCGGGGGCTTTGGCCGCCCAGCAAGTTTTCCGTCACAAGACGCAGAAGACCAGCTTTCAAATCAAGTTTTGGTTCGTCGTCGCGCTCCACTTTGGGTTAGTGGGGTTTGTCGCTTATACGATCTTGACGCAGTGATTCTTCGGAGGCAGTCCGCCTGATAACGGTGCAACTTCCCGCATAGTCGACGCGGTAAAAATTGTGCCGTAACATTTCTCGCGCGGTTTCGCTTTGACGGGTAACGAGGTCTTCTTCGAATTACCCGATAGGAGCGTTTCCATGCTTAAGTTGTCAAAACGTTGGATGTTTGTCGTCGCCATTGGACAGGGCGTACTCTTCTCCATGGCCCTGACCGGTTTGGTGAGATTCGGCTACTGGTTGAGCGACACGCCCATGTCGCAGGTCGCGGCCGACCGGTTGTTCGTGACAAGTAGCTTGCTAACGGGCGCGTTGGCCGCCACGTTGTACGGGATCATGCTTAGACGCGCAGACGCCAAGTCGTCGGGCTGAGGCGTGCAGGGCACATCTCTCCTAGGCGCTCGCGAAAGGGTATGATGGAGGCCGCTGGTTGCGACTCCCGAACCCGATCGAGGTGCACATGGACGGTGATTTCCTCCCTAGCCTGACCGACGAAATTCGCTTCGTCCGCGTCCTTTGGACCGATAACGCCAACGTTATCCGCGCCAAGGCGATCCACCGGCGCGCCTTGGCCAACTACACCAAACATGGCGTGGGGATCACTGCCGCGTCGCAGGCCATGCCGGCAATGTACGACGCCGTCATTCCCGAAAGCGGTCTGGGGCCAATTGGCGAGATCCGGCTTGTCCCTGACTTCGCCACGTTAACGCCGTTGCCGTACGCTCCCGGCCATGCCCGGGTGATGGGGGACCTTGTGCTTGACGGGGAGCCATGGACGCTTTGCCCGCGCGGCTTCCTGAGGAGGATTGCCGCCGACGCTGCGCTTGACGGTTTTGAGGTGATGGCCGGCTTTGAGAACGAGTTCTTCCTCCTGCGGCCGACGCCTGATGGCGGCGTCGCTCCGGCCGATGACACGGTGTTCGCCGCCACGCTGTCGATGGACTTGGCTCGGCCGGTGATTGATGACATTGTCGAGGCGCTGCTGGCCCAGAACGTCCCGGTGGAGTTGTATTACCCCGAGTCAGGGCCGGGTCAGCACGAGCTTTCGGCGACCTACACGACGCTGACTCAGGCGGCCGATTGGCAAGTCGTCTTCCGCGAGACGGTACACGCGTGCGCCGCGCGGCATGGCCTCAAGGCAAGCTTTCTGCCGAAAGTCTACGCCGACAAGGCAGGCTGCGGCTGCCACCTTCACCTCAGCCTGTGGAAGGATGGCAAGAACATCTTCCCCGACCCGGCCGGACCTGGCGGGTTGTCGGAAACGGCTCGCTCTTTTTTGGCCGGCGTGCTGGAGCACCTGCCGGCGCTTGCGGCGGTGGTCGCGCCGAGCCCGAATTCGTACCGTCGGCTCCAGCCGCATTTCTGGAGCGGGGCGTATCGCTGCTGGGGTTTAGACAACCGCGAGGCCGCCGCTCGCGTGCCGAGTTGTCCCACCGGCAACGGCTCGACTCACTTTGAATTGAAAACCGTGGATGCGACTTCCAACCCGTATCTGGCGGCCGGTTGCGTCGTCGCCGCGGGGCTCGACGGAATTCGGCGGAAGTTGACGCTGTCGCCGCCGGTGCAAGTCGATCCCGGCTCACTGACCGATGCGGAACTGGCCGAACGCAACATCGACGCGTTGCCGGCGAACCTCGGCGAAGCGATCAAAAGGCTGGCTGTCGACAAGGTGGTGACCGACGCGCTCGGGCCGGGCCTCGCGAAGTCGTTCCTGGCGGTGCGGCAGGCGGAGTGGGATGCGATGAAAGACTACCAACTTGATGACGAAGTCCGCCTGCTATTGGAGCGGTACTGATGGACCTGATGGCGATCCCGGTTCTTGACCAGCACGCCCATAACCTCATCATGCCGGAGGCGGCGAGCCGAACGCCGTTCCGCGCCGCCTTTACTGAAGGCTACGACCCCGACATCATCGCCCACCACGCGCAGCACTCGCTCTTCTACCGCCGCAGCCTTCGCGAGATCGCCCAGCTGCTCGGCTGCGAACCGAACGAACAAGCAGTTCTAGCGCGACGGGACGAACTGGGGCTGGAGCAGTTGACCGCTCTCTGCTTCAACGCTGCGAACATGGAAGGGGTCCTAATCGACGACGGGCTCATGCCCGATCAGATCCTGCCGCTCGATTGGCACCGACCGTTCGTCCCGGTTCATCGTCTGCTTCGGTTGGAAACGATGGCCGAAGAGATTGTTGGGGAGGCGGAGTCGTTCGATGACTTTCTTGCCAGGTTCCGGGCAGGCATCGATCCACCGCCGGCGGAGATGGTGGGCCTGAAGAGCATCATCGCCTACCGTAGCGGCCTCGACGTTCGCCCGACTTCGCTGGAGGATGCAAGGGCGAAGTTTGACGTCTGGAAGAGTAGCGGCCAAGGTCGGCGGCCGCGGCTGGTGGATAAGACGCTGCTCGACTTTTTGCTGATGCAAGCGCTGGAACTCGCCGCGCGTCATGAGCTGCCGGTGCAGTTTCACACAGGCTTTGGCGATCCGGATCTCGACCTGCGCCTAGCTAACCCGCTGCATCTGCGTCCGATACTGGAGGACCGCCGATATCGAGGTGCGCCGATCGTGCTCCTACATGCGTCCTACCCCTACATGCGCGATGCGGGCTTCCTCGCTTCGGTCTATCCGCAGGTCTATCTTGACGTCGGCCTGGCGGTCCCGATGTTGAGCGTGTCGGGGATGGGCCGCGCTATGCGAGAACTGCTGGAGTTGGCCCCGATCAGCAAGTTGATGTACTCCTCCGACGCCCACCTGATTCCGGAACTATACTATCTCGCCGCGAAGTGGGGGCGGGTCGTGCTCGGGACAGTCCTCGAAGAGGCGGTAAGGGATTCCGATCTGACGGCGGCGGAAGCGGATGAAGTAGCGGAGGCGGTCCTGCGGGGCAACGCACGGGCGTTGTACCGCCTGAGCGTTTCGTGATGTCGCGTCCTGAGCAATACGCTCACTCTTCCGCAATCTTGCGATCTCTTTGTCGTTTGTGGACCGAGATCACATGGGCCATTTGCGTTGGAGAATCGAGTTCCAGCTTTTGAGCGATCTTCGAACGGTGGACGTCGACGGTTCTCGGGCTGATCGCGAGAGCGGCGGCGATTTGCTTGGTCACAAGGCCGTCGGCGATACAGCCAAAGACTTCCAGTTCTCGCGGCGAAAGTGTGGCGAGCCCCTCTGAAATTCGCGCTTCCTCCAGCGTCTCGCGATGATGGCGTTTCGCGCGTCGGGAGGCGTCATGAACGGAAGTCAACAGTTGCTCCCGGCCAAAGGGCTTCTCCAGAAAATCGACCACGCCCTGTTTCATCGCTTCAACGGCGGATTTGACGTCGCCATGACCGCTGATCATAACGACGGCGCTGCTGGAGACTCGTTGATTGAGTTCCTGGCAGAGGGAGAGGCCAGTCATGCCCGGCAACAACAGGTCGACTACCACGCAGCAAGGAGATTTGGAATCGACGCGATCGAGAAACGTTTTGGCGTCGGCGAAGACCTGAACGGAATAGCCGACCGACGTAAGCGTCCATTCAATGGACTTACGCGTGTCGTCATTGTCTTCGACGACGTAGACAGCTCCTAGCGATAAGTCCTCGTCAATCATTTTGAACGTTCTCTGCCAAGGGTAAGCGGACTAGGAAGGTCGTTCCGTGCTCAGCGTCGGAAGTGCAATCGATTTTGCCGCCATGGTCTCGCAAAATCGATTGGCTAATCTTAAGCCCCATGCCAAGATTCGAAGGTTTCGTCGTGAAGAAGGGATCGAACAATCGGGACCTCGTTTCCGGAGTCATGCCGGGCCCGTTATCCTTGACCGATATTTCCACCTGTCGTTCTTCAATCGACCTTGCGCAAATCTCAATGCGAGCCAGGCGATTCTGGCCTGCTTGAGCTTCAATCGCGTTTCGGATCAGGTTCACGACGACTTGCTGCAGTTGAATCGGGTTCGCCATCACCAATTGCGCCTCATCGCCGAGGTTCAGGCTATAGCTAACGCCAGTACATCGACATTCATGCCCCATGAACTGGAGAACTTCATGAATTACGTCGCGTACGTCGATGGTGATGCGAGTTTGCTCTTCCCGCATCGCAAACTCGCGCAGGCCGCGAATAACTTGCCCGCAGCGGGTCGCCAGGCCTGCGATATTTGCGAGCATGTCCGCTATTGCAGAATCATTCAGCGTCCCTTTCGAGATGCCGTCAGCGCCCCCTTCCGCGTAGAGTCGGATAGCGGAAAGGGGTTGATTTAATTCGTGAGCGATGCCTGCGGCCATTTCGCCCATCGTCGCAATCCGCGACGCATGGACGAGTTGACTGCGGAGCTCCTCCATCTGCGATTCCGCCATTTTCACGCTCGTGATGTCCGCATGGACGATAACGACCCGCTCCTGTCCCGGATATTGCGTACCTCGACTGAGAAACCATTGCTGGCCGCTAGCCGACTGACAGCAGTGCTCCACCGTAAATTCTGAGCGGCGGCCGCGAAGGATGTCATCGATTCCTTGAGCCAACTGGGATGCGGATTTGATGCCGATGGCGCCTGCACGACGGCAAAGTTCGAGATAGTTCGTACCTTTGGGCGCCGTATGCCAGTAAGTGCAACAGGAGGCGGCGAACTCCGTCCACGCTCGATTGACGTGCGAAATGATTCCCATTTCGTCGAGCACGGCGATTTCGGCGGAGAGGGCGTCCAAAGTCGAACGCGTGAAGTTCTCGCTTTCTCGGAGCAGCACTTCCGCTTGTTTTCGCTGGGAGATGTCGACCGCATAGGCGACGACGTTTACGATTTTCCCTTCGCTATCCAGGAGCGGCTCAAAGGAAATGTCATGGGTTCGCAGCTCATTCAAACAACAGCGGATGTCGATCTCGAAGCGAAGCGATTGCCCGTCTTGGGCCTGCAATACCGCCGATCTTATCTGTTGGCTTGTGGTTCGACAGTGGGAGAACCATTCCGTATCCCAAAGCGCCTTACCCAGGACGTCATGCCGATTCACAACGTCCGACTTGAACGGCGTAGCGTTGATCTCAATCAACCCGCCGTTGAGATCCAAGAGGCCGACGAACCCGTAGTGAGAATCGATGATCGACCGCATTCGGGCGTTGGCGACTTGGAGCGCTCTTTGCGTTTCAACCTGGGCGGTGACGTCCTGAACGGTCCCCATACAGCGAATGGGTTCCCCGTTGCAATCGATAAACGTCTTGCAGCGTTCGTTTACCCATTTGACTTTGCCCGCTGACGTACGGATGCGGTGGGTGACCTCGTAAGACCTGGACTTGCCCAACGAGTCGAGGAAACTGTCGTTCACCAGGGCGCGATCATCCGGCACGACGAGGCTCAGAAAATACTCGTAATCGCCGCCAAATTCTTCGCGAGCCACTTCAAAAATATCGAAGACTTGATCCGACCATGTCAAAACGTTCCCCAGCAGATCAAGTTCCCAATTGCCAATCTTGGCGATCTCGTGCGATTCCTCCAGGCGCCGTTTGCTTTCGCACAGTTCCTGTTGAAGTTGAAAAACGTCGGACGTGGTTGGGGTCATATACAATGCGACGCTTGCGGATTCGTTCCGCCGAGCCTGAAGCCTGCGAGCGATGGCCTCAACAAAGAACGTCGTGCCCTGACTGTGCCGCGCTTCGAGCGTCTCCGCCGAGTTTCCGGTCGTCATCGCTTCCTGAAGCAAGCCGTTGATCGCTTCGCCTTCCCGCCAAAGCTCACGGACTTCGCGTCCGATTAACCCGTTGGCGTCCTCGAAGCCCCACACGCTTGCCAACGCATGATTGAGGTATTTGATGGCGCCAAGTTCATTACAAATCAGGGTCGGATAAGGAGAACAATCAAGGGCGAGCGAATCGCTTTCCTGCTGCAGCTGCTTGGAAGTCCTGATTCCACCAGGAAGCGTTTCCCGTGACATACGCAATTGGGTGTTGTTCGAGAAAGTCCGTTCCAACGAACCTCCCCGGGAAGTGCGAGAAGAAGAGTAAGCGGCGGGGACCGTGTTTTTGTTGCGAAGTGTGATTATAGACAGCCTTTAAGTCGGCGATACTCCGTAGTTTCTTTATGCGGATATTTCGTCAGACGTGTTGCCATTTTTGTGCACGTACGCGACCGATATTTGCGCAAACGGAGATCGCGTCTCATTTCGGTTCTCCAAAATCGCTTAGCAACAAAAGTAATTTCGGGTGTCGGTTCGGCGGCCAGTCCAGTCAGCTATCACGCCGGCGGAAATGTCAACAAGAATGTCGCCCCCTCTCCTGGTTCACTCTCGACTTCGATCGTGCCGTTCAAATCCCGCACGATTCCATGGACGACCGCTAGTCCTAGTCCCGTTCCTTCGCCGACTTCCTTCGTCGTAAAGAATGGGTCGAAAATCTTACTTTTCAATTCCTTCGTGATGCCGCACCCAGAGTCTTTGACGGCGATCGATACCGACAAGAAAGAGGGGGCGTCGCCGCTTGGGGCGTCATGTGGCGATGTCGCCAGTCGCGCGCTAGTCATGATTTCGATTCGCCCAGCGTCTTGAATGGCGTCCTGGGCGTTCAAACAGAGGTTGAAGAGAACTTGCCGCAGTTGGCCGACGTCGGCCAGGATGGGCGGAATGGAGGAGTCGCAGTTCACGATGATTTCGATGTTGGCATCGACCAGGGGACGCAGCATCGCGACGACGTCGCGGGCGACTTGGTTTAAGTCGACGAGCGACTTTTCCAATTTCTGTCGACGACCAAAGGTCAGCAATTGCCCGGTCAAGCGAACGGCGTCTTCGGTTGCGGTGACGACTTTCGCCATGTCGTCCAAGCGAGGGTCATCTGGAGTAAAGCTCGCCATCACGCAGTCCGAATAGCCCAGAATCACTTGAAGTAGATTATTGAACTCGTGGGCGATGCCGCCGGTGAGCGTACCAATCGCTTCTAGCTTTTGCGACTGGCGCAATTGCTCTTCCTTTTCCGTGAATTCAGCGGCGCGCAGATCACGTTCCAGGACGATGCCTGCGAGATGCGCCGCGGCGGACACCACTTCCTCTTCGAACTCTCCCGGCGCCCTTTTTTTGTGACGGCAAACCAAAATGGCGCCCAGAGGCGATCCGTGCGGATTCCGAATCGGCTCTAGCCAACCATCCAGGAATGGTTTCGTGCTATCCGCAAAGGCGAAACGCTCAATGACCTCGATCGCTTCCTCCCCGAGTCGTGTGCGCTGGTTCGCCTTGATCGCGGACGCAAGGGGCCGCGAATGGTCGACGTCCCACCAGCCGAGAGTTTTGGATTCTCCACCGGGCGTCTCTGGGGACGACAGCAGGTTATGAATGCCGCCACCGGATTCGCTCCAGCCGACGATTGCGCAGCATGAATCAGGCGAGGAAGCCTTGATGCACTGTTCCAGTTCAGAGAGCACGATTTCGACCGACTCGCCGGACGCGATCAACTCAAGCATGCGATTGCTATCGGCCTGAATTCGATGCAGCATTCGAATCTCGCTGACGTCGCGCACCGCGGAGGTGACGAACATGCCGTTGGATCCCTCGAACATGCGCAAGCGAATCTCAACGGGAATCTCTTTCCCATCGCTTCGCAGACCCAGCACTTCCCGAAACTGCCCCATCGGTCGTAGCAGCGGGTTTTGCATATAGGCTTGCCGAAGGGCAACGTGCCCTTCGCGATACCGAGCAGGCAAAAGCATTTCGACGCTTTGCCCGATCAATTGGTCCTGAGCGTATTGAAAGATCTCGCACAGTTGGTCGTTGACCAAGGAGATGCGACCAGCGGAATCGGAAATGACGATCGCGTCGGGGACGGAAAGCAACAGCTCGGAAAACTGGCTATCGGACGCGGAAATGACCGGCGGTTGCGCGAAACCGGCTGCCGGCGTGAATTGCGTCTGGGGATCCGCCGTCGTCATCATTTGCTCCGTTGATTAGCTTTGACGCGAAACGCTGAAAAAGTCCTTTACCACCATCGGCGGCAAGTCCTCTAAACATTGCAACTTCTCGGCGGGCAACCGCAGAATAAAGGAACTACCTACTTCCTCCAGGTGTAATATCAATTGACCGAGTGCGAATTGCGAAGCATCTATTCCTAGTTTCGTATTCCAGCCGATCGTCCCCCAAGGCGGGAGTGAATAGAAAGCATGTCGATCTGCCCCCCCATTCATGAAGCGCGTCGTGCGAAAATCTTGGTGGTCGATGACCACGAACCTGTTCGCGGTTTGATCGTTCGCTGGCTTCATCAAGATGGGCATGAGGTCTTGCAAGCGGGAAGCGTGGAGGAGGCGGAGCGAATCCTCCATACCCAAGCGGTCGACGTCGTCACCTCGGACATAAAGATGCCAGGCTGTTCGGGAGGGGACTGGGCGCCAAAGGTATCACAGAGGTTCCCAGAAATGGGCATCTTGATGATTTCCGCTTGCGAAGATACCCGTCTTGCGATTCGTACTCTCACGCAAGGGGCATGGGGGTATCTGATCAAGCCGATTGCGAAGGAGGAATTGACCTTCCAAATTGGGCGCATGATCGAGCGTCGAAACTTCTTGATCGCGGCGAAGGAAATGACGCAGCGGCTCAAGGAGACGGTACGCTGGCAAACGCAAATGCTGCGCGAGTCGCATCAAGAGACCATTGAGCGACTCATTTCCGCCTCGATGGTGCGAGACGATGAAACCGGCGAACACATTCGGCGGATTGGAATACTGAGTGCGATTGTCGCCGAGACCATGGGGTGGTCCGCGAGCGAGGTCGATTCGCTACGTCTTGCGGCGCCGATGCATGACATCGGCAAGGTGGGAATTCCCGATTCCATCTTGCGCAAGCCTGGCCCGCTTTCCCACGAGGAATACGAGGTCATGAAAACGCATACCACAATCGGAGCGAAGATTCTCGCACATTCAAATCTTCCCATGATCCAAATGGCGGAGACGATCGCACTTTGCCACCATGAGCGCTGGGACGGATCCGGCTATCCAAACGGGCTTAGCGATGTAGAGATCCCATTGGCGGCCCGAATCGTCGCGGTTGTCGACGTATATGACGCCTTGACGCATGATCGCGTCTATCGATCAGCGCTTCCTGTCGACGTCGCCATCCTTGAAATTCAGCGCGGAGCGGCCTCTCACTTTGATCCAACCATCGTAGAAGCGTTTCGAGAATGTTGGCCGCGCTTTGAAAGCGAGGTAGAAAAGTTCGTTACCCCCGAGGTAGGCGAGCCGGCGCTGTCGTCGCCCGTTCCAATGTCCCCATGAGCCAAGCGGTTTCGCCACTGGCGCTGAATTCTCACAAAGAAATGAAGTTAACTGCGGATTGGAACGCATGCTAAGGCATACAGTCACCAGCATTTCGGGAACGGGAGTCGTACTTGGGGATCTGAAATGCATCTTCCGAGCCAATCAACTCAAAGTTCAAGCGATACGTTCTTGCGATATCGGCAATGAGCGATGGTGGGGTTCGTGGCAAAGAATTGTCGTGCTTGACTCTCGAGAGTCTTCCAGTCGCGCGCTCGACGTGTTGCCAGCTCTTAAGGCGATCAATGGCAGCCTACCAATTATCGTCGTCGCAAGTGAGGCGGAACGGGCCTTTACGTTGCTTTCGATCGCACGCCTGGATGGAGCGGAAGGGATCTGGTTTTCGGAATCTGGAACGGCGGCGCACTTATTGCAACTCTTGGAAGAGGCGGATCGAAAACTCACGCGTTGGGAAACGCATCTGGAACAAGCGCAACGCAAAAACTAAGCGTGCGATCTAGTAATCCGCTTAGCCCCAAGGCTGGCGGTAGTCTTGTTGTTGCAGCAGTTCGTTGGCCGCTCGATCGTTAACGACCGTCTCGGTTTTTGCATCCCATTGCAGCGCCCGTCCGAGGGCCTGCGAAACGTAGGCCAGATGTCCTGGCGTGATGGAGCGGTGTCCTGTTTCGGCCGGGCAAATGCACGCTCGGCGAGTACGAACTCCGTTCAGGAAGTTCTGCATGTGGTTGTCCGAGGCGTAAACCTTTTCTGAGCCTGGGTCGAACTTGGCGTCGGTCCACGCCGGCTGGGAAGCCTCAATTTTTCCACGGGTAACGAATACCCAGCCTTTGTCGCCGACTAGACGCGTTCCGACTTTGTTTCGGCTCGAGATGGAACTCTTCGCTCCGCCTTCGTATTCGCACTTAAGCTCGTATTGGAACGGCGTGTTGTAGATATCGGTTTCTGGGAACGTCCAGCCGACCGCTTCGACTTTCACGGGGCCTGATTGATCTAAATCGAGCGCCCAGTGCGTGATGTCGTTGTGATGGCCGATCCAGTCCATCAGCACGCCGCCGCCGAAAGCGCGATGACCTCGCCACCAGCGATGGTGCCGGGCCTGCATGTAGGGCAGCATCGGTGCAGGACCGCACCAGAAATCGTAGTCGAGATGTTCCGGCGGTTTGACGACCGTCGGATCGCCTTGCGGCTTGTCATACCCCGGCGGCAAGCCAACTTCGATCGAGCGGATCTCCCCCAAGTGCCCGTTGTGAACCAATTCCACTGCGCGACGAAATCGCCAATCGCTCCGCTGTTGGCTGCCGGTCTGGAAGATCGCCTTTTGTTTGGCGACTTCGCGGTAAACGGTTTGCCCTTCGCGAAAAGTGTGCGTGACTGGCTTCTCGCAGTAGACGTCCTTGCCGCCCCGCAGCGCCTCCAGGGTACATAACGCATGCCAATGATCGGGCGTCGCGACGACGACCGCATCGATATCATCCCGTGCGCAGATGTCGCGGTAATCGCGCGTCATCGAAACGCCGGTCTTGGAACCATACTTCTGATCGATATATTCTCGACCGGCTTGTAGCCCGAACTGCCTTCCGTTTCCCCAAGGCTGATCACGGTAGTGCAACGTGTCGACGTCGCAAACGGCGACAATCTGAGCGTCGGGGGAGTGCAGTAGATCATCAACCAGATTGAATCCCCGCGATCCCAGCCCCACCACGCCAACCGTGATCCGTTCGCTGGGAGCGGCCTTCGCGGAAGAAGTAAGGATCGATGGCGCTGCCGCCGCGGCGGCTCCTACGGCGAGAAACTTGCGACGGGTTAGTCCGGTGAACGACTGGGGCATGAGGCGTTCCTTGAGTTGGCGACGGAGATAGGAATTGGAAAAGCGGGAGAGGGAAGGGGCGACTTGCAGCGCAAGCGGGACGTCTAGACTTCCTGAATGCGGATGTTCTTCCAGCGGCAGACGAGTCCTTTGGGCCATTGCTTGCCGCCATGAACTTGCAGTCCGATCGAGCCGCTTCGCCCCAGGATGCTGAAGACTTTCTGTTTGTCGTAGCCTGGCAACGTCGACGTCTCGCCGTTGAAGTGACAAATCTTGACGCCGTTGATCCAGGTCGTAATCTGCGGAAACTTGCCGACGCAACGAATGCGGGCCGTATTCCATTGATTCACGCGCCACGTCTTCAGCCACGTTTCGGGTGAGCAGCTGTATTCGTAAACCCCTTCAGGCCACTTCAAGGCGCGGGGATCAGTGTGCGTGGAGTAACTTACGAGCGATCGATCCTTCGCGAGGTTGCCGGTGAACTGAAACGGCATGATCGCGAAGGAGCCTGGCATTTCGCCTCGCAAGTGCCCGACATTCCCATTGTCGTGGTGGTCGACGTACATCTGAAATCCGGAGGCCTGCTCGTTGCACCGAAAGAAGACGCCGCTGTCGATTCCCCAATCAGGACGCATATCAATCGACAATTCGAAGTCGGCGAACTTTTGATCGGATAACAGCAAGCCTCCCTTACCGGAGCCAGGCGGATCTTGCTGACCAATCAGCACGCCGTTTTCGACGCTCCACCCTCCGCCAGGGCCATGTAGCGATTTCTCGGAATTCACATGCCATCCGGCAAGACTTTGTCCGTCGAATAGTTCGATCGTTTTCGCGGCGTTGGTGGGGGACGCCTCATCCGCCTTTCCGAGCGCAGTATAGGCGGCGCTGGCGGCCAGTCCGGCAAGACGACTGCGGCGAGACAGAGAACGCGTACCAAGTTCAGCGGAAGAAGACATCAATGCACCTACGCTTGGGACAACGGAAGGAGGTCAGTCGAAGGGAGGGGGCGGAGCGGTTGCCGGGACGATTGGCACGATCTGGCCAGCAAATGGTTGACTTTTTTTGAAATCGAAATAATATCTTAGGCAGTTCAATCGTCGCCCGCAAGGAAATTTAGATGCAGGCCGTTAAAACGAAACAGCGCGCGATCGCGGAAGCGGAATCCGAGTTGATTCGATTGGTGCGCCAGACCGAATCGGTCTCACGCGTCGAGCTTGCGCGGCAATTGAGCCTGGCTCCATCGACGGTTGGTTTGTACGTCGATCGCCTGGTTGGTGAAGGTTTTCTCCAAGAGGGACGCAAGGCGACCAGCAGTTCCGGGCGTCCGCCGACCATCCTGGAACTCAATCCCGAGGCTGGTCACTTCATTGGGGTCGACTTCGAGGCTTCGCAAATCGCCATCACCTCGGTCGATTTCTCTCAACAAGTCCTCCAACAAGAGGTCGTCCGAATTCTCGCCTCCGATTCGGCCGCCCGCGTGGTGGAGAAGATCGAAGCTGGGATCCGCTCGATTAACCACGGCAGTCGGCTGCTGGGTATTGGCGTCGGCGTCCCTGGCGTCGTCGACCACCAGCTTGGCGAGGCCGTTCACTATCAACATATTGCGGGCTGGCAGCATATCCCGCTGGTCGAGCATTTCACGCAACTATTCGACGTTCCCGTCTATATCGAAAACAACATCCGCGCGATGGCTCTGGCGGAGCAGTGGTTTGGTTCCGCTCGCGGCGTGAGCGATTTCGTTTGTCTCGGAATTCGCAGCGGTATCGGCGCAGGCGTCGTGATCGACGGTCGGCTGCATACCGGGCGGAATGGACTGGCCGGCGAAATCGGCAACTGGCCCTGCGAACGTCCCGAAAAAGGTGCGCGAGAACTGGTTCCGCTGGAGCGGATCGCGTCAGTGCGGGCGATTCTCGATCAACTGGCGAAACGCATCACGGGTGGCGCGAAGACCACTTTGACGCTCAAACGGAACCGAGTCGACCTGGAAGACATGGTCGCCGCGGCTGAGAACCACGAGCCGCTAACGCTGGAAGTTTTGGAATCGGCGGCCGGCGTCGTTGGACGCGTAATCGCGCAAATCAGCTTGCTATTGAATCCCGAAAAGGTGATCGTCGCGGGGCCGTTGGCGAAATTGACCGACGCGTTCCTCGAACCAATCCGCCAGGTCGTTTACCCCTTATCCAATACGAAGCATGCCAGGGCGCCGCAAATCGTCGCTTCCGAGTTTGGCATGCATGGCGGTGCGTTGGGCGCCGCTGCGCTGGCCGTACATCAGTGGAAACCATCGCGCTGACGACAACTGCTGTTCCTTCCCGACACGCTCATTGATCGAATCTCACAAGACAAACGGAACCTATTTTCAGGAACTCCTCTCATGACCGACAAAGGGTTGAACGTCTCGCCCATCAGTGTGCCTAAACAACAGTCGTACGGTGGAGAGGTTTTTCCGCTCGTTCTGCGTTGCGAGTCCGAATCGATGACGGTAGAGGACGCCGTCAACTGGGCCAAGGAGAATCATGTCGATCTGTTGCGACAGTGTCAGACGCATGGAGCGATCCTGTTTCGTGGGTTTCCGTTAAGCGAACCGGCGGAGTTTGATCGCTTTATCGCCGCGTTCGAGATCGAAAATTTTCCCTATGAGGTCTCCCTTTCCAACGCGGTTCGAACCAACTTTACCCCGCGTGTTTTCTCGGCCAACGAGGCTCCTTCGACGGTGACCATCTATTTGCACCACGAAATGGCCCAGACGCCGATCTTCCCCAGCAAGCTGTTCTTCTGCTGTTGGCAAGCGGCCGAAGCAGGAGGCGCCACGCCTCTTTGCCGTTCCGACGTGTTGTTTGACCAGATGCAAGAGCGGTTTCCTCAATTCGCCTATGACTGCGAAACGAAAGGATTGAAATACTCGAACGTCATGCCGGCCGCCAACGACGCTTCCTCCGGCATGGGACGTAGTTGGCAGAGCACATTCCGGGTCGAGACGCGGGAAGAAGCCCAAGCGCGGATGTCTGAGTACGGATACGCCTGGGAGTGGCTGGAAGACGGCAGCCTTCGCGCCACAACGCCGATCTTGCCGGCCGTCCGCGAAGTTTCGCCTGGACGCAAAGTTTTCTTTAACCAATTGATCGCCGCTTTCTGCGGTTGGAAGGACAGCCGCAATGATCCTTCCAAGTCGATCACTTTCGGCGACGGGAGCCCGCTTGATCGGGGCGTCGTCATGGAAGTGGCCAATATGGCGGAACAATTGACGTTCGACCTGCCATGGCAAAACGGCGACGTCGCGCTCGTGGATAACTTCCTGGTCATGCACGGCCGGCGAACGTTCCAAGGCCCGCGAAAAATCCTGGCTTCGCTGTTGGAGATGGGACAACACGCTCACGCGACGTAAATCGTAACCCTTCTAGTTTGACGACTCGCATTACGGCCACGCTGGTCGACACGAAAGACAGGATAACTCATGGCATCATCACCCGTACGTTTTGGCGTGATTGGATTCGGCGCTTGGGGCAAGTGCCACGCCGCGGCGATCAACAACACCGCAGGCGCCGAAGTCGTCGCCGTCGCAGCGAAGTCGGAAAAGACTTGCGCCGAAGGTCGCGAACTTTATCCGAAAGCTTCGGTCTACGGCGACTATCGCCAACTGCTGGACCAGGACGATATCGACGTGGTCACCGTGGTGATCCCGAGCTATCTCCACTTCGAGGTCGCCAAGGCGGTATTGGAATCGGGGAAGCATCTGCTGTTGGAAAAGCCGATGTGCCTGACGATCGCCGATTGCCAGGCTCTCAATCAACTGGCGCAGGAGAAGAATCTTCTGCTGGCGGTCGGGCACGAGTTGCGGCTTTCTTCCCTCTGGTCAAGAGTGAAGCAAGAGATCGACGCCGGCGCCATCGGTCAGCCGCAATATGCGTTGGTAGAGCTCTCTCGCAAACCGTATCGCCTGGGCGCTGACGGTTGGCGTTACGATATCGACCGCGTCGGAAACTGGATTCTGGAAGAGCCGATTCATTTCTTCGACTTGGCCCGTTGGTATTTGAGCTCGGCCGGCATGCCGACTTCGTTGTTCGCTACCGCCAACTCGCGTCAGGCGGGGCATCCCGAGCTGCAGGACAACTTCAGCGCGATCGTAAACTTTAAGGGGGGCGAATTTGCAGTCGTATCGCAGTCCCTTTCGATGTTTGAACATCACCAGACCGCGAAAGTCGCTGGGACGGAAGGATCGCTCTGGGCGAGTTGGAGCGGCGCCATGGATCGGACGCGACATCCCAGCTTCTTCCTTAAGGCCTCCAGCGGCGAAACCGTTCGAGAAATCCCGATCGAAAAGATCACCGGCGAGATCTTTGAACTCGAGGATCAGGTTGCGATGTTGCGGGACGCCATCCGCGATGGCAAGCCGCTGTCGACGACGGCGGAAGACGGGATGTGGTCGGTGGCGATGTGTCTGGCCGCGCAGAAATCGGTCGAATCAGGACAACCGATCGCCATGAGCGACATCCTCTAGTTCACCTTCTCCTTCCTTGTCTTCCTTCCTGCTAACTCGCTCGTCATTCCCCTTTTCTCCTCTCCCCCTTCGTAAGCGAAATGAAGCCATGGACTCTCCTTCTCCCGCGTCGCGACCATGGTATCACGAGGTAACGCGTTACCAATGGTTGGTCCTGATCATCGCTTCGGCTGGTTGGGTGTTTGATGTTTATGAAGGGCAGATCTTCAACATCACTCGCAATCAGATGCTCAGCGATATCGTCCCCAACGCAGAGGCGAACGTGAAATGGTATGGGGACTTCTTCCTGGCGATCTTCCTGTTCGGTGGAACCGTTGGAGGACTGCTGGCCGGCACGCTGGCTGATCGCTTCGGCCGGCGTCCGATCATGATCGCGACGATCCTGGCCTACTCCGTGTTTTCCGGTTTGACCTTTTTCGCTACGGAACTTTGGCACGTCGCCATTCTGCGATTCCTGGTCGCCGTCGGTGTTGGCGGAGAATGGGCGGTCGCCGCGAGTCTGGTGGCTGAGGTCTTTCCGCCAAAGGCGCGGGCCCAGGCCTCCGGCATCTTCCATTCGACCAGCATCCTGGGAACGTGGCTGGCGGCTCTCGCCGGCTTGGCGGTTGGAGTGAATTGGCAATACGCATACCTGGTCGGCATCTTGCCTGCCTTGTTGATCGTCTGGGTTCGTTCGGCGGTCCAAGAACCGGAACGTTGGCAAGAAAAGAAGGATGCGGCGAAGTCGTCCACGGGACCGGAAAAACTGGGAAGCTTTCGGCAATTGCTGTTGGCCAGTCCTTGGAGTTTTCGCGCATTCATGGGAATGGGCCTGGCTGCGGTTGGACTCGGAACGTTTTGGGCGGTGACCGTCTCTGGGCAAGATCTGATGCGCGAGTTGTTGCTACGGAATGACGTCTCTCCAGAGGGAGCGTCGCAACAAGCGAAGTTCGCGTACGGCATCGTTCAAGCGGCGGGGGGCGGCATTGGGCTGCTTTCGTTCGGTCCGCTCGCTGCGAGATTCGGGCGCAAGCCGGCCTTCATTTTCTTTCAGCTCGCGGCGCTAGCGATCGTGCCGATCGTCTGCTATCTGCCGCAGACCTATTGGCAGCTTTTGTTCCTCTTGCCGTTCTTTGGTTTCTTCACGCTGGGGATTCATGCCGGCTACGCAATTTATTTTCCGGAACTGTTTCCGACGCACCTGCGCGCTACCGGGACCAGCTTTTGCTTTAACGGGGGAAGAGTCGTCGCCGTCCCGGTTCTGCTCACCGCCGGTACGCTGAAATCGGAGATCGATTTGCGACTCGCGGTCAGTTTACTGGCGCTCCTTTTCCTGGTGGGAGTGGTCATCATGTTGTTTTTGCCGGAAACTAAAGGGCAAGAATTGCCTGAGTAGATTCGCGTCCTGGAAAGAATTGAATTTGATACTGTTGTTGATCCCCCTGGTTATCTTCCTCGCCGCGATCGTCCAGGGAACGATCGGCTTTGGCTATGCGATCGTTAGTCTTGCTCTCTTCTCTTACTTTCTTGACTTTCGCGAAGCCAACGTGATCATCGCCGTGAGCGTGTTGGCGCCTTTGGTTTCGGCCGTTTGGACCTACCGCGGCGAGCTCAAGATTCGGACGCTCGTCATCTGTCTGGTAGGGGCGATAGTCGGTCTGCCGGTCGGGCTCTATTTCTTCAGCGTCGTGAACGAGACGCTATTGATTCAAGCCACCGGCGCATTGATCTTTTTGCTCTCGGCCGAGGGGCTCTGGTCGATGCGTAAGGAAATCAAGATCGAAACGGAACGAGAAACTTTCTGGCTCTGGAGCTCGGTCGCCGGAGTCGCCAGCGGATTTCTGACCGGCGCCATCGGCATGGGAGGACCGCCGGTCGCCGCATTTGCAACGCGGCAACCCTGGTCGCCAAGGCAGATCAAAGTCTTTCTGTTGGCGTTCAGTTTTCTTACCGCCGTCCTGCGAGTCGGCGGTCTGGCGACAGCCGGTTGGCTCGACCTCTCCGTGCTGGGCTATTGCCTACTAGCTATTCCCTTTGCACTTATTGGGATCTACGTCGGGCTCAAGGTTTCGCACAACATTGATGCCCGTGCGTTTCGCGCCCTGACGATGGGGACGCTTCTGCTGTTGTCGTTGGGGATGATCTTCCGCTAGGCGAGGCTGGCCAGCATCGCTTTGGCCGCTTTCGTCAAATCGCGGCCGGTGTTGGGAGCGAAGTAGGGGCGATTGAGGATCTTCGGGCCGACGATCGCCGCGTAGTCGAGTTGCTTGTACGCGTTGGGATCGGTCACGTAGCCAACTTCATCGTCGGAGTACCCCACGACGAGCGTATGCTCAAACGGCGACTGCTTGCGAATTTCGATTCCGTAGTAGCTATAGAGTTCAGTCGGTTGGAACAGCATGCCGATCGGTCCGAGCGCAATCGCCGACATCGGCGCGGTAAGTCCCTTGGGTTCGGCCGGCCAGTCTTTGGCCGCGGCGTACCAATCGGCGGCGAACGGCGGGTCGACCCAAATCCCACTGCGGCAGGCGTCGGGATCGGTGCGATACGTTTCGACGTCTCGGGCGACCCGTTCATGATCAAACGGCATGATCACCTCGCCCCCGATCGCGTGAATTTCTCGCACCGGGACCGAGACCGCCGAGCTGAGCGCTGCTTTGATCGCGGCGTAAACGGCGTTGGCGGACTGATCGGGTGCGCCGATCCATCGTTTGCCGTCCCCGGGATTTACGTCGCCGGCATGTCCTTGCCAAAAGCCAGGCTCAACCCCTTCTGATTCCTTCACCATGTTCACGACCATGCCGACCCAGTCGGGACCGGACAAAGTGTCGGTGTAACAAACCGGGTGTGAGGAGAAGTGGTACCAGAGAATGTCGGGCTTTCCTCCGGTTCGCTGAAAACGCAGCGTTTGCAAGAGCGTATCGACCCAGCGCTCTTCGTCGGTCGCGTTCTGATCGAACTCGAGATCAGTTCGATGGTTGGGCGTCGTTCGATTGAAGTTCGCCCCTTTGGCTTGCGACTTACCTAGATAGAGCTCCGCCGGCGTCAGATCAGCGTGGGCCAATTTAATCGATTGCACGACGGCGTCGATGGTCTTGGCCAGGTAGTCTTCCGGGATTTTTCCCCATTGGCGAAGGTGGATGAATGACGGAGTCGAATGGGTGTGCGTCGCCGTGATGTGGACGTTCTGCGGCGGAATACCGAGCTCGCTGTGCACCCGCGCTTGCACCTTTTGCGTGAAGTCGGCGGAGACCGCCAAGACATCGAGCGAGACGAGCGCAACTTCCACGTCGCCGCAGCGCAGCGCGATCGCGCGGGAAGCAGTCGCCTGACGAACGTCGGTTGCGACCCGCGGATTGCCAGGCGGTCGGTGGAAGCCCCCCAGTTCGACGCCATTAGGAACGGTGGTGTCGACAACCCCTTGTCCTGCCTGGAGATTTGGCGAAGTGGGGGAGGCGAACAAGGGAACGGCGTTGGCCGCGAGTCCCAGCGCTGCGCTGCTGCGAAGCGAGGTTTTTAAGAACGAGCGGCGATCGATGGGAAGGTTCATGGGCGTGCCTGGTTGGGAAGGGGTGCCGGAAGGGAAGGCGGAATTTGTTTGCAACGCGCCGTCGCCATTTCTATATTTGCAGGCGAAGTTTTATCTTATCGCAATTCCGGCCAAAGTTCACCAACGCCGCCTCCAGCGTCTTCGCGACCTACGAAGAAGACGCTTCCCGCCTCAAAATTACTCCGCGAAAGAGAGTCCGCCATGTTGCGAATTCCAATGCTCGCTTCGTTGCTCTTATTCTTGACTTGTTGCCAGGCCAGCGCTGGCGACGCGAATCGACTGACTTACCTCGACGAGTTTTGCGATCCCTACTACGTCGGTCGCGATTTTCCGAAACTGACGACGCCGCAATGGATCGGCGATGAGAAGGTCGAAGGGGTCGTCGTCTTGGCGATTGACGACTTGCGCGATACGGCGAAGTACGAAGCGTATTTGCGACCGATCATCGAGCGTCTGAAAGAAGTCGAGGGTACCGCCGGCGTCAGCATCATGACGAACTCGGTCGATCCAAGCGATCCGCTCCTACAGAAATGGCTAGAGGAAGGAGTCTCGCTCGACGCCCATACGGCGACGCATCCTTGCCCCTGTCTTCAGGGAGGGGACTTTGAAGCGGGCAAGCGCTCGTACGAAGCCTGCGTCGACATGCTGTTTTCCATCCCGAACAACCGACCGGTCGCGTTTCGTTTTCCTTGCATGGACTCGAAAAACACTCCCAGTCCGCGGATGATCGCCGAGGTGTTGGCGAGCGCCACCGCGGCAGGCAATTTCCTGCAAATCGACTCTTCGGTCGTCATCGCGCATACGGCGGACGATCCGGCGCTCCCGCGTGAGTTGGTCACCGATGCCGACGGTCAGGGACGTTTTACCAAGTACATTCCCTTTCCCTCGTTTGTGAACAAGGTTGAAAACTACCCTTACCCGTACGTGATCGGCCGCAAGATCTGGGAGTTTCCGTGCACCATTCCGGACGATTGGCAAGGGTTCCATCTGCAGCAGCCTGGCAATCCAAAGACGGTGGAAGATTGGAAGGCGTCGATGGACGCCGCCGTTTTGAAGCAAGGTACGGCTTCGTTCGTCTTTCATCCGCATGGCTGGATTCGAGCCGAGCAAATGGTCGAGATCGTCAATCATGCCGTGGAGCGATATGGAGATCGGGTCGCCTTCCTGCAGTTCTCGCAGTGTCTGGATCGGATGAATCAGCATCTATTGGCGGGGCAGCCGATCCGAGATGTGAAAGGAGGGGACAATGGCGTGCGGTTGCTCGATTTGAACGATGACGGATATATGGACGTCGTGATCGGCAACGATCAGTTGCAGTTGACTCGGATTTGGCGACCGGCTGAACGAACCTGGTTGGAAGTCGGCTTTCCCGTAAAGCTCGTAACGACCGCCGAAGATGGCACGCCGCGCAAAGAGCGGGTTCGATTCGGCATTCAGAACGGCGAGGTCATCGCATTGGCGGCCGATGAGTCAATCCGCTCGGCATGGCGTTTCCACAAAGACGCATGGACCGAAGAACCGGAACTGCTGCGCGGCTTGGAATTAGACGGGAAGCCGGTGCAGATCGCTACGAGCGGGATTGATCAAGGCGTCCGATTTCGCGATCTCAACGAAGATGGGGATTGCGAGTTGATCGTTGGCTCGGAAAAGAAGCAGGCGATCTTTCAGTGGGATCGTCAACAGCGGACGTGGAAGCTGCTGCCGTTTGTGTTGCCCGATGATACGGAAATAACGTTTAGCGATGGATTGGACGCTGGACTCCGCTTTGTCGATGTGGATGAAGATGGATTCGATGACGTCGTTTTCTCGGACGAGATTCGTTTTTCGCTGAGCCTGTTCCAGTCGATGGAAAAGGGATGGTCGCGTCAGGTCTCGTCAGGAATGCGGAATGACGCCGGAGCGATTCCGATGATCTCGCGTCTGGGGAAAAACAACGGCGCCTGGTTTGCGGACAATTCGATTTGGATTCAGAACGAGGATACGGCGCGACTTCCCGACGGCGTTGACCGCATGTCGTTTGTCGAGATGCTTCGTCCCATCGACACGCAGCCGAAGTCGGCCGAGGCCTCGCGGAAGACGATCCGCGTGCAGCCGGGCTTTCGCGTCGATCAGGTCGCGGCCGAACCGCTGGTGATGGATCCGGTTTCGTTCGACTGGGGACCGGACGGAAAGTTCTGGGTGGTAGAAATGGCCGACTATCCGCTGGGCGTGGACGGCAAGCCGGGCGGTCGCGTCCGGTATTTACGCGACATCGACGGAGATGGAACCTACGACGAGTCGGTCCTCTTCTTGGAAGGGGTGAATTTTCCGAACGGAGTGATGGCCTGGGGGAAGGGAGTCATTGTCTCGGCGGCTCCAGAAATCTTCTACGCGGAAGATACCGACGGAGATGGCGCAGCGGACAAGCGCGAGACGCTGTACGTCGGGTTCAGGGAAGGAAATCAACAGCATCGCGTCAATGGCTTTTGGCGTGGTCTCGACAATTGGATCTACGTCGCCAATGGCGATAGCGGCGGAACGATCCGATCGGAGAAAACAGGAAAGACGGTCGATATTCGGGGACGTGATCTGCGGATTCGACCCGATACCGGCGAGATGGAGGCGGTTACCGGTCAAAGCCAATATGGCCGTTCACGGGACGACTGGGGAAATTGGTTCGGGTGCAACAACTCGCAGGCGGTTTTCCACTTTGTGACCAACGAACATTATTACCTGCGGAATCCGAGCGTCGCCGTCCAAAGGCCGATTCAGCATATCGCTTCGGTCAGCAATACGCCGATCTATCCTCGCAGTCGAATTCTGAGTCATTGGTCGGGTTATGTGCCGCCGGCTCCGGGAGAGCCAAGTCGCTTTACTTCCGCCAATGGGATCTGCATTTACCGAGACGAGTTGTTTGGCCCCACGTTCCACAACACCGCTCTGGTCAGCGAGCCGATTCATAACCTGATTCATCGGCATCAATTGATTCCGCAGGGAGTAACTTTCACCGGCAGCCGTGCGGCGGGAGAGGAACGGAGCGAATTCGTCGCCTCGTCCGACTCGTGGTTCCGGCCTGCCGCAATTCGTACCGGTCCAAACGGCGGAATCTGGTTTGCCGATATGTATCGTTTGATTCTGGAGCATCCAGAGTGGATCGACGATGAAGAGGAAAAGCGAATGGATCTGCGCACCGGTCATGACAAGGGACGCATCTATCGCATCTTGCCGATTGCCGAGGCGCCTTCCGCGGTTCCACGATTGGATCAGTTGACCAATCAGGAATTGGCCGAACAATTGGCAAGCGTTAGCGGATGGCGTCGAGATATGGCGCAGCGGCTGCTGATCGAACGGAGCGCCAGCGATGAAGTTCCAGCGCTGGCGAAGATGGCGCAAACGTCCGGCAGTCCGCAGGGACGGCTGCATGCGCTGTGCACCTTGGATGGTTTGAGCGCACTCGAAAGCGACGTCATCGCTACGGCCCTCTCCGATCCACATCCTGGGGTGCGACGCCACGCAATTCGTTTGGCCGAGTCGAAGCTTGACGCCGACCCATCGCTCCACGCGTCGTTTGCGGCGCTGATCAACGAACCTGATCCGCTGGCCGCGCTCCAATTGGCCTATTCGCTGGGCGAGTGGCGCGGTTCGGCCTCCGGGCGTTTGCTGGGGCAATTGGCGATGGCGCATCGCGATGAGCCGCAAATTGTCTCCGCAGCGCTGACTTCGCTGAATGCGGAAAACGTCTTGGCGGCCTACTCCGTGATTCTTGCGGCCAATGAAACCGCTGGTCCGTCGCTGGAGATCTTGTCGGAAGTGATGCGAGTTGGCGCGGGGCTGAAGCGGCCCGAAATTGCGGAAGCGATGGAGGTGGCTTTGTTGCAGGAAGGGGATTCGGCGGCGCCTGCGTGGAAGAGGACAGCTCTCGCACAGCTCCTTGGAGCGCTAAGAAAGAATGGAACAGCCTGGCAAGACTCGCTCAGCGCGGATAGTCGCGCCAAATTGTCGGCGTTGCTGGATGCGGCCCGCGATCGGTTAGAAGATTTGAAAGCGACCGACGAAGAAACGCAAGTCGATATCAACCTGGTCCTGCAAGCGGCCGGGAATTCCGCAGATGACATTCACTTGGTTGCCACGCTGCTGGAGCCGCAAAATCGATCGAGCTTGCAGATTGCGGCGATCCAGGAGTTGGCGAAGGTCGAGTCGAACCTGGCTGCAGAAGAGTTGATCGCCGGCTGGTCAGGTTACACGCCGGCGGTTCGCCAGGAAGCGTTGGAGGCGATCTTGTCTCGCACCGCTTGGTGCACGAAGTTACTGGCCGAAATTCAGGCAGGGCGAATTCAGGCCTTCGATCTCGGCTCGGCTGCGCGGCAGCGTTTGACGGAACATCCTAACAAGGATGTCGCCGCTCTCGCCAAGGCTCAGCTGACGCAAGGTGCAACCTCGTCACGAGCCGAGGTGATGCAGCGATACGAATCAGCCTGGTTGGAGAAGACCGGAGACCTCCAGAAGGGACGCGAACTATTTGCTAAACATTGCAGTGCATGTCATCGCTTGGAAGGGAAAGGTTTTAGCGTGGGGCCCGATCTGACCGGCCTGACGAACAAGTCCGCCGAATCGCTCGGCGCCGCGATTCTCGATCCAAATCGCGCCGTCGAGGACAAGTTCATCGAGTACGCGGCGCTGACCGACGATGGACGCACCTTCAGCGGAATGCTCGCCGCGGAAAGCGGCACGAGCGTCACGCTACGCGGCCAGGAAGGGAAGGAACAAACCGTTTTGCGTGCGGAGATTGAGCAACTCCGCAGTACCAGTCGTTCCCTGATGCCAGAAGGTTTCGAGCAGGTCATGGACCCGCAAGCGCTGGCCGATTTGATTCGTTACGTCGCAGAGACGCCGGCGAAGTAGTCAAACGGAAGTCTCTGAATTCGCCGAAAAGGAGTCGTTAGCTTGTCGACGGAAGCGGCGATCTGCTATTCTCCAGGTCTGGATGCGTGCGGGGGACGCTCGTCGCTTTGTCGATGAGTCGGGCTGTCAGCAACCCCGCGCAATCTCATCTTGGCAGGGCGAAAGGAACGCGAACGTATGGCGACCAATGGCGAGCCTGTGCTGGTTGTGGGTGGGCGTACCACGGGCTTGATGATGGCGGCGGAATTGGCGCGACATGGGGTCCCTGTCCGGATCATCGACAAGTCGCCCGGTATTGACCCCCATTCTCGCGCGACCTATTTGCATGCGCGAACGTTGGAGATTCTGCACATCCTGGGCGTGGCCGAGGAGATCGTTTCCCTGGGGCAACCGCTGAAGGCGATTTCCTTGTACGCCAATGGGGAACATATCGCAACGACGCCTGACCTGCCGGTCGATTCTCCCTTTCCTTGGGGCGCTGCGTTCGCCCAGTGCAAAACGGAAGCGATTCTCCAGCGGCATCTCAATCGCCTTGGCGTCGAAGTGGAGCGGAGTACCGAACTGCTGAATCTCCAGCAGACGGACGAAGGGGTGCTGGCCACCATCCGCAAGTTTGACGGTTCCGAGGAGACGTTCGTCACGCCGTGGCTGATCGGCTGCGATGGCGCTCATAGTACCGTCCGGCGGCAAATCGACGAAGAGTTTCCCGGCGAGATCGATCCTTTTCCGTACCTGGCGGCCGATGTCTTGATCGACGGGCCGATCGAGCCCGACATCGCCTATCTTTGCTTACACGACAAAGGGGACTTGTTCATCTTCCTGCTGGATGAGGGGCGACGACAGATCATCACGACGCTGCCGAAGAACAGCACTAGAACGGAGCCGCCGACGCTGGAAGAGATGCAGCAACTGATCGACGAGCGCGGCTTTGGCAAGTTTCGTCTTTCCGATCCCCGTTGGCTGACGACTTACCGCACGCACTATCGATTGGCGCCGAAGTATCGGCAGGGACGCGTGCTGCTCGCCGGCGATTCGGCCCACGTTCATAGCGTGATCGGCGGCCAAGGAATGAATACCGGCATTCAGGACGCTCACAACCTGGCCTGGAAGCTAAGTCTAGTGATGCGGGGCGTCGCGCCCGATTGGTGGCTTGACACGTATGAGAGCGAACGTCGCAAGATCGCGGCGGACGTGATCGTGTGGACGAAACAGGCGAACAGCGAGCTAACGCGTTTTGCTGAACTGAGTCCTGAAGAGCAACAACGTTTGTGCGAGCATATGGTCGTGCCGGAATGCGATCGGATGGCGCTGCGGATGCACGAGGAGGAGATCGATCTCGATTACCGATCGAGCCGTTTGAGTCTCGAGTTTGATCCCTGCGAAGCGGGCCCGTCGCCCGGCGAGAGAGCGCCTGACGTCGCGGAGATCTTCGCCTCCGGAATCGCTTCCAGCCTCTTCGAAACGCTACGTGCGCCATACTATCATCTGCTGCTCTTCAATCCGCCGGATGTGGATTCCATCGCTCCCGACGTCGTCGCGGCGGCCGGGAAGGCGCTGGACGTTCACGGTCATTGGCTGAGAACGCTGATTGTTGGACCTGACGTCAGCGGTATCGATTGGCCGGCCGGGGTGACGCCGGTTATGGATCTGGACGGGGAGTTGCGGCGACGCTATGGAGGGGACGTCGCGCGGCTCTATCTCATCCGACCCGATGGCTATGTCGCCTACCGTAGCCAAGGGGTCGACGGCCTCGACGCTTACCTTCAGTCCGTACTGAAGTGACGAATAGCGTTGCGGGCGACTGGCGATTTCCTAAGTCGCTTTGATTAGGCGACTTAGGCTTCTGGTGGGGCTCCGCATGCTTCGACTGCCGAGAGAATTCTGGTCAATTCTGACGTGATTTTCTGGTTTTCGCCGCACCATGATGGCCTTTGCGCTATCTCCTGAGGTCTGCGGAACGTTCGTTCCCCGAAACAGATGAGGGGAAGTGGTTGTTCGATTCGTTTTGCAGGCGGGGCGTCGAAGCGGCAATTTAGGGAACGCACGTCGTTTACTCTATGATTAATAAGTTCGATTAGTTTTCGATTGTCAGGAAATCGCCAACATGCGTCTTCGTCCCAGGGGCTTGGTTCTGTCGATCGTCGTTTGCCTGGGGATGTCGGCTGTTCCGCTTCACGCGGACGACGGGCAGCAGCCGAACATCCTCTTTATTGCGATGGACGATCTAAACGACTGGATCGGCTGCATGGGTGGGCACCCGCAAACGATCACGCCGAATCTCGATCGTTTGGCGCAGTCGAGCGTTCTGTTTACGAACGCTCACTGCGCGGCGCCTGCGTGCAATCCTTCACGAACGGCGATCTTTACCGGGATGTCGCCGTACCGATCGGGTTTGTACGCCAACAATCAGAAGATGCGGGAGGTTTTGCCAGAAGCGGAGTTGATCCCCAAGTGGTTCTCGCGGCATGGATATCAGTCGTCCGGTTCCGGCAAGCTGCTGCACTACTTTATTGACGCACAGTCGTGGGACGACTACTTCCCGAACAAGGAGAGCGAGAACCCGTTTCCCCGCACGCTCTACCCGGAGAAGCGGCCGATGAATCTGCCGGTCGCCGGACCTTGGCAATACATCGAGACCGATTGGGGCGCACTCGATGCGACCGATGACGAGTTCGGCGGCGATTACCTCGTCGCCAAGTGGGCCGAAGAGCAATTGCAGAAGCCGCACGACAAGCCGTTCTTCATGGCGTGCGGAATCTACCGTCCCCATGAACCGTGGTTCGTCCCGAAGAAATACTTCGAACCATTTCCGCTAGAATCGATCGAACTGCCGGCGGGCTACAAAGCGGATGACCTCGCCGATTTGCCACCGGAAGGAAAGAGAAGGGGACCGAATCGCTACTTTGCTCACATCCAAGCCCACGGCAAATGGCGGCAAGCGATCCAAAGCTACCTCGCGTCGATCCACTTCGCCGACGCGATGGTGGGGAAGATTCTCGACGCGCTCGACAACAGTCCCTACGCCGACAATACCATCGTCGTCCTGTGGTCCGACCATGGCTGGCATCTGGGGGAAAAAGAACATTGGCAGAAGTACACCGGCTGGCGAGTTTGCACACGGGTGCCGCTGATGATCCGCGTTCCGCAAGGAGCGGCGGGGCTTCCCGGCGGCGCGCAACCGGCGAAATGCGATAAGCCAGTCAATTTGGTCAGCCTTTTCCCGACGCTGGCCGAGTTGTGCGGTATGGAGCGTCCGAAGCAAGCCGACGCGCCGTCATTGGTTCCGCTGCTGAAAGACGCCAACGCCGAGTGGCCCCACGTCTCGATTACCTGCTTGGAAGATCCTGGCAGTTTTAGCGTAAGCGGCGAGTCTTGGCGTCTGATCCATTACGCCAACGGCGACGAAGAACTGTATGACGCTCGGAAAGATCCCTACGAATGGAGCAATCTCGCCGGCGATTCGCGCTATGCTGCGATCCGGCAAAAGCTCTTCTCCCAGGCGCCGCAAAGCTTTGCCAAGAAGCCGGCACCCAGCGTCGCGTCGCTCGAGAGCTTGCCTTGGGTCGCGGCTAGTGAGAAAGCGATACCTCCCTCACAACCGGATGGAGTGACGTTTGACGTCCATTTCCTCAACCGCTCGAAGCACCCGGTTAAGCTGTGGTGGGTAGATCGTCAGGGAACAATGAAAAGCTATGGCCAGATCCCAGCCGGCAAAGAGCGGAGTCAATCGACGCGGCCCGGCGCCGTTTGGGCGATTACCACGATCGGCGACAAGCCGCTTGGCCACTTCAGGGTGGGCGATCGTTCTTCGAAGGCGGTTGTGCCTGCGGAGTAGACGTCGTCGAAAAACGAGTTCTCCACTGCGATCTTGACGTTAGCTCAGGATATCGTCGTGGTAGTGCCCTTCGTTCAGGTCAACTCGTTCCGGGCGTCCTTTGTGCATGTAGATCGTCTTGGTGTGATCCATGCCGAGCAGGCCCATCACGGTGGCGTGAATGTCGTGGACATGCAGTTTGTCTTCCACGGCGTAGAGGCCGAGATCGTCGGTGGCGCCGATCGTCTGGCCCGCTTTGACGCCGCCGCCGGCCATCCACATGGTGAAGCCGGTCGGGTTGTGGTCGCGGCCGGTTCCCTTTTCGCTCATCGGAGTTCGGCCGAATTCGCCGCCCCAGATGACCAGGGTATCTTCCAGCATGCCGCGCTGACGCAGGTCGGCGATCAGACCCGCGATCGGCTTGTCGACGCCGCGGCAGAGACGCGAGTGGTTCGACTCGATGTTGCTGTGGCTGTCCCACTTGCTGCCGGCGCCGGAGTAAAGCTGCACGAAGCGAACGCCCCGTTCGACCAATCGGCGAGCGAGCAAGCATTGGCGACCGTAGATTTCGGTCTCTTTTTCATCCATGCCGTACATCTTCTTGATCGCTTCCGATTCGTTGTCGACGTCGACGGCGTCCGGAGCGTCGGCTTGCATACGGGCGGCCAGCTCGTAGCTTTGGATGCGAGCTTCAAGTTCAGAGTTCGATTCGCGGCCGACGTAGTGCTGGCGGTTCAGGCTATTGATGAACGCGAGCTTTCCTTGTTGTTCGGTCAACGTGACGCCGGCGGGGTTGTTCAAATTGCGAACCGGTTCGGCGCCGGTCTCGAACAGCACCCCTTGATGTCCGGACGGCATAAAGCCGGAGCCCCAGGCGCGAGCGCCGTTGACGACCATCGCCGAGCTATCCTTCATCACGACGAATGTCGGCAGGCTTTCGGTCGGCGTGCCAAGTCCGTACGAAACCCAAGCGCCCAGCGACGGCCGGCCGCCGAAAACGGCGCCGGTGTTCATCTGGCAGACGCCGCCGGCATGGTTGATGCCGTCAGAGACGCACGAGTGGATGACGCACAGCTCGTCCGCGATGGCGTGGTGATGCGGTAGCCAGTCGGAAACCCAGAGCCCGCTCTCGCCGCACTGCTTCCACTGGCGTTTGCATTCCAGGATCGGCGAGTTGACTTCCCCCATCGCGGTCACCGGACGGGGGAAGCTTTCGGGCAAGGTCTGCCCAGCCAGTTTGTTCAATAGCGGCTTGTGATCGAACAAGTCGAGATGGCTCGGTCCACCTTCCATGAAGAGCCAAATGACGTTCTTCGCGCGACCGAAGCGATTTGGGATCTTCTTCGCGACCGGGTTGTCGGTCGTCGCGGCGGCCAACGGCTGACCGCTGAGCGCGGCGTAGGCCAACGCGCCGAATCCGCCGCCGGCTTGCAGCAGGAAGTCGCGTCGCGAGTGTTGGTAGTCGATGTTATTGCAGCTCATGGGTATTCTTCCTTCGGTTGGACTCGGGGATCCGACCAGTCTTCATCGGACGGATGGGGGATCCGTCCTACATATTTAGTGCAGATAGAGGAATTCGTTGGAGTTAAAGAGCGCCTGACAGAAATCGGTCACGGCGCCGAGCATTTTGTTGGAAGCGTCGGCAGGATTTTCTTTCGGCGTTTCTCGCAGCCAGGCGGTATCCGGAGCAGGATGTTCGCCATCGGTTCCGTTGAACGTCCAGTCCAAGATCCGCTTGCTCTTGGCGAAGTCGGGGCCGACCAGCAGTTGCTCTTGCGGCAGGGCGCCTTGGCTGATGGTCAACTTGGCGAGCTGACCATCCCACAGATGCCCCGCTGCCTCGCGGCCGCCGGCGATGATCTTCAACGCAGGGTTTTGAATCTGGCTGACGACCGAAGTCTCGACCGTCGAAGTTTCCAGCTTCGCGTTCGGATCGGAAAGGTCTTTCATGTAGAAGGTCACGTAGCCGCTGGTCGGGTTCTCTTTCGAGGGAGTCGCCGAAATCACCGCCGCCAGATAAACCGGCTTGCCGAGCGGATAGGTCAGCCCCGAAGCGACAACTTCATAAGCTGGTTCATCCTGGAAGGTGCGGCCGACCAACTGCACGATGAAGTTCTGCGGATGGTAGGCCGACTTCTTGCTGGTGACGCCGATGTTCCAGCCATTGGACTTCGTGCCGCCGTTCCAGCGAGAAAGAACCGTGTTGACGCTGGCATCGTCATAAATCCGGTCGAGAATCACGACCGCTTCGACGGTGAACTGATCGCCAGGGTTCTCGGCCTTTTGAATGTGCAACCGTTCAAAACGGCTGTCAGGCTGAAGCCAGAGGGACTTGTCTCCCAATTGGAAATCGGTCGTCGAGCCAAAGTATTGCCCAATCGGACGCAAGCCGGTTTCGTTCGGGAACTTGTCCTCCGGCTGCGACTTCGCGATCGGCGAGTCGCCCATGCGGTTGAGCTGCTGGCTGACGAAGGCCAATGCGCCGTTGACTTCGTCGTCGGTCGCCGCACGGCCGTAGGCGAGTTGGTAGGCGAGACGGACGTCGTCCGCCGTCAGTTCTTTCTTGCCTGCGAGCAAACGTTTGGCGAAGGCGCGAGAACGTTCCAAGCTCCACTTGCCGTTGACCAGCAGCAGCGATTGCAGCGGAGTCGTCGTGGCGATGCGTTCCGACGCCGATTCGAAGCCGAGGGGAGCGTCGAAGCCGCGGAGCATTTCGTCCGGTCGATTGCGCATCTTCTTGACGAAGACGCTGCGATAGGGGGACGAACCGTCAACCGAGGCGCCGCCGTCGCGCTGCTTGAGTTCGCCGGAGATGGCGAGCTGCGCGTCGCGCACTTCTTCGGCATCGAGCCGTTGCGGCGGATATCGCCAGAGCAGCCGGTTGGTCGGATCGACGTTGTTTTCCCGCTGCGACGGTTCGCGACGAGCAGTCTGACGGTAAGTGGCGCTGTTCATGATCAACTCATGCAGCGGTTTGATTTTCCAGCCTTCTTCGAGGAAGCGGGTCGTCAACCAATCGAGCAGTTCGGGATGGCTCGGCGGTTCTCCGAGCGTGCCGAAGTCGTTCGGGGTCGGCACAATCCCTTTGCCAAGATGCCGCTGCCAGACGCGGTTGACGATGACGCGGGTCGAAAGGGGATTCTTTTCGCGAACCATCCAATCGGCCAACGCGGTGCGGCGGCCGGTAGTGGTCGTGGTGGGAGTGATCTGCGGCGCTTCGTCGCCGAGCAGAGCGAGGAAGGACGGCTGCACTTCTTCGGTCGTCGTTCGGGTCAGCAAATAGGTGGGCGCCGGTTCGGTACCGAAATCGGTGGCGACGAAGGCATTCGGCAACGGTTTCGGTTTTAGCGAGTCGAACTTCTTCAGCTCTTCTTTGAGCGCGACGTACCGTTCGAGCTTTTCAGGTTTGCTCTTCAGCGACTTTTCGTAGTCCAAGCTGAGCGCCGCGCGATGCGCCTGGCGAAACACCAGGTACGACAACTGTTTGTCATAGGTCGTCTTTTCTTCTTCAGGCTTGTTGTAGATCGCCTGAACGTCTTCGGGAAACTGTTTGACGATTCCCTTTTCGTTGTTGGCGAGGATGTCTTTCGTCATTTCGTCCATTTCAGCGCGGATCGCCTGGGTCGCTTCTTCCCATTTCTGCTCTTGTTGGCGATAGGCGTCGACTTCTTCTTTGGCGCCAAGCGGCTGGTCCATCGGCCAGGAGACGCTCGATAAGAAGGCTTGCAGCCCGAAGTAGTCCTTCTGTAGAATCGGATCGAACTTGTGGTCGTGGCACTGAGCGCAGCCGATCCCGATGCCGAGAAACGCCTCGCCGGTGACGCGGGTCATGTCGTTGATGATGATGTCCCAGTGCATGCGGGCATTGCGCTGGTTCCATTCGTAAATGCCGAGCCGCAGATAGGAGGTTCCGATGAAGACGTTCGGGTCGTCGGGATTGATTTCATCGCCGGCAAGTTGTTCTCGCACGAATTGGTTGTACGGCTTGTCTTCGTTCATCGAACGAATGACGTAGTCACGATAGGCGCCGGCGCTGGGGCGGAACGCGTCTTCGTTGTAGCCGTCGCTTTCGGCAAAGCGGACGACGTCGAGCCAATGTTGCGCCCAGCGTTCGCCATAGCGGGGGCTGTCGAGCAGCTCACGAATCAAACGCTGCCAGGCGTCAGGGCGATCGTCGTTGACGAATGCGGCGACCTGTTCCGGAGTCGGCGGCAGTCCGTGCAAATCGAAGTAAGCGCGGCGGACCAGTTCGTAGCGGTCCGCTTCCGGAGCCGGCTTCAGTCCGGACTGTTCCAGCTTGCGAGCGACAAAATGATCAATTTCGTTTCGCGCCCAGTCATGACCCGCATCCGGCACGGCCGGATCTTCGACCGGTTGGATCGCCCACCAACTGCGGTCTTCATCGGTGAACGACTTGTCGGAGGTGCGGATCAGATTGGAATCGGCTTCGGGCCAAGGGGCGCCCATCTTCACCCAGCGGGTCAGAATCTCGATCGAGTCGGCGCTCATTTGGCCGGTCGGCGGCATCTCGTACGACGTATAGTTGATCGCATCAATCAACAGGCTCTCGTCCGGTTTTCCCGGGACGAGCGCGGCGCCGCTTTCGCCACCTTGCAGCATCCCGTCGAGCGAATCGAGTCGCAGTTCCCCCTTTTGTTTCTCGGCGTTGTGACACGAAACGCATTTCGAGGCCAACAGAGGCCGGACTTTCGACTCGAAGAACTTCAGATGTTCGACGTCGATCGACTCTTCTGCAAATGCGGCTGCGGAACAAGCGAAGAGACTGAGGATCGCAAGGGTTCGGATGAACATGGAATTCCTTTTGGGCCCAATCAGGGAGCTATCTCGAATTGTGCGGATCAGTCGCCTGTGGGAGGCGCGTGTCGGCGTGTTATTTATTCCGGCGGGAAAACGTCGTCGATACTTTTAATTTTGGACGATATTCGTCGCGAAGGCTAGGAAAATAGGGCCGTGACAGGCTTCCCCCCGTCGGTAATCGGAACGGGACGGGAACCGTCAAATAGCTCCTGGGACGGGTTGATGCCGAGAGCCGCGTGGATCGTCGCGTGGAAGTCGGGAATCGACACCGGGTTTTCCACGATGTTCTTGCTCAATTCGTCGGTGACGCCGTAAGCGCCGCAGTGATTGAGTCCGCCGCCGGCTAACAGCAAGCTGAAGCATGTCCCTTGGTGTCCCCGTCCGCCGCGACTGTCGTACGAGGCGGGACGACCGAATTCGGTCCCCAGTGCGATCAAGGTCTTGTCGAGGATTCCTTGCTTCTCCAGATCGGTGATCAACGCCGAAAGGGCAATATCGAGTTCCTGAATCAGCAGGTGCTGGTTCTGTTGCCCTTCGTTGTGCGTGTCCCAACCGGTTCCATTGATGAAGTTCAAATTGTGCGACACTTCGATGAAGCGGACGCCCGCCTGAACGAGTCGTCGCGCAAGCAGGCAGCGTTGACCAAACTCGCCACCATAGGCGCTGCGCAACTCGGCCGGTTCGTCTTGCAGACGGAAGTGACGCATGAAATCGGGACCTGCCAGTCGCATCGCTTCCGCTTGAGCGGCGCTGTACTGCTCGATGATGGAACCCTTCGGAATCGCAGCCGTCTGCGGCTGAAGCAATTGGAGGCGACGTTCGGCTCGATCGGACGAGACGTCTTCGGGTCGGGAGAAGCCGGCCGGTCCGCTTTCAGTATCAACCAGATAGACGAAGCCTCCTTTGGCGCCAAGGAAGCCTGGGCCGCGGCTGACGTTGGGATAGCCGATCACCATGTAGGCAGGGACTTCCGGATTGGCGGCGCCGCGGACGTGACCCACGATCGAACCAATTGACGGATAGGTGATGCTGCCGCTGATCAAACGCCCGGTATGGACAAAGTTCGTGCCGAAGGCGTGTTCGTCAATCAGGTGGTGATTGATCGTTCGCATGGCGGTCAAACGATCGGCCAGCTTGGCGGTCCGGTGCAGATGTTCGCAGAACTGGACGCCGGGGACGACGGTGTCGACCGTATCGTATTCGGAACCTGCTTGCTTGGGAGCGGCCTTCGAGTTGCCGCGTCGCTTTGGATCGAAGGTGTCGATCTGCGCCATGCCGCCGCCGAGCCAGAGGAAAATCACATGCTCGGCTTTCCCTTTCGGGAAGTGCAGGGGCGTCGGCGACGCGAGTACGGAACCGCCCGTCAAAGCCGCGCCGGCAAGTGCGCCTGATTGCATGAGGAAGTTGCGTCGATTCATAGCTACTCCGATTTTTGACCGATGGAGGCGGGAGTCAAAAGGATCTGTCTGCACCAATTGAGTTCGTAGGCGAACGGCAACGGTTACGGGGTGTAAATAAACTCTGGCGTATTCAGGACTGCCCAGAGGAAGTCCTCCATACGCAATCGCCAATCTTCATTGAGCGCGTTGCTCGGCGGATCGCCGCGACGCGCTGCGGCTTCTTTTTGCATCGCCAGCGAGTTGGCCGGGCCATCGACATGGTTCGACCAGCTGACGTAGCGTTCCGGTTCATGTTTCTTCGGTTCCGGGGCGATCCGCTGCGACTCGGGTATCACACGCGTTTCGTACCCTTTCGAGAGAAGCGTCACATAACGCTTCTTCTCTTCATCGGTTGGCTTGCGAGTCAGCAATCGCAAAAAGACGCGATCCACCAACTGATCCAGCGGCTGATCTTCCAGGGCGAGTTCAGTCAGCTCATGCCGATCGCTCAATCGCGTTAGCCACGAGCTCATCACGCCGTTGGCGTAAATCGCCGGTTGCAGAACGTTCGGTTCCGTTTCACGCAGGCTCCGCGGATCTTGGCGAGCTCCACGCCAATCAAACGCGGTCAGCACGCTGGTGACGGCCGTAATCTTCGGCAGCGAAAGGCTAGGACGATCACGCTCGTTCGACGTCGAAGTCAACATCCAACTGCGGCGCGGTTTGCCCAGCGTGATGGAGTTGCTCATGGCGCGGACCCCGTCAATGTCGAGGCTCACTTCTTCCAGGTCAAACGGAGTGCCTGTGGCATGGAAGAGGGAGTCGACGATTTGCTCAGCGGTCAGGCGACGCGGCGCCGGAGCGATGTACAGCGGGCTGGTCGCGGTCAGGGTTGGATCGGTCGCACGTTGGTAGGCGTGCGAGTTCAGGATCAAGCGGCTGATCGCCTTGGGGTCGTAGTCCGACGCGACGAGCTGTTGTCCCAGCCATCGCAGCAGTTCGGGATGGGACGGTTCTCCCTTTTCCCAGTCGGCGACGTTGGCGACCAGGCCGCGTCCCATCAGCCGTTCCCAGATGCGGTTGACCATTACCTGGGCGAAGCGTTCGTTTTGCGGCGCCGTGATGAGGGCGGCTAGACGATCGCGCGAGTTCTTAGGATCTTCGGCGAGGGCGTCGGCGACCGCTTCGTCGCAGTACCGCTCGAACGGCCAGACCGGCTGCACGACGGCGCCTGGCGCGAGCGTCACTTCGATCAACGCCTTGCGGCCGGTTTGATGCAAACGATCGGCCGGAACGCTGCTCGACTCCGGCAGTTTCACCGGCTCCTGTTTCAGCAACGCGGCGACTTGCAGCAGGTCCTCTTGTTTGGAAACATGCGAAGGAGCGTCATGGCAGCGGGCACATTTCATCTCGACGCCGAGGAACGCCGAGCTGACGATGATTCCCTTGGCCGCCATCGGCAAGTCGTTCTGCGACGCGGTGGCGAAACCGGCCGGCCCGCCGAATCGTTCGCTCCCTTCCATCCGGATCAACTCAGTCACGAAGAGATCGGCCGGCTTGTTGTCGAGGAGCGACTCATACAACCACCAGCGGAAAGGTCCGGTGTTGTTGAGCGTCGGATTGATCATGTTGGGGTTTTCGGCCAACACGTCGAGCCAATAGCCCATCCAGTGATCGGCCGAACGCTGATCGGCCAGCAGGCGATCGACCACGTTGGCGCGGCGCTTGGCCGGATCGTCTTGAAGGAACGAGGCGATTTCGGCTTCGGTCGGCGTGACCCCGACGGTGTCGAGCGTGACGCGGCGGAGGAAGTCCATGTCGTCGGCCAGCGGCGTCAGCTTGAAATTACTGGCCTCAAACTGCGGCCAGATGGCGCCACCTTTGATCCAGCGTTTCAGCAGATCGACTTCGGCGGCCGACAGACGGTCTCCCTTCGGCGGCATCACTTCGTTTTCGTCCTCGGAAGTGATGCGAGCGATCAGAGCGCCCTCGTCGGAGTGACCCGGAACAATCGCCGGCTCAACAGAATCGCCCCCTTCCAGCATCGAAGCGAGATTGTCGATGCGGAGTCCCCCTTGGGATTTGCTCCCTTGGTGACAGCTGTAGCAGCGAGCTTCCAGCAGCGGACGAATCTCTTTGAAGTAATCGACGCCTCCTTGTTTCCCTTGATCGGCCGCTTTGGCGACGGAGTCGATCCGCGCGGCGATGAAGTTGTCGATGTCGTTGTTGGCGGGGTAACCGGCCGGAAGCTGCGGAACTTCGACGCGGTCAATTTCGGTCAGCCACTTGGCGGCGGCCGCACGGCGTTTGTTCCAATAGGCTTCGTTCGCGGCGCGGCGTTCCGCTCTCGCTTGTGCATTGATCTTGTCGAGATGCTCACGGCGTTCCGCTTCATAGGCGGCCCAGCCGGCGTCGGTATAGTCGACATGACGATCGCCAGGAGAGAGAAGCGACCACGACGCGATTCCTTCCGGCGAGATGGCGACGACCGTTTCCCCTAGCTCAGGACGGAACTTGCTGCCGCCGGTGATCCCGCCGAGCATCGTTTCCAAAATGACGAAGTGTTCGCCGCCGGCGGTTTCAAATTCGCACCATGCGTCTCGATTGCCGGGAGGAGCGAAGCGGAAGTCGGGGCCGAGGTCGAGATATTCGTCTTGGGCCGAGAGCAAGCCGTGTCCGCCGGGATCGTGGGGGCGGGGCGCCGTTTCCAATAGTTGCTTGCCGTCAATCGACAGCCGGCTGATGCCGCGTCCGCGCAGGAGCAATCGATGCTTTCCCGGAGGAAGGTTCACCACTGCCGACGCCCGGACATGCGAAGGATTAGCGCGATCTCCGCGAACGCCGGTCGAAACGTACTTTTGCGGCAGCTCGAACAGGCCGAACGCATCCTCAAAGTACGTCTCGGTCACTTCCGGCTCTTCGGGCCAGCCGTTTGTTTCGGGAACCCCTTTCTCGCTGATCTGGACGAGAACTTGTCCCGAAGGAATCATCTCGCGCGTGACCGGCGGCGGGGGCGGAACGTAAACGTATCGCTGCGAGATCGCTTCGGGAGCGAGCGGCTGGCGATAGAGGGCGATGTTGTCCATCCAGCCTTGGAAAGACTGGCTGGCGTCGCGATGGTAGCCGGCGCCGATCACCAGATCGTCGGTATCCTGCACCGGCGGCAAGTCGGTGACGCCACCCAGGTCCCAGGTTCCATCGGTCGGCTCGCCGTCGATGTAGGCCTGAAGGCTGGCGCCTTTACCGAAGGTGTAGACCACCGCCACATGATGCCAGCCGGTCAGCGGTACTTCGGCCTTGCTCCACCAGCGATGCCAATCGGTCTTCTTCGTTTCAGGATCTTGGCTAGTAAACAAAAAGCCCAGCTGAGCGCCGCCGTCGGTTCCTTGCAGGCGAACGGCGTAGTTCTGATTGTTTTCGCCCAGGTTCTCGCCGAGCTTGCCATGTCGCCCTTTACCGATCAGGTAGACGTTATGTCCCTTGCCGATCGACTTCACCTTGAGCCACGCCTCGAAGGCGAGCGTATCGCCGGCGCCGAAGCGAACGTTGGTGAAACCGCCTCGCTCGTGGTCTTTGACGACGATGCACCCTTCGTGTCCGGCGAAGGAGGTGGCGCGGTTATCGGCGCTGAAGTTGGGATAGCGCGGCGACTGCGGGCCCGCGGCCGGCGAGCCGAACTTTCCTAGCCAAGCGCCGGGCTGCGACTGGCCGTCGAAACGCCACTCGAGAATTGGTTCCGCTTGCGCGGCGCCAGCGGTTGCGAGCAACATCAGGGCGGCCAGAAGCAGTAGGCTCTGGAAGCGGTGGGAGTTGTTCATACGTGCTGTGGGGGTTGAGGACATGTGGATGTGCGGGGTGGGGCAAAGTGAGGCTTTGACCGCGGGGAGGGAACGTTACCGAATGGCCGGGAGGCCGCCGACATAAACCGGATCGACGTAGTGTCCATCGTCCATGGCGTCTTGGAAAAACAAGCCTTCGACCTTTTCGCCGGGAGCGTAGCCGAGATCGGACAGATCGATGCCGACCGCCAATCCGCGAAAACGAATTCCTTGTTTGATCGGCGTCGCTTCCAACGACTCGAGTTCGGCGAGCGACGCTGCCGGTTGGCCATACATATGGACGTAAAAGTCGGTCAAGTTGCAGACGCTGGCCGACTCCATCGTCAGGTCGTAGACCCGGATGGTGTGCGACTTCAGGCCATCATGAAACTTCAGCGGGCTGATGTGAAACGCGTCCCCGTCGGGAGGATTCGAGAACGTTTGCAGATCAAAGAAGACGACGTCGGGGCCGGGGCCATTCACGATCGGTTGATCGAATTGGATCGCCAAGCCGGGCGTGGCCGACTCGCCCGATAGTACAGGATCGGAAGTAAGAGGCTCGACGCTGCCGCCAGGATTGATCACGCCGGTGACGAGACTGCAGTCCGAAGAGGTTTCGATACGCGGGCTGGGCAGCGTCTCTTTACCGCAGAGATAAGCGCCGGTCGAAACGGCTTTGAACGCCGTCACGTGCGACGGAATAAGATCTTCGACCAGGATTTCGCGGATCCGGCCGTCACGCTGCACGGTCACGCTGATCAAATCCTCGGCTCCGCCGTCGGCCGCTTTCGTCGCTTTGTACGAAACGATGCGATCAGGGAGTCCGCGGCGATAGGTGCTCGCGTCGAACGGAATGTCGTTGGCGGCGAAGACGCGCCCCTTGGCGAGCTTCAGCGCCTTGCCATCGGTCAGGCGGATTTCGTCGCGGGCCGGCTTGGCGGTCGGGTTCGCTTCGTAAACGTCGGCGGCGCCTTCGATCACTTGAACTTCCGTTTCGCTCATTTCGGAGACGTTGACGGTAAAGCGCGTGCCGCGATCGACGACATGCGTCACCGGCGTTTCGACCCGAAAGCCTTCGGCGCCATCGGGAGCGTGAACGCTACAGCGGCCAATATCGAGGGCCAGACATTCGTCGGATAGAACGCGGAAGACGGCCGGTCCTTCGACGATCGCCGTCGCTCCGGCCGGGAACTTGATCTTCACCAGGCCGCTCATCAGCACATATTCGCGGAGCGGCGTCAGGACCGAGCGAGCCGGCGGCGCCAGTTCGCCAAAGAATTTGGCGCGAGCCATGCTGGTAAAGCGAACTTTGCCGTCTAGCGATTCTTCCGTCGTCGACTGGGCGACGTCAGACCGCATGGTCGTCCAGACGCCGTAGGAAACGACCGCGAGGAGCGAGAGCGCAACGACAAAGTACATCGCCGAGCGCCGTTGGGAACGGGCGGGAGGAGCGGCCTCTTTCTTTTGAACCGAAGCGGTGGCGAGACGTCCAACGTCGGCCATTACGCCGCTGACGAACGATTGCGAATCTTCTGGCAGCCGGGACATGACCTCTTCAACGAACTGGTCTTGTCGCGAAGGGACTTCGGCGACCGCCAAACCGAGCAAGCGGTGCGTCTGATACATGTCGGCGGCCAACTGCAGCAAGCTCTCGTCGGCGGCGAGCATGTCACGCAGCTCCGCCATTCCGGCTTCGTCCAATTCCCCTTCGAGGTAATCGGTCCACAGTTCAGAAAATCGTTCGGGAACGTTCATGTTGCGCCCCCTTCGGCGTTCATCATACGAGCTTCAATACATTGCTGAAGTTTTTGTCGAATCTGCCACAGCTGCTTTTTGACGGCCGCGACCGAGCGACCGCTGCGAGCGGCCATTTCTTCGAGCGGGATTTCTTCGTCGTAACGCCATGAGACGAAGCGACGTAAATGTTCGGCCAGCGAGTCGACGCAGGCCTGTAGATGATCAAGCCGCGTCGCAAACAGTTCCGGCGGCTCTTCGCCGCGCTTTTGCAATTCGCGCTGCAATAGGTCAGGGGCGTAACGTGCGTGATAGTCGGCCAGGCGACGCAAGCGGGTAAACTCGGTCTTCAACTGATACCGGGCGATCGCGAACAGCCACGCGTCGAATCGTGTGCCAGGTTCGTAATCGTCCAAGCGAGTAAAAGCGGCGACGAACGTCCGCTGCGCGATTTCGTCGACGTCGATTCCTGGAGGCGCATGGCTGGCGAGCCACGCACGGAGCGGGGCTTCGAATTGGCGAACGACCAGCACGAAGGAATCGGTGTTTCCTTCCCGGGTACGCTGAATCGCCGCTTCCAGGGTCGAATTGTCGAAGTTGGCAGGAGTCGTCATCACAACCCAATGGCACTTGTAGGACCCAGGTTACCCTGGTGTGTTAGAAAGTTTGCCGTTAAGGCGCAAATAATTGATTTGTATTGCACTTTGCAGCCTCTCGGGCTCTTTTTAGCGGATCGAAAGGGGGCGTTCTTGCCCTCCTTCTTTCATTATCCTCTAGCCAAGCCCTTTGCGTCGAATACGTCGCTGCTTCGCAAAACGCGCAAGGTTCGTAGGCGAAGCAATTGCCGCCGGTTACTTGGGGCGCCTGATTCGCGCTGCCTGAGTGGGAGCGAAACCTAGACTGTAGGAACTGACCCAACGGCTACTCCTTGCGAGCGACGAGCATCTTGTGACGACTGACGCAAACGGGGCATCGACGATCGAACGACAATCGCTGGAAACCGGCAAGTGGGCGAATCTGTTCATGGCCGTTGCCGGGGTCGTGGCCGCTTATGCGTCGCATTCCGACGCCTTGCTGGTGGATGGTTTGTATTCCGGCGTGAACTTCTTCTCGGCGATCATCGCTGCGCGGATTAGCCAGTCGCTACTGGCTCCGCCTGACGCGCGCTATCCGTTTGGCTATGACGCGTACGAAGCGATCTACGTGAAGTATCGCTCGCTAGTGCTGCTCGGAATCATCTCCTTCGCCATCTTTGGCGCGATTGCAAAGATCATCCGCTACGCCGGCGGGGGCGAAGTTGCGGCCTTGAACTTCGGACCGATCGTCATCTACATGGTGGCGATGGTGGCGATCTGCTTCGGTCTGGCGGCCTGGCACTATAAAAATTGGAAACTTACCGGCAGTCGCAGCGAGTTGCTCCAGACCGAAATGAAAGCGGCGGTCGTTGACGGAATCATCAGCGCCGGAGCAGGGGGAGGTCTGGTCGGCGCCGCGCTGTTGCGAGGAACTCCGCTGGAATTCATCGTGCCGGTTTCCGATTCGATCGTCGTGCTCATCATGTGCGGATTCATCGTTGGCCAACCGCTGCGAATCTTTTTGAGTTCGCTGCACGAGGTGGCTGGCGGCATGGCGCCGGAAGACGTTTGTGCGAAAGCGCGATCGATCGCGGAAGAGACCGCAAAAGGGCAAGAGGTCGATGTTCTGACGGTCTCGACGACGAAGCTGGGACGCAGCTATTTCGTGATCGCCTATCTCAAGCCAAAGACGTCGGTTACCGCCGAAGAAGTTGACGCATTTCGCGAAAAACTGATGTCCGAATGTCAGGAAGCGATTGGCATCGTCAAAACGGAAGTGATCATCACGGCGAATCCGCCTTACGAAGCGCCGCAGCCGCAGGGCTGATTTGCGCTACTTCCGCGAGACTTCGTCTTTCGCCAACGTTTCGTCGCTTGCCGACGACTCGGAACTTTCGGGCGTCATCCCGGCGGAGGGCTCGCGCGGCTCAAGCGTTACGAGCGTTCCGTCGGCCGGTTTGGTCGAGACGCCCGCCTTGGCAGGGTTGTTCGCATTCACGGCATGGAAGCGGAATAGCTTCACGAAGACGCCAACGACAAGCGCGACTTCCAACTGCCCCAAATGTTTGCCGGGACAGACGCGCGAGCCGTGGCCGAAACCGAAGTGAAGATATTCCTTGGAGCGCGACTTGTCTGCGGCCAAGGTTTCCCAACGCTGCGGAGCGAAGACGTCGGCAGGGTACCCGGTTGCCGCTTCTCCCCAATGATCGGCGTGTCGATTGGCGTGCCAAACGTCGAGCAGAATGTGCGTCCCTTTCGGAATCTCCATCACGCGGCCGTCCGCCGTTTCAATCCGCGTCGTCGCCGTCGCTTTGCGGGGGAGAAAATAAAGCGAGGGAGTCAGCCGCAGCGTTTCTTCGAGCGCTGCGTTCAACTTGCTCGCCGCCGCCAGGTTATCAGGGGTGAAATGCGCGATCGGCCCGACTTCGCGGAAGACTTCCTCTTGCCACGCTTCGTCTCTGGCCAGGTGAGAGATCGCCCAGGTCGCGTAGGAGGTGGTCGCTTCTAGCGCGCCAGCAAGAAAGACCTTGATGTTGCTGCGGAGCGCTTCGTCCGGAGCGTCGGTTTTCAGCTTGTCCCACAATCCACCGCCAGTGGCGCGAGCGGCCAGAACGCGATCGGTCAGACTTTCAAACGCGGCGAAGTCGCGATTGGCCTGATCGTAGCGGCGACTGACTTTGGCGAGCATCTCGCGCGATATGCCGAACCGGTTGGTGACCGTATCTTGCACAATGTGATCGATTACCCGTTCCAGCGCCGGGACGTAATAGTCGCGCAGCTCCTGATAATCAATCGACGCGCCGAAGAAGCAAGTGACCAGCATCTCGAGCATCAGCGTTTTGATTTCGGGCTCAAGCGCGATCTGCAACTGATGCGAATTCGTTTCGGCCAGATGTTTTCTCAGCAGCACGAGTCGCTCGCGTATGGTCTTGCGGAGCGTGTCGCAGAAACCTTGGAAGATGTCGATCTGGAAGAGGGCGGTCTTGCCGAACGGGGCGGCCGAGACTTTGCGTTGACGCCGCCACATCACGCCGTTGCCGAACAGCAGCGTATCCTCGCCGGTCGCGCGGGCGATGCCGGTTGAGGGCAACGTGTCGCGGTCAAATTGTCCTTCGCGATCGCCGGTGGCGGTCAGGATTGCGCGGATGACGCCAGGGTCGCGGGTGACCAGCACCGGATCGAAGCCGGGAACTTTGAGGTAGCGATTGTGTCGGCCAGGACCCTCCTCTTCGTCGGCTCGCCAGAAATAGGTTTCCAGAATTTCGATCGGCCGCTGGAAATTCCAAGGATGCGGGAAGGGGAGGGTTCGTCGCCCCGGCGCCCAGCAAATGGGAACTCGCGTTGGTTGGCAGTCGCCGCCGAAAGGATTGTTGGCCATCGAGGATGTTCGAGTTTGCTTTGCTTTAGGAAAAAACGAAGCGAGTTCCGGCCTGCACCGGAGAATCTATTGTCACTTGGCGAAAGAGGCTATTCAATGATCGCGGAAACGAGAGGGAGATGGGGTAGATTCCGTAGAAAAAAATTCTGCGTCTTCTCCAAACTAGCAAAGTGCCAGCGATCTCCATGTCTTTTCTCGATGACGCGATTCGCTTTCCAGAGTAGGAAAAAATCGCCCAGTGGCGGTCGAGATGGTGCCAGTTGGCGCTCAGGACGCGAGCGAGATCGTGCAGCCGTAGGAGCTTGCTGCGGGAGAAGACGACGAACTGCTGACGACCAGCATGGGGCTGATCCGCTATCGCGTCTATGGTGGGGGGCGTTGCACCGGATTTACGGAGCGTTCGCCGGTCGAGGAAACGCTATGGGCCGAGCACGACCTTTAGGATCCGCCGACGCATACCCGGGCCGAGCAGAAGTTATTGTTGCCGAGCTTCGTGGTCTAGCCAACCTGGCTCGACGCGGTGAGCGCCGCTTCCAGTTGCGGTTTCACTGCCGCGGTCCATTCGCTCAAACGCGCGTCGGTCAGCATTCCCTGAGAATTGTTGTCGATCGCTAGGCCGACGAACTTGCCGTCGAGCACCGCGTCGGAGCCAGTGAACGTATATCCTTCGGCGCTCCACTCGCCGACGATGGTCGCTCCCAAGTCTTTGAAGATGCGATAGAGCTTGGCCATGCCGTTGACGAAGCGATCGCCATATTTCTCTTGATCGCCAAGTCCGTAGAGGGCGACCGTTTTGCCGGTGAAGTCGGCGCCGGCCAGTTGCGGTAGGAACTCGATCCAGCTGCCATCTTTGGCGTTGTTGGCGACGCCGGGGAGCTCACCGGCGCCGTAAGTGGCGGTGCCGAGAATCAACACGTCGTACTGCAGCAGATCGTCGATCGTCGCCCGGTTGATGTTGAGCGGTTTGTCGACGAGATCGGCGCCCAGCAGCTTGGCGATCTTCTTGCCGATCAGCCGGGTCGTGCCGGAGTCGGTGCCGAAGAAGAGTCCTACCTTGTTCATCGTTCCTGCCCTCGCAAATAGAGGAATAAGCGGTTGCGATCGAGTGTGATCGACAACTAGATCGCCCCGACGCGATCAATCGCTTCCGGCTCGATCCGTGACTCCAGGACCTGCTCCCAGGTTAGTTCGGTCGACTTGAAGTTGTGCTTCTTCGCCGTTTCCCAGACCAGGATCACCTTGTCTTCGCGCGAGAGCCCCTTCAGGTCTTCCTTTTCGAGGTAGAGCAAATCGAGCAGTTCGTTCCAGACCATCGTGTCGGCGTACGGCAGCAGCTGGAACGTGGCGCCGCCGATGATGACTGTTTGCGGCGTGCCGATGTCGCGAGCGAAAATCACGCCCAACGTATTTTCGTTGATCAACTCGGCGTCGATCTCGGTCAGCTCTTTCAGCAGCTCAATTTCGGTGAAGGCGCCCGACAGGAAGAAGAGCTTCTCGCCGTCGCTGACGGCGACCGCTTGCGTCAGCGTTTCGCTGGGGGGGCGACGATCGCGGAGCGGTTTATCGAAGTCCCCGCGAATCGCCCAGTCGCCACGATAGACGAACTGGCCTTCCTTCGAAGCAGGAGCGGCGAAGTTGAGGTTGGAGAGCCGACCCGACTTGGCATAGTCGTCGAACAGCATGAGCGAGTCTCCTGCGTAATGCGGAATGGTTGGTGTCTTGTAAAATCAGTGGATGTCGTGAGCCGCTTCGAGATCGGCGACGCTATTGGCGATTTCGCGAACGACGCTGCCGCCGACTTCATCGGTCGGATCGAGTTGTTCCAGTTTGGCGAGAACCTCCAGCGCGCTCTCGATTTCCCCTTGGCGAAGAAACACGAAGCCGGCCGCTTTCAGACTGTAGAGATACAATCTGGCCGGGCCGGAAACTTGGGCGAAGCAAGCGGCGTCTGGCGCGATGTTTCGCCAGTCGGCGTCGCAACCGATTCGCTCGGCCGCTTTGCGCAGCACGACGCCGATCTGGTCGGCCGCTTCGGTAAAACGATCGGCGTAGGCGTACATCTTGTACAGCGCCACGCCGATCTCCAGCTGGTCGGGCATCGCCTGTTGTGCGTCGCGCAGCAGTTGTTCCGCTCTTCCCCAATTGGTGAAAACGTCGAGCTCTTGATCCAATAGCTGCCGAAACTCCGGCGCAGCATCGTCCGGCACGGCGACTTCGCTCAGTAGATCGGCGACTTTCACGGTTGGTTGGTCCTCTTTCAGGCAGGCTTGGCGACGCGGTCGAATTCACGTGCCAATCGCCTGGCGGGTTCCAACTAAGCAACCGCTGTGCCACGACCAGCTTTTCATAGCGTCGCGGCGAGAGTTCCTGCTTGTGCCGCAGATTTACACGTCGGCGGCGCTTGAGGCGTGTGTCATGTTTTCTCGAATCAAACAACCGTCGTGCGACAAGCGACATGCTCGATCTTTACAACTTCGGCGTCAGAAAAGAAGTTGCGTCGCGGGGGAGTTCGCCAGGCCGTTGTCGCAACATCGGCCGCAATCTGAAGTTCGATCATGTCCCGAGGAGACGTCAAGAAATGGGGGAGAGAAACCGTCGCTCCGGCATGTCCTTTGCTTTTGGAGGAGACACGGAGACGAACTATGGCAATCAGCTATCCCACAGAATCCGATCTGCGTAACCTTCCCAAATGGGCCCGCGTGGCGTTCGCCGCCCGTTGCGCTCGGCGCTTGGAGCGAGCGATGCACGCCCATCCCGGCGCCTCCAGCGAATTGCGCGCGATCGTCGCTTGGGCCATTTCTGAGGCCGAGATGAGCTGCGAATACGGGGTTCCCAGTGATGATCTGAGCGACGCGTCCAAACTGGCCGACGCCGCTCATGAGATCTTACAGGACTTAGACGACGCTTTGCCGGCGATGACGGCCGCCGTCGCCTGTTGGGTGGCGAAGGCGGCGCAGTATCCGGACAAGGTTTCCGCCAGCTCCAGCTATGGCGCCAGCGCGGCGGTCCAGCGTTACTTGGGGGAAACGCGTGAGGTGCAGGCCGACTTTCGTCGGCTGACTGAATTCAGTCAGGCCCAAGACTGGACTGACCGTTCGCCGGTTTCCTCCACGACGTTTCCTCCGTTGCCCCCCTTCGATCTCGAAGAGAAGCTCGCGAGACAGAAACGATCGTCGACGACCGAGTGAGCGTCGTTTACAGAACCTCCACTTCGGGATGGGCGATCCAGCCGGTCGTTCCGCTCGGCGTCCGGATTTGCAACCAGTCGCCGTCCGCCTTCAAGACTTCCAGCGTTTCCCCTTCGCTCAGCGGGGCCGACGAAACCTGCGGGAATTGATCGCCGGGCGCCTGACGAAGGGTCGCGGCCGGAGCGGCGACGATCGCGTGCGGAGACTCGACGGCCAGTCCATGAATGTTGGAAGCGGCGAAGCCGACCAGCAGCAGGAAAATCGTCGGAACCGCCGCCGCCGTCCAGATCAGGTTCGGGCGAACCATGGCGCCGAGAACGATCAGCCAGAGCGCGATCCAGGCCGTCACGCACAAGGTGGTCGCGGTGGTCGGATTGAGGATGGCTTGAACGCGTTCGACGGCGCCGGAGAGCATCGCGCTGAGCGAGGTCGACGCATCTTCGGCACTGGGGGATGGAGCGATCGCCGCTTTGGCGGCCGCCAAGTTTTGGCGAGCCTGGTGGTTCGACCCATCGATCGCCAGGGCCCGATCGTAGTTGGCGATCGCTTTGCCGGTCGATCCCAATTGCAGCTGGGCGTTCGCCAGGTTGACGTACAGCTCGGGGCTGTGAACGCCGTCGTCGACCAGCTGCCCATATTTGGTCGCCGCCTTCGCGAGGTTTTCCTTCGCCGCGGCGGCGTCTTCCGAAGAGGTCTTCATGGCGTTCTGGTACGCGCGATTCGCTTCGGACAGGATCGTTTCCCGCTGCTGCGGAGTGAGCATGGGGGCATGCTCAACCTTGAGCGCGTCGAGGCTGCCGCCAGCCACGTGCGTTTCGCTCTTCAGGAAGTGGAGCGACGCCGGCAGAGCAACGGCCGCAGCCGCCAACGCCAAGCAGGCGATGGCGAGCTTGCGACGTCCACCGAGGATCGTAGTTGTCGGCATTTGCGGCGATTGGGCCGAAATGGCCGACCATTTGTCGAGCAGGCCAAGCGCCTGACGTTTCAGTTCCGGCAATTGTTCCAATTGGGCGCCGCTATAAGCAGCGTGGTCGCAGCGAGCCAGCAAAGCGTCAAACTGTTCCGAGTGCGACCCGGCGTTGAGGTGATGCAGCGCCGCGGCGATGCCGGCGGCCGAATCGGCATGTTCGATCGCATGACGGGCCGCCCGGATCGTTTCGGTACTGGCGTCGTTGCCCGATTGTCGTCGTTTCAGCCCCCAGAAGGCGGCGAAGGCGAGCGGCGGGAGGATCGCCACGACCAGCCACGTCCAGGGGGAAGTATCGCGAGCAGAAACCAGGGCGTCGACGCCGCGGTAGTTCGAAAGATCGAACGTCGACGCCGAAGCGCCCTCGTCCTGCTGTGATGGGTTGCCATTGGCGTTGCCGATAATCGCGTCCAGCGCCAGGCGTTCCGCCGGATCAACATGGATCGAGATCGGCGCGCTTTCGACGGTCACGAACTTTTCGGTCGTCGGATTGAAGTAGGAAAGGGGAATCGCGGGGATCTCGGTGATCCCTTCGCGGCGCGGACGAATCGTCGTGGTGAACAACTTCACGTCATCTTCGACGATGCCGGCCAGCGGTTCGTTGGCCACCTTGAAGTTGGCGGTCAGTTGCGGCAGCGCGGCGAGCGGCGGCGCTTGGACCAGTTCCATTGGGCCATCGCCACGGATGCCGATGTGCAGGGTGATCGGATCGCCCGCTTTGACGCTGGTCGGAGTCGCCTGAGTGACGAGCTCGTACTGGCCAACCGTGCCGCGGTAATCGGCAGGGCGACCGGCGGTAGGAATCGGTTTCACATTGATTGAATCGACCTTGGCGTCAGCGACGACCGGACGACTCGCGGCGACCGACAACGTATTGCGGTTGAACGGCGACATGCCGAAATTGCCGAACGGGGACCGACCGCCGAAGAAGTCGTCGTCGAACATCGACCCAAACGGATCGCGCGACTTGGCGAGCCGAGTCGGATAGTCCAGCACGATTTGCAGGTCGTCCGCTTCGATCTGGCCTGGACGTTTCGGGTAGACGGTCGCGTCGATCTGGTAGTGATAGTACGAACGCTCGGCGCCGGTCGAGTCTTCTCGCAGCACTTCCGTACCGCCGGGACGTTGGCGATTTTCGGCCAGTTCGTGCATCCGTTCGCTGAACGCGCCCCAATTGGTTCCTGCCGAGATCAACTGCCACATGTTCTCTTCCGACAGCGTCAGGTCGAAGTCGGCGTCATGGTATGGCTTGATCCACAAGTTCAGCGTCAACGTCAGCGGCTGACCGACGTAGATCTCTTTCTGTTGGCCGGTAATCTCAGCGAACATCAGGTCGCCGGTTTCGCTTTTGGTCGCGACGAAGCGGATCGGGCGGGTCGATCGGGTCTGACCGTCGATCTTCAGCTCGATCGGAGGAATCTCGAACGTGCCGGCTTTCCGCGGCGTGATCTGCCAGGCGTAGACGACCGATGTCCGATCCGAGCGGCGACCGTTGATGATCGTCGTTTGCGTGCTGCGGCTCGGCGTGCCGGCCATCTGGATGTCGAGCCCCGGCACATCCGCAATCTGGGGCTCGTCATGCGATGCGGCGTCGGCCACTTCCAATTGCAGCGTGACCGGGGCGCCGACGTACGCTTCGCGAGACGACAGCGTCGCCCGCATATCGGCGGCGTTGGCCTGCGTCGCTGCGGCGCCAAGCGTCATCGCGAGGCAAGCGAGCAGAGCGATCGGGAAAGTTCGAGGTTTCATCGTATTCGTCGTGTGAAAGAGGTTCATGGCGTTTCCTGGTTGGGGGAAGCGAGCTACCGATTCGCGTTACCAATCTCGGTCGACGGGCACATAGCGGCGTTGCGCTTCGTGCTGGTTTTGCAGACGTCGCATCAGTTCGCGGTCACGGACCGACTGCAACAGCTTTTGAGCTTCTTCCTTGGTCATCGGACGTGACTCCTGCATCTCGCCGGCGTCGTCATGGCCAAATTGAGGAACTCCGCTCGCCTGACCTTGCTGCTGGTCCTGCTGCTGGTCCTGCTGCTGGTCCTGCTGCTGTTGATCCTGCTGCTGTTGATCCTGCTGTTGTTGATCCTGCTGTTGTTGATCCTGCTGTTGTTGATCCTGCTGTTGTTGGTCCTGTTGTTGTTGATCCTGTTGTTGTTGGTCCTGTTGTTGTTGGTCCTGTTGTTGTTGGTCCTGTTGTTGTTGGTCCTGTTGTTGTTGATCCTGTTGTTGTTGATCCTGTTGTTGTTGATCCTGTTGTTGTTGATCCTGTTGTTGTTGGTCCTGTTGTTGTTGGTCCTGCTGTTGTTGGTCCTGCTGTTGTTGGTCCTGCTGCTGCTGATCCTGTTGTTGTTGATCCTGTTGTTGTTGATCCTGTTGCTGCTGCTGATCTTGTTTTTGTTGGTCTTGCTGTTCTTCCTGTTGCAGTTGGTCGATCAGCATCTGGGCAAGTTGGGCGTTGGCCCGGGCGTCGGTGTCGCCGGCGTTCGCCGCCAAGGCGCCACGATAGTGACCCAGGGCGGAGTTCAATCGCTCGATCGCGGCCGGTTTATCCTTTTGGGCGAGTTGGACCGCTTCGGAGTAGTCGCAATTGCCGAGGTTGTAGCGAGCCTTCGCCCGGAGCGCGTCATCTCCTTCGGCGACGCTACGGGAAAGCAGTTCGCGAGCCTGGGCGATTTGTCCGCTGCGGTATTGGGCGATCGCCTGGTTGTAGAGGAGTTCCGGCGAGTCGGGCATTTCCGCCGCCGCTTCTTGATAGGCGGTCAGCGCCTTGCCGGCGTCGCCAGCTTCGAGAGCGTCATTGCCTTCCTGCACTAAAGTTTCTGCAGGAGTCGCCGCCGCCACGTTGGTGACGAGCAACAACAAGACCAGCCCGGCCGCCGCTCCCTTCGAGCCGATTGCGCGAAAGGCGGAACGGAGCGGCAGCACGGCGCCGGTCGACGCGGGGAGAAAAGCGTCGATCAAAAGGAGCATCAGCCCAAAGCCGATGAACCATTGGTAACGGGGAATGTAGCTGTGGATGCGTGCGGTCTCGAAGTCATGCGCTTCGACCTGTTGCACGTAGTTGTGATAGACCTGATCCATGGCGACTTGCTTGGTGCCGGCAGGAATGTAGGCGCCGCCGCCGCTGAGCGCGACCTGCTTGAGGGTCGCGCCGTTGAGCTTCGACCAGACCTGTTCCCCCTGGTACTCGACGAATGAGCGAGCGGTATGTTCATCCGGGATCCGGGCGCCTTGCTGCATATCGCCGAGGCCGACGGTGAAGATGCGGATCTCCTTTTCGTCATGCAGCCGCTGAGCGACTTTGGTCGGTTCGCTTTCCTGGTCTTCACCGTCGGTAAAGACGACGATCGCCTGATGGTTGCCGGTTTGATCGAGGAAACCGTTGGCGGCGACTTTCAGCGCGTCGCCAAGTCGAGATCCGCCGACGGCGACGTTTTGCGGGCCAACTTCGGCCAGCGTCTTTTTGAAGTCGTGGTGATGACCGGTCAGGGGAACCATCTGCCGGGCGTCGCCGGCGAAGACGACCAGCCCGACTCGGTCTCCCGCCATCGCGTCGGTCATGTCTTCGATCTGCTGCTTGGCGCGAGCCAAACGGCTAGGGGTGGCGTCTTCGGCCAGCATCGAACGCGAGACGTCGAGGACGAACATCACTTCGATCCCGCGCTGCGGCACTTCTCGCCAGACCTTTCCCCAACGAACGTCGACCAGGGCGAGCACCATCGCGATCATGGCGCCGACGACCAGCAAGCTTTTCAGCAAGCGGCGCTGCGAGCCGTTGCGTGCGGCGAAGCGGTGGATCAGATTCGCCGTTGCGAAGCGAGCCAGGGCTCGCCGCCGGGCGATCGTCGCGATGACGAGGACGACGACCGCCGCAGCGACCAGCCACAACCAGGAAAGGCTTAACAGATTTCCGACTTGAATGTCCATTCGTTTCTCTACTCCGTAATCTTGCGATAGACGGTATTGCTCAGCACGACTTCTACGACCAGGAACCAAAAGGCCAGCAGGGCCAGCGGGGGTAACGCCCACATGCCGAGATGGATCGGTTCGATCGCCAATTCGCGGAAATCGACAAAGTGTTTCGCTTCGACATGGCTCTTTTCGAGTTGGTCGATCTCGTCATAGATCTTTTCGAGCGAAGCGGTGTCGGTCGCTCGGAAGTATTGGCCGCCGGTCGCATCGGCGATCGACTTCAGCGTCGCTTCGTCGATATTGACCTGAGCCATTTGGAAGGTGGTGCGACCGGTGAAGGGATCCATGACCGGCACGGGAGCTTGTCCCTTCGTGCCGACGCCGATCGTGTAAACCTTGACGTCCAGCGACGCGGCCAACTCGGCGGCGACGACCGGATCAAGATCGCCGGCGTTGTTTTCGCCGTCGGTCAGCAGGATCACGACTTTACTTTTCAGCTTCTGTTGGTCTCCCTCGCCCAAGGCCGACAACTTTTCGACCGCCAGGCCGAGGGCGTCGCCGATGGCGGTTCCATCTTCGTTGCGCTCGGTTGCGATCTTGGTTTGATCGAGCTGCTTGATCATGTAGGGATGATCAAGCGTCGGCGGCGAAATGCCGTCGGCGTTACGGGCGAAAGTGACCAGGCCGACCAGGTCGCAGGTGCGGCCCGAAAGTTTGTCGTCGCCGGAGATGAACTTGCCGACCACGTCTTTGACCGCGGTCAAGCGATCGACCGGCTGTCCGTCGACTTCAAAGTCCATCGCTTGCATGCTGCCGGAGCGATCGACCACCATCTCAATGGCGATCCCTTCGCTGTCGACGACCGTATGTTTGCGTCCTTCCTGCGGACGAGCCAGGCAGACGATCAGCAGGATGATCGCCGCGAATCGCAGCGCCGTGGGAACCCACTGCAATCGTTGTTTCCAACTAGGAGCGAGGCCTGCCATCCAGTGCGTCGAACTAAAGGGGAGGGCCGACTTCCGTTTGCCGCTCAGCATCCGCCACGCAATCAGCGGAACCAGCAAAAGCAGCAGCAGAAACCAGGCCGAAGGTCCGTAAAACATTAGGCGTTCTCCTGGGGCACGGCGGGCGAAGTCTCGCTGGGCTTTTCGGCGGCGGACTGTTGAATGAATTGACCGGCTCGGTCGATCGCCTGATCGGCGTCGGCGTGGCCCGGTTCAAACTGGGCGAACTTCACCAGGTCGGCCAGCGACAGGAACACGCGAAGCATCGCTCGTTGTTTACCCTGCAGTCGGCTGCTCGTGGCGGCTTGTTCCAGGAATTCGTCGGTCGTCAGTTTCGGAGCGGCGATCGCAAATTGGCTTTCGACAAAGTGCCGCACGATGTTGGTCAGACGGACATAGAACAGGTCGGTTTGACCCGTTCGCAGCAGGTCGGAGCGGCGGAGTTCGGCGAGTTCGGCGAGCGCCTGATCCTTGGCGGACAGATGCGACGAACGACTCGGCCAGACGAGCAGCGCCACGCCGGCCAGCGCCAATAATGCGCCGCCGCCGAGCGATCCATACAGCCAGAAGTGGCTGGACGATTCGACGGCCGGCAGATCGACGACTCCCTTGATATCGCGGAACTGCAGCGGATCCGGCGTACCTTCCAGACTGCTGGTGATCGTCACGCTCAGCGGCGACGATTGCACGATGTCGCTCGTGGGCGAAGCCGCACGTTGATCGGAGTAGGCGATCGTAATCGGCGGAATCGTCTGCTCGCCCGGCGTCAGGCTTTCGAGCTGATAACGGCGGATCCACTCCCGTCCGTTGGCGGTCGGCAGATCGGTGGTATCGGTTGCGCTAAGGACGTTAAACGTTCCGAGCTTGGCTTGCTCTTGCGGCAGCGTGACCAGGACGTTTTCGGGAACGTCGACTTTCAAGGTGAGCGTTACCGGCTCGGCGATCTGGGCGGTCTCATTTTCGAGAGTCGCCGTCACCAAGACGGGGCCGTCGGTCGACGTTCGCGTGATCGCGGCCGCATCGGCATGCGTGCTGAAGAGCGCGAGCAGCAATCCGGCGCAGACGATCCGACGAATCGCCGACAGCATCGAAGGCGAAGTTGGGAAAATCATCGACGGCGCTCCCGTTGGTGAAAGAACTTTTGCAGGGGATCGGCAAAATCGTCCCCGGTATAAACGTGGATCGGATCCATTCCTAAACGTTTGAAAACTTGGTCGCGACGCTCGGCCATCGCTTGGGCGCGATCGGCGTACTGCTGGCGAAGGCGACGGTTCGAGGTGTCGATCAAGACCGTTTCGCCCGTTTCCGAATCGACCAGGTCGAGCAGGCCGACGTTCGGCAATTCAAACTCGCGACGGTCCGACACGACGATCGGAATCACGTCATGCTTGCGCCGCGCGATCTTCAGCGGTCGTTCGTAGTCGGCGTCTTGGAAGTCGCTGACGAGGAACGCGATCGAGCGGCGTTTGGCGGTGTGGTTGAGGTGCTCCAGGGCCCGCGACAAGTTGGTCCCTTGTCCCATCGGCTGACAATAGAGGAGTTCACGGATGACCCGCAGGACATGCCGCGAACCGCTCCGGGGAGGAATCGCTTTTTCGATGTCGTCGGTGAACAAGGTCAACGCGACCTTGTCGTTGTTGCGGATGGCGGAGAAGGCGAGCGTGGCGCCCAGTTCGGCGACCAGTTCGCGTTTCGATTGCCAGTGGGTGCCGAGTCCTTGCGAGGCGCTCAAGTCGACCAGCAAGGTGACGGTCAGTTGGCGTTCTTCGCGAAACAACTTCACGAACGGTTCGCCGGTGCGAGCGGTGACGTTCCAGTCGATCGCGCGAACGTCGTCGCCGATCCGGTAAGGACGGACTTCTTCAAACTCGACCCCACGCCCTTTGAAGGCGGAGTGGTACTGACCGGCAAGCAAGTTCTCGGCCAGATGCGACGTGCGGATCTGGATTCGCCTGATTTTCTGTAATACTTCGCGAGGGATCATGAGCGGTGACTTACAGGTCTGGTGAAGGTGACGCGGAAAACGACTCGAACAGTCGCCGGGGCTTGGCTGCAGCGAACGCCGCGGCAGCCAAGCCGCCAGCTTCCTCTTCGCTCTACGGGACCGCGACGTGATCGAGAATCGATCGAACCACGTCGTCAGATGTTTTTTCTTCCGCTTCGGCTTCGTATGTGACGATCAAACGATGTCGTAACACGTCGGGAGCGATTTCCTTCACGTCGCCAGGGACGACGTAACCGCGGCCGCACAAAAACGCGTTCGCTTTCGCCGCGAGCGTCAAGCTGATCGTCGCTCGGGGAGAAACGCCGAACTGAATCAAATCGGCCAGCGGCAACCGGAAGGCGCCTGGATCGCGGGTCGCCATCACCAGGTCGACGATGTAGTCGCGAACCTTTTCGTCGACGTAGATATCGTCGATCAGGTCGCGAGCACGCAGGATTTCGGCTGGCGATAGGGTCGGGTTCACCTCCATCGAGGTCTTGGTCTTCGACATCCGCTCGAGGATCTGGATCTCTTCTTCGCGAGTCGGGTGACCGACCAGAACCTTGAGCATGAACCGGTCCATTTGGGCTTCCGGCAGCGGATAGGTTCCCTCCTGCTCGATCGGGTTTTGGGTCGCCATCACCAGGAACGGTTCGTCGAGCTTGTAGGTGTGGTGACCGATCGTGACCTGACGTTCCTGCATCGCTTCGAGTAGAGCGCTTTGCACTTTGGCCGGAGCCCGGTTGATTTCGTCCGCCAAGATCAGGTTCGAGAAGATCGGACCTTTCTGGATGGCGAAGTCTTGCTGCTGCGGGCGATAGATCTGCGTACCGATCAAGTCGGCCGGCAACAGGTCCGGGGTGAATTGGATTCGCTGGAAGCCGGTGCTGATCCCTTTCGCCAAACAGGCGACGGCGGTCGTCTTCGCCAAGCCCGGCACCCCTTCGATCAGCAAGTGACCGTTGGTAAGCAGACCGACCTGCATGCGATGGATCAGTTGTCGCTGACCGACGATGACCCGTCCGATCTCGTCGAGCAAGCGGCGAAACGGAGTGCTGCGAATCTTAATTTCTTCCGTCAGTTCGTTGATACGATCATGAGCGGATTGGGAGGAATTTACAGTCGCCATAGGATGCCTCGAAGAAAGTGGTGAGCAGGTCAAAAACGCCGCAGCGTGAGTTGTCCAATCAGATCGCGGAACAGGGGACGCGAGCGTTCCGCGTCAGGTCTCCCTTTAAAGTGCAACCAGCGTGCCAATGGCGTTTTGCCCGAGAAAACAGGGGTTTTCGCGGTTTTCAGGCGAAAGAGACGGGGCATTTTGCCCCACGCCGTCAAAATGCCCCACGGAGAACAGAAAATGGGACGATGAAGAAAGAATCCTGGTGCCATGCTCTTGCGGCGTCTTCGCCGGATGAGCATGTCTTAGAATCTGGAAAACGCATTGAAGACATGCTCTTCCCACGAAGACGTGGTAAGAACATGGCGCCGTTAGAACGGCGTTAGTCGTCGACGCCGTACTGCTTCAGCTTGCGATAGAGGGTCTTGCGATCGAGTCCCAAGACCTGGGCGGCGAGCGACTTGTTGTTGTCGACCGCATTGAGCACGTGCAGGATATACCGCCGCTCCACTTCCTGCATCGAGACGAGTTCGCTCGGGTCGTCGCCGCCGATGAAGACTTGCGAGCTGCGATAGTCCCGAATCTTTTCGGGTAAGTCGTCGACCGCGATCTTTTCAAACGCCGTTAGCGCGACCGCTCGCTCCATCACATTCCGCAGCTCGCGGACATTTCCCGGCCACGAGTAGTTGAGGAGACGTTCGGCGGCTGGTTCCGAGATTCCTAGAACATCGCGCTGCGACCGTTTGCCGGCTTGTTCGACAAATCGCTGGGCGAGCAACAAGGTATCGGTACCGCGAGCTCGGAGCGGCGGCAAGTCGAGCTGAATGACGTTGATGCGATAAAAGAGATCTTCGCGAAAACGTCCTTCTTCGACTTCGGCCAGCAGATCGCGGTTGGTGGCGGTAATCAGGCGAACGTCGAACGGCACTTCCTGATCGCCGCCGACCGGACGAACGCGGCTTTCTTCCAGCGCTCGCAACAGCTTCGGCTGCATCGCCAGCGGCAGTTCGCCAATTTCGTCGAGGAAGAGCGTCCCTCCTTCGGCTTGCAGAAAGAGACCGCGACGCTCCGCCTTGGCGTCGGTAAAGGCGCCTTTGGCGTGGCCAAACAGTTCGCTTTCGAGCAGCGTTTCTGGCAGGGCGGCGCAGTTGACCGGGACGAAGGGACCGCTGCGACGATTGCTCCGGCGATGAATCGACCGCGCGACCAGTTCCTTGCCGGTGCCGCTTTCGCCGCAGACCAGCACCGACGCTTCGGTCGACGCGATCCGGGCGATCTGATCGTAGAGCTTCGACATGACCGGACTGCTGCCGACCATCTCTTCAAAGTGCCCCCCTTGGGCCACTTCTTCGCTGAGCAGTTTGACCTTTTCTTGCAGCTCGCGATGTTTGACTGCCCGGGATAACGTCAGCGCGAGCAGTTCCATTTCGATCGGCTTGGTGACGAAGTCATACGCTCCGGCGCGAATCGCCGCGACGGCCGTTTCCAGACTGCCAAACGCCGTCATGACGATGACCGGGATGTCGGGACGGTTCGCCGTTACCCGTTCGCACAGTTCCGTACCGCTCATTCCTTTCATGCGGAGATCGGTCAGGACGACGTCAAAGTCTTGCGATTTGACCAGGTGGATCGCTTCGTTAGGGGCAGTGCGCCAAGTTGGCTGGAAACCGCGGAGACGGAGATCGGTCTCCAGCAGTTGGCACATGTTCGCTTCGTCGTCGACGATCAAGACTCGGCCGCAATTGTTCGCTTCCATCTATGCAACCTGCTGAGGCAAAAAGATCGTGAATCGGCTTCCTTCGCCCAATTGGCTCTGCACGTCGATCCAGCCGTTGTGATCTTCGACAATGCCGTACGAAACCGACAGTCCGAGTCCGGTCCCTTCGCCGACATCCTTGGTCGTAAAGAAAGGCTCGAACAGGTGGGGCATCGCTTCTGCGCAAATGCCGGTTCCCTTGTCTTCCACGCTTATACAGTAGTATTCCCGTTTTGGCGAGTTGGAGTCGCCGGGGGGAGAAGCTTCTTGGCGACTTAGGGAGACCTGAACGACATCGCCGGTGGAACTCGCGTGAATCGCATTGACGATCAGATTGGTGACGACCTGTTGGATCTGCGCCGAATCGACCGCCGTCGAGAGCGATTCGCTGTCGGCCGTGACCAACTCCACATCACGCTGATTGGCCATCGGTTGCAGCAAGTTGATCGCGCTGACGATCAACTCGCGCAGGTCGACCATCGTCCGATGCGGCGGTCGCCGACGTGCGAAGCCGAGCAACTGGCGAATAATCTCCGCCATTCGATCCGCTTCCGACTTGATCACCAGGGCGCTCTCGGTCACTTCGTCAGCGCTCAGCCGATGCGACGCGATCAGGCCGGCGCGTCCCGAGACGACGTTCAGCGGCGTTCCCAGTTCGTGTGCGATGCCGGAAGCGAGTCGTCCCACCGTCTTCAAGCGATCGATATGCCGCAGTTGTTCCATGGCCGATAATCTGGCGGACGAAGCTTCTTCAAGTTCCTGTTGTTGCGATTGCAGCGTCTCGCTCATCTGATTCAACGCGGCGCCAAGCTGGGCGATTTCGTCGGTCCCTCGCACTTCGACCGGCTCGGAGAAATCGCCGGCGCCGATTCGCTTCGTCTTGGCGACCAATTTGTCGAGCCGCTGCCCGACCATCCGCACGCCGAGAAACACGATGACCAGCCCGAAGATCGCCATCGCCCCGATGACCAGCGCCGTGCGATAGGTGGTCAGACGCGTGTACTCGGCCGCTTCGTCAAGCGGGACGTTGAATTCGACATAGCCTGCTCGCGAGTTCTCGACGTCGACCGGATAGTAGATGATGTATTGATCGTGCCCCGCCGAATCATGCGTGATGATCGTGGTCATCGACTCCGTCGTCGCGACGGCAAGCTCTTTTTGGGGAGGAAGCGCCGACTCGCTGGTTGCGCCATTTTCTGTCGGGATCCAGCGAATGATCATCTGCTGGTGACGATTAGCGAAGTCGCGGACCAGCTTGATCGCGCCTTGGTGCCCCCCGTCTTTCCAAGCGACGACCAGCGTCTCGCGCACTTCGTTGCCCAGCGACGCGGCGTTCTCTTCCTGAGCCCGTTTGTATTGCTCAAATTCGCTCTGCGCGGTCATGTAGCCGAACATCGCCGTCAACAAGACGATGCCGAGCAAAAAAATGCCGACGATTTTCGCGGTGAGTTTCATGCATTTGTGGAGAGTAAATCGCTCGACGGCCATCAACGTCCAAGTCGGTCGCCGCAGTTCGTTGTAGCTTGCCGGAACGGCGTTTCGCAACGGCCGATTACGCGGAAGGCGCGCGTTACGCTTTCTAATCGTACGTTCCAGCCAAGAAGTGGCTTTCGACTTTGAGGTATTTCGCGACTTTTTTAGGTCGGACGACCTGTTTTGCCCGCGAAATCGTACGCCTGGATGGGGTTTCCCTCCATCCGAAGCGACGAGAACGGATTCGGTTGCGAACGCCTACGGTCGACGCGTGATCAAGAGGCGGATCGATCGATCAACTGGTTGAAGACGGAGTACTTCTCCATAAGGGGATCGCACTGCGAATCGCCAAGGGCCGGCAGCGTCGATTCTAGCAAACCGAGCTGCATGAGCACTGTCGCTTGATCCCAATAGATATGCTCAGAGCACATCAAGGTTCCCTTGAAGCCGACGATACCGACATGCGGAACCGCCAATCGCCGGCCGGTCGGTTCAATTTCTGGGGCGAACCAATCCATCCGGACGGTGTGCGTAAAGCTCACGATGAATTCGTCGATAACGCGATCGTTCGTAACGCTGCGCGAGAGCAATTGCAGCGAGAAGTCAGGCGGAGATTGGGGAATGAATATGTCGCGATAGAAACTTCGTAGCGCCTCTTTGCCGGCCGCGCCGGTCCCGACCGGAACGTGGATCAGTATGACGTCGTCGGTCTTCGTCGAGACCGCTTCGTCGGCGTCTTTGCGCAGAAACTCGGCGGCGGTGTGCTTCTCCCAAACGTCGATTAGCCGTTGCTGTTCGTCAGTGAATTGATACATGGTTGGGGGCTCCATTGCCAGTGGCGATCTTACCACAATTGATTTCCCTTCATTGAATCGCATTGCTGGTCGCAGTGGAACCATTTTTGGACTTTTTTTGCGTGAACCTTACGCGCCGCCGCCCTCATCGCTCGTTTCCAATCGATGGCACTCGAGCCAGGTTGGCGGTTCGCAGCGTTCGGCCAGTTTGCGAATGATCGCTTCTGGAACACGGCTAGCCCGGCTTTTGATCTGCTGCAAGATCTGTTTGAGCGACTCGTCGGCGATGATCGCCTTCGATTCCGCTTCGCCCAGATGCTTGTCGTCGTCAGTCCCCTTCGACCCAAACAGATGGGGCGTGCGGGGGTACTTGGTGAAGTCGCCATGCGACGTACCCATGGCTAGGCTCCTTGCGTTTGGGGTTGAATGATAAAAGACCTTACGAACTCCGCGTATTCTTCTCTCATCGGCAAATCGAACTCGGTGCGGATTCGCCGGCGGCGGGCCGCGACCGATTGATTGCTGATCGGGTCAATGGAGGTTTTCTCGTACTCTTCCCAGTACAATCCGACGCCCCGTTTCTGCCAACGGGGAAGATCGTTGTAGTTGATCCCACGTCGGAATAGCAACTCGTTTTTGTCGGCGACCGAAAGTCCGAGCAGACTTCGGGTAGCCTGACGAACGCCGCAGCCTTCTTTGCGAAGCGTCCAATAGCACCACGCGTTCAGCGCGTTTCGCGCCGCATCTTCGTTGCGCCAGCGGAAGTAGTCGACGACGAGGTCGACGTTGGGTAACTGGGAGATCCGGCAGTCGAAGCTCGCGGCCTGACCAAGCCCTAGCGAGAACTGGGCGCTCGCTTCGCCGGCAAGCGTTGAAACGTACTTGCGGAGTTTCCTGCCGAAAATCCGTTCGTCGCGATCAAGCAACAGCGAGATCTCGTCACTTTCGGTATAAGCGTACAGGACGCGAAAGCCGCAGCTCATGAGCGACGCCGCCGTCGAAGTCATCAAATCGCGGAAACGGACGTCAAACGGCGCTTCGAATTGACAGGCTTCTTTCGTTAATCGGGTGAAGCTGCGGCCATCGAGCCGCGCGACCATATACATGCCAGGAAGCACGCACAAATCGGAGGCCGTCTCGAAGACGCGCATCTTCTTATCAAGCTGGTCAAACTTCATCGTTCCATTCCTCTACGACAAATCCTGTTTCGATCAGGCGGACGTACCGCAACGCATCAAATCCTTCTTCCAAGGTCGGCAACTCCAGCCGTTTGGCGGTGGAGAAGAGGCCGACGTCTGGAACTGAACGTTCTCGCTGCTGATTCCGGACAAGGCATTGGGAAAGCTGCGATTGAAAGTAGTAGCCGACGACGGAAAAGCGGGCCTGCTTCAAAGCGTCGATATAGACGGTTCGCGCGTCCCGAGTCGGGTTCGTATTGTCGACGACGAGCGGTTGCCCCGTTTCGAGGCAAGCGGCCAGCAGGCGACGCTCCCGATTGCGGGTGCGGAACAGGTCGAGACTGATCCGGACGTGCGTCGCAAAGAATCGCTCTTGGAAGAACGACGACTTTCCCGACGCTTGAAGACCGATAAAGATGATTCCTTCCATAACTGCGCTCGCTATCGCGCCGAAACGCGAAAAGCCCGCCTGATTGCGAAGAACCAGGCGGGCTCGTTGTGGCTTCTAAAGAGGCTTAGTCTCTAAAAGTAGTGGTCCCGGTTAACGCCGTCAAAAGGAGCCTTTCGCGAGACAGCACTTCTTGAAACGGAGGCCGGAACCGCAAGGGCAAGGATCATTCCGCCCTAGCTTTTCTTCCAGCAGTTTGTCGCCGTGGACGATCCGCACTCCGCGCTTGACTTGCGTTTCGGAGGGATATCCATGACGCCGCTTGTTCATGTTCTGGAAAAAAATGGCTGTTCGTTGATGTGTCGATGATTGGCGTGTCGCATGGCGCACCTCCGTTTCTAGAAATGTTCTTCCACCTAGAGGGCTGCAGGGGCGAAAGGTTCGCCACGAAAATTACCTGCTTTAGCAGGTTATTAGGATCAAAACACATGTTGGATCGTAGATCTATCGGATCGTCCGTTAAATATGGATGTTTCTCCCCACCCATTTAGTTGTGGGCCGCTGCGGGGCGATCTAAAATTCGGGTACTTTTCCCTTCCCGTCGCATTCGCCGGATTCTATTTGGGTGCGACGAGAGTTCCTCATGGATTGGAGGAAGCGGTTTCTTAAGGCAGGACGCTTTCTTTAGCTACAGAGGATCTGACATGAGGTATCGAACGCTACTGCCGCTTCTTATATTGCTTCTGATTGGTTCGATCGGCTTCGGCCAGGAGATGCTTCCGCAGCCGGAAGCGCCGTTTAAGGGAAAGATTGGCCTGACCTACAAAGACTCGGTGGCGGTCAAGCCGGAGTTGAAGATCCCAAACAACCTGGGACTCAAGAATCCGCCGAACATTCTGCTGGTGCTGATCGACGACTGCGGCTACGGGCAGATGGGAACGTTTGGCGGCGGGATTCCGACGCCGAACATGGATCGGGTCGCCAACAATGGTTTGCGTTATACCCGCTTCCATACGACGGCGCTTTGTTCGCCAACGCGGGCTGCGCTGCTGACGGGGCGCAATCATCACTCGGTCGCGTCGGGAACGATCGGCGAATCGGGAACCGGTTTTCCAGGCTACACCGGCGTGATTCCCTCTTCGGCCGGAACGGTCGCCGAGATCCTCCGCGAATATGGCTACTGCAACGCATGGTTTGGTAAGAACCACAATGTGCCTGACTGGGAAACGAGCCTGGTTGGTCCGTTTGATCGTTGGGCCGACGGCTTAGGCTTCGACTACTTCTATGGCTTTGTCGGCGGCGACACCGATCAATTCAGTCCGGCGCTGGTCGAGAACAAGAAACGGATGGAGGCGCCCGAAACGAATGAAGACGGCAGTCCCTATCACTTTACGACCGACATCACCGATCATGCGATTCGAACGATTCGCGCCGCCAAGGCGGTTGCGCCGCAGCGGCCGTTCTTCGTCTACTTCGCCACCGGAGCGACGCACGCTCCGCATCAAGTTCCGCAAGAGTGGGTCGAGAAGTTTAAAGGAAAGTTCGACGGCGGTTGGGACAAGTATCGCGAAGAGACCTTCGCTCGCCAGAAGGAAATGGGAATCATTCCGCAGAACGCCAAGTTGACCGCCCGGCCTGACTCGTTGCCGGCGTGGGATTCCGTGCCGGAAGATCAGCGGAAGGTTTACGCTCGCATGATGGAAGTCTTCGCGGCGTTCACCGCGCATACCGACCATGAAGTCGGTCGCTTGATCGACGCCGTCGACGAAATCGGGGAACTCGACAACACCATCATTATCTACATGGCCGGCGACAACGGCTCGAGCGCGGAAGGGGGCTTGGAAGGTCTGGTCAACGAGATGACCTTCTTCAATGCGATTCCCGAACCGCTTGAGATGAAGCTCGAAGCGATGGACACGCTGGGCGGCCCGCTGCACTACAACCACTTTCCGGCCGCCTGGGCGCATGCGATGGATACGCCCTATCAATGGACCAAGCAGATCGCCAGCCACTTTGGCGGAACGCGAAACGGCTTGGCGATCTCATGGCCGAATGGAATCAAAGCCCGCGGTGAGATCCGTGATCAGTTCCATCACGTGATCGACATCACGCCGACGTTGCTGGAGATCACTGGGATTACGGCGCCGGTCGAGATCGACGGGATCGCGCAGAAGCCGATCGAAGGGGTCAGCATGGCGTATACCTTTGACGACGCCGATGCCGAGGATCGTCGCACCACCCAATACTTCGAGATGCTCGGCAACCAGGGGATCTATCACGAAGGTTGGATGGCGAGCGCGATTCGCGGCGTGCCATGGCTCAGCGAAAACGCTCCGGGCGATTTGTTGGACATGCCGTGGGAGTTGTACAACGTCGAAGAGGACTTCACTCAGGCGAACGACCTGGCGAAGCAAAAGCCGGAAAAGGTCCGCGAGCTGGTCAAGCTCTTCTTCGCCGAGGCGGCCAAGTACAACGTGCTGCCGCTCGACGATCGGAAGACGGAGCGTTTGAACGTCGAGAACCGTCCCAGCTTGACCGAGGGCCGGACCAAGTTCGTTTACCCGAACTTGCTTCGCTTGCCGGAAGGGGCGTCTCCTGACCTCAAGCATAAGAGTCACACCGTGACCGCTGACGTCGAGATTCCGGATCAAGGGGCGGAAGGGATGATCTTCACCCAGGGGGGGCGTTTCGGCGGCTACGGCCTGTTCGTGAAAGACGGCAAGCTCGTCTATCACTACAACCTGGTTGGGGTCGACCGTTACACGGTGGAATCAACCACCCGAATTCCCCCCGGCAAAACGACGCTGAAGATGGTCTACAAGACCGACGCCGACGAGCCGTTCGCCGGCGCCGACGTTACGCTTTACGCCGGGGATCAGTTGATCGGTAAGGGGCGCGTCGAAAAGAGCATCCCGAACCGCGTCACCCTGGACGAGACGTTCGACTTTGGTTTCGATACCGGAACGCCGGTGATGGAAGGGTATGACATGCCGTTCGATTTCACTGGAAAACTGAACGCCGTGACGATCGAGTTGAAATAATCGCTATCACCACGGACGACTCCTAAATAAACGCCGTCGCTTCTCAGAGCAACTTGAGAAGCGACGGCTTCTTTTTTGCCGGTCATGGCCAGAAACAGGTTTCTTTTCCTCCAGTGCTTGGGAGCGCCCGGCCATTCTGGGCCTGTATTCTCGGGGTTCGTCGTCGCGCCGAAACCCGCCAAGCGGCGCGCAGCGAAGAATCGCGCCGAACGTTTCCGTCCGCCTTTTCGTCACGTTGGCCTTACTGCTGCGGCTTTCCGTGCCGACCCATTGCAGGTCGACCGCGATAGTGAGGAAAGAAGAGGCCTAACCTCGGCAAGCGACCTGGCGGATGTCTGTCGACGAAGCCTGGCATTCGCATTGGCCGCCTGGCTAGAAGTCGCTTCGTCGGTAACCCGCGATTCCAGGCAAAAGCTATAAAACTCGGATTTAGGGATGTGACGGCGCCTTAAGAATTAAAACTCCTTAAGGAAAGGCTGGAGTGGCTTTGCTCCACGGTATGGTTAGTCGAAGAATGGATAAACCCCACCTGGTCCTTCTGCGGCCTTACCCCGATAAGCCGATCCATCCGCGTCCAATTCTTTACCGCGAGGTACGTACGAACGCTATGAGAATCCTAGAGACTGCTGCCATTGTCCTGGCGCTGGTTTCCCTTGCCTTTGCCGGCTGCGTCTCGCAGGCCGAATCGCACGAAGAACTACACGGCGAATCCCACGGCGAAACCGAAGCTCATGCCGACGCGCATGGCGGAGCCCACGAAGAAGCTCACGGCGAGTCGGGACATCACGCACACAAGATTATCGTTACCAGCCCGGTGATTCAGGATGTGATCAGCACGCAGCAATACGTCTGCCAGATCCACTCCTGCAAGCACATCGAGGTCAAGGCTCTCGAAGGGGGGTACCTGGAAGATATCCGGGTCAACGAGGGGCAAGAGGTGACGAAGGGGGATCTGATGTTCAAGATTCTCCCGACCATCTATCAAGCCAAGCTTGATTCGGAATCGGCGGAGATGCAGCGGATCGAGATTGAACTGTTCAACGCGGAAGCCCTGAATAAGAAAGGGATCGTTTCCCCGCAGGAAATCATGCTGAAGAAGGCGGAACTCGCCAAGGCGAAAGCCAACATGGAACTGGCCAAGGCTGAGTTGAATTTTACCGACGTCAAAGCGCCGTTCGACGGCATCGTCGATCGTCAGCTTTGCCAGCTAGGAAGCTTGATTGAAGAAGGGGACATTCTCACGACCTTGTCCGACAACAGTCTGATGTGGGTCTACTTCAACGTGCCGGAAGCTCGTTACCTGGAATACAAGGAAGAGTTGGACAAGAACGAAGGCAGCCAGGAAGAGCACCTGACGATCGAGCTGAAGTTGGCCAATGGCAAAATCTTCCCGCAACATGGCAAGATCGGCGCCATCGAAGCCGACTTCAACAACACGACCGGCAACATCGAGTTTCGCGCCGACTTTCCCAATCCGAACAGCCTGCTGCGTAATGGTCAGACCGGTACGATCCTGATTCATCGCCTGATGAAAGACGTGTTCGTCATCCCGCAGCGAGCGACGTACGAGATTCTCGACAAGCGCTACGCGTACGTCGTCGACAAGGACAATGTCGTCCACCAGCGCGACATCGTGGTCGACAGCGAGCAGGAGGACATCTTCGTGCTGAAGAGCGGACTGGCCGAAGGAGAGAAAATCATCTTCGAGGGCATTCGCCAGGTTCGCGACGGCGACAAGATTGAGTACGAATACCGCGCTCCCGAAGAAATCTTGAACCATCAGAAATTTCCAGCCGAGTAAGGGGCGCGAATCATGTTTTCGAAATTCCTTCATCGGCCCGCTTTGGCCATCGTGATTTCGCTGCTCATCCTGTTCATGGGTGGGCTGTCGATCGTCTCGTTGCCGATCTCGCAGTTTCCCGACGTGGCGCCGCCGAGCGTCGTCGTTTCGCTGTCGTTTCCCGGCTCCAGCGCCAAGATTCTGGTCGACTCGACCCTCGTGATTCTGGAACGGGCCATCAACGGCGTGCCGGACATGCGTTACATGACTTCGGCGGCCACCAGCGCCGGCGAAGCGACGATCATGATCACCTTCGAGCCGGGCACTGACCCGAACGTGGCGGTCTTGAACGTCAATAACCGCATTCAGATGGTGAAGAACCAGCTTCCTCCCATCGTCGAGCGCGAAGGCATCATCGTTATGCAAAACATGACGAGTATGCTCATGTACGTGAACGTCTTTAGCACTGACCCCAACGTCGATCAGAACTTTCTCTACAACTACGTCAGTGCGAACCTCCTTCCCGAATTGCAGCGTACCCGCGGCGTCGGCCGCGCTCAGATTCTCGGCAACCGAGCGTATGCGATGCGCGTCGAGCTCGATCTCGATCGGATGCGGGCCTACAACATCTCTTCCGCCGACGTGATGGAGGCGATCAAGGAGCAGAGTTTGATCGGTTCTCCGGGGCGACTCGGTCAGGCGACCGGTACGACGTCGCAGACGATCGAGTACGTGCTGACGTGGATCGGACGATACGACAAGCCCGAACAGTACGGAAACATCATCTTGAGGGCGAATGAGAAGGGAGAAATCCTCCGGCTCAAAGACGTCGCCCAGGTTTCGCTCGGATCGTCGTTCTACGACCTCTATTCCGACATCGACGGCTACCCGTCCGCGTCGATCGTGCTCAAGCAGATTCCGGGCTCCAACGCCGCGGACGTGATCGACGAAGTGAAGGAGAAGCTGAAAGAGTTCAAGACAGACATGTTCCCGCCGGGGATGGACTACGCGATCAGCTACGACGTCTCCAGCTTCCTGGACGCGTCGATCGAAAAGGTGTTGCACACTTTGTTTGAAGCGTTCGTGCTGGTGTCGCTGGTGGTGTTCCTGTTTCTGGGGGACTTCCGCAGTACGTTGATTCCGACGCTGGCGGTGCCGGTGTCGTTGATCGGTACGTTCTTCTTCATGAGCGCGTTCGGGATGTCGATCAACTTGATCACGCTCTTCGCTCTCGTGTTGGCGATCGGCGTGGTGGTTGACGACGCGATCGTGGTGGTGGAAGCGGTGCACGCCAAGATGCATGAAAAGCATCTTTCTCCGTACGCGGCGACCAAGGAAGTTATCGCAGAAATCAGCGGGGCGATTATCGCGATCACCCTCGTGATGACCTCGGTGTTTATCCCGGTCTGCTTCATGCCGGGCGCGGTGGGCGTGTTCTATCGACAGTTCGCACTTACGATGGCGATGTCGATCGTTCTCTCCGGCGTGGTGGCGTTGACTTTGACGCCGGTTCTGTGCGCGATGATTTTGAAGCCCCACGGTCAACAAAAGCAGACCGGCGTCGTCGGTTTCGTCAACGGCGCGATCAAACGTTTCGCCGGCGGCGGAGCCAATGCGGTACGCTTCGTGTTGTCGATGATCCTCGGCGCCGCCGTCGGTTATGGGATCTACGAAGTCCTGCATGTCGAGATCGTTCACGAGGTCATTTCCGAACAGTTGGAGTTGACCCCGACCCGCATGACGATCATCGGCGTCATTGCGGCGGTGCTCTTCTTCTTCACCTTCCGTTCGGTCTTCTCTGGAAGCGAGCCGGGCGAAAAGAAGCTGCGCGGACCGATCGGCATGTTCCTGAAGGTCTTCGACGTCGGCGTCAACTGGATCACGAACGGGTACGTCGGCGTCGTCGGCCTGATCGTGACGCGGCGGATTATGACGATGATCGTGATCGGACTCTTCGGCTGGGGGATTCTGGTCGTCAACAAGGTGCTGCCGTCCGGCTTTATTCCGCTCGAAGACCAAGGGGTCATTTATGGAATTATTCAGACGCCGCCTGGTTCGACGCTAGAGTACACCAACGCCAAGTCGCACGAACTGCAAAAGATCTGTAAAGAGTTTGACGAGGTCACCTCGGTGACCTCGCTCGCCGGTTACGAAATCTTGACCGAAGGTCGCGGTTCGAACGCCGGCACTTGCTTGATCAACTTGAAGCCGTGGGCCGAACGAAAGCTTACGTCGAAAGAATTGATCGCCGAATTGGAGGAACGTGGTCGCGATATCGCGAACGTGAAGCTTGAGTTCTTCGAACCGCCGGCCGTTCCGGGGTTTGGCGCCGCGGGCGGCTTCTCGCTCTGTCTGCTCGATAAGACGAACAGCGGCGACTACGAAGCGTTCGGTAAGGTGACCGAAGATTTCCTCGCCGCGCTCGAAAAACGTAAAGAATTGAAAGGGTTGTTTACCTTCTTCGCCAGCGACTATCCGCAGTACGAAATCATCATCGACAACGACGTCGCCATGCAAAAAGGGGTGTCGATCGAGGATGCGATGGAGAACCTCTCGATCGTCGTCGGCAGCACTTGGGAGCAGGGCTTCATCCGTTTCGGGCAGTTCTACAAGGTTTACGTTCAATCGGCGCCGGAGTTCCGGCGTTATCCTGAGGACCTCGAGAACATGTTCGTCAAGAACGACGAAGGGGAAATGGTTCCCTATTCGGCTTTCATGAAGATCGAGAAGCGGCAAGGGATGAACGAAATCAATCGTTACAACCTGTACACGACGGCGATTATTCAGGGCGCCCCGGCGACCGGTTACAGTAGCGGTCAGGCGCTCGCAGCGATTCAGGACGTCGCCGACGAGATGCTGCCTCGCGGTTACGGCGTCGGTTGGCAAGGCCTGTCCTACGACGAAGCCAACAAGGGAAATACGGCGATCTTCATTTTTGCGATCGTGGTTATCTTCGTCTATCTGGTGCTGGTCGGTCAGTATGAGAGCTTCCTGCTGCCGTTGGCGGTACTGGTTTCTCTGCCGGTCGGTTTGTTCGGTTCGTTCGTGATGTTAAAAGCGATGGGGCTGGCGAACGACGTTTACTGCCAGATCGGTCTCGTGATGTTGGTCGGTTTGTTAGGAAAGAACGCGATTCTGATCATTGAATTCGCCGTGCAAAGACGTCACGAGGGGCTGAGTCTCCGCGATGCGGCGATCGAAGGGGGCGCTCTCCGTTTCCGCCCGATCGTGATGACGTCGTTCGCGTTCATCGCCGGTCTGATTCCGCTCGTCCGAGCCACCGGTCCGGGCGCCATTGGCAACCGGACGATCGGCACCACGGCGGTCGGCGGGATGCTCATGGGTACTCTGATCGGCGTTCTGGTGATTCCAGGTCTGTACTACATCTTTGCAAAGATGTCGGATGGTAAGCAGCTGATTCGGCAGGAGCATGACGACCCGCTCAGCGAACTCTTTGAACGCGACAAATCGCACCCACCGCATGAAGCAGGGGGGCCAGACGTTCCGCACTAGTCGACCGAGCCGTTAGTCTCGAGCGATCAGGGCGAACACAACCGGATCGTTAAACTTTTACTCTTCGTCAAAAGCGGAATTCGCTTGCGGCGAAGCGCGACCAAAACGCCGCAGTCATTTGGCTGCGGCGTTTCGTTTTGCGCGCTTGATAAAGTCTAACGATCGTATCGATCGTTCGTTCTCGTAGCGCAGTTGGCGGCGGCGCCTTTAGATGCGGTACCCTTCCTCTAGACCCGATCTCGCCCCGGTCGACGGCGCCTTAACGTCTTTTAATCAATTGCGAAAAACGAGCGGAAACATGCTGTTTTGTCGAGCTTTTCGTGTGCGCCGAGCGGGCAAATCAAGGAGCGCAACGTAGGGGAGCTGCTGAATGTTTGTTTTGCCCCTAATTTTCTGCCGATAAGTTTTGAACGGAAAATGTCTAACCCCATAGTCATGCGGTCTGGATCGTGTGACGGGGTCCTAACGGTAATTATGCCAGAGACGCCTGAGTCGGCGGAGGGAAACTGGCGCCCTCCTGATCGAACGCTGGGGACAGCGAAATCTCGGTCACCGACCCACCGGGCGAAAGTCGCAAGGGGCTCAACGATGAGACGGAGCGGTCTTACGGTGAATTTCAAACAGCGTGCGTCGCTGCAATGCATCGTCGCAGGCGCGGTCGCTTGCGTCCTGTTGTCGGCCTTCTCTGGGTGTTCGATCCCGAAGCTCTGTTGCGCCCAAAAGGGAGCCCCGCTTCCGTACGAATTCAACGGCGAGACGACCTCTGAAAGTTCGGCTCAGATCGGCATCGAAGAGTTCTTCGATGACCGGGTGCTGACCCAGTTGATGGCTCAGGGGCTCGTCGCCAACCAGGAGTTGAAGATCCGGAATCAAGAGATCCGGATGGCCAGCAATGAAATCATGGCCCGGCGCGGCGCCATCCTGCCGTTCGTGACGGTGGGAGCTCGCGGCGGTATGGAACGGACCAGCAAGTTCACCCCGCTCGGCGCCGCGGAAGAGCAGCTGACCTACCCGGTCGGCGGCAAGTTCCCCGATCCGCTGCCCAACGTCGGCCTGACCGCCAACCTGTTCTGGCGAATCGACATCTGGCGTGAACTCCGCAACGCTCGCGACGCCGCGATGCAGCGCTACGTCGAAGCGGTCGAAGTCCGAAATTACTTCGTGACCCAACTGGTCGCCGAAATCGCCACGAGCTACTACGAGCTGGCGGCGCTCGACAAGCGGTTGCAGTACCTGAATCAAACGATCGCAATTCAGAAGCAAAGCCTCGACGTGGCGCAGGCCCAGAAGGACGCCGGACGCGGCACCGAACTTGGCGTGCAACGGTTTCTGGCCGAAGTTCGCAAAAACGAAAGCCAATTGTTGATCGTCAAACAGGAGATCATCGAAACGGAAAACAAGATCAACTTCCTCCTCGGTCGTTATCCGCAACCGGTGCCGCGCACCGAGTGGGACTTCATTGTGCTTGACTCGCAGGTCCTTGAGGTCGGCGTGCCGGCTCAATTGCTCGCCAATCGCCGCGACATTCGCGCCGCCGAACGTGAAGTGGGCGCGTCGGGACTCGACGTCCTGGTCGCTCGGGCTCGCTTCTTCCCGCGCTTCGACATCACCGCCGGCGTCGGTTACGAGGCCTTCAATCCTCGCTACCTGTTCGATCCAGGCGCCTTTATCGCCAACGCCGCCGGCGAGCTAGTCGCGCCGCTGATCAACAAGTCGGCGATCAAGGCGGACTACCTGAACGCCAACGCTCGTCAGCTGCAAGCGATCTACGACTACCAACGTACCGTGCTGAACGCATACACCGAAGTGATCAACGCGATTACCAAGGTCGAGAACTACCGCCGCAGCGTTCAAATCAAGCAAGGTCAGGTCGCGGCCCTCGAACAATCGGTCAACGTGGCGACCGACCTGTTCCAGAACGCTCGCGCCGAATACGTCGATGTTCTGTTCTCGCAACGCGACTTGCTGGAAGCGAGAACCGATTTGATCGAAACGAAGCAGCAGCAGTTGGCGGCGATCGTCAAAGCGTATCAGGCCCTCGGCGGCGGCTACTTGTGGTCGAGCACCGGCATGACCTGGTTGGACGTCTATTGCGAACCGCTCCTCATCCAACCGGATGAAGTGATCATGCCGCCGATGCCGGAAGACGCGCTCGAACTGCCGTCGCCGGACGACGCTCCGCCGATGCCGCCGGCCCCGGCCGGACAACCGATGGCGCCGCCGGCGGTCGATCCGATGGAATTGTCGCAGCCGGGAGACGTCAGCTTGCAGCCGGCTTACGCCGACCCGATCTGGGCGAACAACCCAGGTCCGATTGTTCCCAATCCCCATCAGCCGGTTTCCTACTTTCAACCGGCCGCTTACCCGGCCCCGGTTGTGATTGAAAACCCGCTTCGTCCGTAGCGCCCCATCATGGCGCTCTCCAATGGCGGCGATCTACTCCTGCTGGATCGCCGCCGGGGGACGTGCGATACTCGCTTCACCGCAGCAACTTCGTAAGGAGGCGCTGCGATGGAAATCGAGCACCTCTCTCGCACAGAATTGACGCCCCATGCAATCTGCCCCCAACCGCCGCTCGGCTCTTGATCGCCCCGCGACCGATCCGTCTCCCATCTTCGAAAACTTTCGGGGGATGCACGCGTCCGAACTGTTGACCGCGGCAGTCGCGCACTTCGATCTCTTCGGTCGACTGCAACAAGGATCGCTCGACTTTCAATCGCTTCGTCTGGCGCTTCAGCTGGAAGAACGTCCGGCCGTCGTGCTGCTGACCGCGCTCAAAGCGATGGGGCTCCTGCAGGAGCTCGACGGTCAGGTGTCGCTGACCGATCTGGCGGCAGAGCATCTCGTGCCGGGAGGTCCGTTCGACTGCGGCGACTATGTCGGCCTGGCGGCGCAGACGCCTGGCGTACTGACGATGGTTCGCCTCTTGAAGACGAATCGTCCGCTCGGTAGCGATGAGGGCGAAGAAGGAGGCGCCGCGTTCATCTATCGCGACGGAATGAAGTCGGCGATGGAAGCGGAGGACTCGGCGCGGCACTTTACGCTCGCGCTCGCTGGTCGCGCCAAGAACGTCGCGCCCTATCTGGCCGACGCGGTTTCAATGCAAGACGCGAAGCTGCTGCTCGACGTTGGGGGTGGGACTGGCATCTACTCGCACGCTCTGCTCCAGAAGAACCCCAATCTTCAGGCGATCGTCTTCGATCGCCCGCAGGTCTTGAAGATCGCCGATCAAATGACCCAGGAGTACGGCGTCGCCGATCGTTGCCAACTGGTCAGCGGCGACATGTTCGCCGATCCGTTGCCGGAAGGGGCGGACGTGATCCTGCTGTCGAACATCCTCCACGATTGGGACAAGCCGGAGTGTCAGCTATTGGTTAACCGCTGCGCCGCAGCCCTTCCGCCCGGCGGACGACTGTTGATTCATGACGTCTTCTTGAACGACGCCCTCGACGGCCCGCTACCGATCGCACTCTATTCGGCCTCGCTCTTTTCCTTCACCGAAGGAAGAGCCTATAGCGGCGCTGAATATCGCGAGATGCTTGAGACAGCCGGATTAACGCCGCAGCCGATACAGCCGACGCTCGTTCACTGCGGCGTATTGGCCGGGGTGAAATAGAGGCGTGACAAAACGCATCCAGCGATTGGATTTGCGAGTTGGTTGTGGAGTAGAATGAGTGAGCCGAGTTGAGCCGCTGCTCTTCTTGTCGCCGTAGGGAGTGTGTCATTCTCATCTTCAAAATTGTGAAATAAATCGCGACGTCCATGTCCGCGCTCGTACTCGACTACTCCTATACCTATTTGCAGCCGTCGCAGCTCGATCCTGCGGCGCATCAGCTGCAGCTTGCGACCTCGTCCGAAGGCGTCGATCCGCATCCCTATTTCTTTTGCGGAAAGCTAGTTCGGCCGAAACGCGTCGCCGAGATGCTGCGGAAGCTGATGGAGGTCGTCAGGTCGCGCTTTCATATGCCGGCGGCGATGTTGACTCGCATTCTCGCGATGTCCGATCCAATCGTCACCAGCAGCGACGATCGACTCCGCTTTGAAGGTTTTTCGAGTTGCTGCGGCGTCTATGTTCGCGTCGATCTCCATCCGCGTGCGGTCGACGGGGAAGTCTTCGGACGAGGGACGACGAACGTCGATTTCAACGAGCCGATGCTCGCCGCGCTCGCCCTGGTGCGCGAGAACGATGAGGTCTCGTTGAGCGTCGGCGCCGATCATGTAGCCCTGGCGAAGAACGACCAGACGGTGATTGAGAAGCGAGTCAAGCTCCCCTATCGCTGGCTCCGAGGACTCGTCGAAGTTCAGGCCTGTCAAAGCCGGATGCGCCAGGTTCATCAGATAAGCGGCGTCGAGGCGCGACGGTTCCTCCGCTCGTTGCCGCGTAGCGGAACCAGTCGCCGCGAAATGTTCGTTACGGCCGCCGGCAGCGGCTTACGTCTTGCGCAGCGCGAGACGGCCCAATCGGTTCGGGTGGGCGGACTGCAGCGACTCCGAGTGTTGGAAGATCTGTCGACGCAAGCTCGCCAGTTGCGAATCTATACCGATCAAGCGACCGGGGCCTCTGGCTGGGAACTGCTGTTCGACGATTCGCGATTTCAGCTCGTAATCAGTCCCGAGGTTTGGCGCGGCTTCTCCGGAGAAGGACAAGCGCTGACCGCGTTGGCGACGCAGGACGACGCCGAGACGCTCGCCAAGGTCGAATCGCAACTCCGCTGGGAAGCGGTAATCGACGAAGCGAGCCTGGCGACGCAGCTTGGTGTTTCGCCCGACGTCGTCCGCCAAGCGCTCGTCGTCTTGGGAACGCGGGGACGAGTGGGATTTGATCTGGGGGAAGGATCCTACTTCCATCGCGAACTTCCCTATCGTCTCGAAGATGCGGAAAAGCTGCAGCCGCGGTTGAAAAATGCGCGAAAGCTGATTGAGGAAGGCAAGGTGCGCCGCGGCGCTACGTCGAAAGAGGAAGTGGAAATCTTCGTAAAGAGCGGTCCGACTGAACATCGCGTTCGCTTATCGGACGACAACGCCAAGTGCAGTTGCCCATGGTACGCGAAACACGGGTCGAGTCGCGGTCCTTGTAAACATATTTTGGCGGCTAGTATTTATTGGGAAGAAGGCGGCGATGAGTAAGTCGAAACTGGAAGGCGTTTTGCAGTCGGGCGATTTGGAGAAGTGCCGCGACTTTTTTATGGGGATGCCGGAGCAAGAGCGTCGCAAACTGGCGCCCGACTTGATCCGCCTCTACCGCCAAGCGGACAAGGGACCGACCTATAACGCTGCGGAAAAGAGCTACAGCTTCGATAACGTCGCCGTCGACGTCTTGGGCGTTGCAATCTTCTCAACGGGTACGGCGGCGGAAATCAAAAAACTGGGTTGGCGCGGCGAACCCGAAAACGAAATGATGCTCGCGATTATGCTCGATCGCCGCCCTGAATGGATTCAACAGTGGGTTGACGCGTTGCTCGAATCTCCGCGATTCCCCTGGTATTGGACGACGATCCGCAAGCTTTACTTAGAAGGGTTGATCGAAAAGCCGGATCATCCCAACTACACGCTGGGGATGGTCGTGGGGCTCCAGCCGCCCGGGGGCGCCTTTCGAACGGATGAGCCGTCGATCGAAGAGGCGATCGAAGCGGATCGATCGCTGCTGGAGGATGAAGTCTGGCGGTTGTTCGAGCATGAAGGGGGAACGGATGTCAGCCTGGCGCTTGCGGATGGCGGGGCCAAAGAATGGCAAAAGACGCTAATTCTCTTTCAAAAGAAAGGGGGCCTCTCGCGCGAGCGTTTGCTGAATTGTTCGCTTGACGCACTGCTGCGCGATTTCAATCATTTTCGCGCGAAATGGTTCTCCAGCTTTTACGATGCGCTAGAGCCCACTCCAGAAGAGAATAAATCGCAGGCCGGCAAGTTCCTGCAGATTCTCGGCGTATCGGCGCCGCCAGTCGTTTCGTGGGCGTTCGCCAACGTCGAGACGCTGGCCAAAGCCAGCGCGATTCCGGCGGACGATCTGGCCGCCGGGCTGCTGCCGGTGTTTCAATCGCGGCAAAAGGGGATCGTCAAAAAGGCGCTGAAACTGTTGGGGACGCTTGCCGGTAAGCGGAAAGGGGAAGCGTCGCAGATCGTTGCGTTCGCGTTGCCCGCCTTAGGACACGAATCGGCGGAAGTGCAAGCGGACGTCCTAGCGATGATCGAAAAGTATGGCGACGTCAGCGACGCGAAGTTCGTCCGCAGCGTCGCGGAATACGTGCCGGTCATCGCTCCTTCGGAACGGAAGCGATTGGACGCGTGGCTTGCCGCCGCCGGCGCGAAAACCGAGTCGCCTGCAGCGGCGCCGGCTTCGTCCGCTTCTTTCGATCAGGCCGACCTGGAGGCGATTGATTCGCAATTGCGACAACTCTATGCAATCGATGATTTGCTCGCCAATCGGCAAGCTGGCCTGCTGGAGATCCCGGCGGCTCGGTTTGACGGCACGGAGATCAATCGCTTGGCCGGTAAAGAGAAGATTCAGCCAATCGAAGACCTGGACGAGCTTATCGAGGTCTGTTCGCGGCTGATTGAGGACCCCACGGCCACCAACGATGTGGAGCGGGCGATCGACGGCATTTCTCGCCTATGCGACCAAAAGCCGGACGACTTTCAGCGGCGCGTCGACCCGTTGCTGCGGCGAACTTTGAAATTGCTCAAGGACTACCATTTGCCCTTTCAGGGAGGCGGGCCGCAGGAAGATCTGCTCGGATTGATTTACGCCTGGTGTACGGGAATTGTGCTGGAAGGAAAGCGAATAAAGGCCAAGAAGGGAGAAGCGATTCTGGTTTATAAGATCGATGGCGAAGAGTGCAAGACCCATGACGCGGAGTTGGATATTCCCCTTGGGTTTTTGAGCCGTCGCACTTTAGCGATCGCGCAGCGCGTCGCTCAGGGAAAGCCCGCGCAGTTGTGGAGCGCGCCGACTCATGAGGGAAGCTGGATTGATTCGCAGACGCTCGTTCAGCGCGTTCTCGACAGCAGCGGCAAGCCGTCAGACGATTCCGACGCGATCCTCGCCATACTAAGAATGACGCCCGATGGACGTGAGGCCGCACTAGCGGAATTGAAAACCGCTTCGACCGAAGCGGCGAAGGCCGTGCGATATGCGCTGGGAGCTGCGCGGATGAAAGTCGGCAACTCCGCGCCGCTGTGGATTGCGGCCGCACGTAGTCGCGCCCCTTGGAGCGATGACCTGGGCGTCGAGAAGGCGTTTCCCGGACTTGGCGCCGACGCCGGTCTGGCGGCCCGATATGAAACCAAAATCTGGATCGACGAGTACAAGCACTCCAGCGAGCAATTCAAGTTCGCCCGCTTCTCGCTCAATTCGATTCCTACCGTGCCGGAGACGCTCGACCCGTTATGCCTTACGCCGCGGTTCCATCGCGAAAACCGCTTTCCAATTGAACAGTACTGGAAACGGGGAGAAGCGGCCGGGAGGACTGTCGAAGGGATCGCCTGGACCGCTTCGATTTGGCCCCAAGCGAGAGAGTCGCTCTTCGCGATCGGCGCCTGCACGATGGGAAACAATCTCGATTGGGACGGCGCCGAATGGCATAACAAAACGTTCCTCGAACCGCTGCTCGATCCAACTACGCCGTTGCGAGAAATCGGGCTGTTGCTGCTCGCGATGTGCCTCGGCGCGAAAGAGCCAGGCGAACATGGCCTCGCGACCGACATCGCCATCGCTGCGATCGAAGATGGGCGTTTGGGAAGCGACAATCTTGGCGCCATCCTGAGCCAACTCGTGCCATCCGGGCTGATCAAGCCGCCGCGGTGGGCGAAAACGTTGGCCGATGTGGCCCGCATCTCGGCCTTGCACGGCGCGGTCGTGCATCTGGCGCTGCAGCAGACGCTGGTTGGCGACGCAAGTTCGCTTCCCCGCGACTACGCCAAGCTGATGGAACTGCTGTTGCAGCTTTCGATTGAACGGGAGCTGTCGGTCACGCACCCCGATTGTCGCGCAATGCTGGAGAGCCTGAAGGGTTCGGGGAAGGGGCCGAAACTTGCCAAGGACCTGCTGAAACTAACCGCGGCGCCCGAAAGCGGGCCGCGGATCCTGGAACTCGCCTTGCAGCAGCGGATCAGCGCCGTGCAGTTGCAGGTTGACCAGGTAACCGCCTGACGACGACTTACGGCGTCCCCTGTACCAGCAACCGAATCGGCTGGCTGGTTCCTCGTTTGTCTTCGTCATAGTACTCGTAGGCGACGGCCGGTAGCGCGAGGATATCGACCGGCATCGTCGCCGTCAGTTCGTACGACAAGGTCAGCGGCTCTTCCGGTTCCAAGCGAAGCAGGTAGACGATCACGCTCCGGCTGGTGACTTGATACTTTTCAATCCGCTTCTGCCGCTTCATCTGGTCAAAATCGTCGACGTTCACGGCGAATCCGGCCGGGATCGGCAGGTCGAGCATCACCATCGGCGCCGCTTCCTCCATGCGATTGGTCACTGTTGCGCGGGCGCGAACCGAATCGTTGACGGCCAGCTCGGTACGATCGTAGTCGAGCTGAACCGTCAGCGGTTCGTTCTGTTCCGGCGCCGTCGCCGTTGGGGTGTAGTAGCGGAAGACGATTTGATATCCGGTCGCGGCGTCGGTGACGTCCTTCAGAGTCAGCTTCCAATCGCCAGAGGTGATTCGGTCCGAGAGGTTGATTTGTCGCATCACGTCCGACTGATCGACCGGAATCGTGATTCGCTCGGCCGGCTGATCGGCCAGCTGCAGTTCAATTCGTCGTTCTTTCTGGTCGGCGAGCGAGCGGCCGGAGCCTGCGATCAAAGCCTTCAGCGCTAAGACCGTCGCCTGCGTCGAATGCCAGGTTCCGATGCCGTCCTTCTGATCGATCAACCACGACAAGCTGCCGCGAATCGTCGCCGATTCGCCGCTTCCCCGGATCAGAGCGAGCGTCGCCAGGGCGGTCGTTTCGATCTCTTGGCTCCGACCTGCTCCATAGAACATCGTGCGCCGCGAGCCGGTGCTATTCCACCAGCAGCGCTTGCCGTCGCCTGAGAGCTGGCGCAGCGACTGGAGCTTGTCGAGGTAAGGTCGCACCACTCGGCTGGTCGGATCGATCGCCAACAGGGCGTTGCAAACCAGGGCCAGCGTGTACGGATTGTCGATCTGGTTCGGGCGATGCGAAACGAGGTAAGACAATGTCGGCTGCGCCTCGGTCGGGTTCGGATCCCCCTCGAACACGCTCCACGCGACATAGGCGGTGGTATTCAACTCCGCCACGTCGTAGGCGGCGTTGGCGGGATCGCCGTGAAAACGATGTCCTTCCGGTTCCCACGAGCCGTCCGATTTTCTCTGGGCGAGCAACCACCGGCGCGTCCGCTGGATCAACGACGGATCAATGTCGTGGACGCGGGCCATGTCTTTGAACTCCATCAAGCCGTACGCCGTCAGCGATCGATTGGCGGGGGGATTTCCAAACCAATCAAAGCCTCCGCCGGCGACCTCGAACGTCAGGAGACGCTGATAGCCAAGGTGGATGTATTCCCGGGCCTGGGCCTCCACTGCCGGAACCGACGTCCCTGTTCGCTTGAGGTATTGGAGCGCCAAGACGTTCGGGTAGGTGGTCGACGACGTTTGTTCAAAACAACCGTAGGGTCGTCGGAAGATCCCATCAAGTCCTTCGACGACGTGGCTGAAGGTCGACGGGTAGAGTCGCACGATCGTACTGACGCTGCCGTCGATCGCGTCTTTCGGAACGGAGAGATTCAGTTCGGTCGATGCGTCTAGCACGCCGTTATAGACCATTTCGACCGGTCGGCCGTCGGGGACGACTTTGATCTCACGCTCCAGAGCGTCGGCAATCTCGCCGCTCTGGGCGGTCACCATCAGTTTGTGGTCGCCGACTCGTTTGGCTCGAATGCGGTAGTGGAGCGAGCGAACTTCGCCAGGAGCAAGCGTGATCTTTTGCTCAACATCGTCCAGACTCTCGAACCAGTCGGCCTGAGCGAGCGTCAACTGGACCTCCTGCGGCTGGTCGAGATAGTTGTAGACGACGACCGGAAGCGAAACTTCATCCTCCCGCGTCAACGCAACCGGTAGATTCAAGTCGACGAAGAAGGGTTGAAAGACGCGCAACGACGACTGCGAGGCGCCCAGTTGTCCGCTGGCCGAAACGGCGCTGGCGGTCAAACGCCACGTGGTGATCGAGTCGGCCAGGTCAACGTCAAGGGTGACCCGTCCCTGGTCGTCGGTGATCAACTCGGGACGCCAGAGCAAGGTTTCCGGAAACCATTGGCGAACGCGGACACCTTGTTTTTTCCCCTCGGGTGCGAGATCGAAATCCAAGCGAAGCTCATCGATCCTTTCCACGTCAAGCATGTCGTATGCGGCGAGGCCAATCTGCTTGAGATTGTTCATCGCCGACATCCGGCGAGCCGCTTCACGCGATTGCTGGACGGCCGGCAGCAACAACCCCGCCAGGACGCCGAGAATGAGGACGCCTACGATGAGTTCCGCCACGCGAGTACTGCCGAATACATACGAAAGAAAGATAAGGAAGCCAGGAATCCCAAAAAAGGTGGCGAAGATGCACCACAGCATCCCCACCAGGTTCATGCCGTCTTGTTGGAGGGCCGCCGTAGCCCGGACGTTGTCGGGACGACTCGAAGCGGTCAACGAGTGATAGCTCGTTTGATCGCGAAGGATGTTGAGCACGTTGGGCGGAAAGGCGCTGGGGTCACGGATCAGTTCTTCCCAGTCGTCACGCTCGAAAACTTCAAACGTTTCCGTATTGTTTCCCAGATAGGGGAGCAGCTGTTTCAGCAGCGCGGCCCGTTTCGATTCTTCTTCTCGCACCGTCGCGGCGAACAGCGCTTGTTCTAGCAGTTGCCGATCCCGCGGTCGGCCATCTTCGATGAGGGACGGATCCCAGGGATAGATCGCGTAAATCGGCTGCAGCAGACTTTGCTCTACCGTGAAGAAGCTTTGCTGCATGTTGGCGCCGGAGCCAAGTACGGAATAGACCGCCTCGTCGACGGCCGCCAGGCTGATGGCGCCAGGCGCCGGTTTGCCGTCGCGACCGGTAAGCGACAGCGAAATCTTCGCTTTCTCGCCGGGGCGGTATTCGTCCCGATCAAGATTCGCCGCGATCTGCAGCTCATTCGCCTGGCGGATGTAGAGGACGCGTAGCTTGCGGACCGGGCGCCCCTTCTCATTGAAGCGATAGGCGCACAGCTCCAGCGTGCCGAACATCTCCGGCGGAATATCGAGCAGATACTCTCCATGCCCATTGGCCATCGCAATCGAATCGGTCAGGATCGTCTGGCCATCTTTCACGAAGTCGACGAAGACCGGCTCTGTGCCGCCGCCGAGCGCCGAGAGCCGCATCACTTCGCCGCCGTCATAAACCGACTTGTCGGTGCGAACCAGGAAATCGTGGGGAGCTTCGCCGCAGGTGAGCTTCAGTTCATGTCGCCCCGTCAGGCCTGCATCGTCGGTGGCGCGAACGATCAGATTGATCTCCTTGGTCAGCGGCGTTAATTCGCAGACCGCGGCGCCCAGCGGCGAAGTGGTGAATTCTTCGGCGACGCCGCTCATCGCGATGCGTGCCTGAGCAGGACGACCGTCGGCGTAAGTGGCCAGGACGTAGACCCGATTGGGAAGCATTTCGACCAGCTTCGCCGCTTCCGGAATGATCTGTACATGAATCGGATTGGTCGTCACGGCGCGAGATAGCGTTTTCGACTGCTGCTGTCCGGCGGTATCGACCAGTTCGACTTCGAGCCAAACGCGGGCGTCGCCGTTGTCGAGCGATTGACCGACCAGCCGATCGGGGAGACGGAGCGAGAACGTCGCGGCGCCGCTCTTGTTCGTACGGGCATGCACCGTGTCGATCGCGTCGCGGACAATTTCGCTGCTTCGCAGTCGCACGGTGACCGCGCCGCCGGTGACCGGCTTGCCAAAGAAGTAGTTGGCCTGGATGATCCCTTCGATCATGTCGCCGGGCTGGTAGTACGACTTGTCGAGATCGACGTCGAGTTTGAACTTCGGCAGAACGTATTTCTTCACCTCCACGGCGACCGCACTTTCGGTTTCTCCCACTTTGCACTCGATGCGGTATTGCCCTTCGAGAACTTCCTGGGCGAGCGGACAATCGAGCGACGCGATCCCAAAGCGGCTGGTGACGTCGTTCTTGCGGTAGATTACGTTTCCTTTGGGATCGGTAATCGAGAAATTGACCGCTTGGCCGGCGGTCGGCTTCAAGTCGGGACGCCGCAGCGAAAGGCTCCGCATGTGGATCGTCTGACCCGGCTGATAAACCGGTTTGTCGGTCGTCACCATCACTTGCCAATTGCGCCGCAGATGAATGGGATGCGTCAGCGTCTGATCGCCGCCCTGGGGATGAGCGATGATTCGCAGTTCGTAGTCGCCGTCGTTCCAATCGGGAAGTTGAATCCGAGGGCGTCCGCTCCCTTGGGCGTTGGTGCGGAAACTGGCCAGATGAACGAATTGCTGGGAGTTGGGCTTGGCGATCTCGATATCGATCGGAATATCTTCCGGCGTCGAATCGTCACGCGTATCGAAGACGACGACCCGCAGCGACGATTCGGTCCCGGAAAGCAGCTCCGATTGCCCCAGCACTTTCACGTCGTAAGGGGAAGGCTCAAGATTCGCGTAATAGACATGCAGACTGACGATCACCGCCAAAAAACAGGCGGCGAGCGTGCCGGCCACCGAGAAAAACTTTTTCTTGAGCGACATCCCGCTCCACCTGTCGGCCAGGTATTGCAGATGGGTGCGATTTTCCAGGGCGATGATCTTCCCCTCGGTCAATTCCAGCAAACGCTGCGACGCTTCCGCTGGGGGAAGCTGCTGATACAGTTCGGCTCGCGTCCGCGCTTCTTCCAACGCCGCCTGACAGATCGAGCACTTCTCGCAATGGACGCGAACGCGATCGGCGAAGGTCTGCGACAATGCGCCGTGAACGTAAGCGTCGACGTCATCGAGGACATGTGGAGATTGCGTTGACATCGTGAAGATCCTGAAAGCGGGAGGCGAAGCGATTGGGGAAACGCGCGGCCGACCGGCGGCGGAGCGTTCTGGTTACATGCGCGGCTCGAGGTAGTCGCGCATCGCGTTCAAGCCGTGATACATGTTCGAGCGGGCGGTCGACTCTCCGCAGCCGATGATCTCCGCGATCTCGGCGTACGACAGGCTGTTCCACAGTCGCAGGGAGACGACCATGCGCTGCTGCAGCGGCAAGCGGAGCAGGGCGGTTTCGACCAGCGCCGCGTTTTCGGTCGCGATGGCGCCTTCGTCCGGGGGCGGCCCGGTTTCCAGGGCGCCATCGGCGTGATAGGAATCTGCGACGACCAGCGGATCCCCGCGCTTGCGAAACTCCTGGCGACATTTGTTCATCGCGATCCCAAAGACCCACGGCCGGACGGTTCGCGGGTAAATGTATTTCGTGCGACTGGTCCAGATCGCCAGAAAGACCTCCTGAAACAGCTCTTCCGCGCGATGGTGATCCTGCGTCATGCGACGAAGAAACGTCAGAATCGGGTTGGCATAGCGGCGCATCAGCAGCGAAAAGGCGTCGTGGACTCCACGGGCCGCTTCCTGCATCAACCGCTCATCCGACTCGTAGGGATGTTTCATGTGGAGGCTCCAGGGGCGTCTTACCCATCTATTTGCGCGCCAGCAGCATTTCGTGGAATCAGAAATCGAAGAATTTAGGGAGAATTTAGACGTAGATAAATAAAAAAAGCCGCTCTGGAACCATCAAAAAGTTCCAGAGCGGCCATTTAAGGGGATTTTAGATCAGTCCGCGATATTGCAGCTCGCTACTTCGCCTTCACGTCATACACATACATCGTGTCATGATCGCGAATGTAGAGCTTCCCGTTCGCCACCACCGGATGCGCCCAGGCCGGCTTATCCGTTCGGTCGGGTTGGTGGAAGCGGCCATGTTCGATGTACTTTTCCTTGTTCGGTTCGATCAGGATGACGTCGCCGTCTTCGGTCCGTAGATAGAGCCGATCGCCGGCCATGGTGAGCGAGCCTTTTTGAGCGTCACGTTCGCGCCACAAGACGTCGCCGGTCTGGAAGTCCAAGCACGCGAGGAAGCCGCCGCCGTTACCGCCGTTGCCGCCGTACAGCGCTCCATCATGCACAATCATGCCGCCATGATGGTTTTGCATGCTGCTGGTGAAGTAAACTTCTTCCGGTTCGTACGTGCCGTCTTCCTTCTTTTCCAGCTTCACCGCGCCGCCGCCGGTGCCGTAAGCGGAGGCTGCAAAGACGAGTCCATCTTTGTAGATCGGCGTCGAGCAGTTGATCCCCATCCCGTTGGCCGGGTGATCATAGCGCCACAGCGGCTTGCCGTCGCTCGAAACGGCGAATAGCGTCTTGGCGGCGAACTGTACATATTGGCGCTCTCCATCCACATCGATCGCAATCGCCGAAGCGTAAGCGGCGCCGGCGCCCGGCCCGCGGCCAAAGCCGCCAAATCCACCTCGTCCGCCACGGCCGCCGCGACCTGGACCGCCAGGTCCTCCGGGGCCACCGAATCCGCCCGGTCCGCCGGGGCGGCCTTCTTCCCCACGCGGGCGTTCCGGTCGCGGCGCTCCTTCGGCCGGCGGTTGTGCCGGCGCTTCGGTCGACGCCGGCAGCTTGCTTTCCCAGATTGTTTCGCCGGACTTCTTGTTCAGCGCGACGATCATCGCTTCGTCGCCGCCGGGGGTGAAGATCACCTTCTCGCCGTCGATCAGCGGCGACTCGCGAAAGCTCCAGGTCGGAATCGCTCCCTTGTAGTCAGCCTGCAGATCGCGTTGCCAGACGATCGAACCATCTTCGACCTTCAAGCAGGCTACGTTCCCTTTCATTCCCATCACGTACAGCAGATCGCCGTCAACGGTCGGCGTGCAGCCGGGACCTTCGTTCGACTGCGACATCCGTTGTTCGTAAGCAGGGCCCAGTTTCGTGACCCACAACTCTTTGCCATCCTCTTCCGACAACGCCCAGACGACTTCATCTTTGCCGCGATTGCTCATGGCGAAGATGCGACCGGCGGCGATTGAAGGCGTGCTGTCGCCTCCACCGAGTCCACTCGCTTTCCAGGCCAGGGCCGGTCCATCTTTCGGCCATTCCTGTAGCAGTCCGCTTTCCTGAGAGATCGCGTCCCGATTGGGACCTTGCCACTGCGGCCAGTCAAACGGCTTGGCCGATTCGGCGAAGAGCTGGACGCCGGGCAGCGCCAGCGCAAGCAGAAGAGCGAATAATCTCATCGAAAAATTCCCCGTCGCAGTGTGTAATCTAGGAAACGCCCCGCCGGTTACGGGGCAGTTAACCTAGAACTAACCCCGCGTAACGCACAAAGTTACTGGGATTTTAAGGTCGCGACGGAAATACGGAATTAGCCGTTTCTGGACGATGCTTGCCTAATTCTCTAGCGGATCGCGCTTTACTCGACAGCGGGAATGCCGGGATGATCCGCGGGACGTGGTCCCGGGGCTGGCCAGTGGAACTTGCGGTCAGCCGGGTCGATCGGAACGTCATTGATGCTGGCCTCGCGGCGTCGCATCAGGCCTGCATGATCGAATTCCCACAGTTCGTTGCCATAGCTGCGAAACCAATTGTCGTCGGCGTCGCGCCATTCGTATTGGAAACGGACGGCGATGCGATTGTCGTCAAAGGCCCAGAGCGACTTCGTCAAACGATAGTCGAGCTCTTTGTTCCACTTGCCGGCAAGGAAGCGGACGATCTCTTCGCGGCCGGTGACGAACTCGCTTCGATTTCGCCAGGCCGAGTCGACGGAATAGGCGAGCGAGACTCGGTGCGGATCACGGGAGTTCCACGCATCCTCGGCCAGACGAACCTTTTTCGTCGCCGTCTCTAGCGTGAACGGCGGGGCGATTACGGCGGGACCTTGGGTTACGGCGCTGACGGTCATTTTGATGCTCCTGGGTAGTTGGTCACGGAAGAAAAAGAGGGGAGCCGGCGCGGGTTTGCGCGTCGGCTCCCGTATCACGAATCAGGCGACTTGCAGTGCCGCGGCGGCGGGGAAGTCGACCTCGGTTTCCGCGACGTTGTTGAAATAGTTGGTGAAGATGTTCAGCGCGACACCGGCGACGATCTCGGCGATGGCGCCGTCGTCGTAACCGGCGTCCCGAATCGCCTTCACTTCGGCGTCGCTCACCTTGCCGCGGGTCTCCATGATGCGGCGAGCGAACCGGAGCAGGCTCCCCGTCTTCGCGTCGTCCGATTCGCCGCGACGGCTGTCGGCGATCTGATCGCCGGTCAGACCCGACATCTTGCCGAGCGCCGAATGGGCCGCCAGGCAATAGTCGCAACCGTTCGATTCTGCGACGAACAGCGAAATCCGCTCGCGAATCTTGGCCGGCAACTTGCCGTGCCCCAGAGCGCCGCTCAGCGCCAGGTAACCTTCCAGCACGGCCGGCGAGTTGGCCATCGTCCGCATCAAGTTGGGAGTCATCCCCAGCTTCTTTTCGACGGCGTCCAACATTTCCTTCGTCTTACCTTCGACCGATTCCGGGGCGATTGTTTGCAAGCGAGACATAACGTTTCTCCTCTCATTCTTCGTGTTTGACGTTTCGCGTCGCACGTTTGCGACATCGAAGGAGTCGTAATTCACTTCTCGTGCCATTGCCGATAAACTTTTCTAAGTTGTTTTCCTGAAATGGTTTGCAGAGATTGGTTTGTCTCGAGCTATGTTGCGAGATATCGTAAATTCACGAAGTCTCGTAATCGAATCACGAAAAATCGTAAGGCTGTCGACGTATGGACTCGTTTTTCCCAATGCTGGATGACCCGAAGCGACTGCTGCTCGATCTGGCGCTGCAGCATTCGGTCGAAGAGGTCCTGCGGTTGATTGTGGAGCGACTAAGCGGCGCTGAGCCGGTCGCGCTGGCGCGGATCTGGCTGGCCGAACCGACGACGGACTGCTCGGATTGTCCAGCGCTGGAACATTGTCAGTCGCAGACCGAGTGTCTCCATTTGGTCGCCAGCGGCGGTCGGTCGATTGTTTCGCCGGAAGCGGATTGGACAAAGATTGATGGCGACTTTCGTCGCATGCCGGTCGGTCTGCGCAAGGTTGGTACGATCGCGGCGACCGGCATCGCGATCGAAGAACCGGAGTTTTCCGTTCCGCTTCCCGATTGGATCGCGCGGCCCGATTGGGTCCAGTCTGAAGGGATTCAGGGGTTCGCTGGTCAGCCGCTGATTCATCGCGGTAAGGTCCTCGGCGTGCTCGCCGTTTTCGTGCGCCAACCGATCGCCACCGAGTGCATGGGGTGGCTGCGCATGATCGCTGATCATGCCGCCGCCGCGATCGCGACCGCGCGTGCGTTCGCCGAGATCGGATCGTTGCGCGAGCAACTGGAGCAGGAAAACGAATACCTGCGTGAAGAGTTGAAGGGCGCCGGCGCGTTTGGGGAAATGATCGGGCAGAGTCCAGCGCTAGAAGCGGTCTCGCGGCAGATTGACCTTGTGGCGCCGACCGACGCGGCGGTCTTGATCTTGGGCGAAAGCGGAACCGGCAAAGAATTGGTCGCGCGAGAGATTCATCGGCGAAGTCAGCGAGCCGATCGTCCCTTGATCAAGGTCAACTGCGCTGCGATCCCGCGCGAGTTGTACGAGAGCGAGTTCTTCGGTCACGCCAAAGGATCGTTTACCGGCGCACTGCGCGACCGCGTGGGGCGATTTGAATTGGCGGAAGGAGGAACGCTGTTTCTGGATGAAGTGGGAGAGATTCCGCTGGAACTGCAAGCGAAGCTCCTCCGTGTGTTGCAGGAAGGAGAGCTCGAGCGCGTTGGCGAAGAGCGAACCCGACATGTGAACGTCCGGATCATCGCCGCGACGAACCGCGACTTGCGGGCCGAATCGGAAGCGGCCCGCTTTCGGCAGGATCTTTACTATCGCTTAAGCGTCTTTCCGGTCGAAGTTCCGGCGCTGCGGCGGCGGAAAGAGGATATTCCGCTGTTGGCTGATCACTTCTTAGAGATCTCGGCGCGGCGAATCGGCAGGCCGAAGTCAGCGCTAACTTTGGCGGCGGTGCAGCGTTTGCAGCAGTATGATTGGCCCGGCAATGTGCGTGAGCTTCAGCATGTGATGGAGCGTGCTGTGATCACGTCGACCGGGTCTCGGCTGAATATCGAACTGCCTGACAAGCTGCGAACTGTGCGGGCTGTAGCGACAACCGAGGACGGGTTCGTGCGAACTGACGCCCAGATTCGCCAACTCGAGAAGGACAACATCACGGCGGCGCTGCGAGCTGCCGGCGGGAAGGTTTCTGGAACTGGCGGCGCCGCCGAATTGTTGGGTTTGAAGCCAACGACGCTGACGTCGAGAATCAAAAAGCTGGAAATCGACGCATCCTTGATCAAATAGCATCAACCGAAACGATTAGCTTTTTCCCGTCGTCCCGGCACGATAGCGATCGCGATATTCTCCCGGCGGGCAACCTTCTTCCGCAATCATCAGTCGGCGAAAGCGTTCCTGTCCGCCGAAGCCAGCTAAGTAGGCGACCGATTTGATCGAGAGGTTGGTCTCGGTCAGCATCCGCTTCGCACGGAGCAAGCGGCATTGGTTGATTTCGTCGAGCACGGTATGCCCCAGCGTCGACATGAACTTCCGTTCGATGGTTCGCCGCGTCGTGGGGAGTGACGCGACCAATTGATTGACTGAAAGGGGGCGATCGCTGCGCGTCCAGATGATGTCGAGCGCCCGGTTCACGATCGGGTCGGTGACCGCAGCCGCTCTGCCGCTGCGGGCATCGTTGATCTTCTCACCTTTCTTCGGCAACATCTCCAGCGCGACCGACAGCAGTTCCAACGAGTTCGCGCAGACGGCCGACGTATGACGCGTCGGGTCTTGGTGGATTCGGCCGAGTAACCGATCAAACGTCTGCAGCAGCGCCTCGCGCTGATCGCTCTTCAATTGGATCAGTGCGTTGGAGGGGGAGATCGATCCGCTTTCGACCAGGCGATGCATGAACTCGCCGTGGATCGAGATCCAACGCTCGGTCCAGCCGACGTTGCGGACGGGACGGTAGCGATGCCAGACGCCGGGGAAGAGTAAGAAGAGCGTATTCGGTTCGATGCTGACGCGACCGGTTGGCGTCGACTCAAATTCGCCACGTCCTTCGGCGATGAACTGAATCTGAAACTCGGGAAGTTCGCGACCTGCCCCCCACGAAAATTGATAGACGCCGGGGTGTTGCTGCGGGGGATATTCGGAACCTGGCGCAACGACGCCCCATCCGCCTCCGGTGACGTAAAAACCAAGGCGCATGTCGCTATCAGTGATCGGAAGGTAGTGAAAAAAGCTCTCCGTAAGACTCATGGCAAAGGTGTTTCCGGGAGTTGGGTTAACGCGATTTTCAAGGGCAAACTGCGGATACCCGATGTCGCAAAATGAGGATTGAAAGGCAAATATGCGAATTAATTGCAATTCCCGTTGGCTGCCTTCGCACCAGGTTCATGGCGGAATTTTGCCAAAAGAACCCCATTTGAGCAGGCATGATAGCTATAGGCGACCATCTGCTCGAATCTCGCCGCCATTACAAATTGTCGCAAACTGAGGTGCGAAACGCCATTGGATTTTTTTGAAGAATGGTAGAATAAAACTCGCAACAAATGAGTTGTAGCGTCCTTCTTCTTTTCTCGATCCGTTCGGATCTATTTGGAGTTATCTCATTATGTACGGCGTCTTCTCTCGACGACGATCGTCCGCAGAGCGGCATGGTTTTACCTTGGTCGAACTCTTGGTGGTGATCGCCATTATCGGCGTTTTGATCGCACTGCTCTTGCCGGCAGTTCAGCAAGCTCGTGAAGCGGCTCGTCGCATGCAATGCGCGAACAACCTGAAGCAGATCGGTCTTGGTCTGCACAACTTCCACGACACTTACAATCACATGCCTCCGGGCGGCAGCCGCTCGGCGCATGGTGGATACACTTGGGGCGCGTTCATCCTGCCGTTCGTTGAACAGTCGAACGTCTGGGACGCCATCTTGGATGAATCGGGCAACTATCCGCCGGATCCGACCGGCAAGAAGGGCTCGATCTACTGCGGTTGCCATGAGTACGGCGTTTGGACGACGCCCGGTCCGGAAGCGACTGTGCTGGAAATGTACATCTGCCCGACCGACACGCTCGCGAATCTGCGCGACTCGACCGACCAGGGTTTCCGCTGCGGCAAGTCGAACTACGCCGGCAGCATGGGCTGGGGTCACAGCTATGGCAATGGTTTCTTCAATCGCTTTATCTCGTCGATCACCCGTTTTGCCGACGTGACCGACGGTCTCTCGAACACGATCGCGATCGGCGAAGTTGGCGCCGGGCCGGGCGGTTCCGCTCCTTCGCCGGAAAACCCGACCTATCCCGGTTGGGCCGGCAGCCCGAAAGGCGGTTCCGGTACTTCGCTGACTCACTGGGGGCCGCTGCGTGAAGCCTGGCACGGCACGCCGATCAACTTGTACAACGGCGGCGGTCCGACCCAGGATCCCAACGCGTGGGACAAGGGTTTCGGCAGCTTGCATCCGGGGGGCGCCCAGTTCCTGTTCGCCGACGGTTCGGTTCACTTCCTGGCGGAAACGATCGCTCTGTCGACCTACGACAACCTGGGTCAGCGGAACGACGGCAACGTTATCGGCGACTTCTAGTCGCTACTGGATCAACGGGTGATCGCGGGGAATTCAAGTTGATGTTTCCCTGCGGTCCGTTTTCGGAGGAGTCCCTGTGGCGAGCGCCGCAGGACGAAAACTGAAATCAACTTAACGTAGATGAATTGCCATGAGAGTTTTAAGTGCTGGATTGCTGGGGACTGCGGTTCTGGTCGCGTTTGTTGGGTGCGGAGCGAATGGAACCGTCACCGGCATGGTTACGGCCAACGGCGAACCGGTCGACGGCGGTAGTCTCGTGTTTCAACCGGTCGGAACCGGCGTGAAGCCGGCGCTGGGCCGAATCGGCAGCGACGGAGCGTATGACATGCGCACCGCCGGCGACGAAGGTCTGACCCCAGGCGAATATCGCGTGCTCTACATGCCGCCGGATCAGCGAGAAGACGAGAACGGTCGTCCGCTCGGGAAGCCGTCGAAATGGCGCACGTATCAGGGGCCGACAGAGACAGTGAGCGTCGATTCGTATGAAAACTCGATCCCGGTCGAGCTCGAAAAACGCTAAACGTTTTTTCGTCGTCTGGACCGCATGCGAAGGAGTAGTGCGCGGTTACTTCGCGTAGGGTAGGAAATGGCCAGACGCACAGTCCAGGCTTGCGGTTCAGGCGACGATTTCAATGAAGAAGCGGCGGTAAGATGCTTACCGCCGCTTTTTTCGTGGACTACGTCGATCGGCCGCTCCGTAATGTTCTTCTCAGGCTGGGAGCGTCGGGGTCTATCTTTGTCGCTTGACAAAGCGCACGCATTCGTGGTCGAGTTGCGTTCGGCGCGCAGGTCGCACGGAAGATCTTTGGGAACGTGTCGGTCAGAAGAAAAAAATAGGACCGCAGTCCAGTCCACTCTGGGTAGGGTGCGTCTGGACGCACCATGAACCTGTCAACATGGTGAATGGCGACTCGCGTGGTAACGCAAAAGTTGGCGCCGTTGCGTTTCCACGCCAAGTAAATCCGGCATGCTCAAGCAGGTTCCCGGTGCGTCCAGGCGCACCCTACTGAAGAAAAAAAAACGTGTTCCGGTCCACATGATGCATGGACTGGGAAAGATGCGTCGTAATTCGATGCCCCAAAACACCATTTCGGCGTCTCGAGCCGCGCCGGAAAAAAATGCGCTGCAGTCCAGTCCACTGCGGGCGCAAAAAAATGTGGGGTGCGGTCCATGATATCAGCATTGGCTGATCCGATGGCGTCGCGTATCGCCAGAAAAAAACGGAGCGGTCCAGTCCACTCCGCAGCAAGAAAAAACGGGTGTCGGTCCGGTCCTATTTTTGGGCCTGAGGTTTCGTCATTCGAGCTTCGACATTCGTTATTTGCTTTTAGCAGTCGAGTCCGCCGAATGCGATTGTTCTTTGATAATTGGGTTTTGATGCGTTACCGAGGCGCCATTTCGCTAAGTTCCGTCAGTTCCGCTGGCGTCAGCGCTCGATCAAAGATCGCCAGCTCGTCGATGCGGCCGTGCCAGTAGCCGGGGTTGCGTAGATCGGGCTGCGTACAGTCGGGCGAGAGCTTCGCGCCAATTCCCATCGCTTCGGGACCGTCGGTCGCCAGACCGTCGCATTTGGCGGACGCCACCTCGGCGCCGTTGCGGTAAAGCCGCACTTGTTGGCCGTCGACGACGAACGCCACGTGTTGCCACTGGCCGAGCGGCAACGGTTCCGCTTCTCGCAGCTTTACGACGTTCTTGTTCTGATCGCGAACTTGCACTTCGAGACCGCCGCCATATTCATGCAGGCCAAAGTGGAACTGCCCGCCAAGACCGGATGGCTGGTCCTGCTCGTCGAATTCGATCGCCCAATGTTTGGCGATCGCCGCCCAGTGAGGACGGCTCTCCGCTTTCACCCAGGCGCAAACCGAGATCGTGCCGGTCTCGCTTGGCTGGTAGTGAGGAACCTTGGCGTAGGCCAGCGTTCCAGGGCCGCCCAGATAGAGCGAACTGCCGACGCGGCCAGGTTTGAAGGGAGGCTGATCCATCCCTTCCTTCAGCAAGATTCCGTCCGACTTGCGGCTGCCGTGATCGGCGAGCGTGACGCCGTCGGCTGTGGGCGCCATCTGAAAGAACTGCGCCGGCTTCAGAGCGAGCATCCTCTGTTCATAGCCAATGTCCTGCTGCGTCGTTTCGTTGAGTCGCCGCAGGAAGCGATCGCGATCGATGTCGATTCCTTCGGGGATCCCGCTCATCTGCCGGACGCGGGTCGCCTGATTGGTGACCAGTTGCAGACGCTCCATCCCTTCGTACGCGAGCTTCGGCGTCACTTTCACTTCGCCGCTAAAGACGTGGACTTCGCTGGTTCGATCGGGAGAAACTTCGACGGCGAACTCGGTACCAAAGTCGGTCAATTCGATCGACGGCGTTTCGACCTTGAAGCCTTCTCCTTCCGGCGAGACGATCGTCGAGATCCGTCCCCGATGCATGACGAGCTTCATGTCGCTGACGATGTCGAACTCGGCGGGGGACTCGACCAGGACTTCGACGTTGTTGTTAAAGACAATCTCGGCGAAGCCTTCCGACAACTGGTAGCGGCCGCTGCGGAGCAAGTCCCCTTGGCGGAGTTCCAGCAGCAGTTCCGGCACCGAGAGTTGGGCGCCGCGGCTTTTGGAAAACGCGCCGAACGTTTTCCGCTCGGTCCAGGGAATGCTGGGCGCCATCGGTTGGCTGGTCGCTATTTGCGGCGGCTCGGCAGGCGTCTTGGGAGTCGTCGCCAGGTAAATGTTCCACGCGAAGGTGGCGAGGAACAGGATTGTTGCGGCCAAAGCGCAGAGTTTCCAGAGATAGAGCGACTTGCCGCTAGTCGCCTCTTGCTTGGGAGGGGGCGTCGCTTGCGAGTCGAACAACGTCGCCGAAAGAACCCCATGCTCCCAGGCGAGGATCGAATGGAGCTGGCATTGCTCGATGTAGTACTGCTGCGCTTCGCGATCGTCGCGCAGCAGTTGTTCGAGGCGAAGCCGGCCTTCGTCCGACAGGCCTTCGTCGAGCAGCGCGTTGATAAGTTCTCCCAGCTCTTGTTGCTCTTGCGGCGTCATGACTGCGCGTTCTCCGATAAGCCTTTGTGGACGCAGCGAATTAGATTTTCACGGGCACGGAACAAGGTTTGTTTCACGGCGTTGACCGTGCGGGCCGTCTCCTGGGCGATCGCTTCGAGCGTCGCCCCGCGGCGATAGCGACGTTCGACGGCGGTCCGTTGCCGCTCGTTCAGCTTTTCGATGCAGTGGCGAACGAGCTGCTGACGGGCCACAAAGGTCTGGTCGCTGTCGGCCGCCGCTTCGGCCAGATCGCTGAGCATCTCGTCGTCGAAGATCAGCTTTTCGCGATGCTTTTGCTTGCGATGCGCGAGCACCTGGTAGTAGGCGATCCGAAAGGACCAGGCGACGAAATTGGTGCCGAGCTGAAAGTCGTCGGCGCTCCGCCACAGAATGACGTTGGTCTGCTGCAATACGTCATCCGCCTCGTTGCGATCGAACACGAGGGAGAGGATGTAGGCGTACAAGCGACTTTGATGGGACGTCAGAAGTTGAATGAAGTCCCCGGAGTCATTCATGACGAATTCCTGCGGCGAAATCTCGTTGAACTAAGCGGTGGGCGTCGTTCCGCACTATAGCATTTCGAGCATCTTCTTGGCTTGGACGGCGGCCTGACCGCCGGTCGATTTATCGAGTTTCTCATACTCGGCCAGTAGCTTTTCCGCCTTGGCCGGGTCGGTCTCTTTTAGTTTCTCGATGCTCGACTGGATCGTCATGATTTCGCTGCCGACCGTCTTGTGCTCGACGATGTACTGCAGGTCGCGACGGAGCGCCTCGGTCGGAGGAACCGGAGGCTGTTGCACCGATTCGTCATGTTCGCCGCAGCCGCTCATGAGGAGCGTCATCGCAATCAGTAAGGTAACACGGGCCAAGTAATGCATGGGGGCGTCCGTAGGGTCTGGTTGGGAGGGACGTTGAATGAAAAAGGGGGCCGGCCGAAATCGCTCGGCCCCCGTGTTCCTGCTGCTGAGGGAAGGCTGTCGTCGCGTTACTGCAGCTGGACGACGTTGCCGTCATTGCGAGCGCCGAAGTTTTGCCAGGTCGTCAGATCGATCGTTTCGGAAATGAATCGGGACGAACCGTCGCCGGCCGCGACCAAAACGCCGCCAGGGTGGCGACTGCGGGGAGTGTAAATGCCGTCGCGATCGGCCGCGAAGCCGCTGCCGCTGAACTGGCAGTTGTTGTACTTCCAGTTCGGTGGGGCGAGCGTGTTGATCGCGGTTTGCGCCGGCAGACCGCACATCCACTCGCGTCCGTTGCTGCTGTTCTGGTAGCTGTCGCCAAGACGAGCGGCGCCGGTTGGAAGCGACGCGCCGACGGCGTCGATATCGGCCTGCGTGGGGAACGTCGACCAGGAGACTGCCGATGTTGCGAAGAGCAGCTCCGACGTGTCGCCGGTAATGATGGCGTTGTCGTTGTCGTCGCCGACCAGTTGTTCCGAAACCAACAGTGTGTTACTGAGCCCGTCGGTGACGTCCTTCATGCCGAGTTCGTCATCCGACTTTCCCCCTTCGCCGCGGAACATGCCGTTCTGCTGGCTGAGGTTCGAGTAGCGCGTCGTCGACCCAAGGCTGACGGCGTAGTTCATGCCGGCGTAGTTGCCGGGGAATTCGGAGTCGGAGGGACATTTGAAAGCTGATACTTTCGTCTTGCCGGCGGTGACGCCGTAGGCGGCGGCGTTGAAGTTGCCTGACTGGGTTGCGACCAGGTCGAACAGCGTCGACTGCTCGACGAACGACAAGATTTGCACGAACGCGCTATAGCTGCGGTAAGGAGAGGTCGGATCGCTGCCGCAGGGATAGCTGTAAGCGGGGAACTTTTTGTAGGTGTCGTGGTAGTTGTGGAAGGCCAGGCCGAGCTGCTTCATGTTGTTGGTGCAGCTCATGCGGCGAGCCGCTTCACGAGCCTGTTGAACGGCAGGGAGAAGCAGCGCGATCAAAACGCCGATGATCGCGATCACGACCAGCAATTCGACCAGCGTAAAACCGGTGCGGGAGCGAATCGATCGTGAGTTGCGACTAGTCAGTTGCATAACCGGGGCTTTCGAAAAGTGAGAGGATGAAGCGGCCTAATCCGCATCGATAACGAGAATGAGGTACGTGCATATAGCCGGCTTACTTTCCCGGTTACGGGGTCGACCGGAAAATGCAGAAAATAAAAAGAGATGCCGGCTGAGATCGGCTTTACGGAATTGAACGTCCCCGATGCGGGCCTTAATCGCTTGATTGGAGCGAATAATGGGGCCCGCTATCGACCCGAAAAGATAGAGCTATCCGGGAAAACGCGAACCGTCCGCTGGTTTGCGGACGGTTCGGCAAATCGAGATCAAGGGGGCTCGCCCCGAAGAGATTACGGCTTAAAGCGTATCTTCGTCGTCGCGGCTGGAGACCACATACAAGCTTTTCGCCATCTCAAACAGTTTGTGGTAGGCGGCTTCGTCGCCCGGTTTCGGCGGGGCGAATTCGACGCCGTTCCGGGTCATGTAGGCGAGTAGCGAAGCGAGGTTCTTGCCGTCGACATTGGGATCGTAGGCGCCGATGTTGAGTGCGCCGTCCGCCTGGCCGACGTTCTTCAAACGCTGAACCGCCAGCATCATGCTTTGCAGGTGGGTTTCCGCGGCGCGATACATACGAAATTTATCGATTCCCTCTTTCGCCATGTCGGTGCGGTTGTAGGTTTCGAGAAACTGGTTGGCCAGATTCAGGCAGGCGTTTTCCAATTCCTCGATTGTTTTGTTGTCAATTTCGGTCCGCAGTTGGGAGGCTCGCTGGACTTCGGAAAGCTGGCGTTGGATCTCTTCGCGAGCTGGTTGAAATTTTTCGTCACGCAGAATGAAGGGCCACCAATCGAACGTGTTCGCACGTCCCGAGTCGGCGGAGAAGATCGGGGTTTCGCCCCGTACGTTGGTGAGCCGCAGACGAATCTTCGACTTGATGTCGAGCGATAGGTCGAACTGGGCGATCAACCGTTCCACTTCCGGATCGTCTCCTTCGAGGTATTGGAAGGAGAGGACTGACTCGCGGAGGGCTTCCTTCAGCGTGTTCAAGGCCCGGCCGTTCGACATTCCTTCGCCGGTCAGTTCGGGATTATTCTCGATCCGCCGCAGCGCCTTGTCGCGGCGCTTGTCGGCTTCGTCGAGGTGGTTTTTCAGGACATGGGCGTCTCGCTCGGCGCGACGCTTGAAGTAGATCTCGACCGTCTTCAACGCGTTGTCAAGTTCCTTGTCGTACGCGTCTGCGGCGATTTCACGAGCGATTTGATAGTCGACCGCCGCCGCGGCTTGAGCCCGAATCATCTGGGCCTGGGCTTCGATCAGTCCGACCGATTCGTACGGCGAGCGTTCATAGAAGTTGTACATCGGGGCGTTCTGGGCCCAGGCCAGAACCGGCATGGCGCCAGCGAACGTGATTGCGAGAGCGATCCACCGTAGCGGTTGATTTGAAGGCATTCCAATCATGGGGCGCTCCCAGGTTTCGTTTCGGTCGTGGTTGGTAAGTAAGGTTGCAAGAAATCGCTGACGTCGGAGAGGACGGTCGCGTCGAACTGTTCGCCGGTCGTCGGCGAGTTGAGCTCGCGCGCGGGCGTAATTCGAGAGTATAGGGCGACCAGACGCTTCTCGGAATCGAGAATCGCGGCGCCGGTAAAGTTGAGTCCAAGATGATCGGCCGGATCGACCTGAGGAAGCTGGCCGACCAGTAGCCGCGGGTTGCTCGGATCTCCCGCCGCACCAATCGTCTGGCGAACGCGTCCTTTGTCGGTTCGCGGCTGCGGAGTCGATTGAATTTCGGTGAACGGCGCCACGCGATCAAAGGCGAAGCTCAGAATCGAGAGTCCCGTCTGCGGCGCCAAGATCGTCGCCGGAGCGACCGGCAGCCAAGTCGGCAAGTCGGAATCGACTTCGATTACCGCCACGTCAAAATGATGCGGCTGATCGGCGATGGTCATGTAATGATGGTACGCTTCGCGGAGCTGAGACTGCATGTCCTGTTCGGGCGAAAGCTTTTCGACTTTCGCAATCAGCTCTTTGAATTTGCGCTCTGCGTCGTCTCCTTCGCTGAACTTCTGCAAGTAGGTTGGATGAGCGACGAACTTGATGATCCGGGGCTGCGTCGGTCCCTGCAGAACGACATTCGGAAAACGCTGATGAGCGAGATTCGCGATCGCTTTGCAGGTCGCCGAAGTGACGAGCTGTCGCGGACCAACGGCGACCGCCGTGCCGATGCGATAATGCTCTTTGCCCTCCGGATCGGCGATCATCAGTTGATACGCCGCTTCGGTTGGCTCGACCTTCTTGGGCGGAACCGAAACCGGCGTCGCGTTCTCGTCGGTCGTTGTCGTCTCAACGGGATTCGCGGTCGCGTTGGCGTTGTCGCCGTTGTCGGCGACGTCCTTGTCCTTCGCAGGTCCGTTCCAGAACAGGATGAGGATCAGACCAAGCAAGACGACAAGTCCGCCGGCGGACAGAATAAGGATTACGTTCTTACGCTGCGAATCCGCCGACTCCGAAGGGGATCCTTCCAGCGGCGGCAAATTGAGCGAGACCCCAGCGATCGTTTTGTCCGACGAAAGGAGCAAGTCGGTGATCGTCGTCTGGTGCTCGCCGAAGTAGACGATATCGCTCGGCTGCACGACCGCTTCATGGACTCGCTCGCAATCGGCGCCAAGATACGTGCCGTTGCTCGAATGCAGGTCCTGAAGGGTGATCGTTCCATCTTCGATGTAGAGGATCGCGTGCTTCGACGAGACGCTTGGATGATTGATGACGACGTCGTTGCCAGGGGTACGGCCGATCGTAATCTTGGTTCCATAGGGACGGGGCGGAGTCGCCGGAGCCGGTTGTTCGCTCGCCTGCGCCGCCGGAGGAGCGACGGGGGGCGCAGCCGGTTCATCGCCGACCTCGGGCCAGGGAAGCGTCACGTTCTTCCCCAGCGTGACAAGATCGTTTCGCGTGATCGGTCGTCGCTCGGAGATTCTTTCGCCGTTGACGTAGACGCCGTTCGTCGAGCTGAGATCTTCCACGAACCATTGGCCGCCGACTCGCTCTAGTGCGCAATGCCGACCGGAGACCGTTTGTTGGTCGACGACAAGATCGCAGTCCGAACTTGCTCCAATGATCCACTTGCGATCGTGATCGCTCATGCCCAGCCTTCTTTCACCATCAGCGTCTTGAGGGCGGCCTGCATCTCGCGGCCGTTCGCATAGCGTTCATTACAGTCGTCCGCCAACGAGTGGTCAAGGAAACTCGCTAGTCCCGCATGATAGTCGGGAATTCGTTTTCGCAAAGGAATGACCTTGCCGTTCAGGATAGTGCTAAGCGGATCGAGACCGTTCTTGGCGTCGCGGGGGTATTCGTTCGTAATCAGTCGATAAAAGCTCGCGGCCAGGCTAAAGACGTCGCTGGACGGATTCACGTATTTGTAGTTGGTCAATTGCTCACGCGGCATGAAGGGGAAGCTGCCGCCGTAGACGCCGGTCGCGGTCATCCCGGAGAAGCCGGCTCGCTCGAAGTTCTTCGCCAAGCCGAAGTCGGCCAGCTTCGGCCACCATTTGGTTCCCTTCTTCGACATCAGAATGTTGGCCGGCTTCAGGTCGCGGTGAACGAGCCCCTTTTCGTGGGCGAACGCCAATCCTTCGAGCAGTTGGTAAAGGAGGCGAGCGATGTACTTCGGCTTCGGCAACTCTTTCCGTTCGCGAAAGACCTGGCTGATCGGGCCGCCGGAGCAATATTCCATCACGAAGTAGAAGTCGTTGTTGATGCAGCCGGCGTCGATGCAGCGGATGATGTTGGCGTGTTTGACTCGGCTAGTGACGGCGACTTCACGCAGGAAGGCGGTACGCGCTTGCACCGACACCTTCATCTGCGACTTTAGTAGTTTGATCGCGACCGGAACTTCCTGGTCGGACGGTTTGGCGAGATAAACCGTTCCCATTCCGCCTGAACCTAAGACGCGCAGCAACTGATAGCCGTTGATCACCGGAAAATCATGCGACTCGTTTTGCACCGCTCGATCCAAGAGGCCCCGGACCGGATTGGTGGCGACGTCGCTCTCGTGCGCCGTTCTCCGCTTTTCTCCCTCAGCGTAAGCCTCTTCGGGAAGTTCCGGGAGGTCGAACAGATAGTCGCCCCCTTCCGGCGGAAGATCATCCGCGAAGGGAGAGGCCATCTCGGGCATTGTTTGGCGTCGATCAACCTGAGCGCCATTCTGGCCGGCAATGTCATTCGCCTGAAGCGCTTGTTCAAAGAAGGGAGAGGGGGCTTCGGCCATCGTTTGTCGTCGATCGGACGGAGCGGCCGGCGGACTGTCGATGCTATTCGCCGGCGGCGCCTGTTCCGCGAAAGGAGAGGCCATTTCCTCGATCGTTTGCCGCGAGACCGGTTCGGCAGCAGCGCTGGCCGGCGGCGCTTGATCTTCGGCAGAGAAGGGAGAGGCCATTTCTTCCATCGTCTGACGCGGCGCCGGAGCAGATGGCCGCGGCGGTTCGGGCAAGGGGGCGATCTCTACTTTGTCGAGCGGCGTCGAATCGAATAACTTGGTCGAGCCGAGTTCTTCGTGTTCGACGGTCAACAAAAACGTCGTCTTACCGGCTTTGATCGTATCGCCGCTCGAGAGGTCGACACTGGGACCGGTCGCTTTTCCCAGTTCGCTGGTATCGAGGACATCCTTGCGTCCCCCGTACTTCGTTTCGTTGACGAACGTGCCGTTGCGGCTGCCTAAATCTTGCAAGCGGGAAAACGGCGGGTTGATTTCCAGAATAAAATGGTGACGTGAGATGTACGGATCGTCTTCGATAAACGCGTGACAGTTGTTCGGGTTTCTGCCAAAGAGGAAGATATCGTGGCCGTCAAACGTGTAGGTTCGCCCCTTCATGGGGCCTCGAGTAACCTTAATGTGAACGATCGGCTTCATTATTTTGATTTGCAGAACCTGGTGCGGCCGTGGGGCGGACGTGCATCGTGCGAAACGTCGCCATACCTATCTACGGGCGTTTGCTGGGAAACCGGGGCGCCTGGCGGACTTTTTTGAGAAGATTTTTGTCGTCGACCTCGGCGCTCGGCAGGGCGACGAACCGTTACCGGCGCCCTCGGAGTTGATAATGGCCCATTTTCCCACCACTGCTTGGAATATAATCGATTCCTTAAAGGGGGGCCAACGCGCGAGTCTCGACTCCCGAAATTGCTTCGTTCAGTCGTATTGGCCCGCCGTTTTCGGCTATCTGCGGCGACGGGGCTTTCAGGAGTCGACCGCCGAAGACCTGACTCAGGACTTCTTTTGTCATTTGTTCGAGAAAGAGCTAGTCGGCAGCTACCAGTCCGATCGGGGGCGATTTCGGACCTACATCCTGACGATCCTTTCCCGGTTCGTTTCAGACCAGACCACCTCGCGCGCTCCCCGGCAGCGCCAATTTGAAAACGATCTGGTCCCGATCAGTTGCCTGGCGGCGACGCACGACGTCCAGTTGCTCGGTGGCGATTCGTCTCCAGAGGACGAATTCATGCGGCAATGGGCCCGCTCGGTCATTCAGGCGACCCGCAACGAACTGCGGCTCTGGTGCCAGAGCCAAGGTCGTCCCGACTGGTATTTGGTTTTCAATGCGCTCAACCCAGCCGATTTCTCTCCGGCCGCCAGCAAGGAAAAAGTGGCCCAGTCGCTGCGGCTGACGATCGACCAGGTTCGCTATGCCCAGTCCAAGTCGGAGCAGAAATTCATCGAGCTTTTGCGTCTGGTCGTCCTTGAGCAAGTGGAAAGCGAAAAAGAAGTCGACGACGAGATTAGGGCGCTCCGTAGACTGCTGTAACCGCTGTTGCGGGGCGAATTTGCGTAATTTTCATAAACGCTTGTCCGGTTCGCTGGTTGGAATACGCATTCTTTGTTGCGGACGAGTGACTACCCCGCATAGGCAGTATAAAATCGCCTAAATGCGACATCACGCCGTCCAGCGACAAGGAATGAGGTTTTGGATTCGAATTCCGGCACCACCCAGCAAATTGACGTGATTCTGGCCGCCGAACGGCAACGTCCTGCGGCGGCGTACGATTTGATCATCGAGAGTGCGTTGGAGCGGCTTCAGCGGCAAACCAAGGCGATGATGCGTTCCTATCCGCGCTTGGCTCGGTGGGAGCAGACCGACGACGTTTTCCAGGAAGCGGTCATTCGTCTTTACAAGAGTTTGAAGAAGGTGAAGCCCGAGTCCGCGCGGCACTTTTTTAATCTGGCGACGATGCAGATTCGCCGGACGCTGATCGACTTGGCGCGTCATCATCTGGGGCCGATGGCGGAAGCTGCGAATCACGAATCTCATTTCGCGCTCGCCGAACTTCCGCGACAGGATGCGGATGAGGGCCCGCTGTCGCTGGCGCAATGGGCTGAGTTTCACGAAGCGATCGACAAATTGCCGGAAGAGCCGCGGGAAACGTTTTCGCTGGTTTGGTACGGCGGTATGACGCATGCCGACGCCGCACAACTGCTGGGCGTATCGACAAAGACGATTCAGCGCCGATTTTTGCACGCGCGATTGCTCTTGGCGGAAATGATGCCGGATATCGCGCCGCCGACGTAGGACTTGAGAATGACGATCGATGAGCAAGTGTTGGATTTGCTGCTTCAGTGGGAGGAAATGTCGGCGAAAGGAAAGAAGTCCGACATTCGCCAATTGGCCGCCGGGGACGCCAATCTAGAACAACGGCTCAAACGCCATCTGGTCGCGCTCGATCGAGTCGCCTGGCTCAAGCAAGAGAGCAAGGCCAACATCCAACAGCCGTTGCCTTTCCCCAATGCAACCCAGCTAAGTCAGCGGCTGCTCGATATTGACTTGCCGATCCGGTTTCAAATGCGGCTGGCCGCGCATCGGCGAACGCACGGATCAAAACAGGGGCGTTACGTCATCCTCGACAATCTGGGCGAAGGGAGGATGGGGCAAGTCGCTAAGTCGCGGTCCAGTAAGATGGCTCGCAGTCGTTGCGTTGAAGGAAAGTTCCGTCGCCCGTCGTTTGATGCGAATCCATGAAAATCGACCAGAACATCCTGGATCTTCTCCTGCAATGGGAAGAAGCGACCGCTGAAGGACGGCCGCTCGATGTGACTGCGCTCACTGCTGAACGACCTGATTTGGCGGAAGCGCTTGACCGCCATATTGCCGCGCTGAAACGGCTGGCATGGTTGAATCAGAATGACGATGGCCAGCCAAGTCCCAATCTGCCGTCGATGCAATCGCTGGGCGATTCGTTATTGCTGCCTGACGGGGTCGATCTGATCCAGCTGCAAGCGAATCTCTCCAAGGCGGAGATCGTCGACCCCGAGAAACTGAACGAGTTGTTGCGGGTTCGCGCTCCGAAGAACGCCTGGCAACTCAGCAGCCAACTGCTGGAAGCGTCGCTATTAACGCGGTTTCAATTGCGCGCGATCGCGCATGGCAAGACGCGCGGTTTGAAGTTGGGCCGCTACGTGATTCTCGACAAGATCGGCGAAGGGGGAATGGGTCAGGTCTATCGAGCCTGGCACAGCCGTATGGATCGCGAGGTGGCGCTGAAGGTGCTTCCGCGCGAGTCGATGTCGAAAGCGGACGGCGTGGCCCGCTTCAATCAAGAAGTGCAAGTCGCGTCGCAGCTGAGCCATCCGAATATCGTCACCGCATTTGACGCGGACGAAGCGGAAGGGCTTCATTTCCTGGTGATGGAATTCGTCAACGGGAAAGACCTGAGCTCGATCGTTCGCCGTGACGGCCCCCTCTCGGTCAGCCAGGCGATTGATTGCGTCACCCAGGCTGCACGCGGTTTGGAGTACGCCCACAGCGTCGGACTAGTTCACCGCGACATCAAGCCGGCTAACTTGCTGTTGGACGATAGCGGCGTGGTCAAAATCCTCGATATGGGGATCGCCCGCATGGAAGGGAGCGATGATACGAACCTGACGCAAAATGGCGTCGTGATGGGGACGATCGACTACATGGCGCCCGAGCAAGCGATCGACGCCAAGTCGGTCGACGGCCGCGCCGACATTTATAGCTTGGGATGCTCGCTCTACTTTCTGCTGACGCGTCGTCCGCCGTTTACCGGCGAGACGCTGATGGCGAAGTTGCTGGCGCATCGCGACGTGTTGCCGCCAAAGCTGCAAGGGTTGCGCAAAGACATTCCCGCCGGCTTGGAGTTGATCTACCAAAAGTGCATGGCGAAGCGCCCCGATCATCGCTACGCAAACGCTACCGAGTTGATTGCCGATCTCGAAAAACTAGGGCCGCAAGCGTCTGGCGCCATGGCGCCGATCGGTTTGCAACGACCGGAAGCGGAGCTGGAAACGTCTCCCACCGGCGTGCTGGAAACGCAAGCCTACGTCGGAACAAATTTGGCCGTCTCTCCGGCGCGTTCGTTGGTCACCGAGTTGAGAACGAAACTCCGGCTTCCCGATCGATTCGGCGTTATCTTTTTGGGAATTGTCGGTCTTGTTCTGCTGCTGATCGGCGGATACTTCGGAATGGGCTTTTTGTTCCAAGGGCCAGGCGCCGGCAATCTGTCGATCTCGATTTCTGATGATGATCTCGTCGCCCATTTGCGTGATCAGGTTGTGACGATCGTCAACGAAAAGACCAACAAGTCGACCGACATCATGTTGAATTCGACGGAACTGGATCAATCTCTAACGCCGGGCGACTACCGGTTTGTCTTGGAGTCGACTTCTGGCATCAAGACCGACTCTAGCCGGTTGACGATCAGCAACGGCGAAGATTCGCAAGTTCGCATCTATTGGGAGCCGCCGACGCCCGATCCAACTGCGATCGTGAAGAACGGCGAAACCGAAGAGATGCCCGCTGCGCCTGCGGACGGGAAGAGCGGGGAGGAGAAATCAGCGTCGACTGCGCCGCCGATCGCCGCATCGTCGCTGCCGGAGATCGAGGTTCCCAATGGGACTTGGGTTGATCTGTTATCGCAGATCCAACTGCCGGATCACGTCATTTTCGGCGATTGGTCCCGAAGCGGAACTTCCTTGGTCGGTAACAGCGGCATCCATCGACGTGTGATGGCGCCCTACGCGATCAAAGGGGACTACCTGTTGGAAATGGAGTTCACCCGGTCGAGCGGAGATGAAGCGGTCGGCTTGCATTTGCCGGTTGCCGACACGTCGTGCGACTTCCTCCTTTCCGGTTGGCAGGGAAGACTCAACGGGCTGCGGAAAATCAACGACAACAACCTGGATCGACAGCCGCAATTCGCCGATTCGGTCAAGGCCGGGCCTGCAATTGCCAATGGCAAGCGGCACAAAGTGCTCGTGCAAGTGAAAGCGGTCTCCCCCTTCGAAACCAATATCCGCGTTGCGCTGGACGACGTTCCTTATCTCGACTGGACCGGCGACAATCAGTCGCTGATCAACGATGCGGAAACGATATTTCCGCTGGTCCAGGCGCCCGGCATCTTTTTGTTTTCCTCCCCCACCGAAATTCATTCATTCCGTCTGCAGCATTTGCAGAATGGAGAGGGACGGCAACTCGGAGACGACTGGGGCTATCCCTTCTTTCCGGTTGCGAACGAAGCACCGTCGTATCTTGATCCGTGGTGCTTGAAGTGGAATGGGAAGTCGTATTACATCTCGGCCGAAAAAGTGAACTTGCCTGACGCGCAGCGAATCGCAAAACGTTACCACGGGCGTTTGTTGACGATTTCTTCGGAAGCGGAGCAAGCGTTCATTTTTGAGCATACCAAGGGGCAAAACTTCTGGATGTCAGGATGGCGCAATATGCGCACGGCCGGTTGGCGCGATGATCGTGGTCGCAAAATGACGTTCCAAGGACGGTGGGCGCCAGGGCAGCCGGACAATACGACCTCCAATTCCGAATTCTTCCTCGGCGGGTACTATCCGTCGGCGGATCAATTTGGCTGGAACGACTACCCCGCTCATGCGGCTTGCTTCGCGATCATCGAGTGGGGCGAAGAAGACCCGAGCGGCGGTTCGCCTCCGTCCGCTGACACGGTCGCCAGCGGAAATGGTTGGCAGTCGATATTTAACGGCCGCGATCTTACCGGTTGGCAAGTTCAGGGCCCGCCCGGTTGGCGCGTCGAGGACCAGCAGATTGTCGCGGATGGAGAATCGTACCAAGACGCCGGCTGGCTGATGTTGGAGCAGCCGTATGACGCTTACGAATTGGAATTCGAGTATTCGTTGGGGGCCGGCGGCAATAGCGGTATCTTTCTGGACGGCGATCCGACCAAGTCCCCGCTCGGGGCTGAGTTCCTGGAAATCCAATTGCTGGACGACGACGCTCCGCAATTCCGCGGTCTTTCCCCCCTGCGCCGTACCGGCAGCTTGTATGGTCTTGCTCCCGCTACCATTTTGATGGCTGCGCAGAAGACCCCGTGGCGCAAAGTGCGTGTGTCGTTCGACGGGAAGACGGCGACCGTCTACATCAACGACGCGATGGTGATGACGCATCAGTTGAGCCGCCAACATGCGACCGGCCATATCGGCTTGCAGCGACACACCGGTCGTGTGGCGTTTCGCAACTTGCGAGTCCGCGATTTGAACGAAGCCGCCAGCAGCACGACCGACTTCGCGTTGCCGGCCAGTTCGCCGTGGGTCGATCTATTGTCGTTGGTAGAACTGCCGGATCATGAGTTGAACGGCACGTGGCGTCAGCGCGACGGCAGCGTGATCGGCATCGGCGGAGGCCGAGGACAGTTGATCCTTCCGTACGAGGTGACCGGAAGTTACGAATTGGAAACGGAGGTCACTCGCCTGGATGGGGACAAGGGAATTGCGCTTCACTTGCCGATCGGTTCGGCTACGTGCAACTTCGTATTGTCGTCGAGCAGCGGACCATTGCGCGGCTTTCAGGCAGTCGACGGAATACATCTGAATCGTTTGAATCCGTCGACGGGGCTGTCTCAGTGGAATGTCGACATGGTGAACGGCAAAAAGTACAAACTGGAGATATCGGTTCAATTGAAACCTGAAGATCGAGTTCAACTTTCCGTTGCTTTGGACGGCAAGCGAATTGCGCACTGGACCGGCGTTACTCAACAGCTTTCGCAAACTCCGGGGATCGTTTTTCCGCATCCCGATGTGCTGGGACTTTACGTGAACCAAACGTCGGCCGAGTTTCATTCGCTCAAGCTGCGCCATCTGGGCGATGGCGAGGGAAAGCCGCTTCAGGGAGACTGGAAATCGTCCTATTCGAAAGTGGCGGATCGGCCGCCGGCTGCGGTGATCGGCGATTGCGAACTTTGGAATGGTCGCTATTACTATCATTCGCCGGAACGAATGAAACTCGATCGTGCCCAACGATTGGCCGTTGCAATGAATGGCCGGTTACTGCTGGTTTCGTCGCCGGAAGAGGGAGACGCGATAAGGCGAATTCTGCCTAACGACACGATCTGGACCGCCGCATGGCGGCGAAACGTAGCAAATGAATGGTATGACGAGCGAAACCGCCGACTTTCCTACTTCGGAACGTGGGATGCCGGCGGCGGGTACGACAGTCGGCCGCTTGAGCAGTTCATGGCGTTCTGCAGCGTGCCGCCGTCGCCATGGGAAGCGGGACGAACGAAATACATGGATATTGACGCCAATCGTTCCTTGACAGTGTTGATCGAATGGGGAGAAGAGTACCCCGCCGCGCAGACGCCGCGAACATATGTGAGCGAGCCGCGACTGGCGGACCTCGATCCGCAGCAAGGGAACATGATAGTGCAACTGGACGAATGGGACGTCACCCCCAGCACTAGCGTCTTTCGCGATCTTGACGGCTATTTGCAGATGAACGAACCGGACACGACCGTCCTGACCAAGAAGACCGATTGGGGCGCCGTCGACGTTCGGTTCGTCGTTTCGGCGTCGAAAGGGACCGAAGCGTACTTCGTCTTTGAAAAGCAGGATAACTTCGCGATCACTTCGTCGATTCGGGACGACCAGAATGCGATCTCGGTTGGCTATCAAGGACTCAACTTCGCCGCCCGTGAGTCGGGGAAGACGAAGGTGAGTATTCCGTACGAACAAGATTTTGAGTTGCGATTTCGCACGCGACCCGGCGGTCGCTGGATCGACGTCAACGGGGCGATGGCTTCCGGCATCGCTTGGAGCCAAACGCCGTCCGGGGCGATCGGGATTCAGTTGAAGAAAGGGAGTCTGACGATCAAACGGGTGGAAATCATGAAGAGGTAGTCGCCGTTGACGTTCGGAGCGGCGAGCGTAGTTTTCCCTTTTACGTGTTCCTATCGAGAGTCGCTTTGTTCGATGACGATTGACGCACGCATCTTGGACCTATTGATTCAATGGGAAGAGGAAGCGTCGGCGGGCCGCGCCGTCGATCTTCAGCAACTTGCTGGCGGAGATCCTCAACTCGCACGGCGGTTGCAGCGGCATATCGATCGCTTGGGCAAGGTCGCCTGGCTGGGGCGAGAGGTTGACGGCGAATCGCAAATTGAGTTGCCGCAACGCGAGACGCTGCAAACCGGCATGCTGTTGCCAGACGGCGTGCAATTGGCTTCGCTTCGCGAGAATCTGGAGAAATCCGAGCTCCTTTCGCCCGAAGTCCTGGCGGCGGCGTTTGAAACTCCGCACGCCGCCAACGTCTACCGATTGTCCGCCTACCTGCTGGATTCGGAGTTGCTGACGAGATTTCAGCTCCGCGCGATCGCGCATGGAACGACGCGCGGCTTGATCCTGGGACGCTACATGATCCTCGACAAGCTGGGCGAAGGGGGAATGGGGCAGGTCTACAGGGCGCGACACCGGCGTATGGATCGTATCGTAGCGCTCAAAGTCCTGCCGCGAGACTTGATGTCGCAGCCCCACGCGATCGATCGTTTCAATCAAGAGATGCAAGTCGCCGCGCAGCTGCATCATCGGAACATCGTTCGCGCCTATGACGCCGACGAGGCGGAAGGGCTCCACTTTTTCGTGATGGAATACGTCGCCGGCAGCGATCTGCAGAGCGTCGTTCGGAGCGAAGGTCCTCTCGCTCCGTCCCAAGCGATCGATTGCGTCCTCCAAGCGGCGAGCGGTTTGGAATACGCCCACGGCGTCGGCCTGGTGCATCGCGACATCAAGCCGGCGAACTTGCTGCTGGATGGTGATGGGACGGTCAAGATTCTGGACATGGGAATCGCCCGACTGCGACAGCCGAACGCCGAGAAAGCGAGCTTGACGCAGGATGGAATGGTGATGGGGACCGCCGACTTCATGGCGCCGGAACAAGCGATTAGCTCGAAGTCGGTCACGCCGCAAGCCGATATCTATAGCCTCGGCTGTACCCTTTACTATATTCTCACGGGGCAGCCTCCCTTTGAAGGAGATACGCTGATCACCAAATTGCTGGCGCATCGAGAGCAAGAGCCGCCGCGATTGTCGGCATTCCGAAGCGATATTCCGCTGTCGCTGGAACGAATCTATCAGCGATGCATGGCGAAGCGACCGATGGAGCGATATCTCTCAGCCGCCGAATTGATCGACGACCTGCAGCGACTACAACCGCAAGTCAAATCGTTGCCGGCCGTTCGTAATGCGCCGTCGGTTCTCGTTCCGGCCGCCAAAGCCGATACGGCGCCGACGGGCCTGATCGAGATGCTGCCGAGAATCGGCACAAGTCTGCTGGCCGAAACGTTGGAGATTGTGCCGCCGCGTCGGCGACCGATGTTGTACGGCGCCCTGGCTTGCGTAGCGCTGGTTTTGCTCGCCGCGATCGGCTGGAATTTACTCCCCATGACCGCGTCTTCCGGCAGCCTGGCGATCTCGATAGCGGATGACGACTTCGTCGCCCATCTGCGCGACCACGAATTGGAACTGATTAACGCCAAGACGAACAAGCCGACCAAAATCAAGCTGATCAGTTCGCAGCAGATCGCCGCCTTGCCGGCGGGACGCTATCGCGTTGTGGAAACCGACGGCGAGGGGATGACGGCCGACGTCGCCGAATTCACGATCGCCAGCGGCGAGCGGACGCCGCTGCATCTTGAATGGGCGACTGTCGAAGAAAAGCGGAAGATGGGCGAGCAACTCGCGGTCGATGCAACAACCGCAGACGCTACGCCAGTTGTCGCCGAAATGCCGGCAGCTTCGACGCCAGCGGAAAGTGCGCCGGCAATAACGGAAAGCGCCGCGGAGGCGCCTGGCCAGTGGAAGTCAATCTTCAATGGAAAGGACCTCACTGGTTGGACGCAATCCGCGGGGACTAAAAAGTGGTTTGTCGCAAACGGCGAGTTGAATGGGACCGACGCTACTACCGCACTTGTTTCGGATCGACATGACTATCAGGATTTTCGTTTGCGGATGGAGGCGTATCTTGCAGAAGGGGTCAATTCCGGAATCTCGGTGCGGACGGCGACCGATTCGTATGATCCAAAGACGTTTGCCTACGACGGTTGGGTACTGAGAGACTCACGCTACGAATTCGAACTCCACATTCCCACCAATCAGCAACATGACACCATCGGAACTGTGTTTCGCGTCGCTGGGTACAAATTGACTTCGTACGCGGCCAAAAACAGCCAACGCGTCGTCCAGCCGAATCGTTGGTTCCAGTTTGAATTAGAAGCGATCGGCGGCAAAATGGCGGTCTACGTTGATGGCCGCAAGGTGAGCGAGGGAATCGATCCGAAGCCGTTGGGGGCGGGAGCGATTGCGTTTGTCAACTTCTTTCCGGTAAAGGACGCCGCGATTCGATTTCGCAATATTGAAATCCAGGAGTTGGACGCTGGCGTCACGACGTCGGAGTCCGTACCGCCTCCCGGCGCCGCCGGCGCGGCGCTGGACCGTCCATGGATCGATGCGCTGTCGCTGGTTAAGTTCCCTGATCATGCGATCACGGGGAGTTGGGGGCGGAACGGCGATAGCGTTATCGGACTGCGAACGATGAACTCGCGGCTTATGGTCCCTTACGCGCTGAACGGAAGTTACGAGTTGGAAATGGAGTTTACCCGGCTCGAAGGAGACGATGCTCTCGGCGTTCATTTGCCGATCAACGAGTCTTCCTGCGCCCTGGTCATGTCCGGGTTTCACGGGGGGCCGCTCGGCAGCGGACTTCGGATGGTTGACGGCCTGGAGTTGCGAGATTACCCCGCTTCATCAAGCGCATTCGCTCAGGGGGTTATGATTGTCAATGGGCGTCGTTATCAATTGGCGTTGCGGGTGAACGTGGGCGCGTCATCCGATGTTGCGATCTCAGCTCGTTTGAATGATCAAGAGATCCTGGATTGGCATGGGACATCAGATCAGTTGTCCAATTCGCCGCAGTGGGCTTTGCCGATGGAATGTGCGCTCGCACTACTCATGTACGATTCCAGCTACGAGATACACTCGTTGCGGGTCAGGCCTTTGGAAGGGGGGCAGGGAGTCTCGTTGGCGCACGATTGGGGAACCCCGTTCTATCCTGTCGCCGATCGGCCGCCTGACGAGATTGCAAATCAATGCTCGACGTGGAACGGACGCACGTATTTCCTTTCCCCTAATCGGATGAATCTGATTGAATCTCAAAAACTGGCGCGCCGGCTGCAAGGGAGACTATTGACGATTTCGTCTCCGGAAGAATCGGCGGCCATTGCCGAGATTGCCGCGCGAAAACCGATCTGGACGGCCGGCTGGCGTCCCAGCGGTAATGATCCTTGGAGGGATGAACGAAACCGCCCATTGAGATTCTTGCCGGAGTGGCAGGCGAAGCAGCCCGATAATTGGTATGGCCGGGAAGCCTTCTTGGTCGTGGAAATGCCCGGCACGAATAGTAACAAGGGAGTGACGCCGTTAGCGAACGATGTGATGCCTCACTTGAAATGGCTGTACCCCGTGATCGAATGGGGAGAGGAATATCCCGATCCGTAAATCGCGCCACTTTCGAGTGTTTGGCAGTTTCTCGGAGTCGCGCCCCCCAGAACTCGTGCTGCCCGAACTTCTTCTGCGTGCTACAGTTAAGAATTCTTTTGGGGAGGAGCGTTACGGGGACCTGCCGGAAGCATGCCGATGACGGACGAACAAGCGTCGACTGACAAAGACGAACACAAGGGCTCATGGGCCAAGTTGTCGCTGGTTGCGCTGGGGGTCGTTTACGGCGACATCGGTACGAGTCCTCTCTACGCGATGCGGGAATGCTTTCAGGCGGAACACGCGGTCGCTGCGTCGCATGATCATGTCCTCGGCGTCCTTTCGCTGATCTTCTGGGCGCTGGCGATCGTCATTTCGACCAAATACCTCATCTTCATCCTGCAAGCCGACAACGAAGGAGAAGGGGGGATTCTGGCGCTGGCGGCGCTTGTTTCTTCCAATGACACGCAAAACGAATATCGACGCTGGGTCATCTTCACCCTGGGTCTGCTCGGCGGTTCGTTGCTTTACGCCGACGGAATGATCACTCCGGCGATTTCGGTCTTGAGCGCCGTCGAAGGGATCGAGGTCGCGACGCCGGCGCTCGATCACTTCGTCGAGCCAATTACCATCGCCATTCTGATCGGGTTGTTCCTGTTTCAAAAACGGGGCACCGCCAGCGTGGGAACGGTGTTTGGGCCGGTCATGATGATTTGGTTCGCCGTCTTGGCTGGCATGGGCATCTTCCAGCTGATTCAGGCTCCGCAAGTGCTGACCGCGATCAATCCGGTCTATGCGATTCGGATGCTTTCGGAGAACGGACTTGCCGGCTATTTAGTTTTGGGGTCGGTCTTTTTGGTCGTGACCGGTGGGGAAGCGCTCTACGCCGACATGGGGCACTTCGGCAAACAGCCGATTCGCATCAGTTGGTATTACGTCGTGCTGCCGTCGTTACTGCTGAACTACTTTGGCCAAGGGGCGTTTCTGCTTCGCAATCCGGAAGGCGCCGTCAATCCGTTCTATCTGATGGCGCCTGGCTGGGCGCTCTATCCACTGGTCTTGTTGTCGACCATCGCTACGGTGATTGCGTCGCAAGCGGTGATCACCGGCGCCTATTCGCTGACGCTGCAAGCGATTCAGCTTGGCTATAGCCCCCGCACGACGATTCGCCATACGTCGGCAGAGCAAATTGGTCAAATCTACATCCCCCTGATCAACTGGACGCTGATGTTCGCGTGCATCGGGTTAGTGCTCGGCTTTCGTTCCTCGAACAACCTGGCCGCGGCGTACGGCGTCGCCGTAACGATCACAATGGTGATCACCACGGTCCTCTTTTTCCTGCTGACGCGCATGCGGTGGAATTGGCCGCTGCCGCTGGCGCTGACGGTTTCGGGGATCTTCCTGGTCGTCGATCTTTCGTTCCTGGGAGCGAACCTCTTCAAGATTTCTAACGGCGGGTGGTTTCCGCTGTTGGTAGCTGGCGCCGCCTACACGCTGATGTCGACTTGGATGTCGGGACAACGACTCCTCGCGCGGCGGATTCGCGAACGGGCCCTCTCGGTCGAGCTTTTCATCGCCGACCTGATGAACGATCCTCCCCGCCGCGTTCCGGGGATTGCGGTGTTCATGACCGGCAATCCTGTCGGCACGCCGCCAGCGCTGCGGCGGAACGTCCGTCACAACAAGGTGCTGCACGAGCAAGTCGTCTTCTTGACCGTCACCACCGCCAGCGTTCCGCATGTGCGATTGGCGAAGCGGGTTGAGTTTGAGGAAATCGGCGAAGGGTTTTTCCGCATCCAGATCAGCTACGGCTTTATGGATTCGCCCCATATTCCTCTCACCCTGGCGACAATTCCGACCGACCAGCTGAATCTTCAAGGGGAAGACGTCACGTACTTCCTGGGAACCGAACGTCTGCTGGCGACGGAGCGACCGGGAATGGCGATGTGGCGCGAACGGCTGTTCGCCTGGATGGCGCGCAACGCTCAGCCGGCGACCGCCTACTTCTATCTGCCGCCGGACCAGGTGATCGAAATCGGTTCGCAAGTCGAGCTGTAATCGCCGTGCCCGCTACTGGCCTGCTGCGTAAGCGAGGGAATGCGGAACGCCTCTGCGAGACGAGCTTCCTGTCGGCTCACGTGCCAATGCGCTACCAGGACAACACCTTTTGGAGCAGGCGATTCGCGTTTGTCGGCGAAGTCAGCTGTCGCACCACTTGCGACATCGCTTCGATCGTCTCTTCCAGGGCGCCCAGATCGAACGGCGTTTGCGTTACGGGATAGATGTCGATGTGGTAGAGAGGCGCCGGAGGCAGATAACCGACCGAGCCGTTTAGCAGGTTCACGCAGATGATCGTTTGCTTGGGAAAGCGGCGGCGAAGCTCAAGCTGCAAGATCGAATACGATTCGGCCATGCTGCCGATGAGAATCGCGTCTCCGATTCGCCAGGCCCAGATCGGTAGCGAGTAGGTGTCTTCATCCCCCAGCGAACGGCGAATGTCCCGTTTGCGGCGCAATCGTTCGGCGATCGCGCGATTGGTGCAAGCGGCTCGTTGTCGTTCAAACTCGGCGGCGGAAGGCCAATCTTTCAGGGGAACTTCGACGCTCGACTCGATCGCCGTCAGTTGCGAACTGGGAGTCGCGGGCTCATGGCGCCAAACGGCGAGCGAAGCGCCGGACTCGACCACCTCTCGATAGACGAGATTCGTTCCCGGCGGCTCCATGTTTTCGAGCGTCGCCAGTGCGGCGTAGGCGAGTTGTCGGCCATGCCGATCGACCGTTTCCGTGTCGGCCACATATTGATAACGGGGCGCCAGGTCGCCGGAGGCGCCTTGCAGGAACAAAGCCGTCGCGCCGGTTTGCTGTGCGATCAGCTCGCGCATCGCGCCGAGATAGTCGGGTGAGATCGCATGGTTCTCCCAGGCAAGCGTCGTCGGATGGCAGGCGTAATTGACCAGAACGCCGCGCAATGCCCCGACGTTATCAGTCAACCGGCCGACCAGCAGCGTGTCGTCCGCTTGGGCCGTTGGATTGAAACCGCACAAGACGCGATCGGTGCTGACGTTCGGATCAATCAAGTCTCGATTGGTCGCCAGGCTGCAGCGCCCGGTCTGCCAATCAAGCGTCGCGGCGAACGTGTTATCGAGGGCGGCGCGGATCGTACGAATTAACGTCGCCTGCAAATCTTCGAGCCACTGTTGCTGCAGCGTCTGACCAGGCAGACCAGGATCAAGCTCGGCCAGCGGCGGTGATGCGTGATTGTGCGCGAGGCCGAAGAGAAACTGTTCCGGCGCGAGCGAGAACTCTTGCAGCACCGTCGTTTGAAGCTGCTGAAACGTTTCCAGCGTTTGCCACCAACCGAGATCGGCGTCGACCAGCACCAGCGGCGGTGAGTTCTCATCTGCGCGCAGCGCTAGCGCCGTCAAGATCAGCGGGCGATGAATCGCAGTGGCGACGTCATGTTCGGCGGCGCCCCAACAGCGAGAGTAAACGCCGAGCGGCGGCGTAATGTCGGCGGTCGCCAAGCCGGCGCATCCTGACCAGCCAGCATGGGCATATTGGAAGGGAGGAGTGGGAGAGGAGGTCATCGGTTTGCTTTCCGTGCGTGCGAATTACCAATCGCCGACGCTGCCGTCTTCGTAGAATACCCGTTGCAGCAACTCTTGCTCAAACGGGTGTCGCTTGATTTCTTCTTCGTTTATGTTGATCCCCAGCCCGGGACGCTCGTTCGGCGTGACGGTTTGCGTCTTCGGATCAATCTGAAAACCTTCGTCGACCACGTCGTACCGCCAAGGTACGTCGTTCTGCACCGATTCGCAAATGACGTAGCTTGGCTGCGAAAAACCGAACTCCAGCGAAGCGGCGGTGCTAACGGGACCTTGCGGATTGTGGGGCGCCAGGGCGATGCGATACGCTTCGGCCACGGCCGCAATCCGCCGCGCTTCGCTCAAACCGCCGCAGTGGGTGATGTCGAGCTGGCAGATCTCGCAGCCGCCGGCGGCGAACAGATCGCGAAACGCCGCCAAATGATTGAGTCGTTCGCCGGTCGCGATCGGAGTCGCAACGGCGGCGTTGATCTTGGCTAATCCCTCAAGCGACTCGGGCCAGCAGGGCTCTTCCAGGAAGTAGAGGTCGTATGGCTCCAGCGCTTTGGCGAACTGCATCCCCATTGCCGGTGATGGTCTGGCGTGGCAATCTACCATGATGTCGACGTCGGGGCCGACCGCTTCCCGCATCGCTTCGACGCACGCGGCTGCGGCTCGTACCGGCTTGTTTCCTTCGATCGGCATCGTCGGGGGAACCGCCATCGACTTGAAAGCGGAATAACCATGTTCGACCGCATCGATCGCGAGTTCGGCGAACCGCTTCGCGTTGTCGACCGGCGTCTCGTAAAAGTCTTCCATCTTGCCGCCGCCGAGATGGGAGTAGAGCCGGATCTTGTCGCGAACGGGACCTCCCCAGAGTTGATGGCAAGGGACTCCGTGCACTTTGCCGAGGATGTCCCAGAGGGCGAGATCGACGCCGGCAATCGCCGTAGCGCGAACGATCCCGGTCCCGTGCCAAAAGTGCTGCCGCCACATCATCTGCCAGAGATATTCGATGCGGGTCGGGTCTTGCCCGACGAGAAGCTGCGCCAGGTCTTCGACGGCGCCGACGACGCTGCGGGTATGCCACTCAAGAGTCGCTTCTCCCCAACCAACGAGACCAGGCTGATCGGTCGTGACTTTTACGAAGACCCAATTGCGCATCCGCGCGTGGCAAATCAAGGTTTCGACGCGTTTGATTTTCATACGCTTTTGAGAATATCGCTCCTTAGAACGTCGCGACAACGACAAAGCTGTAAGACTCCCTTGACGAAAAGTTAGTTGCGAATGGCGCCAATGTCAATAATATTGGGCCTGGGCGCCTTTCCGGCAAGCTTGATTCATTCCACTTCGGGGCGGTGGCCGATATTCGTCAGGGTGCTTACCATGTGGCTGGATAGATGTGAGAGATTGAAGGTCTAGCGAAACGCGAATTCCCCCCACGTATGATGTCGATCACGACTTACATTTACGAAGATCTCAAAGCGCGGCTTTCCTCCGACGAGGAACTGCCGGTTCAGTTGACGCTGGAGTCGCTCGCCGATTTCTACGAAGTAAGTTTCTCGCCGGTCCGCTCGGCGGTCGATCAGTTGATCAAGCAGGGCTATCTCGAAAAGGGGGAAGATCGTCGGCTGACTCCCAAAGCGACGCGAAAACGATCGTCAAAGATTAGCGACGCGGCGTTGCCGGCGCCGCCGCAAGATATGTACGAAGTGATCGCCAACAATTTGGTTCGGCTCAGCTTGGACGGTGAAGCGATCGACTTGCGAGAAGAAGCGACCGCCAAGCAGTACGGCATCAGCCGCTCGGCCTTGCGGATCATCTTCAATCGATTGGCCGGCGCCGGGTTGATCGAGCATATTCCGCGGCGCGGCTGGCGATTGCGACCCTTTCGGCAGAAAGACCTTCAAGCGTTTTTGGAAGTTCGGGAACTGCTTGAACTAAAGGCGCTCGAGCTGGCTCAGCCGCATCTAATCGAGGACGACCTGCGGAAGATCTTGGCCGGCAATATTCTGCCGGCTTCTGAGAACGACTTGCCGAAAATCGACAACACGCTACACGCCTACATCATCGAAAAGGGGGATAACGTCTACATTCAAGACTTCTTTCAACGACAAGGTCGTTACTACGATATCCTGTTCAACTGGGAAGAACTCGATCGTGACGCGGCGATCGAAACGGTTGAACAGCACCAAGCGATTCTGAATGCGCTGCTTGCGAAAGACTGGCCCGCTGCGCGAAACGCTCTCTCTTATCACATTCAGAACAACCACCCGGTGTTGAGTAAGATTCGGCCGAAGACCGAATCGTAAGGTAACTCGGAACGCTGTCTTCTACCTTCGTGCGCTTTCTCTCTCTTCAAAGCGTGCCCATCGACTTTTCGATTTCAGTGCGAGTCGTTCGCTAGGTAACAACGTGCAAAAAATTTTTTCCGCTTCGTTGTCCGGTTCTGCGCGCCGTTGCCGCTTGTTGGGTTAGAGCCGCCTAAAAAAATTGACATTGCTTGATGGGTTCTCTATCGTGAACCGCACGAGATGGACTAGTCAAAGTTAGGGGGTTAATTGTTTCCATAGGGATGGAAAACTGGGCGAGTTCGTCCGACGCCCATTTCACAAATAACGGACGACAAACTCGGGGGAGACTTTGCTATGTCGATGATTCGTTTGTTTAGCGTCGCTTTGTTGGTCGTCACTTTGGCGTCGGCGGTACGGGCCGATGACAAGGTAATCACTAGTGAAAAAGCTCAGGCGCATCAGTGCGTCTGCCGTGCGTGTTACGTCAATTTCACGAAGGAATTCGGCGTTCCGCTCGAGTTTTTGGGATCCCTGGGACATTCGATCCATGATGCTCGTTTGGCTCCCGATCCGGCAGGCTTGGCGATTTGTTCCCGTAGCCTAGCTGTTGCCGAGCAGGTGTCAGGCAAAAAGGCGTCGGTCACTTCGGATGAAGTGATGTCCGACGCGATTCGTCTGGCGAAGCTCCGCGGCGTTTCGACTGAACTGGAAGCGGTCAAATTGATGGTGTCGGATGACGCCGTCAAGAAGGAACTGACGGAAGCGATCGAAGACGCCAAGGTCCGCGAAGAAGAAGCGAAACAAGACGCTGAAGCGATCGCCAAAGGTGAACAGACCAAACAACTGTTCGGTCGCCTGACCGTTTACAACCAGTGCGGCGAATGCGTCCGCGTCTATGCCGGCGGTCGCTACCTCGGCGTTGTTCACGAAGGACAAGCCGCTTGTTTCCACGTGCATAATCACGACTACCACACCGAGCTCGAAGCTTACTGCGTCGAAGAAGGTCACTTGGTCAGCGCCGACTGCTCGGAAGGGCATCGTCACAGCTACACGTGGTACATCCGCTAGTCGCTTTCTCAGCGATCAATACGAACTGATCTGGCGGCGACGAACTTGTTCGTCGCCGCTATTTTTTCCGTAATAGGGACAAGATCGATGTTCAATCCCATTCCTTGGCGACCGATGATCTGCTCCTGCTTGTTTCTGACGGTCGCTTGTTGCGGCGTTTTCGCGTACGGACAAGATACGACCGACGTTTCCTCAGATCGTCGATACGCCTTGCTCGTCGGTTGCACCGAATACCCGGATTCGCAAGCGTTCCCCACATTGCGTGGCCCATCGAACGACGTGCGGATCTGGCGCGAACTGCTGACCGGCAAGGAAGGGGAGGGCTTTGGCTTTCCGGAAGCGAACGTCACCGTTTTGACGGGAAAAGCGGACGATACGGAGAAGTCGCCGACGCGGCGAAATATCCTTCGTAAATTCGATCATCTCGCCGAGGTCGCCGATTCCAATTCGCACATTTTTATTCTGCTCAGCGGGCATGGAACGCAGCAGCCGATTGCGGACGATCAAGATCCGTACGATCCCGAAAATCCCGAAGAAGACGGCTACGACGAAGTTTTCCTACCGGCCGACGCGCGTCCCGGTTCCGGCGAGATCGAAAACGCGCTGGTCGACAACGTCATTGGCCAAAAACTTGATCAGATTCGGGCCAAGGGGGCGTCGGTGTTCGTGGTATTCGACTGCTGCTTCTCCGGCACGATGACCCGCGCGATCGACGGAGTCGAAAAGAGCCGCTTCGTTCCGCATGACCGTACCGGCATTCCGGCGGAGAAGTTCGCTGCCGCCGCCGCCAAAGTTAAAGCGGAAGTCGCCCAGAAAGAACAATTGTCAGCCGATGAGGAATTCGTCGAAGCTTCGGCGTCCGGCGTCGGCGACCTGGTCGCGTTCTTTGCGGCTCAGCCGTTCGAGTGCGCGGTCGAATTGCCGTTGCCTGCCGGCGCCGAAAACCTGCCCGAGAACTGCTACAGCCTCCTCAGCTATTCGCTGGTTCAGACCTTGCGTCAGCGCCGCGCGCCGATGTCGTATCGGAGTTTGGCCCATGCGTTGTCGGGGCAGTATCGTGCGGCCCGCGGCTCGCGTTTTCCGACGCCGTTCGCACAGGGAAGTCTGGATCGCGAAGTCTTAGGATTGATGCAATGGCCGATTCACGGCGACTTGCTGCTGCATGCGGAGGACGGGGAGTATTCGATCGCGGCAGGCTCCTTACATGGCGTGACGGTTGGTTCGATTCTGACCGTGGAAGATCCCATTGCCGGGGTCGTGGGGCATGTGAAAATTGCCGCGCTGCAACCGGCCAAATCGCAGGTCGTACCGTGCGGCTGGGAAGGGGCTCCTGCACCGACCGACCCGCTTCCCGATGGGGCGCGGTGCAAACTCGTCTATCGCGAATATGGAGATTTTCGTCTGAAACTGTTCGCCGACGATCCCATGGTCGTCGGGCTGTTTCCGAAATTGAGCGAAGAAGTTCGCGCTGAGATTTCGCTCAGCAATAACCGGGAAGATGCGCCGTGGAGCCTCCGTCGCGTTACGCCGAGCGAAGCGGTCCGTTGGGGTTTGACGAAGCCGACGGGAGATCGAATTCTGTTGGTGCATGGAGACGCAGCACTGCCAGAAGATCGTTCGAGGGACGACGAGACTTCCGCGATCCTGCATCGCGTCTACGGAAACTATGCGACCGATCCGGAGAAGTTGACCGGAGAATTAAACCGTGACTTGCCGAGGTTGTTCGCGTGGGAAAACCTGTGGAAGGTCGCCGGCGGTTCTGGGACCGGCGGCGACGCCAAGCAATTGGTGGAGGTCACGACGACGTTGTTGGCGTCTCCAACCGATACGACCGGCGTTGTGATGAACAAAAGCGTGATCAACGATGGAGAAGTTCTCTCGTTCGTGCTCAAGAACGACAGTCCGCGAAACATTTGGATTAGTGCGTATTATCTTGACGCCAACATGGGAATTCGCCAGGTAATCGCACCGCGCCAAGTTCGGCCGCGAATGTCGCTACGGCCCCTTGTCTTGCAGTTGACGACCGAGGGGGGAGGTTCAATCGGACAAGAAGGACTGATCGTCTTTGGTGATCCTGTGGGGGACTCGAAGTCGGCGCCTAACTATGACGTCCTACAGCAGCTACCGCTGTCGGCAGACGGAGCAATCATGCGTGATGTGCCGAGTGAACCGAAATCGCCGATGGAAGCGCTGCTCGCGACGATTGCGACCGGTAGTCGCTTTCGCGGAGTCGGCGTGCAAGATGGTTCAGCGCCGACGATCGTCACGCAAAGCTGGATCTTGGTCGACAAGAAGAAGCCGTAAAACGACAGTATAAAAAGGGGAAGCCGCGCCTGACGCAGCTTCCCTTTTTTCTTTGAGAGGTTATCAGGAGGTCTCGCGGCGACTACTTCTTCTCGCCGGCTACCTGCTTGACTGCGGCGACCACATCGGCCGGTTCGGCTCGTTGGGTGTAGTCGGCGTCCAGAAACGCATAGCGGATCTTCCCCTTGGTGTCGATTACATAGGTGGCTGACAGCGGCAGTTCCATCGCGTCGCTGCCGTTCACTTCGGCCAGCTTCAATCGATCGCGATAGAGCGGGAGAATCGGATCGGGTAGCGCGAAGACGAGTCCGTACTTGCGAGCGAGGCCGTTCTCTTTGTCATAGAGCGCCACAAAGTCGACGTCGTTCGCTTCGGCCGTCTCTTTCGCCTTTTCGGGAAGTTCCGGCGTCAGCACAATCAGCTTTGCTCCGGCGCCTTCGATCGCTTTCAGCTCTTTCTGCATGGCGCGAAGCTGCAAATTGCAGTAAGGGCACCATCCGCCGCGATACCACATCAGGACGACCGGGCCTTCGCTCCACGCGTCGCTCAGCTTGACGGTCTTGCCGTTCCAGCCGGTCAACTCAGCGTCGATTGCAGCGTCGCTAACTTGCTTGGCCGATTTTTCGATGCCGGTATCGCGAACCGTTTGCACGGCGTCGCGCATCGTCTTCAGCATCTCCGGCGGAAAACGTTTGCCCGCTTCCTCCGATTTTTGCTTCAGCTGTTGTTGGAGCGTCTGCGGCTGGCTCTCTTGGCCCATCGCCGCATGAACAAACGTGGCTGCCAACATCAAGCAACCAGCGTACGCAAGTTTGCGCATGACAGGGGTTCCTTCGACGGAATGGTTGAGGGGGAAGTTCAACTAGAAGGAACTTTACGCAGCGGCGGAATTGGGCTCGGTACGCTGCGCTACATCCGCCGAAAAGTTCTTCTCGATTTCATTTTTTCGCCGACACGGCGGGCCCTGTTGGGTATTTCAGCAGCGTGGCGCCTTCTTTCGGCATCGACTTGAGTGCGGCGGCTAACTTGACGTGCGCTTCTTTGGCGCCCGGCGTCGCATCAAGATCGGCGATTGGATGCTTTTCGAGCACGTCGTTGGCGACGTCGATCAATCGGCCATCGTCATACAGCTTCCATCGCTGGTCTCGAACGAAGCGAACCGGTTTCGTCTTTTCGGGACGCGGATTGTAGTAGCAGTAGAACCACTCGCGCGGCGTGCCGGGCTTGCCTAACAGTTGCGGCTGAAAGGTTTGCCCGTCGACTTTTCCGGGGAGCGCGACGCCAGCGAAGTCGGCGAAGGTCGGAAAGAAGTCGGAGAAGTCGACCAGGTCGTCGCACGTTTTGTCGGCCGGAATGTGGCCGGGCCAATAGCCGACCAACGGGACTCGCATGCCGGCGTCGGTCGTTTTTCCTTTCCCTCCTTTGATCTTCTCGCCGTTCAGCTCCGAGACGATCGGAGCGTTTGTCCCGTTGTCGCCGACGAACAGGATCAACGTGTTGTCGGCCAGACCGCTTTGTTCGACATGGTCGACAATCTTGCCGACCAGCTTGTCCATGTAGGCGACCATATCTTCAAAGTTTCGCTGTTTGGCCTTGCGATCGCGCTTCTTGCTGTCGGGCGTCGGCACGAACGGATCGTGGACAAGAATCATCGGGTAGTAAACGAAGAAAGGCTGATCTGATTTTTGATCGATGAACTCTAGAATGTGGTCGACGCAGATGTCGGGCCCGTATTTCGAGTTTTCAAACTGTTTGTTCTCACCGTTGATGTTCAGCAGCGGTCCGTCGTAGCGCTCGCCTAGCTTATCGACTTGCCATAAGCACCATTGGTCGAAGCCGGCCTCGCCGGGGAGCGTTCCTTTGGCCCGGAACTGCTGTGCGTAGTTGTCGGACCCATACAATTGCCACTTGCCGGCGATCATGTTGCGATATCCGGCCTCTTTCAGCAGATGCCCGAAGGTGTACTGATCGCGATTGAGAACCGAAAAGGCGGAGTAGTTCCGCGCGTTGACCAGTCCAGTCATCAGCTTGACGCGGCTCGGCGTGCATAGAGGTTGCGAATAGCAATGCGTAAACCGCATCCCCCCGGCCGCCATCCGATCAATGTTCGGCGTTTGGTACTGCTTGGAACCATAGCAGCCAAAACACTCGTAGCCGATGTCGTCGGCCATGATCAGGATGATGTTGGGTCGCTTCGTTTCGGCGGCCAGCAGCGACAACGGCGCCAGAAGAAGCGTCAGACAAGCGAGCGACAGGCTGTTACGCATGGCAGGACTCAAGCGAAGGGAAGGGGGAGAAAGGCTCTATTCTAGTTGAGGGAAACGAGGCCTGCCTCCTCCGACTTCGCTAAGTTGCAAATTCGGCCTGGGTCGCGGCGCCGATTTTTAGATCTGCCCCCGATTGGACGAACGCGATGAGGTGATAGTCGGCCAGCTTCGCTTGCAGCGGAAGGGGGAGTTGCGCCTGACCTTTGGCGGCCGGAGTAGCGACGGTTTGCAGCTTCCGGACGACGTTGACGTGCGAAAGGGTGCGGCCGTTGTTTTCGCCGGCGGTGACGTCGCGGGAGGCCTGCTTTTGGACGAGGGCCAGTTGGAGAACGTCTTGTTCCGCCAGGTTGGCGGCGTTCCACGAGACGACGCAGACGCCTTGCTGGGCGGCGAGCTTGATGGCCAGCGTCGTCGTCGGTCGGCTATCGAGACCGGCGCGGATCGCTCGATCGGCGTTGGCGGTATTCGAGCCGACGAATTCGACTCGCCCGTTGACGATCATCTGCGGCGTGTAAACGCGATCGGAGTTGAACGCTTGGGCGTACCGTCGTTGTCGCTGCGAATAGGCGGCGTCGCTGAAGGGATCTTCCCAGCCAAGGTAGTTCCAGTAGTCGACATGGAATGAGAGCGTGTAGATCGGCAATTTCCGCTCGCGAGCGATTCGATCGATGCGAACCAGATTTTGATCGGCGCTCGGACAACTGTTGCACCCTTGCGAGGTGTACAGTTCGATCAAGGCGAAGCCCCCTTGGTCCGCTGACTCTTCTTCGCCAAGCAGCGATTCATTCATCGGGGCGCTGCAACCGGCTGTCAGTACGGCAGCCATACGAAGCGCCATACGGCGCGAGATACGAAGAGTCGACATCCGAGGGGCCTTTTGCGAAGAGCGAAAAGTGGAGCGATTGGGCGTTAAGGCTATCGCAATCTTACTATTCTGGCGATGTAAATCGAGAAAATCGGTGAGCCAGCGGACGAAATCGCCGCGAGATCGCAAGGTTTTGCCGCAATTCGGCCACAGCGCCCTCTTGGAGCAACGCCCCCTTTTCCCAAGAATGGAACATGGAGAGGCAAATCGGCGACGAACATGAAGGCGCCAGAGTGACCGCAAAGGAATCGATTCAGCTGACGCAGGAGCGGGAAACGCTGCTGATCACGTTGTACGGCAAGGCCGAAGAGAGCCGCCTGAGCGATTCGCTGCTCCAAGATCATCATGCGGTCGGCGTGATCGAGCGACTCGACTACGACTTTCCCAAACTGCGCGTCACTCGCGATGGGATGATCAGCGTCGCGATTCGTTCCAAGACGTTGGACGATTGGACGCGCGACTTTCTCGTGCGGCATCCGGACGCGACCATTCTTCATCTCGGTTGCGGCTTGGATAGTCGCATTTTACGCGTCGACCCGTCCGAGGAGGTCGCGTGGTTTGAAGTTGATTTTCCTGAAGTGATTGCGCTTCGCCAGCGGATCTTCGCCGAGCGAGAAGGTTGTCGCGTGATCGGGGCTTCGATTCTCGATTCCGATTGGTTAGACGCGGCGCCGCGCGACCGGCCGACCCTTGTGGTCGCCGAAGGGGTGCTTCCCTACTTGCCGGCGGCGGCGGTGCCGGAGTTGTTTCGCCAAATCACAGAGTATTTTGAGCAAGGGGAGATCGCGTTTGACGCCTACAGTCGGCTAGGGGTGAAGACGCTTAACTTTCTGCCGTCGATCCAAGCGACCGGCGCTCGACTTCGGTGGGGATTGGGAGATTCACGGTCGCTCGAGTCGCAAGTCCCACGTCTGTCGCTTGTTGCCGAAGAGAGCGGCCTCGATCCGCGTCAGATGACGCGGATCTCGTGGCCGATGAGGACGCTCGCCAATCTTACGCAGTTGGCGCCGCCGCTAAGGCGGTTTGGTCGACTGCTTCGCTATCGGTTTGGCTAGTTCGCTCGGCGCTGGCCTGGTACTCGTACATGATCAACGGGACGTACGCGGCCAACAGGTAAAGTGGGAAGCAGCCAAGCTCCATCGTGACGAATATCCCCAGGTGCATCGAGACGCCAAACCACAGGGCCCAGACGCGCGTCCGGCGGAACAGGATCAGTAGCGGAAATCCGGCTTCCCAAACGAGCACGCTCCAGGTCGCCAACTGCGTCATCCAATAGGGAAGCGGCAACAGATCGGCCGAGAAGCGGGTCAGGCTCAGGTCTCGCATCACATAGTACAGGCTATTCCCGGCCGGCCAGTTGTAGCCAGAGGCTTTGCAAAGCCCGCTCGCGCCATACATGAACGCGAACTGAATCAGCAGCAGTCGCAGCGCCCAAGGAGAAGCGAGCAGGCTGACTTGCTTGTCGGTCGACGTCGTCGAGCGTAATGCGTCAATCGACCAGACCGCGCCGCACGGAGTCAGCATCACGTAGAGCAGCAACATGCCATGGATATGATCGCCGGCGTTGATCGCGTACATGTTCAAGTTGGTGAACGAAATCGACAAGGCCCAAACGGCGATTGCACAGATTCGCGTGTTCCAGCCAATCAGCAGGCCGATGGTCGCCGCGATCCAAAAGTAAAAGATCAACGTGACCGCTTGGGGATCGCTGACATTTTGCAGCAGCGACCAGTGCAGTTGCGGACGATCGAAGAACCAGCTGTAGATTTGCGGATCGCCGGTACTGCCGCGCCCGTACAAGACCGAAAGTTGCGGCAGCATCGTGACCAGTTGATCGACCAGCAGCACGGCGGCGACGCCGATTCGGAGCATGGCGTAATACTGGGCCGAGATCGGAGCGGTCCACCACTTCGAGTTAGACAGCGGACGAGGGAGCCAAGGGGTAACGCCCACGACGCGGGACGAGGATTCGGTGGCAGGGTTCATTATTCAGACTCCGACGGCCAGGTTTGATAGACGAATTGTTCGGTAACAGGGTCGTACGCTTCGAGCGGCAGGCACTCGCGGGGATAATCAACGGCAGGCTGCCAGCGAGCGATCGCCATGCAGTAAGGGAGGGAAGTCTGGTCGGCCTCACGGCCCGGGGCGCCAATTTCAAAGCCACGAACATGCAGGATCACTTCGTCCGGCGTGGCGACGTAGGGATAATCGGCTTGAAACTCTTCGACGCGAAGCGACGCCCAGACCATCAGGATGTCGAAATCGGTCGCGAGTTTGTCATGGATCTGTTCAGCCCAACGCTGGCGAGCGTCGGCTTCCGATTCGCCTGGCTCGAATGCAAAGGTGAGAGTCAGGTTTTGTTCGATGCTGCGAATCCGATTGCCGGCGTAGCGAAGATAGCTCGACGCGTCGCTCGGTTCGTTGTCCGACAGCAGCCAGGTCGATTGATCGCTATCGTTCCAGCGGAACTCGCAAGCGAGGAAAGTGGTTTGATCATTGATGTTGGGTGCGAACAGCGACCAGCGCTGCGGTTGTTCGGTAACCTGGCCATACTTGTCGACGGCATAGACGAGGGACGAAAGTCCGCCGAGCGCCGAACGGTGGCCGGCGCGACTCTCGTCCAGCGCCTTGGTGATGGCCGATGAAGTCTCGGGATAGCGAAGCGTGACGACTTCGAGCGTTTCGAGACTGTTGGCGACGGTGAGGTAAAACAATTGCCAAACGATAAACGAGCCGAGTGCGACGCTGCATCCGCATCGCCAAAGATTTTGCGTGTACGACATCGCGGTGGACTCCTTGCGAAAAAAAGTGGGACGCCCCGCGGAGACGCAATCGCGGGGCGTCGCAAAAGGAAAAATTAGTACTGCGGACCTTTCGGCGCCTTGATGTCACGCGGGGGATGCGTGTAAGGAGGACGTTTCACATCTTTCGGGTAGCCAGGTCCGCCCGGCATGTGGGAAGGAAGCGGAGTGGAACGCGGGATCGGGAAGCCGACCTTCTGCTTGCCGCCGACGACCGGAGGGAGGTTCGACGAAGGAACTTGTCCTTTCGGCCGCGGCTTGGGCGCCTTGATGTCTTCAAAGACGTACTTGCGCCAGTCGGACGGCGGGTCGGTCGGCTTCGGAGCGTCCTTGGCGGACGAACCTTGTTGGCCGGTCAGGCCGACCGGCAAGGTCGACGTCTGACCCTTCGGTCGCGGCTTGGGCGCCTTGTAATCTTCAAAGATGTACTTGCGCCATTTGCTCGGCGGGTCGGTCGGCTTGGGGGCGTCTTTGGCGGCCGGGTTGTTCGGCACGCTATAGCCGATTTGCGAGGTCGACAGCGACGGTTTCGGCCGCGGTTTCGGCTTGTAATCCCCAAAGCAGTCTTTACGCCAGTCGGACGGCGGATCGCCCGGCTTAGGAGCGTCTTTCGCCGCCGAACTGTTCGCCGAGGTCAGGCCGAACGGTCGCGGCATGGTCGACGACTTGGGCGGAATCGGGGGCTTCTTCAGGTCGCGGAAGATAAAGTCCCGCTGTTCCTTGGGAGGCTTGGTGGGGTGTGGGGCATGGTCCGCATAGACCAGCGAAGTGGTGACGAATGACGCGCCGAGCAAGGTGACGGCGCCGAACCATTTCTGCAAATTCAAAAGCATCGTTATTCTCCGATTGGAATCTTCTAGGCGACGTTTCACAGCGTGCGTCGCTTCACTAGGAGGATTGACCTGGCCGGCCCCAACCGGACAAAAAACAAGAAACATTTTTCCCCGATCTGCGCTTGGGGGGCGTTTTCAGCGGTTTTGGCTCTTCCACCCCCCGGCCCTGGGACGATTATTCTGGCTACCGGGCGATTCCTGTGAAAAAATAAGATTTCTTGGCCGCTTCTGATCTTTCACGGCAATCTTTGAAAGAAATTGCAGCTGCGATCCATTCATTTAGGACGCCCCCGATTTCTTTGTTCCTGTTATGCAAGGAGACCAGCCGCATGGATGAGCAAGACGTTTGGCCCGACCAGCAATGGTTTGCGGCGCTCGCTTCCGGCGATCCGGCGATCGAGGAAGAGTTTTGGCGGACTTACGCCGGACCGCTTCATCGGGTCGCCGATCGCCAGTTGTCGCAACAGCTGAAGCGCCGCGTCGATCCGGAAGATGTGGTGCAGTCGGCCTGTCGCACGTTCTTCCGCCGAGTTCGGCAGGGAGAGTTTGCGTTGCAAGACCGCAATGACCTATGGCGACTCTTGCTGACGATCACCTTGAACAAAGCCCGGATGCAGGCCCGCTTTCATGGTCGCGCTTGCCGCGGAATGGATCGCGAGCAATCGCTGGCCGAAGAACCGGCTGGCGGCAAAGGAAACAAACTAGAGGACGCGCTGGCCGAGATCGATTTCAACGACTTCCTGGAATCGATCCTGAAGCACCTCAGCGCCGAACAACAAGCGATCTTGCAGCGGACCCTCGACGGTCAGACGCAAGATGAAATCGCCGCCGCCGTCGGTTGCAGTCAACGGACTGTGAGGCGGATGCAAACCAAAATCCGCGAATCGTTGCAGTCGATTCTGCAAGCGGATTTGAGTCTGTCGTAGTCGAAACTATCAGGTCTGGCATGAACGCAGTTGACGAAGAGATCCGCCGCAACTTTGAATCCGATTGGCTCCGAGGCCAATGCGGCGATATCGTCGACTATCTGCCGACGCCGGACGCTCCGTCGTATTTGCCGACGCTCGAAGAGTTGATTTGCATCGATCTAGAGTTTCGCTGGCAACGACTTTCCACACACTCCGTCGGAATCGATTCGGCTACCGAAACGTTGACGCTCGATCAGCAGCCGCTGGTGGAAAAGTATCTCGATCGGTTTCCGCAACTGCACGAGCCGTCGATTCTGCAACGGCTAGTCGATCAAGAGATCTACGCGCGGAAAGACTCTCCCTTTCCGCCGCAGCAGGCCGAATACCAGCAGCGGTTTCCGCAGTTGCAGTTGCTTCCCTCTTCGTTTCCAAATGCGAATGGCCCGCCTGCCGACGAAACGCGTCAATATTCGACGCTTCGCCCTTCGTCCGCAGGCGAGACGTTTCCCAGTGCATTTGGTCCGTATGAACTGGTCGAACTACTGGGCCGCGGCGGGATGGGAAAGGTCTATCGGGCTCACCAGGCGAAGGCGGACCGGATGGTGGCGATCAAGATCGCCGGCTTCAGCGGCGCCCCGCCGGAGATCCGGGATGAAATCGCGATCCGGTTCGAGTCGGAAGTTCGGGCCGCCGCCAACTTGTCGCACGACAATGTCATGCCGATCTACGACGTCGGCGAAGCGGACGGCAGTCTCTACTACACGATGCCGATCGTCGCCGGCGACTTGGCCTCGGAGGTGCGGAAGAATCCGCTGAGCAACAAGGTTGCCGCTCGCTACATCGCCCAAGCGTCGCGCGGCGTCGCTGCGGCTCACGCTCAAGGCCTGCTCCATCGCGACTTGAAGCCGCACAACCTGATGCTCGATCCGCAGAACGATCGCGTGCTGGTCGCCGACTTCGGCCTGGCCCGTTTGATGTCGGCCGAGCAACAGTTAACTCTGACCGGCGAGGTGCTTGGTACGCCGACGTATATGGCGCCGGAGCAGATTCGGAGCTCGCACGCGATCGACGTGCGGGCCGACGTCTACGCCCTCGGTGCGACCCTTTATCACCTCTTGGTCGGCAAACCGCCGATCCAAGCGGCGACTCCGGCCGAAACTTTACGGCAAGTGCTGGAAGAAGAGGCGGTCTCACCGCGTGATTTGAATCCGCAGGTCGATCGCGACTTGGAAACGATCTGTCTCCGTTGTTTGCAAAAGGATCCGAGGTCTCGCTTTCCGTCGGCCGACGAACTGGCCGACGATCTCGAACGCTATCTGCGCGGCGAGCCGATCAAGTCGCGGCCAATCGGCATGTGGGGACGACTCGATCGTTGGCGTCGCCGCAACCCGAAGGTCGCTGCGCTCTCGGCTGGATTGGCTGCGTCGCTGCTGCTGGTCGCGATTATCGCCGGGCTTGGATGGTATAGCACCCAGCTGCAACTCTCTCGGGTGATGCAGAACAACCGCCAAGGGCAATTGGCGGTGAATGAACTGTTTACGTTCATCCGAGATGAGCCGCTGCTTGAGCAGCCGGGGCAGGAGGCGGTTCGGGCCGAATTGCTGAAACGCGGGCTCGAGCACTACCAGATGTTGATCGCCCTCGCCCATGAAAACGAAGTGTTGCCGGCCGATTTGCAGGAAGCGCGCACGCAGCTTGGCTTGCTCCATTTGGAGACGCATGAACCCGCAGAAGCGGCGGCACTGTTTAGAAAGGCGATCGCCGAGGGGGAAAAGCTGCCGAAAGAAGTCGCCGAGACGCGACAGGTTCGCACGAGCTTGAGCGATAGCTGGAACGGTCTTGGCCAGACGCTTCATCGGGAAGGAAAAGATGCGGAAGCGATGGCTGCGTTTGAAAAGGCGATTGCCCTGCGTGAAGCGGTCGTCAAGGAAGCTCCGCAGGAAATGGAACCGCGTCGTAAGCTGGCTAACGCGCGGATGAATCGTGCTTTAATCCTCGCCGCGCAAGGAAAGAAAGAGGAATCGCAAACAGCCCAAGTCGTCGCCCAGCGCGCTCGCCATCAATTGTTGCGTGACAATGACAATGATCCAAAATTGCTCCGCGACTTCGCCCAGGGGCAATTCAACTTGGCTCGATTGGAGTTGTCGCAAGGGGCTTCCCCGAAAGCGTTCGAGCTGCTGCAAGACGCAACTCATCGGTTTCAAGATCTGTCCCATCGATATTCGACCGACGCTCGGCTATGGCAACGCTACGTCGAATGTTTGTTGACGATGTCGCTGCTGGAGGATCACCCATCTCCTTCGCTGCAGAAAGCGGCTGATTTGCTTCCCTCGGCAATGATGCTAGCACCTGACAATCGGACGTATCGGATTCGCCTGATCGAAATCTCGCAGCAAGCGATCGGGATGTTGCTGGAGAACAGAAACTATCTCGCCGCCGACACGAACTGGCGGAAAGTGCATGAGGACCTGATTCGACCTCTTGGGGATGAAGACCAGTCGGTCGAGGCGATGCGCATCCGACTTGTTTCGCTTCGCCAGCACGGACTGATCACGCTGGGACTGGGCGATAAGGGCTTGGCCAAACGACAGTTGCGAGCTGCGATCCAGGTCAACAACAACACGAAAGAGAATCCCGCCTACGCGGCGATTTGGACGCAACAGTGGCGGGACGAATGGGACGCCATCGAGCAACTGGCCGATTCGCTCGATTAAACTGCGTCGACTGGGGGAAAAATTCATGCAACTTTCCGCAAGGGGCGCGCGGTCAAGCGACGATAGAGGGGATGTGCCGCTCCCTTGGCATGAAAGGGGAGCGCTGCGCAAGTAACGAATCGATCGTCGCAAGCCGCTGACAAGGAAGTCCCCCATGAACAAGCAGAAAGCCGTTGCGCTTGTGCTAGCGATTGGGTTGGTCTGCGCCCTCACGACCTTCGCGGCGGCCCAGCCTTCGCAGATACCTGAGGGGCCGATCGTCGCTCAGGCCTTTCCTGGGATGCCGTATCAGTTGGTCGACCGGGCCAATTACATTAGCCCGTTCGCATCGCTTTTTAGCACGACGAGCGGCCCTTCCACCTCGGACGAACTGGACGCCTACTATCGTTCCAGCAGTCGTTCGCGTCTGCTCGACGTACCGGAGATGTTCGGCGATCGTCGCGTGAGCGGGCCGACGCTGGTGCTGACCCCCACCGCCAGCGGAAGTCCTGCGCTGGGAACTGAAATCCCGGTTGCCGCCGCGATCTCTGGATTGAGCGTCGCTGAAAACAATCAGGCGCCACCCTCGGACCGCGTCTGGGTCGCCTACAACTACTTTCACAATGCGCTCGACGTACAGACCGATGGTCGCTTTGGTCTGACGCCGCAGGATAGTTCGCAGTCGCTCCATCGCACCGTCTTTGCGTTTGAAAAGCTACTCGACGCGGGACGGACCTCGATCGAACTGCGGATGCCGTTTGGCGGAGCCTTTGGCGCCGACGGCATCGCCGGATCGCCGGCGACGGCGTCTCTCTATGGCGTCCAAGGGCATAACGTCGGCAACATGAATCTGATCCTGAAGCGTTTGCTGTACGCCGAAGAAGGGTTCGCGCTGTCGGCTGGCCTTGGGTTGGAAGTGCCGACCGGTTCGGCTGGTCTCGTCACTTACGGCCCGATTCAAGCGTCGCTCGATAGCCAAACGGTTCACTTCGTTCCCTATCTTGCGATGACTCAGCGAAGCGGCTGCTGGTTTGGGCATATGTTTACGCAGATCGATTTTGCGTCGCAGGGAGATCCGCTACGCGTCACGCTGAACGATACCGGCGCCAGCAGTCTAATCGGCCGCGTGAATCAACCGGCGCTGCTCGGCTTCGATATCGGCGGCGGCTATTGGCTGGTTCCCCCGTGCGGTTGCAACAAGGGTTTGGCCCTGGTCGGCGAACTGCACTATACGACGCCGCTGGCGGAGGACGATCAGTTTTCCGCCGTCGGCACGTTGACGACCGCTTCGGTCAACACGGCGGTCAGCCCCGCCTACGAAGTTCTGAATTTCACCGCCGGTTTACAGGTTGGGCTTGGATGCGGCTGGCAACTTCGTAGCGGCGCCGTCTTCCCGGGACGAGCCGAGAAGGTCTTCGACGCCGAGTACCTGGTGCAGCTCAATCGCGGGTTCTAAGATTCCCGCTTGGCGGCGACAAGATCGGCACGCGACAATCGAATAGACTTCTAGAGACGTTCTTTTGCGCCGCCGCTGAATCGGCTTCGTTCCAGGATCTCGCCATGTTCGGCCACTCGACCTATCGCCATACCCAGGAGGGGCCCTTTTGCTGGCTCATTGCCGGAATATCGATTCCGTGCTTCATCTCATCCGCGATGTTGTGGAACGAGCCGGTCGCCTCGGCGGTGGTCGCCTTTGCCGGTTTTTCCACGCTTTACCTGGCAGGCGCGTTTCGGCATTTGACGGTTTCTGATGACGACGATGAGCTACTGATTTCGTTCGGACCATTGCCGCTGTTGTGGCGGCGAATCCGCTACGCGAAGATGCGTACCGCTCAGGTAAGCCGCACGACTTTCCTGGACGGCTGGGGCGTCCACTACAGCTTGCGCGGAGGCTGGGTCTGGAACATCTGGGGCTACGACTGCGTCGAGATTCAGCTCGACAAAGGAAAGGTCTTCGTCGGGACGGATGACGCCGAGAACTTCGCCGAGTTTCTCCAGACGCGAATCGAAAAACGCAACGCGCCTGATCGTGGCGAGTTTCCCTGATAATCGTTAGACTTCCGGAAGAGCCTTGGGGGGTTCCATACGGAGTCTGACGATGGGCGATTTGCAGAACGCAACGGCGATTTGGGCGAAGGGAATCTTGTTCATCCTGCTGGGACTGTTCGCGGCGACGTTGCTTTTGTTGTTCGCTCCTGACTGGCGCGTCGCGGGCCTACTCTGTCTTTCGATCTGGGCCTTTTGCCGCGCGTATTACTTCGCCTTTTACGTGATCGAGCACTACGTCGACCCTGGCTACAAATTCGCCGGGCTGATCGACTTTGCGAAGTACGCCGCCGGGATTCGCCGCGATTAGACGAGCCTCGTCGCGATCAGATCAGCTAGTTTGTCCTCGGCGCCCAATTCTTTCGCCAACGCCTGCAGGTCCAACCGTTTCAGCAAGTCGACCGTGATCGGGCGTTTGGCGTCCCAGAAGATTTGCGATGCGTAGAATTGTTGGGCCGGTTCCGAATGGAGCAACTTTGCGAGCAGTTGGGCTTCTCGTTCACTTTGACACGGCAGGAAGTAAACGGTGTCATCGACGACGATCGGCTTGTCGCCGGCGCTGCCGATCACGGCAAACTGGAGTCGCTTGTAGAAGCCGGAGATGGCGACTTTCCAGGGGGCGAAGGTATAGTCGCCGATTCCAAAGACCGAAAAGCGAGGGCGGCGACGATAGATCGAACTGCGGCGGCGATCGAGCAATTCGCCATGACGTTGCAAGTAGCTCCAAGTATTCGGGGCAAGCTGTTCGATCTTGTCCGTAGGATCGGCCGTCTTCCGCTGGGGAACCAGCATCCAACGACTGGGCTCCGCGGCGCCGGCGGCAACTTCGGAGCTTTTCAGCATCGGAAAAAGATAATCGGTTTCCAGTTCGACGGTTTCTCCCAGTCCGTTGCGAAAGCGTTTTCCCTCCGCACGTAGCTCCATCACTTTCGAACAGTCGTGTTTGATGCCGGATCTCCATTGATAGGGAGATTCGCCGGCAAGATGTTTCCACCGCTGGAAGTTGTGCAGGTCGCGGACTAGCGACTGGTCAACCAATCCCAATTCGCTTTCAGCAGCGTTCGCGTCAAGTGTGGGGAAGGTGGGGCAAACAGTGGTTGCGTTCGTTCCGCCAAGCGTGCAGGTAAATAGGCAAGCGTCGACCGCTACGCCGAAATGTTCGGCCGCGTCGATCTTGCGGATCTCGGCCTGGGCGATTGGCAGCGATTCTTTCCAGGCGGCGTGCAACGCCTTGCGAGCGACCATCGTTTTGCAAAGCATCGCAATCTGAGCGTCGTTGTCCGCTAACAGCGATATCAGGCGGCGGATCATCCACTCCGAGATATCGAAGTTGCTTTTGCCGGTGATCGCGTCGATGCCGGATTGCTTTTGGAAGTTCGACTTTTCCGGCAAGTTGTCGCTTTGGAACAGGCTCTGCTGGGCGTTAGTAACCCAGGGAGGATTTCCCACGATCAAGATCGGCTGCGGAAATTGAAGGAGCTTTGCTTGCCAATCGACGCCGAAGAAGTCGCCTAACTCGATGGTCGCCCGAGTTTCCCCTTGGAGCGATTTGCTCAGCTCTTCGACGTAGGCAGGATTGATCTCGACGCCGATAACCTGAGCGTCGGGAAAGTGGGCCAGCGCTGCGTGGACGAAGGCGCCTTGCCCGCAGGTTGGTTCGACGATCGTCGCCGGACAAAATGACTGCGCGGCGAGCAACCGACAGACCTCGTCGGCGAGCGCCGCCGGAGTTTGAAAGTCGCCGAACTGGTTTTGACCCTTCTTGGTCTTGGTCGATTCCATGTCGGACGATTATAGCCGCTGACGCAAATTCAGGTTACGCCAGGCGATTTGGCCGGTCCCAATGGATGCGGGCGACGAAGACGCTCCCGTCGCTTCCCCATTTGTTGTTGATCGGCATGATGTGCGTTTTGCTGCCGTCCTGCATCCATTCGGAGACGGTCACCCAGGTTTCGTGCTCGTTAACGGTGGCGACGCCAAAGTTGCCAAGTCGGGCGCCTCGCTGCGGCACCAGGATTCGTTCGGTCTCGCGGATCACGCACAACCGTTCTGGATCGACCTGGGCCATGAACAGCGGCGCTCGATGGCGAACGATATGATCGTTGTTGGCGCCGCGACGCGTGTAGACGAGAAAGAGCCCGTCGCTGTGGGTGACCCAATGCTGCTGCGTGTTGTAGTTGCCCAGCTCGCTGCCGTCGTCGAATTTCCACTCGCGAATCGGCTCATAGTTCAGTCCGTCATCGCTGCGGGTAACGAAGCCGCGCAGGTCGTTGCGAATCGTGAGGAAGAAGCGATCGCCAAATTTGGCCAATGACGGTTCATGCAGACCGCGGGTTTTGTCGTCGACGGCCAGTTCGGTTCCATGTCCGACGTAACGGAGCGTCTGGCCGTCGAACGTGCAGCGAGCGACGGTAACGTGGGCGCTTTGTTCTGGCGGACTGAAGTAGATTGGCAGCAGGATCGAACCGTCGGCCAGATCGACCCGCTGCGTACAGCCGGCGCCACTGTTGGCGAACTTGTCGCCGGCCGGCATCTCCATCTTCTTCCAGGCAGTCCACTGGTCGTGCTGCGGATCGTAGGTCGAATATGTCGTGTGCCGGGGGCGGGGATGTTTCACCTTCCAGTCAGGCGTATAAACGACCGAGTGGCCCGTCCCCAGTAAAGTCTTCGACGCGGCATGCCACTTCGGCCAGAAGTCGCTAACGGCGACCGGTCGCTCGACCCCATCGATCGTTTCGGTTCGCACCGCCAGGTTTTCCTGTTCGGCCGGCGCCGTCCAAGTCGCTCCTAGATCATCGGTCTTGAAACTGAACATTCCCTTGAAGACGTCGCTGCCGTTGACGTGCAAGGTGTTCATGGTCATGACGACTCGCGGCGCTCCTTCCTTGCCGATGCCGGGGACGATTCCGGCCCGCGGATGGCACCAACATTTTTCGCCGTCGTACAGCTTGGTCGGAACGTCGAGCGTCAGGTCGTAGTTCGGCCTGGTCGACCCATCCGCCAACAAGCTGGAAACGGAAGAAGCGAAACCGAGCAGCGATGCGCCGCTGCAGAGGGACGAGTGGAGGAAGGTGCGTCGCGAAATCATGGCGTGACTTTCGGCAGGAGGAGCGGAGGAGGGGCTCGGCTTGGTGAGCGATTTAACGCTACCGCAGAAGCGTCCTCGGAACAACCTTTTTCTGCCGTGGCGATCACCCGTTTGGGGCGTCTGAAACGCAACAGTTGTCTTGACGTGTATTGTTTTGACGGATATTGTGAAAAAGAATGAGCGCCTCGAGTCCCAAGTCTGGTTCGGCCCGGCGAAGTCGCAAGTTCGACTCGCTTCAGCAGGAAGTTTTCTTGAACCTGTGGCGGACCTACGACCGGCTTAAGGCGCTGGAAGATGAGACTTTCAGCGAGTCGGGAATCTCGGCCCAGCAGTACAACACGCTGCGGCTGCTGCGGTCGGTTTATCCGGAAGGAATGCCGACGTTGGTGTTGGGAGGTCGGCTGATCAGCCGGGCGCCTGACATGACCCGCTTGCTCGACAAGTTGGAGCAGCGCGGCTTGCTCGCGCGACATCGCCCCCCGGAAAATCGCCGTGTTGTGGAAGTCCGTCTGACGCCGGAAGGACTGAAGCTGGTCAATCAGCTCGACAGTGCGGTGCGGAAGTGCCACGAACGGCAGCTGGGGCATCTGGACGAAAAATCGCTGCAGCAGCTGGTCACGTTGCTCAAAGCGGCCCGCGAGCCGCACGAAGACGCCGAAAATCTTTCGTTAGTCGATCAATAGGTTTTCGGTTCCTACCCAATACACGCTTTCTCGCCTATCGACATACCTGTGGTGGAAGAACAAAGCACTATGATCGCCAACGAAAAACCTCACGTCGTCGTCATCGGCGGCGGCCCGGCCGGCTCGACCGTTTCGACCTTGATCGCGCAAAAGGGTTACCGCGTTGAGTTGTTCGAACGCGAGGTTTTCCCGCGATACCACATCGGCGAATCGTTGATTCCCGAAACCTACTGGGTCCTCAAGCGGCTTAACATGCTCGACAAGATGAAGGACAGCCACTTCATCAAAAAATACAGCGTGCAGTTCGTCGGTCAGTCAGGCCGACTGTCGGCGCCCTTCTATTTTCATGACAACAAACCGCACGAGTGCTCGCAGACCTGGCAAGTTCGCCGCAGCGAGTTCGACCTGATGATGATCAACAACGCCGCCGAACATGGCGTGACGGTTCATCAAGGAGCCCGCGTGCTCGACGTCCTGTTTGACGGCGATCGCGCGATCGGTGTGAAGGTGGTCGACGCGAGCGGCGAAACCCGCGAAGTTTTCGCCGACGTGGTGGTCGACGCGAGCGGTCAAAGCTCGATGCTGATCAACAAGTTCAAGCTGCGCGTGCCCGATCCGGAACTGAACAAAGGCGCCATCTGGACCTACTTCAAAGGCGCCTACCGCGACGTCGGAAAAGACGAAGGGGCGACCGTCGTCCTTAGCGTCCAAGGGAAGAACGGTTGGTTCTGGTATATCCCGTTGCATGACGACATCGTCAGCGTCGGCGTGGTGGGGGACTTTGACTACTTGTTCAAAGGCCGGGAGAGCCACGAGCAAACCTATGCCGAAGAGCTCGATCGCTGCCCGGCGGTCAAAGAGCGCATCGCCAATGCCGAGCAGGTCGAAAAGATCTTCGCCACCAAGGACTACACCTACAAAGCGAGCGAAGGCGCCGGCGACGGTTGGGTGTTGGTCGGCGACGCGTTCGGCTTCCTTGACCCCCTGTACTCGTCCGGCGTGTTGCTTGCCCTGAAGTCGGGCCAACTCGCCGCCGATGCGATTTGCGACGCCCTCGAAAAGGGAGACACGTCGAAAGAGCAGCTTGGCAATTGGCTCCCTGACTACCTGGTCGGGATGGGACGGATGCGCCGTCTCGTTTCGGAGTACTACGAAGGGTTCAACTTCGGTCGCTTCATTCGCCGTTTCCCGCACTTTGTTGGTCGCGTTACCGACCTGTTGATCGGCGACTTGTTCAAAGACGACTTGGACGAAGTGATCGCCGCGATGGATCTGGTGAAGGCCGAGGATGAAGAAGCCAAGCTGATGGCGGCGAAAGAGCAGGACTAGTTCTTTCCGGCGTTGCGTCATCCACTTCTTTGCCTAAAGCGTGAGCGAGGGCGATGAGGTCAGCCATTCATGGATGTAGGGAAATGGTTGACCGCATTTCCCTCGCTTGCGCTTCGGGCTACGAATTGCGCAAACGCATCGCAATGAAGTGCCAAACTAAGCCGGCAGCGATCAGCGCCAAGCCCGATTGCCAGACCGCGCGGTCGACCCAAAACGGCAACAGCAAGCAAATCGCCAGTCCGATCCACGCGAACGCCGCTGGATAGAGACGTTCCTCTGGCGCCAGGCGAATCGCCGCCAGGTTCGTCAGTGCGTAGTAGATCAGCACGGTGAACGCGCTGAACGACCAGGTCGTCTTCACGTCGCCGATCAGCGTCAGGCCCATCACGATCGCCGCGACCAGCAGCACTGCGAAAGTGGGAGTCGTGTGGGAGGCGTTTAGTTCTCCAAAGATCGCCGGCAGATCGCGGCGGCGTCCCATCGCCAACACGACCCGCGACAGTCCCAGAACCAGGTTCAAAAGGACGCCGGCCATGGCGGTTGTGGCGCCGATGGCGATTACCGTCGCGAGTAGCGGCGAACCAATTTGCATCGCGACGATTTCGAGGGGCGCTCCTTGATGGAGCGTGGCGGAGGCAAGTTCCTCGGCGCCGAGTACGCCGATTGCGACCAGGCCGATCAGCCAGTAAAACGCCATCGCGATGAAGAGGGTGGCGATGATCGCGACCGGAATTGTCCGCCGCGGGTTTTCGACCTCTTCGCCGAGCGTCGCGATGCGCCCGTAGCCGGTATAGGCGACGAACATCAGGGCGACCGCCTGAGCAAAACCGAGCGTCGGCGTCATGGCGGCTGTGACGGGAGCGAAGAAGGGGGTGAGCTGTTCGCTTGAAACGCTTGGTAGCCCAAACGCGATCAAAAGAGCGAGCGCCAGTAGCGACGTCGATACTAGAACCGCATTGGCGAAATTGCTTCTCCGAATCCCGGTCAAAATCGCTCCGGTCACGAGCAGTACAATCAGCAGGCTGACCGGCAATCGCCAGGCGGCAGCGTCGATCTTCAGCAGATTGAGGAGATAGCCGGAGAACCCCAGTGCCGCGGTCGCCGCCGAGGCCGACTTGGCCGCGACGAACATCCAACCGGCCAGAAAGCCAAGGCTCGGATGCAGCCAGCGGTAACCATACTCATAGGTTCCGCCGCTGACTGGATGAGCGGCGGCTAGTTGGGCGCTGCTCAATCCATTGCAGATCGCCAAGAAAGCGGCGAGTGGAATCGCCAGTAACAGTGCGGGACCAGTCGCTCCGGCCGCAATGCCGATGCTGACGAAGATCCCGGTGCCGATGATCGAGCCGAGACCCAGTAAGATCGCGCCGGCCAAGCCGACTTCGCGCTTTAGTCGCGGCGGTTGCTTGGCGTCGGAAGAATCGGGCGGGACATCGTTCACGAAAGTTTGCGGTATGAGAGGGGTGCGGATGTCGCTTTAGCGTACTCGTTGCCGCGCTGTGAATGAATCCCGGCAAACGCTTGGCGACAAACTGCCTGTGGCAAAAAAGGAAAGAATAAACGGAGCTTTCGCGCTGCCATAGCCGGCATGAAAATCGGGAAAAAAGGCGCCAAATGCGGGATTTTCGCCATGACGCGGTCGCGGTACCTCGCGTTAGAATGCGAGTGTGAGGCGTTGATCGTTGCGAGGAATTGGCTGAATGAAGGTTTCGTTGATCGGGCTGGGCAAAGTAGGATCGGCCGTCGCCCATGCGATTGTATTGAAGGGGCTCGCGGACGAACTGGTGCTGGTCTCGCGCCGCACGGAAATCGCCAAGTCGGAAGCGGACGATCTGAATCATGCCGCCGGGCTCGAGGAGCACTCGGTTGATGTCCGTGCGGGAAGCGATATGGACGCCGCCGGATCGGACGTGATCCTCTACTGCGACGCTTCTCCCAGCACCGGCGCCGACGTTGATCGCTATAGCGCCGCGCGAGGCAACTTGCAGCGGCTCAGCCAACGGATGCCGCTTCTAGCGGCGGCGAGTCCCAGCGCCATTTGCGTGATGGTGACCAATCCGGTCGACGTGATGTCGTGGTTTGCGCTGCAAGTCTCAGGCTTCCCGCAGGAGCGGGTCTTTGGCGTCGGCACGCTGCTCGATACCGCTCGGCTGCGCCGGCTGCTATCGGAGCGACTCAGCGTTCATACCAGCGATGTGAGGGCCTACGTGATCGGCGAGCATGGCGAGGACCAGGTCGCCTCGTTCAGCACCGCTTCTCTGGGGGGAGAATCGATGAAGCCGGATGACGATCTAATGTCGCTCGCACGTCAGGCGGCGGAATCGGCCGGCAAGATCTATCGAACTCGCGGCTATACCAACTATGGGATCGCCGGCGCGACGATGATGATTCTCGACGCGATCCGCAACAATCGACGTCGCACGGCGCCGGTCAGTCTGCGAATCAACGACTACTACGGCGTGAAAGACGTCTGCCTCTCTTTGCCGGCGGTGATCGGACGTCGCGGCATCGAGCGGGTGCTCCGTCCTGAACTCAACGAAGCGGAGCAAGCGACGTTCCATCGCGGAGCGCAACGAATTCGCGAAGCGATCGATATCTTGGCGCCTTCTTTGGCGGCCGTTTCTTAGTCGCCCTCTTGTTCGATTGGCGAAGGATCAGCGCCGGTTAACTTCGGATGCGAAAAGAGGCTGCGTAGCACGTCGAGCGCCGGCGGCTTCACCAGGTGCTCGTCGAAGCCTGCTTCGGCCGACTTGCGACGATCTTCGTCTTTGCCGTAACCGGTCAACGCGATCAGTAGCGTTTGGGCCAACTCCGACTCTTCCCGCAGTCGCCGACCTACCTGGTAGCCGTCCATGTTGGGCAAGCCGATGTCGAGGAAGATCATTTCGGGCGCCATCTCGCACGCTTTCGCGATCGCGGTTGGACCGTCATGCGCCATTTCGATTTTGTGATCGCCAAGTTTGCCCAGCAGCAGCGACAACATCCGGGCGACGCCGACGTTGTCGTCAACGACCAGGATCCGCCGCGCGACGTTCGACGCATCGTCGGGCATTACGGTTTCGGCGGGGATGGGGGCGTCGGAGATCGGCAGTTCGACGATGAACTGGCTGCCGTTACCGGCGCCGTTGCTCTTCACGTTGACTGTCCCATGATGCATCTCGACCAGGTTGCGGACCAGCGTCAAACCAATGCCAAGTCCTCCTTGTGCGCGATCCAGCGCGCGAGACGACTGGGTGAAAAGGTCGAAGACATGGGCGGTCAATTCAGGCTCGATGCCGATGCCGTCGTCGGTGATGCGGATTTGAGCGTTGTCGCCGACGCGCTCGACCTCAAGTTGAATATGACCGCCGGGATCAGTGTACTTAGCGGCGTTGTTCAGCAAGTTACTCAGGACCTGAACCATGCGAACCGGATCGGCGTGAACCGGTAGCGACTGGTCAGGCAGCTTGACCTCAAGCTGGTGATCCTTTTCGTCGAAGAGCCATTTCACCGATTGAACGGCCCGCAGGACGATCGCCGACAACGACGCGGTTTCAAGTCGTAGGTCAACTTTGCCGCGCATGATGCGGGAAACGTCGAGCAAGTCGTCGACCAAGCGAACCAAGTGCTCCACTTGATCTTTCATCGCGTCAAGCACTTCGGCGCCGCGAGGAGAGTCGATTTCCAGAATGTCGATGCCGCTACGGATCGGCGCGAGCGGATTGCGGAGTTCGTGCGCCAACATCGCTAAGAACTCGTCTTTGCGGCGATCGGCCTCGCGCAGCTGTTGATAAAGTACGCTGTTCTCGAAAGCGACGGCGACGCGGCGAGCGACGTCTTCCGCGGCTCGCAGCGCTTCGCTATCGAATAGGCGTCCCGATTCGGCCATGCTGAACGTGAGGACGCCGATCGCTTTGCCGCGCGAAATGAGCGGGACGCCGATGTACGACTTGAGCTGGAGCGACTTCAGGATCGCGAGCAGCTCTTGGCTGCTGGCGTTGGCTTGCAGCTTCTCTTCGGTGACGTTTTCCCACAGGACCGGCTCTCCGGTCCGCATGATGTTCCAAATGCCGAACTGATCGTCTTTCTGCGGCGGATAATCGGCGTTCATTCGGTTGACCAGCTCGATCTTCGCCGGATCCTGATGCATTAGCGCTACGCGGCGCGGCTGGTTCTCTTCGTCGAGCAGGTCGACGGCGCACCAGTCGGAGAAGTTCGGCACGGCGACCCGCGCCAAATCTTTGAAAGTGGTCTCGTAGTCGAGATCGGAAGTCAAGCAAGCGCTGGCGTCCGCCACGAAGCGATTGATCTGTTCGGTTCGCTTTTGACGCTGGATGTCGGTGCAGGAAACGAACCAGCGGACGACATCTCCGGCGGCGTCGCGCACCGGAACCGCACGCGTCAAAAACCAGCGATAAGCGTTGTCGGCCTGGTCGAAAAATCGATGCTCAATTTCGAAGGGGACGCCGCTGCGCACCGCCTCGTCCCAGGCTTCGCGAAATGCATTCAACTCGTCGGGCGGGAGCAAATGTTCCCAGTTGCGGTCGTCGTCGGCGCCGCGCTCGAAGCCGGTGAACTGATGCCAACGATTGTTGAAATAGTCGACTTCGCCGTCGGGGCCCGCCGACCAGACGATGTGCGGCATCGCGTCGGCCAACTGGCGGAAGCGCGCTTCGTTTTCGCGAATCGCCTCTTCGGTCTTTTTCAGCTCGGTAATGTCGCGGGTCGTCCCGGCGACCGCCTCCACTTCGCCGTCGGCGCCGAAGACCGGCAGAAAGATGTAGTCGTAAATGCGGCGTCCGCTGGTGCCGATGAAGGGGACCTCGCCGCGGATCGCCGATCGCGTCGCGACCACCTGATCGATTTCGCGATCGTGCATCTCCGCATGCCAAGGTTCATAGCCCAGTTCCAGGCAATTCTTGCCAATCGCCTCGTCCCACGGTTTGCCCAACATCTTCAGCAGCGCTTCGTTGGCGTAAGTGAAGCGATGTTGCAAGTCGAATACGTAGACCAGGTCGGGAATGGTCGAAAGAATCGTGCGATAGAGTCGGCGCTGTCGCTCCGCTTCGGCCGTTAAGCGATCGAGGATTAGTTCGCCCCGCTTACGGACGACGTATTGAGCGATCGAGTCGGCAAGCGGCGCCAAGTCGCTGAGGATCGCATCCGATAGTTCATGCCGTGCGAACGTCGCCAAGACGCCGAGCACCCGACCTTCGACGGTCAGGGGATAGCCGGCGAACGCGACCATCCCTTCGCGCATCGCCCATTGCGGGTCGCTGATATTGGGGTCGAGCGGCGCCTGATTGGTGACCAGCGGCTGGCATTGCCGTGCGATGCGGCCGATCTTGCCTTCGCCGATCATGACCCGCTCATGCAGGTCAAGCAAATGTCCTTGTTCGCCGGCGTTGGCGTTCAAGTCGAGGACTTCGTTCGACTCGTCGACGATCCAGATTCTCGCCAGCGCCGTATCGAGATGTCGGACGAGCGCTTCGGCGCAGCGCTGGAGAACGTCGGACATCGGTTCGCCGGTCGTCAAACAGCCGCTGACGTCGGCCCGCATCGCCGACAGGCGGGAGCGTTCGGCCAGAATCTGCTCATTACGTTTTCGTTCGGTCAGGTCGAGCATCGATCCGACCATGCGAACCGGTTTGTCGTCGCTGCGCACGATGCGCCCGCGATCGACGACGTAGGCGTAGTCCCCGTCCGCTTTTTGGAACCGATACTCGTCGGTCCAGCGTTCTTGGTCAGAGTCGATCGCGAGTTGGATTCCTTCGATGACGCGTTGGCGATCGTCAGGGTGGATGCCGGCCTTCCACCAACCGGCGTCGGCGCCGACCTGCGACTTGGTATAGCCGAAGTTACGGCGAATCCCTTCGTTCCAACGAACCTTGTTGGTTTCCAGATCCCAGTCCCAGATCGCGTCGTTGGCCGCTTCGCTCACCAGGCGATACCGGAGTTCGCTCTCGCGCATCTTCTCGGCAGCGGCCCGTTCGTCGGTGATGTCGACGTTCATGCCGACCCATTCGCGGACGCTACCGTCGGCGTTCAGGACCGGCACGCCGCTGACCTTGGTCCAGCGGTATTCGCCGTCCGCGCGGCGCAAGCGATATTCGCACTCATAGGCGGTGCGGTCGGCGGTCGCGTTACGCCAGTATTCGGCGGTTTGTTCGCGATCATCGGGGTGGACGACGTTGAGCCAGCCGGATCCTTGCCATTCGGCAAGCGTTTGGCCGGTAAACGCTCGCCAGGTCGGCGAGTCTTCAATCGTTTGGCCGTTGGGCGCGGTAGTCCAGACGACGGTCGCCGTCGCTTTGACCAAAGCGCGAAACCGCTCTTCGCTGATTTGCAGACGCTGTTCCGTCGTGCGCCGCTCCGTCACGTCGCGAAAGACGAGCACGGCGCCGATGATCTCTCCGCCGCTATCGCGAATCGGCGAGGTGCTGTCTTCGACGGGCAATTCACGACCATCTTTGGCGATCAAAATCGAATCGGCCGCCGCGCCGACGGTCACTTCTTCGGCGGCCGCACGCAGCGCCACGTTGTCGATCGTCTTCCGCGAATGTTGATGGACCAGGCGAAAGACTTGCGTCAGCGGGCGACCAACCGCGTCGGTCGTCATCCAACCGGTCAACTGTTCGGCCACGGGGTTCAGTCCGGTGATCTTGCCGTTGACGTCGGTCGTGATCACGGCGTCGCCGATGCTCGACATAATCAACCGCAGCTCTTCGCGACGTTTGACTTCTCGCACGACGGCGCGGCGTTTCGCCTCGTTGACGATTGCAATCGTCACGCCGATCACAAAGAAGAGAGCGACGCGGAGCAGATCGCCGGCGCTATCGACGCGCGGCGAAAAGAGAGGAGACAAAAAGTAGTAGCAGCCGACGACGACGCAAAGTGCAGTCGCCATCAGGCCTGGATAGAGTCCTCCCCACCAAGAAGCGATCAGGACGGCGGTGACCAGCAGCATCATGCCGGCCGATTCGCCTAACTGAGCGGTCAGAAGCAGTCCCAGCCCCAAACACGCGGCCGAAACGACGATCGCCACCACGTATCCAAAGAAGTTGGATTGCAGGATTTTCGACACTAGCAGTCTCAGGGTAGGTATCGCCGGCACATTGGGATGAATGGATCGGAGAGCTGCCGCAACTTTATGCTATCGTATGCCGCGCAAAGCTGACAGCCAATCGAACGTTCGCACGACGCGGAAAGTTCCGCAGTTTTGCACACCAACAAAAAAAGCCGCTCCTCAGGGTGGAGGAGCGGCTCAAGTTTTCTCTCGATCGTGCGCGTCGCCGTACTACTGCACTTTGGTTAACGCTTCAGCGGCTGCGGCGCGAACCGCTTCCGAGGCGTCGTCGCTCGCCGCTTTCGTCAGCGCCGCTTTGGCAGAAGCGGCCTGCTTGCCGAACATGCCTAACGAAGTCGCCGCTTCCAGGCGGACCAGATCGGAACCTTCGGTCAAGGCCGCGGCCAGGACGATCGTCGCTTTGGCGGCGGCGTCGCTAGTCGGATCGATATGAGCGATCGCCCAACCAGCGGCGACCTTTGTGAATTCGACGTCACTGTCCAGAAGCGGAGTGATCTGCGGGATCGCCGCTTTGGCGGACGGGCCGATGGTGCCCAAAGCGTACAGGGCGCTTTGCTGCAAACCAGCTTCCGGGCTGGCCAGGAACTTGGCGATCGATTCGGTCGCCGGAGCGGCAGATTGACCCAAGCCGCCCAGAACCATCATCGTTTCGCTTTGCACTTCCGCATCGTCAACCTTCAAGGTTTCGATCAACGCCGGAACAGCCGCTTTGGCGTCCGGGCCGAGTTCGCGAAGGATCGACAGAGCGTGCATCCGCAGACCTTCGATCTCCAAAGCCTTCGCCAGTCGCGGCGTCGCCTTCGGTCCGAGCGAGACGATCGCTTCGCGGAAGTGGACGACGACTGTCGGGTCGGTTTCGGTGAGCGCCTTCAGCAAGACCGGAGCGACCATCTCGCGAGGAGCGTCCAATTCGGCCAGGCAGCGTGCGGCGGCGGCGCGAACGTTCGCGTTGTCGCTCTTCATCCCTTCGACCAAGTCTTCCACGGCATGTTCAACCGCTTCCTTGTCTTCCGGGTGGAGACGAGCGATGCCCCATTCGCCCAGCATGTGCATGAACTCATCTTTCGACGCGGAAGCCGACTCCAGGGCCGTTTCCGAGGCGGAGTCTTTGATCATGCCCAGGGCGTACGCCGAAGCGTACCGGACCGCCATCGAGTCGTCCGCTTCCAGGCTCGCGGCCAATTGGCCGACAGCCGCTTTGGCGCCGGGGCCGATCTGGCCCAAGGCGACGGCGGCTTGCATGCGGGTATCGGGGTCTTTGTGCGACTTCAAAACTTCGGCCAGGTTGGGAGCGGCGCTTTCTGCTTCGGGTCCCATTTCGCCAGCGATCAAGCAGGCCCAGTAGGCACCACGTTCGGTGGTCAAAGCCTTCTTCAGCACCGGCAACGACTTTTTGCCCGCTTCGGCCAAGGTGTGCAGCGCGGGAACGACGACGCCCGGATCCGATTCATCCAGGATCTTGGCGATCAGCGGCAACGTTTCGTTCGGATCGGTCGGCAGCTTGCGAACGGCGCCCATCGCGGCGCGACGGACGATCGCTTCTTTGTCAGTGATCTTTTTGATCAGCGCGGGAACTGCAGGCAGGGCCTTCTCGCCAATCTCGCCGATCGCATACGCGCTGTAAGCGCGAACTTCCATGTCGGGATCGTCCAGGCCTTTGGTCAAAGCGGCGAGGGCCGGCGCGGCTTCGGTTTCGTATTCGGCCAATGCTCGAGCGGCATGCCAACGCAACTCACTGTCGTCGCTTCCCATCGCGGCGATTAACGCCGGGACCGCCTTATCGGCGTCTTCCGGATTACGCGCCAGGGCGTCAGCGGCGGCGACCGCATCAGCTCCTTTGCCAGACAACGCTTTGACCGAATCGGCCGCGTCGGCCCAGACGATCGAAGCGGCTGCCAACGGCAAAGCCACGGAAAACATCAGTCGTTTGATCATTGCAGACTCCGCAGAAAAGTACGTCGCCAGCGACGTGTGGTTGCTAGATAGGTGTGGGAAGATGAGTTGTGAGTAATCGAGTGGTCGTTAGCCCGACGGGAACTGGGCGTCGAAGACCAGGGACCGCATGAAGCTGCTCGCTTCGATGTACTTATCCGCCGGGTAATCGCGAATCCGGTTCTTCAGTTCGTCAAACATCGCTTCCGCAGTGCCGGTGACGTTGCGGAATTCGTCGACGTTGGCGTACGAGCCTTCGCGAGCACGCATGGCGAACGCCATGTTCAACTTTTCGCGATATTCGTCGTACGGCTTGTCGGTCAGAATGAACGGCCAGTTGATTTCGCCGGTCAGCGGATCGAGCTGCGACGCAGCCAAACGCTGCGGAGCACGTTCCTGGTTGAAGCGGAACAGCTGTTCGCTGGTCGGCTTCGGTCCGGCCTGCTCGGCGCGGAACTCGGTGTTGCGGCGACGCATTTCAAAATAGACTTGCTGGGCGCGGTTCCGATTTTCGATGTATTGGCTGCGAGCCTCTTCGACGTCGATCGCCGCACGAGCGGTGTTCAGGTTGTATTCGCCCTGAGCGCGAACGATGTCAGCAAGACCGCGGGCTTGGCTTTCGGCAACAGTCGCGGCTTTGGCGCCGGTTTGGTAGTACCACTGGGCCGACGCAGTTTGAGCAACTACCGATGCGATACCGATAGCCAGAAGTAGTCGAAGCGACATGACGCATCCCTCGATTAAGTCGTTACGATTCAGTGACACTGGATCGCGAGATAAGGCCTGGGGAAATAGGAAGTCTTCGCGGTTTACGAAAACATCCATTCCAGAATAGCCGAACCGACGTCGAAAGCAACAAACCCGAACCAAATCCAGGTTTTTACGTCCCCCCCAACAGAATCCAGCCAACTCTCCTTCAATCGGCCAAAAACTTACGCAGTTTTTGGGCCAATCGAGGCCAGTTCCCCCTTTTTGTCTCGCATTCCCACACGATAAGCGTGCGCCACCCCAGTTTTCGCAGGGATTTTAGGGCTTGGCGATCACGCTGTTGATTCCTGCTTAACTTCTTACGCCAATAATCCGCGTTCTGTTTCGGCAACGGACGTTGCCCTTTCGCACAGCTGTGCTGATGCCAGAAGCAGCCGTGTACGAAAATTACTTTCCGGCGGCCAGGGAAAGTCAAATCAGGGCTCCCCGGCAAGTCTCTTCTTCCCAGCCGAAAGCGGTATCCTAACCGATGCGCCAGACTCCGAACTATCCGCTCTGGCTGAGTGTCGCTCGACCGGACCCGCCGCATGATCTCGCTGCGACTTTCGGGATCAAAATTATCGGTCGAGCGGGACATTCGCGCTACCGGCAAAAAAGTTCCAGCTGCCGCGGCGAGCAGCATTCGCTCGTCAGGCGGTTGAGGTAGTTGTCGCCGATCCAGGTCAGCACGCTGGCGCAGACGGCGTCCCCAAATCCAAATAACGCGTCGTTGTTCGATCCTTGAATCGTAAACTCGCCGGCGCCCATCAGCCGGGCGCACTCGCGCGGCGTCAGCAGTCGCACGGCGTAGCGGCCGTAACCCGCTTTGAACAGGATTTGCCGCCCGCTGCCCCCTTTGGGCGTGCGAAGGCAGCCGGCCAGCCCATCGGTCCGCATTTCGGCCATCGAACGCTTCTCGCCGTCCGGCGCACGTCGTACGCGGCGGAAGACGGCGCCATAGGTCCAGCGGCGGCGAGCGATCATCGCATCGGCGTCGGCGCGATGACGCGGGCTCATTTGATTGAGCAGGTATTCGGCGCGCTCGTCCGACCACCAAGCGGGATCATCGTCCGAGAGCTTCTCAAGGATATCGGCCAGTTTGTCGCTGCTGGCGGCCGGCGGATCGGGCAACTCGGCGCAGCTCCAGATGATTTCGGGATGGCGCTGGACGAAGTCGACCAGCGCCGCAGGACGAAGCTGTGACGGGGTCAGTTCTTCCGGAGCGATCGCATCATCGTCATCGACCGCTTTGGCGATCACGAACAAGCGAAGCCGGCTTTGCGGCGTGAACCACTTGGCGTCGAGCATGATCGGATCGACGCGATAGCCAAGGTCGTTCAGCGCGGTGAGGACGGCGGCGAAATCGGCGCCTCCGTGCGAGTTGAGCAGCCCAGGGACGTTCTCCAGTAAAACCAGCGGCGGACGACGCCCGCCGAGACGTTTCAGTACGTCGTGAAAACCCCAGAACGCCGACGATTGGGCGCCGCCGAGACCTTTCCGTCCCCCGGCCAGCGACAGATCGGTGCAAGGGAACGACGCGGTGGCGAGCGTCACGTCAGGCATCGCCGAAGCGTCCAGCTGATGGACGTCCCCCAGGACGAACGACTCATCCGGCCCAAAGTGCCCTTCGTATTGGCGATGCTTGGCGGCGTCGATGTCGTTGGCGAAGCGGACTTCCCAGCCTGCTCGTTCCAGACCAAGGCGGACAAGTCCGATGCCGGCGAAGAATTCGGCGAAGGTGCGCGGCGCTGGAGCGGACATATTCGACTTCCGATGTCAGAGCGATTCGAGAGTCCGCATTATCGCCGAGATGGGCGAAATTCTCAATCGTCCGCCCCCCGGAAGTTCGGCGAATTAGGTCTTCGTGCCGGAGTAAATCTCGGCGTATTCAATGACCCAGACGTCGATGTAGTTGGTGAACGTGTCGACGTCGACTTCACCCAGCTTCTCGAAATAGCTGCGGTTGAAGGTCTCTTTGTTTCGAATCGCCCCCTTGGCGACCAATTCGAGAACATGCACTGAAGAGTAGGGGCGAATCGTCATTTCGAGTCGGCTATACAAACTGCGACGCTTGCCGCCGGTCAGATCGAGGTCGTCGCGATAACAAGCGGCGCCCCAACCTTTTTCGCCGTAGATCGTTTCGGTCTGAAAGCCGGGGAAGTAGTTCGGCAAAGCGCTGACGCACTTTTCGATGTAGTCGGAAAGTTGCAGGCGAAGCTTGCTATGCAGCTCTTTGCATTCTTCTTCGCTGAGAGCCTGAGCGCGGATCGCTTCGGACTTCGCGGCGTTTCGCTTTTCGCCGCGTTGGATCGCTTTTTTCAGACGGTCTTCAAAATCGTTCATGAATCTTTCGGTCGCTGCTGGGCGAGCGGGAGGAAGCGAAAGGGGCGGTGCAAGTCGCTCCGCTTTGAATCGAGGAAGGGTGGGGCGAGAGACTCCTTCCTGCGAAGCCGAGCGGAACTATTTCCCTTTCGACTTCTTGTCTTTCTCTTCTTTTTGATTCAGGAACTGAGCAAGGTCGCCGAACGAACGGAGCGGCTCTTTTCCTTCTTTCATCGCTTCGGAGATCGGCTTCACCGGAGTCGGCTTCGACTTGGCGACGAACGACTTCGATTTCGGCTTGCCGTGCGGTCCCTGTTGCGGCTTGTTCCCCTGGCGGTTTTTCTCGCGCGGAGGACGCTTGGCTCGTTCGGGGCGATCGACTCGCTTCTTTTCTTCCGGGGCCGGCAGCGGCTTTTCGGTACCCGGCTCAATTGCGGTAAGCGAAACGCGGCGGCGATCCTTGTCAATCTCGACCACCCAGACGGTGATCACGTCTCCGACGCTGACCACTTCGTGCGGGTCGCTGACGTAGCGGTTCGCCAGGCGGCTGATGTGGACCATGCCGCTGTCGTGCAGGCCGATGTCGACGAACGCGCCGAAGTCGACCACGTTCAGCACGGTGCCCGAGAGTTCCATGCCGGGACGCAGATCTTCCAGCTTCATGATGCCGCGACGGAACAGCGGCGGCGGGAAGTCGGCACGCGGGTCGCGACCGGGACGCGACAGCGAATTCAAAATGTCGCGAGTCAGGTGTTCGCCCACTTCAAGCTCAGCGGCGAGCGTTTCGGCCGAGACTCCCGCGATCTTCTTCACCAACTCGGCATGCGCGGCGGAAGGAGCTTCCGCTTTGACCGGAGCGGCAGGAGCTGGCGTTTCGGCCGGCGCCGGCGCTTCTACGGCCGCAGCTTCCGGAGCTGCAACTTCGGCGGCAGGCGTTTCGACCGGAGCGGCCTCGGCGGCAACAGCTTCGGTCGCTTCGGCGACAGCGGTTTCGGCCGGAGGCAAATCAACGCCGGGTTCCGCCGGATCGGTCGGTTCGACGTGGATCGGCTTCGCCGCTTCGGCTGGCTTGCCGGTGCGGACCTGGTCGATCGTCGCATCGAGTTTCGCCAAGACCTTTTCGGCGACTTCGTAGCTCTCGGGGTGGATCCAGGTGGCGTCCAACGGGTTTTCGCCATCCCGAATCTTCAAGAAGCCCGCCGCTTGGACGAACGCGGAATCGCCGAAGCCGGCCACCTTTTTGAAATCTTCGCGCGACTTGAACGGACCATTCTGACGGCGGTAT